>NZ_JAVTIY010000003.1:0-552645 GCF_031843745.1 Microbacterium sp. WCS2018Hpa-9
TGGTACTGCAGGGGGGACCCTGTGGGAGAGTAGGACACCGCCGGACTTCTTTTAAACAGAAAAGCCACCCAATGTTGGGTGGCTTTTCTGCGTTAACGTGCGTTCGAGATGTGAGCATGCGTCAGCGTGATCGCGACAAGACTCGCCGTCGGAGCTCTGCGTGGGCTCTTATCGCTTGAGCCGCGACTCGAGCACGGATGCGGTCTCGCGCACGGCGTCGGCGAGCACGCTCTCGTCGAGATCCGCCCCCGCCCAGGTCACCGCGACAGCGGCGACTGGCCAGCCGGCGTGATCGCAGACGACCGCACCGACGCTCCGCAGACCCTCTGCCACCTCACTTTCCTCCGTCGCATAGCCGCGTGCGCGCACCGTGCGCAGCAGTTCGCGCAGCTCAGACGGCTTCCGTGGACCGAGTCCGGTGCGATCGGGGAAGGCAGAGGCGCTCGGATAAAGAGCGCGGACCTGCTCGCGGGGGAGCGCCGCCAGCATCGCTCGCCCCGACGCGGTCAGGTGGGCCGGAAGCCGCACTCCGACATCGGTGATGAGGGCCTGGCGTCGAGGCGCACGCTCCTCGACGATGTAGAGCACATCCCCGCCGCTCATCACCGCGAGGTGCGCGCTCTCGCCGAGGCGGTCCGACAGCGCCGCGACGAGCGGACGACCGAGACGAGCGAGGGGCTGCTGCCTGGCATACCCGCCGGCGAGTTCGAACGCCGAGGTGCCGAGTCCCCAGCGCTGGTCCTCGCGCAGGTGAAGGACGAACCCGTGCGCCGCGAGCGTGGCCAGCAGGTGATAGACGGTCGAGCGCGGCAACCCGAGTTCGCGGGCGATGGCCGACGCGGCGACCGGGGCAGGGCGCCCGGCCAGATAGCGCAGGATCCGCAGCGTATTGTCGGCCGCCGGGACCTGCGTTGCGGCATCCGCTCTGTCTGGGATCACAGACACAGGATGTCACGAACCGCTGTCGCCCGCGACCCGGCGGGTGTGGAATCGAGACATGACCGAACTGCCCCCCGTCCTCGTCGGCGATGCCCCGCTGAGCCACGCCGATGTCGTCGCGGTCGCCCGACACGGCGCCCCCGTCACGATCAGTCCCGCAGCCCTCGACCGCGTCGCGGCGACGCGATCGGTCATCGACGGACTCGCTGCCGATCCGAACCCGCACTACGGCGTCTCCACCGGATTCGGCGCGCTGGCCACGACGTTCATCGCCCCGGATCGCCGACTGCAGCTGCAGGCCAGTCTGATCCGCTCGCACGCGGCAGGGACCGGTGCCGAGGTCGAGCGCGAGGTCGTGCGCGGGCTCCAGCTGCTGCGACTGCAGACCCTCACGTCTGGGCGCACGGGCGTGCGGCCGGTCGTCGTCGAGACCTACGCGGCGCTGTTGAACGCCGACATCACGCCGGTCGTCCGGGAGTACGGCTCGCTCGGCTGCTCGGGCGACCTGGCACCTCTCGCTCATATCGCGCTCGCCACGATGGGGGAGGGAGACGTGCGTGACGCAACCGGCGATCTGATCCCGGCATCCGAGGCTCTCGCTGCCGTGGGTATCGAGCCCCTCACCCTCGTCGAGAAGGAGGGGCTCGCGCTCATCAACGGCACCGACGGCATGCTGGGCATGCTCATCTTGGCGCTGCACGATCTCGAGACCCTGCTGCTCACGGCCGACATGGCGGCGGCGATGTCGGTGGAGTCGCAGATGGGCACGGACGCCGTGTTCGCAGCCGACCTCATGGCGCTGCGCCCCCAGCCCGGACAGGCCGAGTCGGCCTCGAACCTGCGGTCGTTCCTGCGCGATTCACCGATCGTACACAGCCACAAGGGGCCCGAGGACGGCCGCGTGCAGGATGCGTACTCGCTGCGCTGCTCGCCCCAGGTCCATGGAACCGCGCGCGACACCATGGGCTATGCCTCGACCATCGCCGAGCGAGAGCTCGCCAGCGTGATCGACAACCCGGTCATCACTGTCGACGGCCGCATCGAGTCGAACGGCAACTTCCACGGCGCCCCTGTCGCTGCCGTCCTCGACTTCCTGGCGATCTCCGTGGCCGATGTCGCCTCGATCTCCGAGCGGCGCACAGACCGGGCTCTCGATCCGGCACGCAACCACGGTCTGCCTCCGTTCCTCGCAGACGAGGTCGGCGTCGACTCGGGGCTGATGATCGCTCAGTACGCCTCCGCCGGCATCGTCTCCGAGCTCAAGCGCCTCGCCGTGCCGGCATCCGTCGATTCGATCCCCTCATCGGCCATGCAGGAGGACCACGTGTCGATGGGCTGGGCCGCGGCTCGCAAGCTCCGTCGGGCGATCGACGGACTCGGCCGTGTCATCGCGATCGAGATCCTCACCGGCGCTCGCGCCCTCGACCTGCGTGCCCCGCTGCAAGCAGGGCCCGCGACCGGCGCCGTGCGCGATCTCGTGCGCACCGTCGCCGCAGGGCCTGGACCCGACCGATTCCTCTCCCCAGACATGGAAGCCGTGACCGCAATCGTGCAGTCCGGCGCAATCGCCCGCATCGCAAAGGAGCACGCGCATGACTGACACCACGACTCCCGACTCGACGGCGACCCCTGCCGGATCGCGCGTGGTTCGCGCCACCCGCGGCAACCAGCGCACCGCCAAGAGCTGGGGTGCGGAAGCCGCCAAGCGGATGCTGATGAACAACCTCGACGCCGAAGTCGCCGAGCACCCCGAAGACCTCGTCGTCTACGGCGGCACCGGCAAGGCCGCGCGCAGCTGGGAGGCGTACGACGCGATCGTCCGCACCCTCGACGAGCTCGAACCCGACGAGACGCTGCTGGTGCAGTCGGGCAAGCCCGTCGGCGTCTTCCGCACGCACGAGTGGGCGCCGCGGGTGCTCATCGCGAACTCGAACCTCGTGGGCGACTGGGCGAACTGGCCCGAGTTCCGCAAGCTCGAAGAGCTGGGTCTGATCATGTACGGCCAGATGACCGCAGGGTCGTGGATCTACATCGGAACGCAGGGAATCCTGCAGGGCACGTACGAGACGTTCTCGGCTGTCGCCCGATCCCTCGGCCGGGAATCGCTGAAGGGCACACTGACGCTTACGGGTGGTGCCGGCGGAATGGGCGGCGCGCAGCCGCTCGCCGTCACACTCAACGACGGGGTCGCGCTGATCGTCGACGTCGACGAGTCGCGCCTCGCACGCCGGGTTCAGCACGGATACCTCGACGAGTACACGACCGATCTCGACGCGGCCGTCGCCCGGGTAGTCGCAGCCAAGCAGGACGGCGAGGCGCTCTCGGTCGGCGTCGTCGGCAACGCGGCAGAGGTCTTCCCCGAGCTGCTGCGTCGGGGCGTGCCGATCGACATCGTCACCGACCAGACCAGCGCGCACGATCCGCTCGCCTACCTGCCGGTGGGCATCTCGGTCGCCGAGTGGAAGGCCGAGGCCGAGCGGGATGCCGAGGAGTTCACCCGGCGCTCGCGCGAATCGATGGCGCAGCACGTCGCCGCGATGGTGGCCTTCCAGGATGCCGGGGCCGCGGTGTTCGACTACGGCAACTCGATCCGGGCCGAGGCGCAGCTGGGCGGCTTCGACCGGGCGTTCGAGTTCCCCGGTTTCGTGCCGGCGTACATCCGCCCGCAGTTCGAAGAGGGCCGCGGACCCTTCCGCTGGGCCGCGCTCTCGGGAGACCCCGAAGACATCTACAAGACCGATCGCGCGATCGCCGAGCTGTTCCCCGAAGACAAGGCGCTGCATCGCTGGCTCGAGAAGGCCGGTGAGAAGGTGCACTTCGAGGGATTGCCCGCCCGCATCTGCTGGCTCGGCTACAAGGAGCGTCACCTCGCGGGCCTCAAGTTCAACGAGATGGTGGCGTCGGGCGAGCTGGCCGCGCCGATCGTCATCGGCCGCGACCACCTCGACTCGGGGTCGGTCGCCTCGCCGTACCGCGAGACCGAGGCCATGAAGGACGGCTCTGATGCGATCGCCGACTGGCCGCTGCTGAACGCGCTGCTCAACACGGCATCCGGTGCGTCGTGGGTGTCGCTGCACCATGGTGGCGGCGTCGGGATCGGCCGCTCGATCCACGCGGGGCAGGTCACGGTGGCCGACGGCTCGGCGCTCGCCGCGGAGAAGCTCGAGCGTGTGCTCACGAACGACCCGGGCACCGGCGTCATGCGTCATGTCGATGCCGGATACGAGCACGCTCGCGACATCGCCCGTGAGCGCGGCCTGAAGGTGCCGATGCTGTGAGCACCTCGCTGATCACGAACATCGGTGAGCTGACGACCAACGTCGGCTCACCGGGTGGCGAGCGCTTCGGCACTCTGCACGAGGCGGCGGTGCTCATCGACGGCGATCGGATCGCCTGGGTCGGATCCGCCGCGGACGCCCCGGATGCCGACGAGACCGTCGACGCGGCCGGTCGAGCGGTCATCCCGGGGTTCGTCGACAGCCATAGCCATCTCGTGTTCGGCGGCGATCGCGCCGCCGAGTTCGAGGCGCGCATGGCCGGGCAGAAGTACGCGGCCGGCGGCATCCGCTCGACCGTCGCGGCGACCCGAGCGGCGAGCGACGCGGAGCTGCGCGCGCGGCTGCGCGGATTCGTCGACGAGTTGCTCGCCCAGGGAACGACCACGGTCGAGATCAAGAGCGGCTACGGGCTGAGCGTCGCCGACGAGGAGCGCCTGGTGCGCCTCGCGGCCGAGGTCACGCCGGAGGTCACTTTTCTCGGCGCGCATGTGGTTCCCGCGGACTATGCCGAGCGTGCCGACGAGTACGTCGATCTGGTGGCCGGCGCGATGCTCGACGCGTGCGCGCCGCATTCGAAGTGGATCGACGTGTTCTGCGAGACCGGGGCGTTCTCGGTCGAGCAGTCGCGGCGCGTGCTCGAGGCGGGCATCGCGAAGGGCCTGATGCCCCGCGTGCACGCGAGCCAGCTCGGTCCGGGTGACGGCGTCCGTCTCGCGGTCGAGCTCGGCGCGGCCTCCGTCGACCACGGCACCTACCTGACGGATGCTGACATCGCGGCGCTCGCCGCATCCGACACCGTGCTCACGCTTCTGCCCGGGGTCGAGTTCTCGACCCGCCAGCCGTATCCGGATGCCCGTCGACTCATCGACGCCGGGGTCGCGGTGGCGATCGCGTGCGATACGAACCCGGGGTCGAGCTTCACCTCGTCGATGCCATTCTGCATCGCGATCGCCGTGCGCGACATGGGGATGACGCCCGCCGAGGCCGTGTGGGCGGCGACCGCGGGTGGCGCTCTGGCGCTGCGGCGCGACGACGTCGGCGTGATCACGCCGGGGGCGCGGGCCGATCTCGTGCTCCTGAAGGCGCCCACGCGCATCCACCTGGCCTACCGTCCGGGTGTGCCCCTCGTCGAGCAGGTCTGGAAAGACGGTGTCGCGGTCTTCGCGGCTCACGGAACGGAGAATCATGGCTCTGTCGCACGATGACCTCTGGCCGCGCGCCGGTTCGTGGCACGCGTTCGCTGCGGGGGATGACGCGGATGCCGTGCTGCTCGGCGTGCCCACCTGGCGCACCTCGCTGTCGCCGACCGGCGCGTACGCGACACCCGCAGCGATCCGCGATGCGCTCACCCGTTACAGCTCCACCCTCATGGGGCCGCCGGTCGTCGAACTCGCCGAGGCGCTGCGCGTGCTCGACGCCGGTGACGTGGTCGAGCCGGACGGCGAGCCCGGCATCGCCGCGACGGTCGCCCGGGTTCGTGAGCTCGCAGACGCCGCGCGTCTCGTCATCGCGCTCGGCGGTGACAACGCGCTGACCTACCCGGTCGCGCGGGGCGCTCGGGCCACCGGACTCATCACGATCGACGCCCACTTCGACCTGCGCGACGGTGTCTCGAACGGCTCACCCGTGCGCCGGCTCGTCGAGGATGCGCCGGAGGGCGAGCGGATCGATCCGACGCGGATCGTGCAGATCGGGATCGCGGACTTCGCGAACTCCGCCGCGTACGCCGCGCGCGCGGCCGACTGGGGCATCCGCGTGATCACCCTCGACGAGGTGCGCCGACGTGGCATCGCCGAGGTCGTCGCCGAAGCCACGCGCATAGCCGGAGCGGGCGCAGGCGCCCGCATCCACCTCGATGTCGACGTCGACGCGGCCGATCGGGCCGCGGCACCCGGCTGTCCGGCATCCGTCCCCGGAGGTTTCGCCGCGTGGGAGCTGCGCGGTCTCGTGCGCTCGATCGTCGCGGACCCGCGCGTCGTCAGCGCGGACCTCGCCGAGGTCGACGCGACGGCCGACACCGACGACATGCGCACGGTGCGGCTTGCCGCGCTGTGCGTGCTCGAGATGCTCGCGGCCCTCGCGGGGCGCTGACCTGCCGCGGCGTGCGATCGCGGCAACAAGGCATCGGGCATTCGCTCGTTCGCATCGGGTTGTTACGCTCGAGCGATGTTCGACGATGAGGTTGCTCTCCCCGGCGGGAACGCTTCGGGCGAAGACACCGTGCGCGTCGGTGCGACGGTGCGAAAGCCGTGGTCGAACTCCACGGAATCGGCGTCACGGTACATGAGCTGGATCCGCAGCGCAGGAGTGGATGTGCCGGACTGGCGCGGTCGCGACAATGATGGGCGTCAGGTGCTCGAGTTCGTGTCGGGAGATCTGGCGATGAATCTGGGTCCGCTCGCCGACAGTATGCTGCGACGGGTCGGGGCGATGGTCCGGCAGATTCACGATGCCAGCAGCTCGTACGAAGACAGCGCCGCCACCTGGGACGTTCTGATTCCCCCGCCTGGCCCGGCGGATCTGGTCTGTCACAACGACCTCGCTCCCTGGAACCTCATCGTCGGCGAGGGGCGACTGGTGTTCATCGACTGGGACGGGGCCGGTCCCAGCACTCGGCTCTGGGACCTTGCGTATGCGGCGCAATCGTTCGCAGTTCTGGATGAGTCTCAACCGGTATCCCATGCCGCGCGCCGTCTTCGTGCCTTCGTCGATGGGTACGCCGCCGACGCGGATCTCCGGGCTGCGCTGCCGGATGCGATGCTCCAGCGGACTCAGGCGATGTACGAGCTGCTCCACGACGCGCACACGCGCGGCCGCCAGCCGTGGGGGACGATGTTCGTCGAAGGACATGGCGACTTCTGGTCGTCGACCGCGCAGTACGTCGCGCGCAACATCGACGCCTGGCACGACGCCCTCACAGACGACGGACGGCCGTCGCGGCGAGCAGCCCCGCGGCCGGGATGAGGTTGATGCTCAGCCCGGGTTGTAGAACCGTTGCGACGATCAGCATGACGGTCGCGACGATCCCCAGAATCCACGAAAGCGGCCCGGTCGGCACGGGGCTCAGCAGGCCGATCACCACACCGATGACGCTGAGGAGCGCTGCAGGGCCGACCGCGCCCAACCAGTACTCCGCGCCCGTCATAGGTGCGTACTCGTCGTGAACGTGCATCGTCGACCCGTACCAGGTCAGTCCGAGGATCCACGCGGTGGACAGAGCAGCGAGAAGCACAAGAGCCAGTCGCGCCGGGCGATCGTGAGGGACGAACAGGGCGATGAGAGGGCCGACGACCACGACGACGAGCCACATGATGCCGAGGAGCCCCGCAATGCTGAGGTATCCGATGCTGTCGCTGCAGATCCAGGTGCCCGCTCCCTCAGAGCCGGGCGGCTGCATCCCGCAGTTGTGGTGCAGCTGGTCTCGCACGAGCTCCAGGGCCGAGCTCGCGAGGACGAAGGCGATGACGCCGCTGGCGAGCACAGCCAGTGCTGCAAGTGCTCGGCGCCCCCATCGTCCACCCGCTTCCCTGCGGGATGAACTGGTGACTGTGTCGGTGGCGCCCATAGGTGTGGACCCTAGCAACACGACCTGGATCGGGAGCATCCACCCGACGGATGCTGCGGCGTCAGACCCCGGGGATGACCAGGTGCGCGATCGTGAAGATGGCAAGACCCGCGAGCGCACCGACGAACGTGCCGTTCAAGCGGATGTACTGCAGGTCACGGCCGACCATGAGCTCGATCTTCTCGGTGGTCTCGACCGGGTCCCATCGCTCGACGGTGTCGGTGATGATCGACGCGATGTCGTGGCGGTAGCGGTCGACGAGGAACACCGCGGCATCCGACACCCACGTGTCGACGCGGTGCTGCAGCGCGGCATCCGTCGTCAGCCGTTGGCCGACCTCCTGCAGGGCCTGAGCCGCGCGCACGCGCAGTCCGCTCTCGGGGTCGGCGAGGGCGGCGAGCAGTCCATTCTTCGCCGTGTTCCACGCCTCGGCGGCGAGGGCGCCCACGCGCGGGCTGTCGAAGAGCGACGACTTGGCGTTCTCGAGCTTGGCCCGGGTCTCCGGGTCGTTCTGCAGGCTGTCCGCGAGGCGGGCGAGGTAGCCGTCGACAGCGATGCGAGCCGGATGCTGCGGGTCCGCCTGCACAGCACGCACGAACTTCACGGCTTCGTTGTAGGCGGTGTCGTCGACGAAACGGTGCGCGAGCTTCGGCACCCATCCCGGGAGCCTCCGCGAGATGAGCCCCGAGAACGACTCGGCGTTCGCGTCGAGCCAACGGCCGATGCTGTCGGCGGCGAGGTCGACGGCTCCGTGGTGGGCGCCGGCCTCGACGATCTTCTCTAGCCAGGCGCCGGCGGGCGGGCCCCACTCGGGGGAGACGAGGTGCTCACGAGCCAGGTCGGTGATGAGGTCGCGCACGTCGTCGTCGCTGAGGGCGTTGAGCACCGCAGTCGCGATCGTCGCTCCCTCGGCGCCCACGCGCTCGGCGTGGGCGGGCTCGCTCAGCCATTCGCCAGCGCGCTGGGCGATCGCGGTGCTGGCGAGCTTGGTGCGCACGACGCTCGCCTCGAGGAAGTTCGTCTCGACGAACTCGCCGAGGGTGCGGCCGATCTCGTCTTTGCGGCTGGGGATGATCGCGGTGTGCGGGATCGGCAGGCCGAGAGGGCGCCGGAACAGCGCGGTGACTGCGAACCAGTCGGCGAGGGCGCCGACCATCCCGCCCTCCGCGGCGGCACGGACGTAGCTCAGCCACGGCTGCCGCTCCTGGAACGCGAACGCTATGACGAACACGACGGCCATGAAGATCAGCGCACCGAGCGCCACCGCCTTCATCCGTCGGAGGGCGCGCAGGCGCACCTGATCTGCGGGAGACAGTAGCGCCATCGGTGTTCGCGGCATGACGTCATCCTTTCACGGGGAGTTCTCGGTGAGGTCGGCTTCCGGCGTCGCGGCGACCGACGTATCGCCGGGAAGACACTGTGTAGTACTCTCACTACATTGAGAATCGGGGTCGATCATGGTCACCATGAGTGCGCGAGAATTCAACCAATCGGTAGCGAGAGCGCAGCGGCTCTCCGAAAGCGAACCGGTGATCGTCACCCGGCGTGGTGAGCCCGCGTACGTCCTGTTGAGCATCGAGGACTACGACCGAATGGTGGCGTCCTCCCCGCAGCGCGCGTCTCGATCCTTCCTCGACATCGTGGGGCCACCGCCTGGAGTGGTTTTCGATGACGGCGACGAGTTCGAGCGAATTCTCACCGACATCCGGAAGAACACTCCAGATCGCCCACCGTTCGAGTTCGACTGATGTACCTGCTCGACACGAATGTCATCTCTGAGGGTCGGCGCCCCGACAGAGGTGACCGCGGCGCGCTGGCGTGGTTGGATGCGCTGGACGCCGACCAGTGGTGGGTGAGCGTCGTCACGGACTACGAGCTGGAGCTCGGCGCGGCCGGGATGCGTTATCGCGACCCTCGACAGGCCGCGCTGCTAGATCTGTGGCTCGCGCACGCCCGACGTGGGTATGCGGCACAGATACTCCCGGTCACCTCGGAGATCGGTCGGATCTGCGCAACGATCCAGGTGCCGAACCGGCGCCCGTTGACCGATGCCCTCATCGCGGCCACCGCGCTGCATCACGGGCTGACACTGGTCACCCGAAACGAGAGGGACTTCGACATCCCGGGGCTCGCCGTGATCAACCCGTTCTCGGGCTGACAGTCGCAGGACCCGAGTACCCTCGAAACGTGATCGAAGACATCAAGAAGCGTGCATTGCACCGCACCAGCATCCTCGAGGGTCAGATGCGCGGTGTCGCGCGGATGATCGAGAACGAGGAGTACTGCATGGACATCATCACGCAGTCGCGCGCGATCCAGCGCTCACTGGAGTCCCTCAACCGCCTGCTGCTCGAGAACCACCTGCGCACGCACGTGACGCACATGTTCGACGAGGGTGGGGAGGAGCGCGACAAGGCCGTCGACGAGCTGCTCAAGGCGTTCGACTTCGACCGCAAGTAGAGCCGCGCTCCTCCGTTCCGATCAGCGCCCTCCGTCGAAGACCTCGCCTTCCATGGCGTCGTAGCCCTCGGCCTGCGGGTCGCCATGCGAACCGCCCGACAGTGCGTACTCCTCCTCGGGGGAGAGGATGAGCCGGTGCCGGAAGAACAGGCCGAATCCGAGAAGGATGATCGCGTAGACGATCGCGATCGCGATGATCGCCGGGCCGAAGGTCGGGTTCAGCAGGAAGCCCACGAAGATCAGCACGGCGATCACCAGAGCGATGACGGCACCCGGGATGCCCCACGGGCTGACGTACGGCCGGTCGACGTTCGGGAACTTCTTGCGCAGGATGATGAACGACACGAGCTGCAGGGCGTAGGCGACGACGGCTCCCCAGACGGCGATGTTCAGCACGATCGCACCGGCGACGGTGCCCGCGCCCTCGGAGTCGACCGCGGTGAGCACGTCGAGCACGATCAGGGCGACGAAGCCGATGGCGGCCCCGACGGTGAGCGCGACCCACGGCGTCTGCCGCTTGCCCGTCAGCGAGAGGAACCGCGGGTAGTAGCCGGCGCGAGACAGCGAGTACATGTTGCGTCCGTAGGCGAACATGATGCCCTGCAGCGAGGCGAGCAGGCCGATGAGTGCGAACAGTGCGAGCACGGCGGCGAGCTGGTCGCCGACGATCGCGCGGAAGCCGTCGAGCAGCGGTTCGCCGGCGGTTCCGGTCGCTTCGGCGCCGAGCACGCCGGTGTTGAGGAAGAGCACCAGGAGGCCGGTGACGATGAGGGTGCCGCGAGCCCAGAACCCCGCCTTGGGGATGTCGCGCGTCGGGTTGTGCGATTCCTCCGCAGCGAGCGGGAGCTCTTCGATGCCGAGGAAGAACCACATCGCGAACGGCAGTGCGAACAGGATCGGGAGGACGCCGTGGGGGAGGAATGCCGTCTGGCCTTCGTCGGGAACGATGTCCCACAGGGCATCCCACGAGAACGCGCCCGAGAAGATCGCCATGGCGGAGAAGACGAGGATGATGCCGATCGAGATCACCGACACGATGATCGCGAAGCGGAACGAGATGGCGGCGCCCGCGGAGTTCAGGGCGATGAAGACGATGTAGAGGATGAGGTACCAGACCCATCCGGGCAGTTCGAGTCCCAGCAGCTCGCTGGTGATCCCATTCGCATACGACGCCGAGAAGTAGACGATCACCGCCGTGGTCGCGACGTATTCGATGGTCTCGGCCGCGCCGGTGACGAGGCCGCCCCAGGGGCCCATGGCGGAGCGCGCGAACGAGTAGGCGCCGCCGGTGTGCGGCATCGCGGCCGCCATCTCGCCGATGGCGAAGATCATGCCGTAGTACATCGCGACGAGGATCGCGAAGGCGATGAGCATCCCGCCGAAGCCGGCGAAGTCGATGCCGAAGTTCCACCCGGAGAAGTCGCCCGAGATCACCGCGGCGACCGCGAGCCCCCACAGACCCCAGACTCCAGCAGACCTCTTCAGGGTGCGTTTCTCGAAATAATCACTCCCGGCGCGTGTATAGGTCGCTCCGGCGACCTTGCGGGATTCATTGCTCTGCTGGGACATCCGCTCTCCGTTCGCATGCGTGCAGGCGCCGGGTGCACCTTGCGGACGATTGTGACAGTCAATGGTGGTTTCGTCTACCTTTAAACGTCGAGGTGATCTACTCTGAGGGCGAAGCCGGTCGGCCGATCGCTTCACAGCACGAGAACGGAGCGTCAGATGGCGGGCAACCTGAGCATCGAACAGCTGGATGCCGGCATCGCCGCCGGCGAGATCGACACGGTGATCGTGGCATTCGCCGACGCGCAGGGTCGACTGGTCGGCAAGCGCGTGTCGGCGCGGCTGTTCCAGGAGGACATCCTGGCCCACGGTGCCGAGGCGTGCGACTACCTGCTCTCGGTCGATGTCGACATGAACACGGTCGACGGCTACGCGATGTCGGGCTGGGATCGCGGTTACGGCGACATGGTGCTCAAACCAGACGCCGAGACGCTGCGCAACATCCCGTGGCTCGACGGCACCGTGCTGGTCATGGCCGATCTGGTGTGGCAGAACGGCGAGCCCGTCGGGCCGTCGCCCCGGGCCATCCTCGACCGCCAGCGCGACCGTCTCGCCGAGCGCGGGTGGACCGCGTACTCGGGCACCGAGCTCGAGTTCATCGTCTTCGACAACACCTATCGCGATGCGTGGGGGCGCAAGTACGAGGGACTGACACCTGCCACCGACTACAACGTCGACTACAACCTGCTCGCGTCGACCCGCATGGAGCCGCTGCTGCGCGACATCCGCAACAGCATGGACGGCGCGGGGATGTACTGCGAGGGCGTGAAGGGCGAGTGCAACTTCGGTCAGCAGGAGATCGCGTTCCGCTATGCGGAGGTGCGCGAGACGGCCGACCAGCACGCGATCTACAAGAACGGTGCCAAGGAGATCGCGGAGCAGCACGGTCAGGCGCTCACGTTCATGGCCAAGTTCAACGAGCGCGAGGGCAACAGCTGTCACATCCACCTGTCGCTGCGCGATGAGTCGGGCGCTCCGGTGATGGCGGGCGACGGCGAGCACGGCTTCAGTCCGGTCATGGAGCACTGGATCGCCGGCATCCTCGCCACTCTGCGCGAGTTCACCCTGCTGCTCGCGCCGAACATCAACTCCTACAAACGGTTCGCGAAGGGCAGCTTCGCCCCGACCGGCGTGGCGTGGGGCATCGACAACCGCACATGCGCGCTGCGCGTGGTCGGCTCAGGCTCGGGCCTCCGTGTCGAGAACCGGGTGCCCGGCGGTGATGTGAACCCCTACCTCGCCATCTCGGCGATCATCGCGGGCGGTCTGCACGGCATCGAGAACGAGCTGCCGCTGCCCGAGCGGTTCACGGGCAACGCCTATGAGGCGGGCGTCGATCATCTGCCGACGACGCTGCGCGAAGCCGCGAAGCTCTTCAGCGAGTCGACCATCGCGCGTGCGGCGTTCGGCGACGACGTGGTCGAGCACTACCTGAACCAGGCGCGCATCGAGGTCGAGGCCTACGACGCGGCCGTCACCGACTGGGAGCGCATCCGTGGCTTCGAGCGCCTCTGACCCGGCGCCGCTGATCGGCGTCACGACGTACCTCGAGCGGGCGCAGCAGGGGGTGTGGGACGTCAGGGCGGCGTTCCTGCCCGAGCAGTACCTCACCAGCGTCACCTCCGTCGGCGGCATCGCGCTGCTTCTGCCTCCGCAGGATCCGGATGCCGCTGATGCGGCGATCTCGGGCATGGACGGCCTCGTGCTCTCCGGAGGGGCGGACGTCGCGCCCGAGCTGTACGGCGAGGACCGGCATCCGCTCACCGACCCCGCCCGGGTCGACCGAGACGCGTGGGAGCTCGCGCTGTTCCACGCTGCTGAGCGCCGCGGCATCCCGGTGCTCGCGATCTGCCGAGGTCTGCAGCTCGTGAACGTCGCCCGCGGAGGCACCCTGCAGCAGCATCTGCCCGAGTCGCTCGGCACCGAGAAGTACCGCATCGGCGGGGGTGTCTTCGCCGAGAACGACGTCGAGGTGTCGACCGAGACGCCGCTCGCCGAGATCATCGGCGAGACCGAGATGCGGGTGCACAGCTACCACCACCAGGGCGTCGATCGCCTGGGCGAGGGTCTCGTCGCCGCAGCGCACTCAGACGACGGACTCGTGCAGGCCTTCGTCGACACGTCGGCCGGTCACATCGTCGGCGTTCAATGGCACCCCGAGGAGAACGCCGAGGACCGGCGACTCTTCACCGATCTCGTCTCACAGGCCCGTGCGTTCGCCGCACGGCGGAAGGAGGACGCACGATGAGCGCGTTCACAGTCATCAACCCGTCGACCGGTGCGTCGATCCGCGAGATCGCGCGCGCCGACATCGGCGAGACGGATGCCGCGATCGCCCGCGCCGTCGCGGCGCAGCGCCGGTGGGCGGCGCTCGCCCCTGTCGCGCGGGCCGATGCCCTCCGCGCGTTCGCGCGCACGGTCGAGGCCGCGGTCGAGGAGTTGGCTCAGCTCGAGGTGCTGAACTCCGGGCATCCGATCGGGTCGGCCCGGTGGGAGGCGGGCCACGTCGCGCAGGTGCTCAACTACTACTCGGCCGACCCCGAGCGGCTCTCGGGGCGGCAGATCCCCGTGGCTGGCGGCCTCGACGTCACGTTCCACGATCCCTACGGGGTCGTCGGCGTCATCGTGCCGTGGAACTTCCCGATGACGATCGCCGCCTGGGCGTTCGCGCCGGCGCTCGCCGCGGGCAACGCCGTGGTGCTGAAGCCGGCCGAGCTCACGCCGCTCACGGCCATGCGCATCGGTGAGCTCGCTCTCGAAGCGGGCCTCCCCGAAGGGCTCTTCGAGGTCGTCACCGGGTCGGGTTCGGTCGTCGGGCAGCGGCTCGTCGAGCATCCGGATGTCCGCAAGGTGGTGTTCACCGGCTCGACCGAGGTCGGCATCGAGGTCGCCGCCGGCTGTGCGCGTGCGCTCAAGCCGGTGACCCTCGAGCTCGGCGGCAAGAGCGCCAACATCGTCTTCGCGGATGCCGACCTCGAGAAGGCCGTCGCCGCGGTTCCCGGATCGGTGTTCGACAACGCGGGGCAGGACTGCTGCGCGCGGAGCCGGCTGCTCGTGCAGCGCTCGGTGTACGACCGGTTCCTCGAGATGCTCGAGCCGGCTGTCGCGGCGTGGCGGGTCGGCGACCCGTCGAGTGCCGACACCGACATGGGGCCGCTGATCTCGGCCGCGCACCGCGACACCGTGTCGGGGTTCCTCGACGACGCGAACATCGCGTTCCGGGGCAGCGCACCGCAGGGTGATGGGTTCTGGTTCGCACCCGCCGTGGTGCTCGCCGACCCTGCCGATCGGATCGCCCAGCAGGAGGTGTTCGGCCCCGTGGTCGCGGTGATGCCCTTCGACGACGAGGCCGACGCGATCCGCCTGGCCAACGACACCGCCTACGGCCTCGCCGGATCGATCTGGACCGAGAGCCTGGGCCGCGCGGTGCGCGTGTCTCGCGGGGTGCAGAGCGGCGTGCTCTCGGTGAACTCGCACTCATCGGTGCGCTACGCGACGCCCTTCGGCGGCATGAAGGCCTCCGGTCTCGGGCGCGAACTCGGACCCGACGCCGCCGAGCACTTCACCGAGACCAAGAACGTCTTCTTCGCGACCGACGAATCCTGACAGCGACACCCGGCCCGACCTTTTCACTGCAACGGAGAACACACATGAGCATCGATCTGACCCAGCGCCTCAAGGACCGCGTCGCGATCATCACCGGCGGCGCGAGCGGCATCGGCTTCGCCACAGCCCAGCGATTCGCCGCCGAGGGCGCGTTCGTCGTCATCGCCGACGTCGACCCCGTCACGGGTGAGAAGGCGGCAGCCGAGGTCGGCGGAGCGTTCCGCACGGTCGATGTGGCCGACGAGACCAAGGTGAACACGCTCTTCGACGGCGTCGCCGCAGAGTTCGGACGCATCGACATCGCGTTCAACAACGCGGGCATCTCACCTGCCGACGACGACTCGATCGAGACGACCGAGTTGCCGGCCTGGGATCGCGTGCAGGACGTGAACCTCAAGAGCGTGTACCTGTGCAGCCGGGCGGCGCTTCGCCACATGGTGCCGGCAGGTCGGGGTTCGATCATCAACACGGCCTCGTTCGTGGCGCTGCTGGGGTCGGCGACCTCGCAGATCAGCTACACCGCGTCGAAGGGCGGCGTGCTCGCGATGTCACGCGAGCTGGGCGTGCAGTTCGCGCGGCAGGGTGTGCGCGTCAACGCGCTGTGCCCGGGACCGGTGAACACGCCTCTGCTGCAGGAGCTGTTCGCCAAGGACCCCGAGCGGGCGCAGCGTCGACTCGTGCACGTGCCGATGGGGCGCTTCGCCGAACCGTCCGAGCTGGCGGCGGCCGTGGCGTTCCTCGCCTCGGATGACTCGTCGTTCATCACCGCAAGTGCCTTCGTCGTCGACGGTGGCATCACGAACGCCTACGTCACCCCGCTGTGAAGCGGGATCATGTCGCTGTGACAAGGTGAAAGCATGAGCGAGCACCCTCCAGACGGCGATCTCGTCGAGGTGCGCCGGGCGGTCTACCGTCCGCTGCGCCGAGGCAACGCCCTCGAGGATGCGGTCGCTCGCCTCGTGCAGACGATCCGTCTCGGCGTGGTCGCCCCGGGGGAGTCACTGCCGCCCGAGCGCGAGCTCGCGGCATCCTTCGGGGTGAGCCGCGACACCGTACGCGAGGCGATCCGCGAGCTGGCGGACACCGGCTACCTCGTGCCGAAGCGCGGTCGATACGGCGGCACTTTCGTCGCCGATCCGCTGCCCCAGCCGTCGGATGCCGGGGCCGTGACCACTGCCGAGTTCGACGACGTGCTGGGTCTGCGGCGCGTGCTCGAGACCGGAGCGGTGCGGGCGGCCGCGAGTCGTTCGCTGGACGCCGCGACGCGCGCCGACCTGTGGGCGCGACACGAGGCGGCGCTGCCGGCCGGACCCGAGGAGTACCGCCGACTCGACACTCTGCTGCACCTCGCGATCGCCGAGGCCGCCGGCATCCCGTCTCTCGTCGCTCTGGTCGCCGAGAACAGGGCCGATGTCAACGCGTGGCTCGACACGTTCCCGCTGATGCCGCGCAACATCCAGCACTCGGGAGAGCAGCACGAGCGCATCGTCACGGCGATCCTCGCCGGGCGGCCGGAGGTCGCTGAAGCCGCGATGCGCGATCACCTCGCGGGCTCCGAGGCACTGCTGCGCGGCTTCCTGATCTGAACCCGCGCAGCAGCGGCAGGGTCAGGCGTCGGCGTGCTCGTCGGCGACGGCGAGGGCCTCGTCGATCACGGAGAGACCGCGCACGAGCTCCTCCTCGCTGATCACGAGCGGCGGTGCGATGTGCACGCGGTTGAAGTGCGTGAACGGCCAGACACCGGCCTTCTTGGCGGCGGTGGCGAAGGCGGCGACCGGCGCAGCATCCGCTCCACTCGCGTTGAACGGAACCAGCGGCTCTCGTGTCTGCTTGTCGCGCACCAGCTCGACGGCCCAGAAGAGGCCGCGACCGCGCACCTCTCCGACGCTCGGGTGCGCGTCTACCCACGAGCGCAGGGTCGGCTCGACGATGCGCTCGCCGAGGTCGCGCACGCGCTCGAGGATGCCGTCGCGGCGGAACACCTCGAACGTCGCGACACCTGCGGCGCAGGCGAGCGGATGCCCCGAATAGGTGAGTCCGCCGGCGAAGGGCGTGGTGTCGAAGACCCGTGCGATGCGCTCCGAGATGACGACCCCGCCGAGCGGCACGTATCCCGAGTTCACGCCCTTGGCGAAGGTGATCAGGTCGGGGCGCCCGTCGTAGGCGTCGATGCCGAACCACTCGCCGAGTCGTCCGAAGCCGACCATGACCTCGTCAGCGATGTAGACGATCCCGTAGCGATCGCACAGCTCGCGCACGCCCTGCAGGTATCCGGGGGGCGGCACGAGCACGCCGTTCGTGCCGACGACGGTCTCGATGATGATCGCGGCGATCGTCTGCGGGCCCTCGAGCTGGATCGTCTGCTCGAGGTGGGCGAGCGCCCGCTCGGATTCCTGCTCCGGGGTCTCGGCGTGGAAGGGCGAGCGATACAGGTAAGGCCCGAAGAAGCGCACGGCAGCCGAGTCGCCCGTGTCGTTCGCCCAGCGCCGGGGGTCACCCGTCAGCGAGATCGCGGTCGCGGTCGAGCCGTGGTAGCTGCGGTACATCGACAGCACCTTGCGGCGACCCGTCGACTGGCGGGCCATGCGCACCGCATACTCGTTGGCCTCAGCGCCGCCGTTCGTGAAGAACACCTTCTCGAAGCCCTCGGGCGCGACCTCGACGATGAGTCGGGCGAGCTCGCCGCGCACATCGTTCGCGATCGCGGGCTGGATGGTCGAGAGCCGGCCCGCCTGCTGCTGGATCGCGGCGACGAGGTCGGGATGCTGGTGGCCGAGGTTCAGGTTGACCAGCTGGCTCGAGAAGTCGAGGTAGGCGTTGCCGGCGTAGTCCCAGAACGTCGAGCCCTCGCCCGCGGCGACAGGAAGCGGATCGATCAGGCCCTGCGCGCTCCACGAGTGGAACACGTGACCGCGGTCGTCGGCGCGCACCTGCGCCTCGGCCTCGGGAGCGGGCAACGGGTGGGATACGCCATGGCGGTCGGTGAAGTTCGTCATGTCTCGTGTCTCTCTCTGAGCGTTCAGTGGTTGCTCGGGAAGCCCAGGTCGATCTGCGAGGGCGTGTGGTCGGGCCAACGAGTGGTGACCACCTTCGACCGGGTGTAGAAGTGCACCGACTCGGGGCCGTAGATGTGCGAGTCGCCGAACAGCGAGTCCTTCCAGCCGCCGAACGAGTAGGCGCCGATCGGCACGGGGATCGGCACGTTGACGCCGACCATGCCGACCTCGATGTCGAACTCGTACTGACGGGCGGTGCCGCCGTCACGCGTGAAGATCGCCGTTCCGTTGCCGTACGCGTTGGCGTTGACGAGCTCGACCGCCTCGGCATACGTCTCGACGCGAACCACCGAGAGCACCGGACCGAAGATCTCGTCGTCGTAGACCTTCATGCCGGGGGCGACCTGATCGATCAGGCTGACTCCGATGAAGAATCCCTCCGAGTCGAACTGCTTCGTCGTGCCGTCGACCACGACCGTCGCGCCCTCTGCGGCGGCTCCGGTGACATACGAGGCGACGCGGTCGCGGTGTTCGCGGGTGATGAGCGGGCCCATCTCGCTCGCAGCATCCGTGCCGGGTCCGATCGAGAGACCGCCGATGCGCGAGGCGATGGCGGCGACCAGGTCATCGGCGATGTCGCCCACGGCCACCAGCACCGAGACGGCCATGCAGCGCTCGCCGGCCGACCCGTACGCGGCCGAGATCGCGGCGTCGGCGGCGGCATCGATGTCGGCATCCGGCATCACGACCATGTGGTTCTTCGCTCCGCCGAGCGCCTGCACGCGCTTGCCCGCCGTCGAGGCGCGCTGGTAGATCGAGCGGGCGATGGGGGTCGAACCCACGAAGCTGATGGCGTTCACCCGCGGCGACTCGAGCAGCGCGTCGACGGCTTCTTTGTCGCCGTGCACGACGTTCAGGACGCCATCCGGAAGCCCTGCCTCCTGGAAGAGCTTCGCGAGCCAGACAGCCGCCGAAGGATCCTTCTCGCTGGGCTTGAGCACCACGGTGTTGCCGCACGCGATCGCCGAGGCGACCATCCACAGCGGCACCATCACCGGGAAGTTGAACGGGGTGATCGCCGCGACGACGCCGACCGGCTGCTTGACCGAGTGCACGTCGACACCACGCGAGACCTGCTCGCTGCGCTCGCCCTTGAGCAGGTGCACGAGACCGGCCGCGAACTCGATGTTCTCGATGCCGCGCGAGACCTCGCCGGCAGCGTCCGAGAGCACCTTGCCGTGCTCCGACGTGACGATCGCGGCGAGCTCGGGCGTGCGCTCCTTGAGCAGCTGGCGCAGGCGGAAGAACACATCGGCGCGCTTGATGAGGCTCGTCTCGCGCCACGCGGGCAGAGCGGATGCCGCGGCGGCGATCGCCTGGTCGACCTCGGCCGTCGAGGCGAAGGCGACCTGCTTGGTCACCTGTCCGGTGGCGGGGTCGAAGATCTGACCCGTGCGTGCCGCCTCGGCGGTCTCTGCTCCATTGATGATGTGACGGACGGTGTCCACGGGGCTCCCTCGCAGTGCGTGATCCGCATCGAACACTCTGACCGGGGTTCGATACGCTGGCTTCCTCCCATGATCACAGAGCGCGAAGGGCGGTTCGGGTGTCAGAGCGTAGCGAGATCGGCGGTATCCGGACAGATCGTCCGGTTCGGGGCGTGTATCTCACCGTCGCCGATGTGCTGGCCGAGCCCGCCGTGCAGGCGGGCGAGCCCGACGTGCTCGTCGGGGGTGCGACGTTGGATGCCGCGGTGCGGTGGGTGCACGTCTCCGACAGCGTCGGCGTCGCGCGTCTGCTCGACGGCGGAGAACTGCTGCTGACGACGGGTGCAGGGTGGCCGTTCGACGACGGAGAGCTGCGCGCCTTCGCGTCGAGCCTGCATCGAGCGGGCATCGCGGGAATCGTCTTCGAGCTGAGTGCGGCCCGCGCGGCGGTGCCGCAGCCGGTCGTCGATGCCTGCGCGACGGTGGGTCTCGCCCTCGTCGCCCTGACCCGCGAGGTGAAGTTCGTCGCCGTGACCGAGGCCGTGCACCACGCCCTGATCGCCGCGCAGACCCAGGCGCTGCATGAGCGCCAGCATCTGCACGAGCTGTTCACCGCACTGAGCCTGCAGGGGGCGCCCGCCGATGTCGTGGTGGCCGAGACAGCCAGGGCCCTCGGTGCTCCTGTGGTGCTCGAGAACCTCGCGCGCGAGGTGATCGCGGCCGAAGGGCTCGGGATGCCGATCGCCCAGGTGCTCGACGAGCGAGGCGGCGCCGAGCAGGTTGCCGTGCAGGCGAGAGGAGTGCGCTGGGGCACGTTGCTCGCGCTTCCGGGCCCGCCGCACCCCGCCGGCCGCGTCACCGTGCTCGAGCAGGGGGCGACGGCGCTCGCGTTCGGCTGCATCGCCGACGGCGGCGACGCGGAATGGTCGCTGCTCGCGCAGCGCGCCGTGATCGACGACCTGCTCGGCGCGCGCTTCGCCAGGGCGGAGGACATCGACGCCCGGCTGCGCGCAGGGGGCTTCGCGCTCGCCGAGTGCCAGTGCCACGGCATCGTGGCGCGGGGATCGCGATCGATCAGCGAGCTCGCGTATCGCGCGCGGCAGGCGGGCTTCGCGGTGGTCGCCGCCCGCGTGGCCGACGACGACGTCGCGCTGCTGTCTCTGCCCGCATCCGCTGCGCTGTCCGACGAGGTGCTGCTGCGCATCGCCGGCCCCGACCGTGCCGTCTTCGTGGGCCCGGTCGCCGACGACGTCACGGGTCTTCTCGCCTCGCTGCGCGCCGCGCGCGACCTCGCCGACAGCGACAGGGCCGAGGGTGGGGCGAGGGTGCGCCGCGTCGACGACCGCCCGCTCGAGCGACTCGTCGCCACTCTGCGCGACGACCACCGACTGCACGAGCACAGCGAGCGGATGCTGGCACCGCTGATCCGTCATGATCGCGAACGCCGGGGCGACCTGCTCGATGTGCTCGCCGCTCTCGTCGCGCACCCGGGCAACCGCTCCGCGGCGGCCGCGGCGAGCCACCTGTCGCGGTCGGTGTTCTATCAGCGGATCACGCTGATCAGTGATCTCCTGGGCGCCGACCTCGACGACGGCGAGACGATCGCGGCACTCCACCTCGCGCTGCTGGCGAGGCGGCGCACCGCGGCATCCGACTGACGTCAGAGAACCGACTGCGCGTCGGTGAGCACGCTCCGCAGGATCTGACCGATCTCGCGGAACTCGGCAGGGCCGACCGTCAGCGGCGGTGCGAGCTGGATCACTGGGTCGCCGCGGTCGTCGGCGCGGCAGTAGAGCCCGGCCTCGAACAGTGCGGGGGAGAGGAAGCCGCGCAGCAGCCGCTCGGACTCGTCATCGTCGAACGTCTCCCTCGTGGCCTTGTCCTTCACGAGCTCGATGCCGAAGAAGTAGCCGTCGCCGCGCACGTCGCCGACGATGGGCAGGTCGAGGAGCGTCTCGAGCTCGGCTCGGAACAGGGGTGAGTTCTCACGCACCCGCTCGTTGAGTCCCTCCTCGTCGAAGATGGCGAGGTTCTCGAGGGCGACTGCCGCCGAGACGGGGTGGCCGCCGAAGGTGTAGCCGTGCGGGAACGACACGTCGCCCTTCGAGAACGGCTCGTAGATGCGGTCGCTCACGATCGTGGCGCCGATCGGCGAGTAGCCGCTCGTCATGCCCTTGGCGCACGTGATCATGTCGGGCACGTAGCCCAGGCCGGTGCAGGCGAAGGTGTGGCCGAGGCGGCCGAACGCGCAGATGACCTCGTCGGAGACGAGGAGCACGTCGTGGCGGTCGCAGATCTCGCGCACTCGGGCGAAGTATCCGGGAGGGGGCGGGAAGCATCCGCCCGAGTTCTGCACCGGCTCGAGGAAGACGGCGGCGACGGTGTCTGCGCCCTCGAACAGGATCATCTCCTCGATGCGGTCGGCCGCCCAGCGGCCGAAGGCCTCGAGGTCATCGCTCGGGCCGCCCATCTCCGCCGCGCGGTAGAAGTTGGTGTTCGGCACCCGGAAGCCGCCGGGCGTGACGGGCTCGAACATCGATTTCATCGCCGGGATGCCGGTGATCGCCAGCGCGCCCTGCGGGGTGCCGTGGTAAGCGACGGAGCGCGAGATGACCTTGTGCTTGGTGGGCTTGCCCATCAGCTTCCAGTAGTGCTTCGCGAGCTTGAACGCGGTCTCGACCGCCTCGCCGCCTCCGGTCGAGAAGAACACGCGGTTGAGATCGCCGGGGGCCTCGTCGGCCAGGCGGTCGGCGAGCTCGATGGCCGCCGGGTGCGCATACGACCACAGCGGGAAGAACGACAGCTCGGATGCCTGCTTCGCGGCGGCCTCGGCGAGACGGCGGCGTCCGTGCCCGGCGTTGACGACGAAGAGGCCCGAGAGCCCGTCGAAGTAGTCCTTACCCTTCGAGTCCCAGATGCGGTGGCCGTCACCCTTGACGATGATCGGCACGCCGCTCTTCTCCATGGTCGACTGCCGCGTGAAGTGCATCCACAGGTGGTCTTTGGCCATGGCCTGGAGTTCGGCCTCGGACGGAGTCGTGCGTTGCGTGCTCATCTGGTCCCCCAGTTGTAGAGCTGCTTCTGCAGCTTGGCGTAGATGAAGGTCTCGGTCGACAGCACCCCGTCGATCGGGCGGATGTGGTCGTTGATGAGGGCGAGGAGGTCTTCGTCGTCCTCGCAGACGACCTCGGCGAGGATGTCGAAGGATCCGACCGTGATCACCACATAGTCGATGGCGGCGATCTCGGCGATGGCCTCCGCCACCACTCTGGTGTCGCCCGAGACGCGGATGCCGATCATGGCCTGCCGAGGGAAGCCCAGCTGCATCGGATCGGTCACGGCGACGATCTGCATCACGCCGGACTCGGTGAGACGCTGCACGCGCTGGCGCACGGCGGCCTCGCTCAGGCCGACCTCACGCCCGATATCGGAGTAGGAGCGCCGCCCATCCTCCTGCAGCAGCTCGATGATCGTCTTGGCGACACCGTCCAGCGGGGGATGCTTCTTTGAGGACGTCATGATGCGATCCTCGCACCGGAGCGGGCTGCCTTCAACCGATTCCGCAGAATTACCTGAGTCGCAGCGGGCAAACCGCAGAATATCGCGGTCAGGACTCGAGTGGACCCAACCAGGCGCTCGCCGCAGTGGAGTGCGCCGACTCGGGGTCTGAGGGGTGGAACGCCCCCGCCAGAACGTCGCGGTAAAGCCGCGACAGCTCGTTCGACGAGAAGTACGAGCCGCCGCCGGCGACGAGCATCGCCTGGTCGACGACGTGCTTCGACATCGTGATCGCCCGATGCTTGACGCCCGACAGCAGCGTGAACCACCGGGCGCCGTTGTCGACCTTCTCGTCGACATCGCGGGCGAGCACCGCGATCTGCGGGGGGAGGGCGTCGTACGCGAGGCCCATGTCGGCGATGCGCCAGCGGATGTCGGGGTCCTGGCTGTAGGCGGCACCCGTCTTCTTCGAGCGGCGCTTCTGCGCGGTGAGCACGGCCAGGTCGAGTGCGCGTCGGGCGATGCCGGTGTAGACCGAGGCGAGCAGGATCTCGAAGACCGAGAAGATGCCGAAGACGATCGGGTCGGGATTCGGGCCCGGGGCGATGCGGCGCACCACATGCGCGGCATCCGCAACGGCTCCGTCGAGTCGGGTCGTGCGGCTCTGGGTGCCCCGCATGCCGAGGGTGTCCCAGTCGTCGCCCGTGACGACCGCATCGGTGCGGTCGACGAAGGCGAAGACGAGCTTCGGGGCGTCGGCGCTCGTCGTGTCGAGTCCGTGCAGCCCGAGCTTCGTCCAGACCGGCGCCAGCGAGGTGAAGATCTTCGTGCCGGTGAACGCGTAGCCGCCGTCGGCCGTAGGCGCGGCCTCGGTGTCGCTGCCGAACAGCACCAGATCGTTGCCGCCCTCGCTGATGCCGAAGGCGAAGACCTCGCCGGCCACCGCGCCGTCCTGCACGAACTCGAGGCCGGGCACCCCGCGGTCGGAGAAGACCTTGGCGACGCCCGTCCACACGAGATGCATGTTGATCGCGAGCGCCGTCGCGGGGGCGGCGGTCGCCAGGCGCTGCTGGAGGATCGCAGCCTCGGCGAGTCCGAGACCCGCGCCCCCGCGGTCGGCGGGGACGAGGATCGACAGGTATCCGGCGTCGCGCAGCTCGTCGAGGTCGTGCTGGGGGAACGTGTTGTCGCGGTCGTGGATCGGGGCCCGCTCGCGGATGCGCTCGAGAAGATCGTCAGGAAGGTACGCGGTCGGGTCGAACGTCATGCGAGGGCCTCCGTCAGCTGCCTGATCGTCTCTTCGGGCTTGTCGCGGTGCAGCGAATGCCCCGCGCCCTCGACGACCGACATGGTGATGAGCGGGTTGGCGGCGAGCACCGCGGCTGCGACGTCGCCGGTGAAGATGCTGTAGACCTCAGGATCCGAGCCGATCACATGGGTGGGAACGGTCAGCCGCGCGGCATCCGCCGTGACATCCCAGGGAGTGTTCTGCGCACTCGTCTGCTCGACGGCCCAGGCGCTCGCTCTGTGCACGGCGTCGACCTTGAGCTCCCAATCCTGCGGATGCCAGTGCGGATGCTCCTGCTGAACCAGCTCGACCCTGTTGTCGGCGAAGGCGCGCTCCTGGCTTCGGCGCACGATCGCGGCATCACGGCCGCCGACCAGGATCGCCGGGTCGAGCAGTACGAGACGGCGGGTCCACCCGGGAGCGGATGCTGCCGCCGCCGTGCCGGCGGCTCCACCGAGCGAGTGGCCGACCACGGCATCCCACGGGCCGCCGCCGTCGGGCGCGGTCGCGATCAGATCTGCCGCGTAGGCGGCGACTGAGTAGTCGAGGGCGCGAGGGGCGTCGCCGTGGCCACGCAGATCGACGGCGGTCGCGTGCCATCCGGCGTCGGCGAGGGCGGTGCCCACTCGCCACATCAGAGCAGCGGACGAGCCGAGGCCGTGCACGAGGAGCACTCGGCGGTCGGAGGCCGGGTCACCCCAGGAGATGCGAGGCAGCGTGAGCGGAGCAGGCATGCAGCAAGCCTACGACCGGGTCGTGTGGGCGGGGCGTGCGGAGTTCAGGGCAGCGGTGGCAGGTCGCCGTGGGTGGTCAGCACGCGCGCGGCGGCCGCGTGGCCTGCGCTCAGTCGCGTTGCGAGCTCTGCACCCTCGAGCGTCGCGGCGAGGAACCCGGCAGCGAAGGCGTCACCCGCGCCGACGGGCTCGACGACCTCCACCCGCGGGGCCGGCACGAACACCGGCTCGTCGTCGCCCGAGAATGCGGTGGCGCCCACATCGCCGTCCTTCACGATGAGGAGCGCGCACCGGGGGAGGTGAGCGCGGATCTCGGCCGGGGTCACGGTGCCCCAGATGCGTTCGGCCTCGTCGCGGCCGACGAAGGCGATGTCGGCGGCATCCGCGAGGCGGGTCAGCGTCTCGGCTGCGTCCTGCATCGTCCACAGCGCCCTGCGATCGTTTACGTCGAACGAGACGAGGGCGCCGGCTGCGCGAGCGTCGACGAACAGCTGATCGACCATCGCGCGGCACGAGGGGGAGAGCGCCGGGGTGATGCCTGTCGTGTGCACGATCCGCACGCCGGCGAGCTGCGCGGCGTCGAGGAAGCCGGGCGCCATCAGCGACGCCGCCGACCCGCGACGGTAGTAGTAGACCGACGATGACTCGGTGCCCGGATCCTTGAACATCACGCCGGTCGGAGCATCCGCATCGGTCGCCACCCAGAGGTCGACGCCCCGACGTTCGAGCTCGGTCGAGATGCGCACGCCGATCGGGTCGTCGCCCAGACGCGAGGCCCAGGCGGCCCGGTGCCCTGCCGAGACGAGTCCGACCGCGACGTTGCCCTCCGCGCCGGCGAGCCCCAGGGCCGCCGTCTCGGTCTCGGCGAGCGGGGCGCCCAGGGCGGTGACGAGGCCCATGGACTCGCCGATGCAGATGACCTCGGGGGCGACGGATGCGGGGGAGGGGGCAGAGCTCATGAAGGGGTGACCGCCAGGGGTTCGGTATCGGGGTGAGGACTCGCATCGCGATGACGCAGATCGGGGAAGGAGCGGACGAAGACGATCGAGACGACGAGTCCGGCCGCGGCGAAGAGTGTCGCAGCGAGATAGGCGCCGCGAGGATCCGTCGCATCGACGAGGAAGCCGGCGACGGCTGAGCCGGCCGCGGCGCCGATCAGCTGACCGGTGCCCGCCCATCCGAATGCCTCGGCGGTCTCGCTGAACTTGACGCTCGCGGTCGTGATGGCGAACAGCACGGCGAGGGCCGGCGCGACTCCGATGCCGGCGACGATCAGGGTGCCGCCGAGCCAGAACTCGTTGAGGGAGAACATGGTGAGTGCGAGGCCGACCGTGACGATGGTGAGGCGGCGGGCCATCGCCCAGGGCCCGATGGGGATGTGTCCGAACGAGAGTCCTCCGGCGAGGCTGCCGACGGCGAACACCGCGAGCACGAGGCCGGCCGCCAGGCTGCCGTGCTCGAACGTCGCGACGACGCCGACCTCGACCGCGGAGCAGGCGCCGATGAGCAGGAATCCGATGACCGTGGCGAGCAGCACCGGCGGCTTGAGCACGACCTTGCCGAGCGCGCTGCGGCTTCGCGGGATGCGCACGCGGCCGACCTCGGGCGAGAGGATGAACCACGCGCCGCCGCCGACCAGCACGATCGCCACGAGCAGCAGCCCCACGGCTGTGCCGATCTGCGTCGAGACGAGCGTGATCACGACAGGGGCGAGCACCCAGATGATCTCCTGCAGGGAGGCATCGAGAGAGAAGAGAGGGGTGAGCTGTGTCGAGTTCACGAGCTTCGGATAGATGGTGCGCACCGCGGCCTGCACCGGAGGCGTCGAGAGGCCGGCGATCATGCCGAGCACCATGTAACCCGGGACGTTCAGGGGGAGGAGCGCGAGGCCCAGCACGGCGACCACGCACACGCTGAGCGTGAGGGTGAGCACGCGGCGCATGCCCCAGGCGCCCATCCATCGACTCGTGATCGGGCCGGCGACGGCCTGCCCGACGCTGGTCGCGGCGAGCACGAGGCCCGCCGAGCCGTATGAGCCGGTCTGCTGTTCGACGTGCAGCAGGATCGCGAGCGAGGTCATCCCGTTGGGGAAGCGAGCGGTCAGCTGTGCAGCGATCATGCGCGCCACTCCGGGCGTGCGAAGAAGGTCCTGATATCCCGCCACGGGTCAACGCTACCGGGAGCTGCCGACGCCGGTCGAAGCGGCTCCTCCCCGACACGCCGCGACACGCCCAAACCGAGTTTCCACAGAAAATCCGATGTCCGAGGTCACCCGTATGGTCGCACCTGTGGATGGATCTCTCGCAGGTCGATTCCAGCCGCGATTTCTCGCGGTTCGGAGGTGCTCTCGAGGGGCCTCAGCCTGTGGAAGAAACGGTGGAGAACCTGTGTTGTACCAGTGGCGAGCGGTGGAAAACTACACGTCTGTAACTACTACCCCTAGTGGTCACCCTGAATGTCCGTACCTATATGTAGTATTGAGATCCCGGTGAGGGTCTACCGGAAAACAGCCTGATTCAGATGCAGGCCAGAGATTTGAGGGGAAGCGAAAAGATGTCGATCACGGTCTACACGAAGCCGTCCTGCGTTCAGTGCAACGCCACCTACCGCGCGCTCGACGCCAAGGGCATCGAGTACGAAATCCTCGACCTGTCGGAAGACGCGAGTGCACTCGAGCAGGTCAAGGCGCTCGGCTACATGCAGGCGCCGGTCGTCGTCACCGACGAGGGCCACTGGTCGGGCTTCCGTCCCGACAAGATCGACGAGCTCGCCTCGCGTCTGGCGTGATCCGCCATGAGCGCCGTCGCGACCGCCGCGCCGCTCCTGGTCTACTTCTCGAGCGCCTCGGGTAACACCGCGCGTTTCGTCGAGAAGCTCGGGCTCCCGGCCCGACGCATTCCCCTTCTCCGACAGCAGGAAGATCTCGTCGTCGACGAGCCCTTCGTGCTGGTCACTCCCACCTACGGCGGGGGTGAGGGGCGCGGCGTCGAACGAGGCGCGGTGCCCAAGCAGGTCATCCGGTTCCTCAACGACGAGCGCAACCGGAATCACATCCGCGGAGTCATCTCTGCGGGGAACACCAACTTCGGCGACTCGTTCTGTCTCGCCGGTGACATCATCAGCCGCAAGTGCAACGTGCCTCACTTGTATCGGCTCGAGATCTTCGGCACACAAGACGATGTAGATCGCGTGAGCGACGGATTGGAGCGACGGTGGGTACCGCAGTTGACGAGCAGGCAGGAACAGACTCAGTGACAGACACGGTGGCGTTCAAGATGAACCCGACCTACGAGGGCCTGGACTATCACGCCCTCAACGCGATGCTGAACCTGTACGACGCGAACGGGAAGATCCAGTTCGACGCCGACAAGCGGGCGGCGCGCGAGTACTTCCTGCAGCACGTCAATCAGAACACGGTGTTCTTCCACTCGCTCAAGGAGCGTCTCGATTACCTGGTCGAGAAGGAGTACTACGAGCCGGCCGTGATCGAGCAGTACTCGCTCGAGTTCATCCAGAAGCTCAACGACCTCGCCTACGGCAAGAAGTTCCGCTTCGAGACGTTCCTCGGCGCCTTCAAGTACTACACGAGCTACACGCTCAAGACGTTCGACGGCAAGCGCTACCTCGAGCGCTTCGAAGACCGCGTCGTGATGACGGCCCTCGGCCTCGCCGGCGGTGACGAGAACCTCGCAGTGGCACTGGTCGAGGAGATCATCTCCGGTCGTTTCCAGCCCGCGACGCCGACCTTCCTCAACTCGGGCAAGGCCCAGCGCGGCGAGCTCGTCAGCTGCTTCCTGCTGCGCATCGAAGACAACATGGAGTCGATCGCCCGCGGCATCAACTCCGCTCTGCAGCTCTCCAAGCGCGGCGGCGGCGTGGCGCTGCTGCTCTCGAACATCCGTGAGGCCGGGGCACCGATCAAGCAGATCGAGAACCAGTCCTCGGGCATCATCCCCGTGATGAAGCTCCTCGAAGACAGCTTCAGCTACGCCAACCAGCTCGGCGCCCGTCAGGGTGCAGGAGCCGTGTACCTCAACGCGCACCACCCCGACATCATGCGGTTCCTCGACACCAAGCGTGAGAACGCCGACGAGAAGATCCGCATCAAGACGCTGTCGCTCGGCGTCGTGGTTCCCGACATCACGTTCGAACTCGCCAAGAACGGCGAGGACATGTACCTCTTCTCGCCGTACGACGTCGAGAAGGTCTACGGCGTTCCCTTCGGCGACATCTCGGTCACCGAGAAGTACCGCGAGATGGTCGACAACCCGCGCATCAAGAAGACGAAGATCAACGCCCGCGAGTTCTTCCAGACGGTCGCCGAGATCCAGTTCGAGTCGGGCTACCCGTACATCATGTTCGAAGACACGGTGAACAAGGCCAACCCGATCAAGGGCCGCATCAACATGTCCAACCTCTGCAGCGAGATCCTGCAGGTGAACACGCCGACCACGTACAACGACGACCTCTCGTACGACCAGATCGGCAAGGACATCTCCTGCAACCTCGGCTCGATGAACATCGCGCTGTCGATGGATGCCGATGACCTGGGCCAGACGGTCGAGACGGCGATCCGTGCGCTGAGCGCGGTGAGCGACCAGAGCCACATCCGCTCTGTCCGCTCGATCGAAGACGGCAACGACCGTTCGCACGCGATCGGCCTCGGCCAGATGAACCTGCACGGGTTCCTCGCTCGCGAGCACGTCTACTACGGGTCCGACGAGGGCATCGACTTCACGAACATCTACTTCTACACGGTGCTGTTCCACGCGCTGCGCGCCTCGAACAACATCGCGATCGAGCGCAAGCAGGCCTTCGACGGCTTCGAGGACTCGACGTACGCGTCGGGTGAGTTCTTCGACAAGTACATCGAGCGCGCCTGGGTGCCCGAGACCGAGAAGGTCAAGGAGCTCTTCGCGGGCAAGCACATCCCGACGCAGGCTGACTGGGTGGCGCTGAAGTCGTCGATCCAGGAGCACGGCATCTACAACCAGAACCTGCAGGCAGTGCCCCCGACCGGCTCGATCTCGTACATCAACAACTCGACGTCGTCGATCCACCCGATCGCGTCGAAGATCGAGATCCGCAAGGAAGGCAAGCTCGGCCGCGTCTACTACCCGGCGCCGTTCATGACGAACGACAACCTGGAGTACTACCAGGACGCATACGAGATCGGCTACGAGAAGGTCATCGACACGTACGCCGCCGCCACCCAGCACGTCGACCAGGGCCTGTCGCTGACGCTGTTCTTCAAGGACACCGCCACGACGCGTGACATCAACAAGGCTCAGATCTACGCATGGCGCAAGGGCATCAAGACGATCTACTACATCCGTCTGCGTCAGATGGCGCTCGAGGGCACCGACATGACCGAGTGCGTCTCGTGCATGCTCTGATCCGGCTCTGACCACAAGAAACGACGAAGAACAATGACTCCTCACCCCCCGATCAAGCTGGTCGACAGCGTTCAGGCGATCAACTGGAACCGCATCCAGGACGACAAGGACCTCGAGGTCTGGAACCGTCTGGTGAACAACTTCTGGCTGCCCGAGAAGGTGCCGCTGTCGAACGACGTCCAGTCGTGGAACACGCTGACGCCCGAAGAGCAGCTGCTCACCATGCGCGTCTTCACCGGTCTGACGCTCCTCGACACGATCCAGGGCACTGTCGGCGCTGTCTCGCTGATCCCTGACGCGATCACGCCTCACGAAGAGGCCGTCTACACGAACATCGCGTTCATGGAGTCGGTGCACGCCAAGAGCTACTCCTCGATCTTCTCGACGCTCGCGTCGACGAAGGAGATCGACGAGGCGTTCCGCTGGTCCACCGAGAACCCGAACCTTCAGAAGAAGGCTCAGATCATCATGGACTACTACCAGGGCGACGACCCGCTCAAGCGCAAGGTCGCGTCGACCCTGCTCGAGTCGTTCCTGTTCTACTCGGGCTTCTACCTGCCGATCTACTGGTCGTCCAAGGCGAAGCTCACGAACACGGCAGACCTGATCCGCCTCATCATCCGCGACGAGGCCGTGCACGGGTACTACATCGGCTACAAGTTCCAGAAGGGTCTCGAGAAGGAGACCGAAGAGCGCCGCCAGGAGCTGAAGGACTACACCTTCAACCTGCTGTTCGAGCTCTACGACAACGAGGTGCAGTACACGCAGGACCTCTACGACGGCGTCGGCCTGACCGAGGACGTCAAGAAGTTCCTGCACTACAACGCCAACAAGGCGCTGATGAACCTCGGCTACGAAGCGATGTTCCCCTCCACCGTCACGAACGTGAACCCGGCGATCCTGTCGGCGCTCTCGCCGAACGCCGACGAGAACCACGACTTCTTCTCGGGGTCGGGCTCCTCCTACGTCATCGGCAAGGCCGAGGCGACGGAAGACGACGACTGGGACTTCTGAGAACTTCTCTCTGAGGTTCCAGCGAAACAGCTGGTCAGAGGCCCGGATCCGCGAAATCTCGCGGGTTCGGGCCTCTTTCGTGCCCTCTTCGAAATGACAGAGGAGGACAGAGATGACGAGGAATACCCGTTCGGTGGGGCACGCCGGTGGCACTAGCACACCTCCCTCATGGAGGCGAGAGAGTCCGGCACCCGAAATTCGGGTTGGCGAGCGGCCGGGGGCGCGCCACTTCGTGCCACAGGTGACCTACGGAAGCCCTCACGATGCGCGGAAATATGCGGATCCTGGGTCTCGAGGGCGTCGAGTGGCACGGAGTGGCACGACGGTCCACGCTCGTCCGTTCAAGTCCACGGGAGGGCACGATGACTGCATCTAAGCGAGAGCCGTGGGGCAGTCTGCGCAAGCTCCCTTCTGGCCGCTGGCAAGCGCGCTATCCCGGACCCGACGGGAGGACCTACACGGCTCGGACCGAGGGCGACAAAGCGCTGACATTCCACACGAAGACGGACGCGCGGACGTGGCTTGCCGCCGTGCACACGAAGATCTCGCTCGGCCAGTGGAACCCGCCAGCGGCCGTAGCGGCACGGAATCGCGCCGAAGCCGCTACTGAGAAAGCGCGGTCGATGGGGTTCGAAGAGTACTCGGAGCGATGGGTGCAGATGATCAAGACCGAGCCCTTGCTTGAGCGCGGCGTCCCGGCGCCTGACCGATGACGGCGACGCGCGCAGCCGCACCCACCGTATAGATGGGGCCCATGCCCTGCTGTCGCAGCGCATCGTTGGTGGCATCGTGTATCAGTTCATCATGGATGAGCGCGAAGGGATCAGGGGCACCGTACTGCGGGGTTCCCACGATTCGCACGCGACCTGGTTCACTGCTTCTTGACGACGGTTAGGAGGATGACTGAGTCCTCGTTGGCGTCAAGTGAGTGGAGCCCGTCCGGGATGGTGAGGAGGTCTCCTGGAGATCCATTCCACGACACGTCTCCGAATTTGAGCAGGACGCGGCCCTCGAGGACTTGCAGTGTCGCCTCTCCGGGGCTTTCGTGTTCGGCCAGACTTTCGCCGGCCCTGAGAGCAATGAGTGTTTGTCGGAGTTGATGCTCGTGACCTCCGAAGACGGTCTTTGCGCTTCTGCCGCTGGACGCTTCCTTCGCCTGAGAGAGTTCGTGCCGCGCGAGGGCGATGAGGGAGGTCTTCTGCATGGCGTTTCCGATGTTCAGGTGTCACCGTGCGCGGGGTTTCTCGGCCTTTGGGGAACCAGCCTGACCGACACGGTTTGGGTAGAGCTCGTATCCATTATCTGATCGCCATCCGATTGACTGTGCGAACCTGCCTGTGACGTTGATCACTGGATGGTGGCATTCTCTGATCGCTTAGCGGCGGTTCGCCGCGCGTGAGCCGATTCCTACCAGACGCCCCGGGAGAGTCGGTAACCTCGAGTTCATGGAAGCTGACTGGATCGAGCATCGACGCTCAGACGACGGCGAGCGACTGGGATGGATGGAGCCGGCGGAAGACGGATTCATCGCGATCGACCTTCTTGGACGGCGACGGACTCATGTCGTCGACTGGATGATCGCCGAAGAAACCCTCGACAGGATCGGTCTCAGCTATCTGGCCGAACCACATGAGCTGCGATTGGACGACGGATCATGGCTCCGGGTCCGAATAGCCGAGGTCTCTCCTGACGCGATTCTCCTGAAGAAGGACGACTGGGGTGACACGAGAGCCACTCAGTTGCAGTACTCGATTTCGTTTCCGATCACCGAGGAACAGCTGCGTCCTCTTTATCGGTGAAGGATTTCCCAGTAGGCGGCCGGAACGGTCAGCGACGTTGGTCAGACGAATGCATATTGAAATTTGCATGCCGAGCGTACGGCACTGATCGCCTGCTCGAGCCGTACATCAATGCGTGGGGACCTCGCGGCGACCGCGACGCTAGGCACTATGCTCCTCGCCGATCGGTTCCGTGCCGTCTTCTAACCCCGAGGTCCTCTGCCGACCCAGAGATCTCATGCACGACATCGACCGCTGTCATACAAAAATCGAGACCTGCGCCGACGGACACCTCCGCTCTCGTGAGACCGAACCGACCACCAGGGCAATAGGCATGTCTCACCTAGTTGATCTCGATCAGATCCGACAAGGCTGAATCTCCCTGCCAGCGCCGAATGCACATGGGGACCGGCGAAGCTTCACGCGTCGTCATCCATCGACTATGCGGTGCACCGTGATTACGCCCCGCTCCGAGTGCCGTTGCAGCGCCCGCGAAGAGCTCGACGTGGATTGTGGCGATTCTCTGAGCGGCCAGCCGGGAACGATCGTTCTTGGGCGGGCCGGCGGCCCGGTTGTTGGTGAAGTGTGCCGCAAGCGTTGTACGGGGCCTCGTTTCGGCGGCTACTTTCGGCCGGCTCGCAGGGGTCGGCTCCCGCTTAACGAACGTTAGGCACTCGCCTTCAAGGAGGCGGGATGCGTTGCTCCTGCGCGGAGCCACTCTTTGCGGGATGCTGCGCGCGCCGCAGCGTGTCGGCCGCTCTCAAAGCGCGGAAGGCGTCGACACCCGCGATCGAGGCTCCGCTGTCTAGGCCCGCTGGGTCGTCTCGCTGATGCGGGCCAAGCGTGGCTAATGCTCGGGCCTGGCCGCATGACCGGCGAGATCGCGCGCTACCTGCGCGGTCTCGAATTCATCTCGAAGGATTCCCTTACCCCAGTCAGGGGAATAATGTGTGACGTACTATTGAGGTTGGCACTGCAACGAAGCATCCAGGAGGACAACATGAAGATCCGCACCCCGCGTCTGCGACGCACTCTGACTCTCGCCGCTGCGATCGGCCTGATTACCCTCACTGCTGGCTGTTCGGGTGGCCTCGGCTCCGACGGCGACGACGGTAGCAGCACGGACGGCCCGATCAAACTGGGCATGCTCGCCCCGTTCTCCGGAAGCGAATCGGCGTTCGGCGACTATATGAAGAACGGCGCACAGCTCGCCATCGACGAGATCAATGCCGACGGGGGCATCGGCGGCCGTGAGCTCGAGCTGGTCTACGAGGATGACGCCTGCGACGCGACCGCCGCGGTGGCCGCAGCGAACAAGCTGGTCACGGCGGGCGTCGTCGCCTCAGTGGGCGGCTACTGCTCGGGTGCCACTCTGCCGACCTTACCGATCTTCGACGAAGCCGGTATCCCGATGGTCATACCTGCGGCGAACTCGAACGAGCTCGTCGAACAGCAGCTGCCCGGTGTCTTTCTGATCAACGGGACGGGCACGCAGCAGGCCAAGGCCGCGGTGGCTTATGCCGAGAAGATGGGCGCCGAATCGGTTGCCGCCATTGACGACGCTACCGCCTACTCTTCAGATTTGGCGTCGTCGTTCGTGCAGCAGGCGGAGGATGCCGGCCTCACCGTTGCCTTCGAGACGACCGTCACGCCGGGTGAGAACGACTACGCGTCGGTCGCCACCGAGCTCGCGGCCGCGCGACCAGATCTCGTTTACTGGACGGGCTACTACCAGGAGGGGGGTCTGATCGTCCGGCAGTCGACAGATGCCGGATATGAGGGAGCCTTCCTTGTTGGAGACGGCTCGGTTGACGCGAAGTTCGCCGAGATCGCGGGGGACGGCTACACCGACAACGTGGTGGGCACGTTCACCCAGACGCCGGACATGATCGAGGGCGCAGACGAGTGGATCGCAGACTACGAAAAGCTGGCGGGGGGCAAGCCCGGCCCATACTCCACGCAGTCGTATGACGCCGTGCGCGTGGTGGCCGAGGCGATCGACGTGGCAGGCGGCACCGACTTCGATAAGGTGGTCGCCGCGCTCGAGGGGCTAAAGGACTTCGAGACGTTCGCTGGGCCGCTAACCTTCACCGACGACCACACGCTCTCGGGCGGCGGCTTTGTCATCGTGGGCGTCGATCCCGCGAGCGGGAGCTTCGTTCTCGAGGACGACCTCCAGGGTTGAGAGCGACCGGCGGGGCGGCGCGAGCCGTCCCGCCGGTCGCCATCGCAGCCCCTGACACGCAAGGACATCCCCTCGTGATGCAACTCATCTGGAACGGCCTCATCGTCGGCTCGTTCTACGCTCTCGTCGCGCTCGGCTACAGCATGGTTTACGGGATCATCAAACTGCTGAACTTCGCGCACGGTGACATCTACATGCTCGGTGCCTTTACGGGGTTCGCCACCCTGTCGGCGTTCGGCATCTCCAAAGAATCGTCAATCCCGTTGCTGCTGGTCATCCTTCTGCTGTCGATGGTGACCACGGGGCTCATCGGCGTCGGCATCGAGCGCATCGCCTACCGGCCGCTTCGCAAGAGCCCCCGGCTGGCGGTACTGATCACTGCGATCGGCGTCTCGTTCACCCTCGAGTACGCGGTCCGGCAGATCTTCGGGCCGAACCCCGAGGCCTTCCCGGTGCGTCTGGAGTCGACCGGCTTCGCCTTCGCCGGTATGCGGATCACCGCCGCGCAGATCGTCCTCGTGGCGATCGCCGCTGCCCTTATGCTCGTCCTCGCCCACATCGTCGAGCGCACCCGCCAGGGGCGTGCGATGCGCGCGATCGCCCTCGACCCGCAGGGCGCGCAGCTGATGGGCATCAACGTCAACCGCGTGATCTCCACCGTCTTCTTCATCGGCTCGGCGCTCGCCGGTGCCGCTGGCGTGATGGCCGGCGCGTACTACGGATCGATCGACTTCCTGATGGGCTTCATCATCGGGTTGAAGGCCTTCACGGCGGCCGTCATCGGCGGGATCGGAAACCTGTACGGCGCGATGCTGGGCGGACTGCTGCTGGGGATGCTGGAATCATTCGGTTCGTCGTGGTTCGGCGGCGAATGGCGAGACGTCTTCTCGTTCGCCTTCCTCATCCTGTTCCTCACGTTCAAACCGACCGGGCTCCTCGGTGCTCGCGTCGTCGAAAGGATGTGACATGCCCCGTTCCGCATTCAGAGACGGCTCGGCTCTTCGCGCCCCGGCACCCCGCTTCGACCGCCCGGCCGCTCCCTCCGGTATTCTGTCGTCCAACGCGGGTTTCTTACGGTCACTCGCGACGCTCAGCGTCGTGGTGCTCGCAGTGCTGCCATTCCTCGACGCGTCTCGGTACACGATGTCGATCGCGACCAGCGCGCTGATCTACATCATGCTGTGCATGGGTCTGAACGTCGTCGTCGGCTACGCCGGTCTGCTCGATCTCGGCTACATCGCGTTCTTCGCGGTCGGTGCCTACACGTCCGGCATCTTCACCACCGTGCTCGGCTGGCCGATGTGGGCTGCGCTTCCCGCGACGATCCTCGCCTGCATCATCGCCGGCATTATTATTGGCGCGCCCACGCTGCGGCTTCGCAGCGACTACCTCGCGATCGTCACTCTCGGGTTCGGCGAGATCATCCGCATCACGGCCAACAACCTCGACATCACCGGCGGCCCCTCGGGAATTCACGGCATCCCCACCTGGAGCTTTGGCGATTGGAGCTTCGCCGACGGTTTCACAATCTTCGGCGTCGAGTTCCCGCAGCGCGTGGTGTTCTACTACTTCGTCGCCGCCGTGGTCGTGCTCGTCGGCGTCATCGGTGCGGGACGCCTCGCCAAGGGCCGACTCGGCCGGGCCTGGAAGGCAGTGCGCGACGACGAGGATGCCGCGGAGGCGATGGGCATCAACACCTACATCGCCAAGATCATGGCCTACATCATCGGCGCTGTCTGGGCCGGAGTGGCTGGACAACTGATGGCGACGCATCTGTCGGCGATCAGCCCGAACAGCTTCCATTTCCTGTACTCGGCGTTGATCCTCATGGCGGTGGTGCTCGGTGGTATGGGCTCGACCCCGGGCGTCATCGTCGGCGCTCTGTTCGTCTCACTCGCGCCTGAGCTGCTGCGCGACTTCGCCGAGTGGCGGTTCCTCATCTTCGGCGTGCTGCTGGTCGTCGTCATGCTGTTCCGTCCGTCCGGCCTGTGGCCGGCGACAGCCGTGCTGCCTTGGCTAAAGAAACGAACGCCCGTGCCGCCCGCGACAGCGGGATTCATGGCCGTTCCTCCGCCAGCGGTAAACGAGGATCTCGAGACCGTGGAAGGCGAGGAGAGCCGATGAGCGCCCTGCTGGAAGTAAAGGACCTGCGCCTCCAGTTCGGTGGCGTGAAGGCTGTCGACGGTCTCAGCTTCTCCGTAGAGGTGGGTGAGATCCTGGCTGTCATCGGACCCAACGGCGCTGGCAAGACCAGCGCATTCAACTGCATCTCGGCTTTCTATCTGCCGACATCGGGATCGGTCGTGTTCGACGACAACGCCATCGTGCGCGATGCGCCGGGGTTCCTGCGTCGTCTGCGTCTGGTCGACCTGCTGCAGAGTTTCGGGTTCTACCGGGTGCTGCCCTCGCGCGTGACCCGGTGGGGCATGGCGCGGACCTTTCAGAACCTGCGCCTTTTCCGCGAGCTCAGCGTCCTCGACAATGTTAAAACGGCGATGCACGCGAATCTGCGGGAAGGGTTCTGGGCGACGCTGCTACACACGCCCGCCTATCGTCGCGCCGAGCAGGAGTGCGCCGAACAGGCGCGGGGATGGCTGGACTTCGTCGGCTTCACCGACGACGAGAACCTTTACGTCACTCAGCTGCCCTATGGGGAGCAACGTCGGGTCGAGATCGCCCGAGCGCTCGCCACGAAACCGAAGCTGTTGCTGCTCGACGAGCCGGCTGCCGGTCTGAATTTCAACGAGAAGCAGGCGCTGATGCGGCTCATCCGCCGTATCCGCGACCTCGGCATCGCGGTGGTGCTCATCGAGCACGATATGGGCCTGATTATGGAGCTTGCCGAGCGCATCGTCGTACTCAACTACGGCAAGGAGATCGCGGTAGGTACGCCTGAGCAGATCAAGAACAACCCGATCGTTATCGAGGCGTACCTGGGTGCGGAGGACGAGGCCATCGACGACTCTCGGCTGCCGACCGGTACGGTCGACCTATCTCTGCTGGACCCAGCCCGCAAGGAGAAGCGCTCGTGAGCAGTCTTACGGTCGATGCGGCGGACGTCTATTATGGTCGCGTGCACGCCCTGCGTGGCCTGAGCTTCGAAGTGAGGGAGGGCGAGATCGTCTGCCTGCTCGGCAACAACGGTGCGGGCAAGTCGACGACGATGAACATGCTCTCGGGTCTCGTGCGGCCCAAGTCTGGGGCGGTGCGCTGGGGGGAGCTGGACCTCGTCACTGCCAAGCCGTGGAACATCGTCTCCGCGGGCCTCGTCCATGTTCCCGAGGGGCGCCGGATCTTCTCCACCATGACCGTGCACGAGAACCTGTTGCTGGGTGGGTACACCGTGCGCGATCAAAAGCTGATCGGGCAGCGGGTGGAGCAGGTGTACGGACTGATGCCCCGGCTCGCCGAGCGACGCCGGCAGCAGGGCGGAACGCTCTCGGGTGGCGAGCAGCAGATGGTCGCGATCGGGCGGGCCATCATCGGGGGACCACGACTGCTGCTGCTCGACGAGCCGTCGATGGGGCTGGCGCCTCTGGTCGTGAAGCAGGTCATGGAGACGATCCAGGCAGTAAACGCCCAAGGCACGACGGTGCTGCTCGTGGAGCAGAACGCGAGGGCCGCTTTGAAGATCGCCGACCGCGCCTATGTCGTCGAGAGCGGGCGGACGACGCTCTCCGGCCCGGCCGCAGAGCTCGCCGCCGATGCCCGGGTCATCGACGCCTATCTTGGCGGATGACGGCACCGCATCATGTAAGTATGTGACATGGCACTAAACTATTTCGAGGAGGAGGTGTGTTCGATGCGGATCATCGTCATCGGTGCAGGTGCGGTCGGTGCCGCCTGTGCCCTGAGCCTCGCCGAAGCGGGAGCCGACGTGGTCGTGATCGACCGCACCGGCGTCGCGGGTGAGACTTCCAGTCGATGCGAGGGGAACATCCTTGTGTCCGACAAGCAGCCGGGTGCTGAGGCGGTGATGGCGATCGAGGCCAACCGCGCGTGGCGTGAACTCGCGGCGCGCCTCGATGCTGAGCGAGTGCCCGGCCAGCCCGCGACCGAGTTCGAGGCGAAAGGCGGCGTCGTCGTTGCTTTCGGCGGCGGCAGCGCGACGCTGGAACGCTTCGCCGCCGCGCAACGCGAGATCGGCATCCGCGCCGAGGTGCTGGATGCCTCGGCCCTGCGGGCGGCGGAACCGCATCTCGCCGCCGACGTCGCCCTCGGCGTGTACTACCCGGATGACGCTCAGGTGCAGCCGAGTCTCGCCACACAGGCGATGCTCGCCGGCGCGCGCCGAGCGGGTGCGCGGCTACGTATCGCCGAGGTCACTGACGCCGTCGTCGAAGCCGGTCGAGTGCGCGGTGTGCGTACACGGACAGACCTCATCGACGCGGATGCCGTGGTGAACTGTGCCGGGCCCTGGGCGGGGGAGATCGCCGCTCTGTTCAGCGCCGCCCTCGACATCCGGCCCCGGCGCGGCACGATCCTGGTGACCACGGCCATGCCGCAGCGCGTCTTTCACAAGGTGTACGACGCCGACTACGTCGGCGCCGTCGGCTCGGGAGAGGCGGCGCTGCAGACGTCCACGGTCGTGGAGTCGACACCGGCGGGAACGGTGCTGATCGGATCCAGCCGCGAGCGCGTCGGCTTCTCGGAGGACGGGCTGCTCGCTCCGCTCGCCGAAGTGGCGGCGAAGGCGACGCGGCTGTTCCCGTTCCTGCGCGACACGATGCTCCTGCGTACGTACTTCGGGTTCCGTCCCTACACCCCGGACCACCTGCCCGCCATCGGCGCCGACGCTCACGTGGCGGGGCTGTTCCATGCGGCCGGCCACGAAGGCGCGGGCATCGGTCTTGCTCCGACAACGGGGATGCTGATCGCGCACGCGGTTCTCGGCACGGCGGCGTCTCTCGACCCGAGCCCCTTCCTGCCCTCGCGCAGCACGCTGCAGGGTGTGGCTGCATGAGAGTTGGCGTGCACTTCGACGGTGTGCTGCTCCAGGGGCGTGAGGGCCAGAGCATCGCGGGGATTCTGCTGTCGAACGGCCAGCGAACCTGGCGCAGCACGGGAGGCGGCGACCGGGGCATTTTCTGCGGCATCGGCATCTGCCAGGACTGCGTGCTGACGGTCAACGGTGTCGAGGGCGTCCGAGCCTGCCAGCGCACGGCGTGCGAGGGCGACGTGGTCGAGCGAGAGGGGCAGGGATGAGCAGTACGGCGACGCATCGACGGGTGATGGTTATCGGTGCTGGTCCCGCGGGCCTGGCTGCCGCGGCCTCCGCCTCGGCGGCAGGAGCCCAGGTCGTGCTCATCGACGAGGGTGAGCGCTTCGGCGGCCAGTTCTGGCGGCACCATCCCGATCTCACCGATCCCCGCCTGCAGCATCAGCGACGTCGCTTCGCCGATCTGTCCACGTCCCTGGAGGGCGTGCGGGTCGTGTCGTCAGCGAGCGTCTGGCGGGTCGAGCCAGGGTCGCCCTTGCGTGCCCATGTGCTCGTTGGTCCTGCAGACGGAGCCCAGAGGCTGGCCGAAACTTTCGAGGCAGACGCCGTCGTCGTCGCTACCGGCGCGCACGACCGTGTGCTCCCTGTGCCGGGATGGACCCTTCCTGGTGTCACCTCGGCTGGCGCCGCACAGGCCATCGCCAAACGCGACGGGCTCGCCCCGGGTGTGCGCACGGTGGTCGCCGGTGCCGGACCTTTCCTGCTCCCCGTCGGGCAGAGCGTGACAATGCTCGGTGGCGAGGTCGCGGAAGTCGTGGAGGCGGCCAGCGCCGGCCGGATCCTCCGCGGTTGGGGCAGACGCCCCTGGGAACTGACCGCGGCCGCCGGCAAGGCAGGGGAGCTCGGCTCGTATCTGCTCTCGCTGGCGCGGCACCGCATTCCCTATCGGTTTGGCAGCGCCGTCACCCGCATCCACGGCGAGGGCGGGGTCGAGGCGGTCACCGTGCAGCGCATCGATGCGGAGTGGCGCCCGATCGCGGGCACTGAGCGCACCGTCGAATGCGACTCGGTCGCCCTCGGACACGGCTTCACCCCGCGGTTGGAAGTGGCCATCCAGCTCGGCTGCGAGATCGGATCCGATCGCTTCGTGCGGACCGACTCGCAGCAGGGTACCTCCGTCGCGCGGGTCTACGTCGCCGGGGAGATCACCGGCATCGGCGGTGCCGACGCCGCGCTCTCAGAGGGGGAGATCGCTGGCCTCGCCGCGGCCGGAGTACCGGCGTCGGATGCACGATACCGTTCGCCATTCGCCGCACGTCGCGGCATGCGCGCGTTCGCCGCACGACTGGACGTGCACCGTATCGGCGTCGGATGGACGGCCTGGCTTGAGGATGACACCATCGTGTGCCGATGCGAGACCGTGGCCAAGGCGACGCTCGACGAATACGCCACCGCGTCGTCGCGCGCGATGCGTCTAGCCACCCGTGCTGGTCTCGGCGCCTGTCAGGGGCGCACCTGCGGCCGCAGCGTGGAGGACGTGCTCGGTACGACCTTCAGCATCGATCGGCGCCCCGTGCTCTCGTCGGTGCGCATTGGAGAGCTCGCCGTCGCGATTGCCTCCGACGTCGACCACCGCGCCGACGGCGGACCCTGTCAATCCTCGCTCGAGCCCGGAGGTTCCTGATGCGCGCCCGTCGAACGATCCAAGCCGTGGACTCGCACACCGAGGGGATGCCGACACGTGTGGTCACCGGCGGCGTGGGACGTATTCCCGGCGCCACCATGAATGACCGCCGGCTCTATGCGATGGAACATCTTGACGGATTGCGCGGCTTCCTCATGAGCGAGCCCCGCGGCCACGCCGCGATGTCGGGAGTGCTGCTGCAGCCGCCGGCGCGTGACGACGCCGACTGGGGCATTGTCTTCATCGAAGCATCAGGATTCCTGCCGATGTGCGGTCACGGCACGATCGGCGCCGCCACCGTGCTCGTTGAGACGGGCATGGTCGAGGTCATCGAGCCGGTCACCGAGATCCGCCTCGACGTGCCGGCGGGACTTGTCATTGCCCGTGTGAGGGTGGAGGACGGCCGCGCCGTGGACGTGACCATCGAGAACGTGCCGAGCTTCGTGGATCGCCTCGACGCGCGCGTCCACGTGCCGGGTCTGGGGGAGATCACCTATTCGGTCGCTTTCGGTGGTAATTATTACGCGCTCGTAGACCTCCAGCAGCTCGACTTGCCGTTCGAACGATCGCGGCAGGACGAAATCCTAACGGCGGGACTGGCGATCATGGAGGCCATCAACACCCTTGCACCTCCTGTGCACCCCGTTTTGCGTGGTGCGGATCACGTGCACCACGTTGAGTTCATCGCACCCGGATCTGATGCCGTGCGGTCACGGCATGCGATGGCGATCTACCCGGGCTGGTTCGACCGCTCGCCCTGCGGCACCGGAACCAGCGCGCGCATGGCCGAGCTTCATGCTCGGGGGGAGCTCGGGCTGGGCGTCCCGTTCGTGAACGAGTCCTTCATTGGCACCGAGTTCACGGGCACGCTGGTGGCGGAGACGATGGTCGGAGAACGTCCGGCCGTGGTGCCGACCATCACCGGGCGCGCGTGGGTGACCGGGCTCGGACAGTACCTGCTCGACCCCGACGACCCGTTCCCAGAAGGCTTCGTGTTCTGACATCGCTCCACGTGCGCGAAACCTGCATTCCCTACCGCATCTGGCACGACATTCCGCGCGCCGACACGACACTCAACACCGACACGAGGAGACCACTGTGACTCAGAAGTCCATCGACGAGGTCGCTGCAACGGCCGTCCGCGCTGCACGTCCTTTCGCCCGCACCCCTCTTCACCAGCGCGGTGCCGCACTCGTGGCCGTCGCCCAGGCGCTGGAGGCCGCGGGCTCGGAGCTCATCGACATCGCCAGGCGCGAGACGGGGCTCAGTGAGGCGCGTCTTGAAGGTGAATTGCGACGCACCGCCTGGCAGCTGCGTCTGTTCGCCGAGACGGTCGTCGACGGCGGCTACCTCGACGTCCGCATCGACGCCGCCGACCCCGACTACGTGATCGGGCCGCGACCCGATGTGCGCCGGATGCTAGAGCCGATCGGTCCAGTGCTGAACTTCGCAGCATCCAACTTCCCCTTCGCTTTCTCGGTGGCCGGCGGCGATTCGGCGGCAGCCCTCGCGGCAGGATGCCCGGTCGTGCTCAAGGCGCACTCCGGGCATCCGGAGCTGTCCCGTCGCACCGCGGAGATCGTCGCCGAGGCGCTGGAGAGTGCAGGAATGCCCGAGGGGGTCTTCCAGCTCATCGCCGGGCAGGAGAACGGCGTCGCCCTACTGAGGGACGAGCGCATCCGTGCCGGGGCGTTCACCGGCTCCACTCACATCGGCCGCATGCTGGCCGACATCGCCGCGTCCCGCCCCGTGCCGATCCCGTTCTATGGGGAGCTCGGCAGCGTCAATCCCGTCTACGCGACTTATGCGGATTCTGCTCTGCTCGAGGCGTTCGTCACCTCGATGTCGGGTTCGGCGGGGCAGCTGTGCACGAAGCCGGGGTTCTTGTTCGTCCCGGAGGGGGCCGACCTCACTGCCGTCGCGGATACCGCCGCCTCGGTCGCAGAGCACCGCCTGCTCAACCCCGGCATTGGTCGTGCGTTCTCGCAGCGACGAGACGCCGTGCTCGGGGCGACAGGAGTGACGGTGCTCTCGCGCGGCGAGGCACATTCCGACGATGCCGGTCAGGTGTACGCGACGCCGACCGTGGTCAGCGTCGACGTCGACACGCTTACGCAGAACCGTGACACCCTGCTCGAGGAGTCTTTTGGACCGCTGTCGGTGATCGTGCGCTACCCCGACCGAGAGTCCCTACCGGCGCTCCACGCCGAGCTGTTCCCCGGCAACCTCACCTCCACGGTGCACGCCCGCGCAGAAGAGCTCGTAGATGGCTCGCTGACACCGTTGGTGGACGCACTGGCCGAGACGAGCGGGCGGGTGCTGTTCGGTGGCTGGCCCACGGGTGTCTCGGTGACTCCGGCCATGCAACACGGCGGCCCGTACCCGGCCACCACCGCCGACGCCACCAGCGTGGGCACGGCGGCCATCACCCGCTTCCTTCGGGGCGTCTCTTATCAAGGCGCACCGCAGGAGCTGTTACCGCCGCCCTTGCGAGACGATAACCCTTGGAATGTGCCGCAGCGACGCGACGAGCCCGGGCACTCGCACGAGTGGGGCTCGTTCGTCGGCTGACGAGCAAGGCGCGGCGCATCGACCGCCGATCCGATGGGGTGGGCGCCTCCCGGACGCTGTCGCTGTGGGAACATCACGAGAGTGTTCCGGGATCGTTCACCGCAGAGTGAAACCGTCGGGGAGCGGGTCGCCGGCGTCGAGCTCAAAGGTGCAGGAGCCGACCCGGTATGCGTTTCCCCGCACCTCGGGGATGACGCCGACTGCCGTGCGCTCAGCGATGCGGGCGTGGAAGCGCGTGCCGATGATCGAGTCGTGTGTGAGGGTCTCTCCGTCAGCCAGCTCGCCAGTGGCGGCAAGCAGGGCGACGCGTGCCGCCGTGCCCGATCCGCACGGGCTGCGGTCGACCTCGCCATCGGCGAAGACGGTGACGTTGCGCTGCCGAGGGCCGGCGTCGGTGCGACCGAGATCGTCGAAGAGGACGGTGCCGTACACCCCCGAGAGTCGCGGATCCGCGAGCTGAGCCGACGGGTGGTCATCGAGCGCCCATTTGATCTCACGCCCCGTGGCGATCAGATCGGTGGCGTGCGCCGGGATAACCTCGAGATGGACGGCCGAGGCTGGCAGGGTCGCATAGACTGCGCCTCCGAAGATCAGGTCGACCTCGACGTCGCCGCGCGAGGTGCGCAGCGGGATGCCGCGGGCCAGCACCCGGCTCTCGACGTTGCGGAAGACGATCTCGTCGATGCGCCCGTCGCTCTGGCGCACCAGCGCCTGAACGCGGCCGCTCGGCACGTCGATCGTCACGATGGTGACGCCGTTCGGAGTGTTGGGTACGCGGCCGGTTCGCACGGCCCAGGCGCCGAGGGCTATCGTTCCGTGGCCGCAGGCGGTTGAGAAGCCGTCCTTGTGCCAGAAGAGCACACCGAAGTCTGCACCCGCGTCATCGGGCGGGGTGATGAACCCGCCGTACATGTCGTCGTGGCCGCGAGGTTCCAGACAGAGAAACCGCCGCACGGCATCCGCTTCGCCGGCGATCGCCTCGATGCGCCTCTCGGCCACCGTCGCGCCATGCGTTGGTACGCCTTCGACGATCCGGAACGGCTCGCCGGCGGTGTGCCAGTCCTCGGTGCTCCAGCGCATGCGTCTCCTCAAGTTTCTATGCGGTTCACACGGCGAGCCGGGCGATGGCGAGGTCCTGCCAACCCATGCCGCAGGTCTTGACGATGCGCGGACGATCGGATGCCGCCTGCACCGCCCCTGTGAAGAGCTGGTGCATGGTGACCACGGCGTCCATCTCCAGCGCCGCCGCCGCCACGGCGACGAGGACGTCTCCCGCTTCGGTGGCGGCAACCCGGCGGCTCTCGACGATCACCTGAGATCGAGCGAGCAGGGCCGGGTCGAGTTCGGCTCGGTCGGGTTCGTGCGACCCAATCGCGACGACCGTCGCGTCCTCGCGTGCGGCATCGGCGGGGAAAAGGGGAGTGGATGCAGTGGTCGCGCAGATGATGAGGTCGGCGTCCGGGATGTCATCGATGCTGCCCGGCCGCATGTCGGCTTCCGGCGCATAGGTGCGGGCGGCATCGACGGCGGCGGCTACGCGGGCGTCGTCGCGGCCCACGATGCGCACTGAGCGAAGAGCGCGAATGGCGGCGAACGCCTCGACGTGACGGACGGCTTGCGGACCGGTGCCGATGACGACGAGATCCCCGGCGTTCTTCTCTGCGAGTCGGTCTGCGCAGGCGGCCGAGACGGCTGGGGTGCGCAGGCTTGTCAGGGCCGTGCCGTCGAGGATCGCGGTCGGGGTGAGGGTGTCACCGTTGACCAGGATGTACACACCCTGGATGCGCTCGAGTCCGCGGGACGGGTTGCTGGGGGCGACGGTGGCAAACTTCTGGCCGACAGCCCCGTCGATCGCGGCTGGCATCAACAGAAGCTGCCCGTTCGGAACGTCAAGGATGCGGCGAGCGAAGTCGTCATCGGGGTCGAAGCCGCTGCTCAACGTGGTCTGGACGGCAGCAATCGCAGCGCGCATGCTTACGCGTTCGGCGAGCTGCTGCGCGGTCACGAGAGCGAGATCGGCGATGACATCGGACATGATCCCAACCTTACTAGGAATGTAATATGTCACACATCCCTAAGATGGGTGTATATCGTCGCCCTCCAAGCCGACCTCAGCCCGCGGCCTCGGGCCTTCCTGCCCACCAGCCGATGACATGACCGATGTGCTGGTGCATGAGGCGTTCGGCTCGCTCGCCGTCGCCAGCGGCGAGCAGATCCAGCAGCTCGTGGTGCTCCGTCGCGGACTTCGACAACTCTTCGGTGGCGATGAGATCCGCGAGTCCGGGCAGGCGCGTCTCCTTGCGCAACTGGGAGATGAGCATTGCCAGTCGCGGGTTGCCGCTGTGCGCGTTGATCGCCTCGTGGAAGGCACGATCCGCCTCGAGGTACGTCGTCAGGTCGCCACTGGCAGCGCCGTTGACGATGGCATCCGCCGTCGAGCGCAGCCGCTCGAATGCGGAGTCCGGGATCCTCCCTGCCAGCTCGCGCATGACCGGCGGCTCGAGCAACCTCCGCACGGCGACAATGTTGGCCAGCTCGTCATCGCGGATGGCGGTCACACGGAAACCTTTGTTACGCACGGCCTCGACAAAACCAAGCTTTTCGAGATTCAACATCGCTTCGCGCACCGGCGTCGCGGAGACGTTGAAGCGTGCGGCGAGAACGGGCGCCGAGAACAGCTCGCCGGGTGCCATCTCTCCGGACCGGATCGCCGACTCGAGCGCTACCTCGACTCGCTCCCGAAGACTCATCATCGGCTGCAGGGCAGTGACGACGGAGGGAAGTGTCATGAGCGACCACCGATCAAGAGCGCGGGTAGTGCCATGCGGCATGGCACTACCCACAAAAGTACCCGAAGCCGCGCGAGCGGCACAGCAGCGCGCCGGAAAGCGCCGGGCGCCGGTTCAGGAATCGTATCCCTTGGCGGCGACCTCTTCGGTGTCGGCGATAATCCGGTCGGCAACGTCCTTCGACAGCGACAGGCGCGGCGGGCGGCACGGTCCCCCGTAGAGGCCCAGCACGTCCATCGATAGCTTGATCGACTCGACGAACTCGGTCTTCGAGTCCCAGCGCAGTAGCTTGTGCAGGTCGCGGTAGATGACCTTCGCACGCTCGAGATCCCGGACGTCGCCGGAGGTCGACAGGCGGAACAGCTCGACGGTGGCTCGCGGAATCGCGTTGGGATAGCCAGCCACCCATCCCACGGCTCCGGCGAAGCCGACTTCGAGGACGCTGTCATCGGTGCCGATGAGGATGTCGATATCCGGAGCAAGCTCCTTGATCTCGTAGATTCGGCGGGGATCGCCGGTGAACTCTTTCACGCCCACCATGTGGCCTGCCCCGTGAATCTCCGCGATGAGCTCGGGTACGAGGTCGACCTTCGTGTCGATCGGGTTGTTGTATCCGACGATGGGCAGGCCCACCTTCGCGACCGAGGCGTAATGGTGCTTCACCTGCTCGCGGTTCGCCCGGTAGCTGTTCGGAGGCAACAGCATGACGCAGTCCGCTCCCGCCTTCGCGGCCTGCTCGGCCCAGTGCGCCGACTGGAGCGCTCCGTACGCGCCGACTCCCGCCATCACCGAGAAACCCTTGGGCGCGGCATCCACTGCGACCTTGATGACTTGCGCGCGCTCCTGCTCGCTCAGATTCTGGTATTCGCCGAGAGAGCCGTTCGGCGCGATGCCGTCGCATCCGTTTTCAGCGAGGAAGCGGACGTGGTCGGCGAAACGGTCGTAGTCGACCGAGAGGTCATCTTTGAACGGCAGCGCGGATGCGACGATCACGCCATGCCAGGGAGCCTTTTGAGACATCATTGTTCCTTCCAGCGGATGAGGTATTCAATGCTAAGCATATGTGACATATTACAGAGTGCTCGCCATCCACAGTTCCAACCCCGCCGCGTCGATCGGCAGGCCGCTGCTGAGCACGTCGATGCCGTCGTCGGTCACCACGATGTCGTCCTCGATGCGGACGCCGATGCCACGCAGCTCGGGAGGCAGCGTCTCGTCCCAGGCATGGAAATACAGGCCGGGTTCCACTGTCAGCGCCATGCCGGGACGCATCTTCGCTTCGAAGTATTGCGTGTACGACGAGGCGCCGCAATCGTGCACGTCGAGACCGAGGTGGTGGCCAACCCCGCAGACGATGTAGCGCCGGTGCTGCTGCCCGTCGGGCGAGAGTGCCTCGTCGACAGAGACCGGCAGCAATCCCCAATCGGACAGCCCTTGAGCCAGCACCTCCATGCAGGCGACGTGAAAGTCGCGCCAGTCGCGACCCGGCCCAACTGCTTCCAGACCAGCGCGGTGCGACCGCTCGACGAGATCATGCACCTCGCGTTGCGCGGTATTGAAGCGCCCGCTGGCCGGAAGAGTCCGGGTCACGTCTGCCGTGTAGCCGCTGCGGTTCTCCACGCCCATGTCCAGCAGCAGCAGGGCATCCGGATCGACTGCACCGTCGGCGCGCACCCAGTGCAGGATCGGCGCATTCGCGCCGGAGCCGACGATGCTCGCATAACCCGGCGCCTGCCCGACCGTCCGCGCGTGACGGTCAAAGGTGCCCTGCAGCCAGCGCTCGCCCCCCTGCTCCACCGCACGGGGGATCTGTCGACGCACCTCCGCGAAACCATCGACGGTGTGCAGCACAGCTGCCCGCAGTTCGGCGAGCTCCCACGCATCCTTCTGCATCCGCAGCGCCGAGAGGGTGCGGGCGAGCTCGTTCGAGCGTCGCCGACCGCCGAGGACCCGGCCCGGTGCCACACCGACGACCGGGCTTCCAGCGATGAGGGCGTCGTCAGCGACAGCGAGCGCGTCCAGCTCCTGCACACGCAGATCGAGGGCGTCTGCGAACTCGGCCGCACCGGCGAGAGGACCGACCCACAGCTCGCCATGTGCGGAATCGGCATGGAACGCGGCAGCTCCGGGGCGTGCCGGTGGTGTGATGTAGAGTGCCGCGTCGTGGCCGCCCGCGGTGGGAGTGAGGACGAGCACCCCGTCCTCGATGCCGTAGCCCACGAGCCATAGGAAATCGCTGTGGGCACGGAACTCGAAGAAGCAGTCGTTCACTCGCGCCTGGGCGCGTCCCGCGGCGATCACGAGGGTCCGTCCCGGCAGTGCGGCGGAGAGTCGATTCCGGTGACGGCGAGCGGCCTCAGCCGCACCGGCCTCGGCCCGTGGCGCGCGATCGGCATCGCCCCAGCCCGTCCTCATCCACTCCGTGAATCCCGTGGCTCCGGCGAGCGACGGCATCCGCGGATCCCGCACGCCCGAGCGGGCGTCGGCGATCCCACTCTCCCAGTCAACGACGTGCACTTCCGCGCCGTACCCTGCGGGCTGATTCTCATTGCTCATGTCACTCTCCAGTCGGTCGTCGGGCCGGCTATCTGCGCCGGTTCGGAATGCCACCGAGGCGCCACTCCAGTGCGGTGAAAAGGCGTTCGGCGACTCCGTTGTCCACGATGCCGTCGTGCTCGTACTCATTGGTGACCCAGGCGTGGAGCCCACCTACGGCCTTCGCGGTGCCCATCGACAAACCGGCGTCCACGTACATGTCGTCGAGGTATACGACCGCCTCGATCGGCACGTCGTTGGCAGCGAGGCGATGGTTGTCGTATAGCTCGATGGGCCATTCCCGCGAGGCTAGCTGCTCCACACCCGCCTGGAAACCGCGGAGGGCTCGGATCTCTCCGAACATCCAGGGGAAGACCATCTCGCCGGTGAACAGCAGTGGCTGTGCATCCTCATCGAACGCAGTGCGGCGGTCCCGCTCGTGCTGCGCCGCCCAGCCGGTGGGACCGGCGCCGTAGATGCTCTCCTGTAAGGCGATGAACAGAGGGTTGGTGGCGAATGCCGTCGCTGCGCCCACTGCGCTGAGGAAGGTGTCGCTCAGGCGGGTCTCCGAACGGTCGGCGAAAGCTTCGTCGAACAACCAGTGCACTCGCTCAAATCCGGGCCCCATCCCGAAGTCGAAGCCAAGTGTCTGCAGGCGGCGGACGGTGAGCTGATCACCGTCCGGGAGTCGGACGCCCTCTGCCCGCAGAATCTCGGCCACCCGGGCGATGCGGTCGACGAGGTGCGGCGCGCGCTCACGGAAAAGCGTGTTCTTCTCCTGCACGCGCGGGAAGGTACGACGGTACACCTCGGCGGGATCTGGATCCAGCGACGGCAGGCCACCTGCGATCACCGAGGCGACGACTGCCTCGGGAGCGTGGGAGAGGTAGTGCAGCGTAAGGAAGCCGCCGTAGCTCTGCCCGAGGGTCCACCATTGGCGGTCATCGAAGTGCGTGGCGCGTAGCGCCTCGAAGTCGCGAACGATGGAGTCGGCGCGGTACAGCGAGAGCAACCGTGCCGACTCCTTAGCCGACATGGGTGCGAACATCGAGCCGGAGAGGGGAGTGGATCTGCCGGTACCGCGCTGGTCCGGCACGATGAGTCGGAATCGTGATAGCGCTGTAGCGACCCAGGAGTCGCGTCGCACCGGGCGCGGGCCCTTGCCGCCCGGCCCTCCCTGCAGGTGGAGCAGCAGGGGCAGATCGTCGTTGCGGTGTTCGGCGGCGACGAACTCGCGCGCGAAGATTTCGATGGTCTCGCCGTCGGGGTTGTTCCAGTCCAGCGGCACGGTGGTCCACAGATCGCGGGCCACGATGTTTCTGCTGACGAAGTATCCGGGAGGAGGGATCACGAGCCGTCACCTGGCTTTCTCGGGAGTGTGCGGGTGATTAACCCACCAGTGATCAGTGGGCACGGGTGCGCACCCGCGAGTCGAGCAGGGCATAGAAGAGGTCGACAATGAGGTTCGACAGCACCACAAACAACCCGCCCAGGAGCACGATCGCGATCACGATCGGCCGGTCCTGCATAGCCACGCTCGTCACGGCGAGTGCGCCGACACCCTGCAGACCGAACACCTGCTCGATAACGATCACGCCGCCCAGAAGCAGGCCGATATCGATGCCCAGCTGGGTCACGAGTGGCGGCATGGCGCTGCGGAAGGCGTGCACGTAGATCACGCGACGCTCCGTCAGTCCCTTCGCGCGGGCTGTGCGGACGTAGTCCTCGCCGAGCACGTCGAGCATCTGCCCCCGGGTGAGTCGCGCGTACACGGCGGCGGTGACCATGGCCAGCGTCAGCCAGGGGAGGGCGAGATGCCAGGCCCACTGCAGCGGGTCGACGGTGAACGGCACGTACCCCGACGGTGGGAACACATTCACGCCCACACGGGTGGGCAGGTAGTACAACAGGTACAGCGCTATCATGCCCAGCACGAAGGTGGGGAAACTGATGCCGACCAGCGCGAAGCCCTGACCCAGGCGGTCGCGGACGCTGCCGGGGCGCTTCGCCGAGGCGATACCGATCGGGATGCCGATGGCCAGCCAGACCACGACCGCACCGAAAACCAGCGACATCGTTGCCGGAATGCGGGCGAGCACGAGGTCGGCCACGGGCAGGTTCGAGCGGTAAGAGAAGCCGAGATCGCCCTGCAGCAGATTGCCGATGAAGATCAGGTACTGCTCCCAGATCGGCTTGTCCAGACCGAGGTTGGCCCTGATCTGGTTCATCAGCGCTTCCGTCGCTTTGTCGCCGGCGATGATGCGGGCGGGGTCGGAAGGCGTGACGTAGAACAGCAGGAAGATGAAGATGCTCAGCAGGAACAGCACGAGCAGTCCGAAGCCGATGCGCGACAGCAGAAAGCGGATCACGACTTCGCTCCCGTCGTGGAGGAAGGATCGAGGGCGTCACGCAATCCGTCGCCGAGCAGGTTGAACGTGAGTGTGAGCGTGAGCAGGGCGAGACCGGGCACGAGCACCATCCACGGAGCGACGATATACATAGATCCGTTCGCAGCGTCGGCGAGCATGTTCCCCCAGCTCGGAGTGGGGGGTACGGTGCCGAGACCGAGGAACGACAGGGTTGCCTCGAACACGATCGCTGCCGGGATCATCAGGGTCGTGTAGACGACGATCGGGACGACCAGGTTGGGTAGCACGTCGCGGAACATGGTGGCGATGCCGGACTGTCCGAGCGAGCGTGCCGTCTCGATGAACTCGCGTTCGCGCAGTGCCAGGACCTGTCCGCGGATTACACGGGCGAGTCCGGCCCAGCTGAAGAAGACGATAACCGAGATGGAGAGCTGCTGGCTGGGGCCGAGAACCGAGACGGTGGCGATCGCGACGAGCAGGAACGGCACGCTCATGACCAGGTCGATGACCCGGCTGAGCACGGTGTCGACGACGCCTCCGAAGAATCCGGCCGTCATCCCGATCAGGATGCCGATGACCGACGCGGCCAGAGACGCGACGACGCCCACGAGTAGTGAGACTTGGGCGCCGTACGCCAGCCGTACCAGCAAGTCGCGGCCGAGCTGGTCGGTTCCCAACAGGAATTCCGCGTTCGGCGCCACCGGCATCCCAGCGGGAGAGAGGCCCGTCTCGCGAAGCTGCGCGGTGGGGCCGTGGCCGGTCCAGTGCGCGAGCAAGGGAGCCGCGAGGGCGAAGGCGACGATGAGCACGATAGCGACGGCCGCTCCGACGCTCGCCGGGTCTCTGCGCAGTCGGCGCAGGGTGAGATGCCACGAACTCTTGACGCCGGCTGCCGCGTCCGCCGCTCCTCGCGACGGGATCATCAGTGTGAGGGTCTCCTTGGAGAACGGGCTCATGTCAAGGCCTCCGATGTCGTGGCATCGTCTGCGTCGTCGATGCTGAGCGCGCTGAGGAAGGAGGCGGCCAGAAGTTTCTTGGTGAATGCTTCCCGTGGCGCACGATAGATGGTCTCGGCATCTTCGAGCTCCACGATGCGCCCGTGCTCCATGACCGCAATGCGGTCGCACATGTGCCTGACGACGGCGAGATCGTGTGAGATGAACAGGTATGTGAGCCCGAGTTCGCGCTGCAGGTCGTCAAGCAGCTGCAGAACCTGCGCCTGCACGGTCACGTCGAGAGCGGACACCGGTTCGTCGAGGATGATCAGGTCGGGCTTAAGGGCGATGGCGCGCGCGATGCCGATGCGCTGACGCTGACCGCCGGAGAACTGGGAGGGAAAGCGGTTGTAGTGGTCGGGGTCGAGTCCGACCTGCTCCAGAAGCTTGAGTACACGCGTCTCGCGCTCTCGAGGGGTGCCGACGCCGTGGATCCGCAGCGGGTCGCCGATGATCGATCCGACCCGCCGCTTCGGGTTCAGCGAGGAGAAAGGATCCTGGAAGACGACCTGAACGCGTTGACGCATTTTCCGCCACTGCGCGCCGCTGATCCGGCTGATGTCGGTGCCGTCGAAGTGCACGGTGCCTTCTGATGGTTTGACGAGACCGGCGATGGTGCGCGCCAGGGTCGTCTTGCCGCATCCGCTCTCGCCAACGAGGCCGAGCGTCTCGCCCCGCCGCACTTCGAGGCTGATGCCGTCGAGAACTCGCCGTTCGACCCTGCGTCGCGCCGAGAACGAGAGGCTTACGTCGGACACGGCAGCAATGGCCCCGCGCGCTGGATCGGAAAGTCGGTGGGGCACCGGGCGGCGTTTGCTTTGTGTGAACGAGGATGACGCGATTAGCGCTCGTGTGTACGGTTCGCGGGGGCGGCGGAGCACCTCGTCGCTGGTCCCGAGTTCGACCTGCTCGCCGCGGTGCATCACCATCACGCGGTCGGCGACGCTGGCCATGACGCTGAGGTCGTGGCTGATCATCAGCACCGTGGCACCGAAGTCCTCCTTCATCTCCGCGAGGAGCTGAAGGATCTGCGCCTGCACGGTGGAGTCGAGCGCGGTGGTCGGCTCATCCGCGATGAGCAGCGCGGGGTCGAGAGAGAGGCTCATGGCGATCATGACTCGCTGACGCATGCCACCCGAGAACTGGTGGGGGTAGGCGTCGAAACGTGACGCCGCGTCGGCGATGTGCACCTTGTCCAGTAGTTGAATGGCTCGAGCCTTCGCGGCCTTCTGCGTGACGTTCTCATGCGCACGGATCTGCTCTACGATCTGCCACCCGACGGTGTACTGCGGGTGCAGGCTCGACAGAGGATCCTGGAAGATCATGCTGATCTTCTTGCCCCGCGTACGTCGTAGGTGCTCAGCGCCGAGCGAGAGCAGATCCTCGCCCTGGAACCGCACCGACCCCGCGGTGCGGGCCTGCGGGACGAGCCCCATGACTGACTGCACGAGCACAGACTTGCCCGAGCCGGATTCCCCGACGATGCCGAAGAATTCCCCCTCTCCGACGTCGAAGGAGACGTCCTTGACGGCATGCACGTCGCCGCCCTCAGTAGGGATATTGACCCGCAGGTGGGACACCTCAAGAATAGGCATTCGTTCTCTTCCGTTCGCAGTGCGAGCTGCTGTGGCGTGAGCGGATCACGCCACAGCAGCAGGGCGTTCGTGCGGCTACTTCGTCAGCCAGACGTTGGCCCAGTCGCCGTTCTGGGAGAGCGCGTAGATCGAGAAGTCCTGCACACGATCGGAGTGATAGTTGGCCTTCTTCTTAGCGGCGATGCTGACGATCGGCGAGTCCGCCATGACGGTCTCGTCCACCTGGTGCCACAGCTCCGCGGCCTCTTCAGGCGTACCTGCAGCGAGGGCCTCGTCGGCGAGGGCGTTTGCCTCGGCATTGTCGTAGTCGACGTAGTTGTACGCCTGCGGGGTGCCGTCGAAGGTGAACTGCGGCTGGTAGACGCTGCGTGCCGCGCCGCCGACCCAGTCCGGCGACCAGCCGACCAGAGCGATGTCCCACTCGCCGCTCGTCGCGTTCTCGGTGTTGGTCATGAAGTTGGCGTAGTAATCGGTGGGCGGAACCGGGAACAGCTCGACCGTGATGCCGGCCTTCTGCAGGCTCTCCTGAACCGTCTGCGCGATGTCGGGCTGCGATCCGAGATTACGATATGGCAACTTCAGAGTGAGGTTCTCCACGCCGGCCTGCGCGAGCAACTGCTTCGCCTTGTCAGGGTCCGCCTTGCCGTTCGAATCGCCATACGGCGCGTACTCCTCGTAACCGTTGATGCCGGGACCGAAGATGCCGTTCGTCACCGTGGCGATCTCCTCGCCGCCCATGACCTGGACGACGGCGCTCTTGTCGATGGCGTACTGCAGCGCCTGGCGGACTTCGAGCTTCTGCAGTGCTCCGCCGTTGTTGTCAGTCTTGGTGTTGATCCACATGAACTGGTCGATGCCGCCGTTCTCAAGAGTGGAGAACTTCTTGTCGTTGGCCGCCGTCAGCTGTTGGATGCTCGCGGGGCCGGGCTGGATGTCGAACAGCATGTCGGCGGAGCCGGCCTGCAACTGCTGCATCGCGGCATCCACCTCCACCCCCATCGTCATCTCGATGCTGTCGACGTACGCCTTGCGCAGCGGATCGCTCTCCGCATCCCATGAGGGATTGCGTACGAGGGTGAGCTTCACGTCGGGCTTGTGCTCATCGATCATGTACGGCCCGGAGGAGACGAAGTTGTTGCGGTACTCGGGGGAGTCGGGAATGTAGTCGAGGACCTCGACCGGCGCGGGATTGGCAGTCGCCAGACTCAGCATCGACGTGAAGTCCGAAGCGGGCTCGGTGAGGTGGAAGACGACGGTCTTGTCGTCCGGGGTCTCGATACCCGCGATGTCGTTCGCTTCGATGTACTCCTTCATCGGGCCGATCTCGGGTGCTACGCCGGCGAAGCCGTCGCAGAACTCAGCCATGCCGTCAATGAGAGTAATGAAATAACTGCCGAGCGCAGCGCCGAGGTACGGATTGCAGATGCGCTCGATACCGCGCTCTACATCGCCCGAGACGATCGGCCGGGCGCCCTCGGCGGCGTTCCAACTCGCGCCGTCGCGCAGGGTGATGGTGTACGTCAGCCCGCTATCAGCGGGCTCCGGCACCTCGGTAGCGAGATCACCGACGAGGGTCGAGCGGTCTTCCGCATCGTTCGAAGCCTCGTAGCTCAGCAGAGAGCGGGAGATGACCCGGGTGATGCTATTAGCCGGCACATACGCGAGCAGCTGCGGGTCGATATGGTCAGCGTCGCCGTTGGCAAGCACCTTGAGAGTGCCGCCGGTCTGCGGTTCGCCGGCGTCGCCGTCACCACCGCCTGCGGCGGCGCAGCCGTTAAGCGTCAGCGCGACGATCGAGCTGACGACCAGGAGTGGAACCACCGTGAATATCTTGTTACGAGCCATAGAATCGTCCTTGAGTCTTGGGTTCGGCCTTGCGCCCGGATCTTCGTCGGGCGGCGAGGGAACAAAGCTAGCTGTAGTGAGCTGTAACATAGCACATGTCAAATAACGGTAGCGCCCGGCGTTTCTTGGCCGAAACGGCGCGCGCGGCCAGTTGGGCCAGGCCGCCCAGATCCGCTGATGCCACCTAGTTTTGGATACGCAGATGACTCTCTTGCATACGGGCGCCGACATGGATAGCGACACCGAGAACGACTCGCGGTTGCGTGGCCGCACGCTCGCCTCCTGGTCCATAAAACAGCTCAGTTGCACGTGATGACAGATCGACCCTTGCCCGATCTGTTGAATTCTGTATTCTGAATGCAGAGCGATGAGGCTTGCACGCGCGGGACTCGGATACTCCACTGCCTGGGACTACGCCCAGCGGCCTGACGGGACGAGCGCGCCATGAGTATGACGATCTATGAAAACTGCGTCATTGGACGCGGGGGAGGAGCCTCAGACGCCGAGGCAATCCTTCTTGCTGATGGACGCATGCGCGTCGTAGGGACACTCGAGCAATGCATCAACGCGGCTACCGGCGCAACTGAGCGGGTGGACTTGCAGGGAGGCTTCCTTTCGCCGGGTTTCATCGACGCGCACGTCCATACCGTCCAGCTCGCTACACGATCCATGGAGCTCGACGTATCCGAAGCCGACGGGTTCGCCGAACTCGCACTACGAGTTGGGCAGGCTATGCCTGGCCCCGACGCCGTAGGGCTGACGAAGTCAGGCTGGATGCTTGGCGCAGGATGGAACGAAGGCGGCTGGGACGATCGACGCCCAGCGTCCCTCGCCGCTCTAGATCTCGCCACAGGCGAGTGTCCGACCGCGCTACACTCGGGTGACTTGCATGCCTACTGGCTGAATTCCGCCGCGATCAGGTGTCTTGGCCTCAACCCGGATGAGGTACCCGACGGGCTCGTACGCGAAGAAACCGCTTTCGCCGTCCAGCACGAGATTGAGCGCACAGTGCAAGACGAGCTTCAGTCGCGCATTGCGGACGTGCTCACACGGTTCCTGGCGGTTGGCGTAACGGGCGTACATGACATCGACAACCACATCGCGCTCGATGCTTTCCGCCATCTCGCCGACCAGCAGGCGCTGCCGCTACGCGTGCATAAACTCACCATCGCTGATGAGCTGGAGCGGGTGGTGGGGAGCGGAATCTTCACCGGGGCAGGCAACGAATGGCTCGACTATGGAGGCATCAAACTCTTCTCGGATGGATCTCTCGGATCGCACACCTGCTACCTGACTGAACCTTTCGCCGACCGGCCCGACACCCGGGGGCACGAAGCTCTCGATGTGTCCCAGCTGCGCCACGCGATCCACAGTTGCGCGAAATGGGGATTCTCGGTCGCCATCCATGCCATCGGAGATGGCGCGGTGCGAAACGCGCTTGAAGCACTCACTACCGCCCCACGCATGGTCGTTCCCAATCGGATTGAGCATGCACAACATATCCGAAGAGAGGATCTCGTCCGCTTCGAGCGGAGCGGAGCGACCGCGGTAATGCAGCCGGCATCGTGCGTTTCAGATATCGCAATGGTTCAGCGCCGCCTCGGCGGCCGAGACCTGTTCTCGTACCCGTGGCGGAGCCTACGCAATCGGGGCGTGGAAGTCGCTTTTAGCTCGGATGCCCCGGTAGAAAATATCAATCCGCTCGCGGGCATAGCTTCTGCTGTGACCAGACAGCGAGTCGATGGCACTCCTACCGGTGGATGGCAACCCCAAGAGAGATTGAGCCTCGCCGAAGCATGGCGCGCTTACACCCTGGCGCCCGCGCTCGCCGGGGGGCACAAAGACCGCGGGCGCATAGCGCCCGGCATGTTGGCGGATCTGGTCGTGCTCGACCGCGACCCACGAACCGTCGATGATACTGCATTAAACCAGACGCAGGTGCTTCGTACCATCGTTGGCGGAGTCACCCGCTGGACCACCGCGGCATAGTCCGCGTAGACCAAATCACAAAGAAATGAGGCAATGAGATGAACACCAAAAAGGCCAAAGCCGTCCTGACAAGCGCTGTTCTCGTCGGGGCACTGATGCTCAGCGGGTGCGGAGGCCAGCCTATTGGAGGATCGCAGACCTCCTCGCCGGAGAACTCAGGATCCGCGTCCCGCGTGGAGGTCCCCGCGGGCGATCTGGCATCCGACGTGCTTGCGAATCTCGAAACGGACCCAGAGCTGGCGGAGCGGGTTCCCGAATCAATCAAGTCGAAGGGGCTCATTGTCGCGACGGCAGACGGGTACCCACCTATGGAGATGTTCGACACCGATGGTGAGACGATGATCGGCGTCGACATGTCCCTCGCCCGTGCGCTTGCGGCAATGTGGGGCGTGAAAGTTGTCATCGAAAACTCAGATCAGAACGCCATGGTGCCCGGCGTAGCTTCTGGTCGTTTCGACATGGTGATCTCGGGTCTGAACGACACTGAAGCACGCCGGGAAAAGGTAGCCTTCGTCGACTATGCGAAGTCTGCAGGGGCATTCGTGGTCGCTAGTGGCAACCCCAAGAACATCGAAACTCCGGCCGATCTCTGCGGCAAAACCCTCGCGGTGCTCGACAACGGCTTCTATATGCAGCTAGCCCAGACGTACAGTAGCGACTGCGCGGCTAAAGGCGAGCCTGAAGTGACGATCATGGGTTTCGCGAACGATCCCGAAGCGTTGCTGCAACTGAAAAACGGGCGAGCGGACGCTGGCATGAATGACTTCCCGGTTGCGCAATACCGTGTCACCCAGTCAGAGGGGGCTCTTGAAGCTATCGAAATCTCGGGGGAGGCTCTGTTCGGTATCGGCATCGCTCCCACCGACGATGAACTCATCAGCCTCACCCAAGACACGCTGAACCAGATGATGACCGACGGCACCTACGCAGACATTCTCGAGGCGTGGGATCTTGGCGACATGGCCGTCGACGAAGCTACCGTGAACAAGGGGAACTGATGACCCTGCGTTCGGCATCCAATTCGGCGCAGGAACCTAAAGACCCGCGTGTAGTGCGATGGCCGCACCCGGGCAACACCACACCGCTGCGACATCCTGGGCGCATAGTCATCGCACTGGTCTGTTTGGCCGCACTAGGAGGATTCGCCTACGCGCTGGCCACGAACCCAAACCTCTCGTGGCCAGCCGTAGCGCAGTACATCTTCTTCCCCAAAATCCTATCTGGGGTCGGCGTCACCATCGCGCTATCGATCATCGCTACCGTGATCGGGATCGTAATCGGCGTGGTGCTGGCGGTGATGAAGCTATCTGCCAATCCGCTCGCCAGGTGGCTCAGCACCCTGTACATCTGGTTTTTCCGAGGGACCCCGGTACTCGTACAGCTCATCTTCTGGTTCAACCTTGCGTTTCTATTCCCCACACTTACCATTGCGATTCCCGGAACGAACCTCGGATACGAGTGGGACACCAACTCTTTGATGACTGGATTCAACGCCGCCGTGCTCGGGCTGGCGCTCAATCTTGGAGCCTACGCGGCGGAGATTGTTCGAGCAGGCATCCAGGCCATCGACATCGGTCAGTCCGAAGCCGCCAGCTCACTAGGAATGACCTCCGCACAACGACTGCGTATCGTCGTGCTGCCGCAGGCTCTGCGCATCATCATCCCTCCGTTTGGGAACGAGTTCATCGGGATGTTGAAAACGACATCCCTCGTTTACGTGGTTGCAGGCAACGACCTCATGACCAACGCAAGCCAGATCTACAAGGAGAACAGCAAGATCATGGAACTGCTGATCGTGGCAAGCATCTGGTACATGCTGCTCACAGCGATCGCGACGTACCTGCAAAGCAAGCTGGAGAAGAAGTTCGGCTACTCCAACCTCCCTCCCTCTCCCGGTAGGCGGCGACCTGCGCCCCCTGCCGACACCGGCGGCTTGTTCCGCACTGGGGTTATCCGCGTGCCGTCGGAGGACTTGACATGAGCGCCATGGAACCAGTTATCCGCGCAGAAGGGGTGCGTAAGTCCTTCGGTGACGCCCAGGTGCTACGTGGAATCGACTTCGAGGTCGCGCGCGGAGAGGTTGCGTGCATCATCGGCCCCTCCGGATCGGGAAAGTCAACTTTCTTGCGGTGTCTGAACGCTCTTGAGCTGATCGACTCCGGGCTCATACGTGTGAACGGCGAAAGCGTCGGTTATACCGCTCGCGGCGACCAATTCATCGAGTGGCGGCCCAGCCAGTTCGCTCAGTTCCGACGCAACATCGGCATGGTGTTCCAGCGGTTCAACCTATTCGGCAACATGAACACCTTGGAGAATGTGGTCTGCGCGCAGGTAAAAGTGAAGGGCGTATCGAAGACAGAAGCGATCGCTAACGCGACCTACCAGCTACAGAGGGTCGGGATGGGCGCGCACACCCAAAAGTATCCGAATCAACTCTCGGGAGGGCAGCAACAGCGCGTGGCGATCGCCCGTTCTCTTGCGATGGACCCGGCTGTGATGCTCTTCGACGAGCCGACCTCCGGTCTGGACCCTGAACTCGTCGACGAGGTACTTGAGGTCATGAAATCTCTGGCCGTAGCAGGGATGACGATGGTCCTCGTAACGCACGAAATCGCCTTCGCCCGGGAAGTTGCAGACTCCCTGACTTTCATTGATGGGGGAGTGGTGGTGGAGCGGGGGATCCCCCGTGAAGTGCTCTCGAACCCATCTAACGAACGCACTCAGAGGTTCCTCTCGAAGGTGCTCTGAGAGAGACGAGTAGCAGTAGGGCTTGACATGATGTCATTCTGTATACAGAATACGAGATGCCCCTCGAGGGCTTCAAGACGACCTTCCAATGATGAAAGAGGTAGCGAGATGGCACGTGCGAACCTGACGCGGTATCTGGCACTGGGTGCCGCCGGCGCTCTGACCCTGGGACTCGCCGCGTGCAGCGGGGGCGGCGGCGGCGGCGGCGGAGGGGTTGACGCCGATGGCAACGCCACGGTCGTCTGGTCGACCTGGGGCACCGCCGACGAACTCACCCGCTACGAGGAGTTCAACAAGGACTTCATGGAGCGCCACCCCGACATCAAGGTCAAGCTGCAGCCGGTCGCAGACTACGGCGATTACCACTCGAAGCTGCTCGCGCAGCTGACCAGCAACACCGCCCCTGACGTGTTCTACGTGGGCGACGACAAGATCGGGCAGTTCGTCGACTCGAAGCGCCTCATGCCGCTGAACGAGCTGATGGACTCGAAGGAGAGCCAGACCAAGAAGGACGACTTCTTCCCCGGCCTCTTCGGCGCTGCCGAGAACGACGGAGAGGTGTACGCCGCCCCCAACGACTCGAACCCCGACGTGTTCTGGTACGACAAGCAGGCACTGGCCGCCGCCAGCATCACCGAGGATCCCGCGACCCTGGCCGAGAGCGGCGAGTGGACCACCGACAAGTTCCTCGAGATGAACGCGAAGCTCCACGACGCGGGCCTCACCGGCACCATGTACTGGAACTACTGGGCGACCCACTGGAGCTGGCTGTCGTCGCAGGGTCTCGAGGCTCCCTACGACGATTCCGGCGCCTTCGTCGCGAACGAGGATGCCGACACGGTCGAGGCCGTGCAGCAGCTCGGCGACCTCTTCCAGGACGGCACCTTCGTCGTCGCCGACTCGCTCCCGGACGGCGCCGGCGCCGACAGCGTCTTCGTCACGCACAAGGCCGGCTTCTTCGTGCAGGGCCGCTACACGATCGGCACGGTCGACGCGACCGGAGAGCAGGACAGCTACGACATCGTCCCCTGGCCGACCCCCGACGGCGAGGCCGCCCCGACGGGCGTCGCGACCAGCTTCCTCGCGATCAACGGCAAGACGAAGGTGAAGGATGCGGCCTTCACCTTCTGGACCGAGTTCCTCTCCGCTGAAGGCCAGACGTTCCGACTCGAGGGCGGCGGCAACGCCGTGCCCTCGATCAAGGGCGCCGACGAAGTCGTGCTCGAGGGCGACTACCCCGCGCACGCGCAGACCTTCCTCGACATGCGCGACATCGGCTACGAGGACTACCCCGCCGAGGCCATGATCTCGGGCCTGCCGACCGCGGTGGCCGACGAGTTCCTGAAACTCTACCAGGGCAAGGCCGACGCTCAGGCGACGCTCGACACCATCGCCGACGTGGTCAAGGAACGGTCGGAGTAAGACGAGTGACCGCTCTCATCGAGAACGGGCGGATGCCGCAGGCAGCACCTGCGGCGTCCGCCCCGCCCCTGCGCAAGGAGGCGCTCTGGCGTCGTCGCGATCGCCTGTGGGGGTACGTCTTCGTCGGCCCGCAGATGATCGGCATGGGATTGTTCGTGGTGCTGCCGTTCGCCGCCAGCCTGGTGTTGGCGTTCGCGGACTGGGACGGCCTGAGCGACCTCACCTGGGTGGGGTTCGCCAACTTCGCCGATCAGTTGCAGGATCCGCTGCTCGGTCGCGCCATCCTCAACACGCTGATCATCGCGATCGTCACGGTGCCGATCGGTCTCGGCCTCTCGGTGATCGTCGCGGTCGCGCTGGAGAAGCTGAAGACGCGCACGCTGTATCTGGTCCTCTTCTTCGCCCCGGTCGTGACCTCGACGGTCGCGGTGGCGATGATCTGGCAGCAGATGTTCCGCGCCGACGGCCTGCTCTCCACCACGATCTCAAAGGTCTTCGGGATCACCCCGCCGGACTGGCTGCAGGACCCGAAGCTCGCTCTCCTCGCGGTCTGCATCGTCACCATCTGGTCGTCGATGGGCCTGAACGTCGTGATCTTCCTCGCCGGGCTGCAGAACATCTCGCCCTCGGTGATCGAGGCCGCGCGCATCGACGGTGCCGGTCCCTGGCGGCTGTTCACGGGTATCCGCCTGCCGCTGCTCTCGCCGATCGTGTTCTTCTCGTCGGTCGTGGCGTTCATCTCATCGCTGCAGACCTTCGACACCGTCTACGTGCTCGTGCAGAACGCCGGACCGGACAACGCCACGCGCACGATCGTTTATCACATCTTCGATCTGGGCTTCGGGCGCTTCGAGTTCGGTCCGTCCAGCGCCGCGAGCATCATCCTGCTCGCCCTCACCCTCGTCATCACGGCGATCCAGTTCGGCGCGCAGAAGAAGTTCGTCCACTACGAGGATGACCCCGCATGAGCCTCCAGACCCCTCCGCTGACCGGTCCCGCTCCGGCCACCGACTCGACCATCGCGATCACCGCTCCCGGCTATCGGCAACGCGGCCGCGGCGGTGCCGGTGCCGGTGCCGGTCGTGCCCGCCGCCGCGTCGGCGCGACAGCCCTGCACATCGTGCTCGTGATCGCCGGCATCGCGATGGTGTTCCCGTTCATCTGGATGCTGCTCACCTCCTTCAAGACGCTGCCGCAGCTGCTGAAGAATCCGCTGGAGTTCCTGCCGAGCCCGTGGACCTTCGACAACTACGCGGAGGCGTGGAATGCGGTGCCGTTCGCGCAGGCCTATCTGAACAGCGGATACATCGCGCTGCTCGTCGTCGTTGGCACGCTGATCACCGCGTCGATGGCCGGCTACGCGTTCGCACGCATCCGCTTCGGGGGCAGTCGCGTGCTGTTCATCGTGTTCCTCGCGACGCAGATGATCCCCAAGCAGGTCACGCTCATCCCGTTCTACCTGCTGATGTCGAACCTCGGCTGGGTCGACTCGCATCTCGCGTTGATCATCCCCGGAATCATCGCGAACCCGTTCGCCGTGTTCCTCATGCGCCAGTTCGTTCTCGCGCTGCCGCGGGAGCTCGAGGAAGCGGCCATCGTCGACGGCGCCGGTCGCTGGCGCATCTTCTGGAGCGTCGTGCTGCCGAACCTGAAGCCGGGCCTCGCGGCGCTCAGCATCATCGTCGCGCTCGACGTGTGGAACGCGTTCCTCTTCCCGCTCGTGCTGCTGAACTCGCCCGACCTGTTCACGGTGCCGCTGCTGCTGAACGCGTTCGAGAGTCAGCAGGGCTCCGTGAACTACGGCCTCGTGATGGCGGCATCCGCGATCGCGACCGTGCCGATGCTGATCGTGTTCGTGATCGGGCAGCGCAAGATCCTGAACAGCATGGCCGCCTCGGGGCTCGGAGGTCGTTGATGACGGATGCCGCGGCGCTCGCCGGCCGCCACCTCGACCTGGTCTCCGCGCCGTTCACTCTCCCGCGCTCGCGCGTGCTCGTGTTCCGCGAGGGCGACGGTCTCCGCGTGCACACCTCGGAGTACGAGCGGCGGCTCTCGGAATGCCGGGTGCTCGACGGGCTGACGGTGCTGGATGCCGCAGGGCATGCGCTTCCGGTGGCGGATGTGCTGCCGGGCAGGGTCACGTTCGGCCCTTCGACAAGCTCAGGGACCCAGGGTGGCTGGGAGAGCGTTTCGTCTCGCTCCGCTCGCTCAACGACCGAGGCGACGCTCACCTTCGCTGACCCCACGACATTGAGCATCGGCGGGAGCCCCGACGTCACGGTGCGGCTCGAACTGCCGGACGGTTCGATGCAGCAGCATCCGCTCGGTGACGGCATCCGCATCCGTATCGACGCGGACCGCAGCGTGACCGTCGGACCCGGTGACCACGACGCGGCGCTCGCCGCGACGGACCGCATCTGGTCCGACTGGTTCGCGAAGTGCCCGGTCGTGCGCGACGACCTGCAGGAGATGGCTGCGTTCTGCTGGTGGGTGCTCGGAGCGAACATCGTCGAGCTGCCGTCGCTGGGCGATTCGAGGGCGATCGTGCCCTCGAAGATCGGCTACGTCGGCCTCTGGCAGTGGGACGCCTACTTCATCGCGGTCGGCGTGCGTCACGGCGATCCTGGGCTCGCTCGCGAGCAGCTCGACATCGCCTTCCGGTTCCCGCAGCCCGACGGACAGCTGCCCGATGTCGTGCATGAGCTCGGAGTTCTCGCGACGAGCGACGACCTGCCCGAGAGCGACCGCGCGACCCTCCGCCGCGCCGGCTCGCAGATCGCCGACCCGAGCGCGCCCGTGCCGCTCACCAAACCGCCGCTCGCGGCGTGGGCGCTGCGCAAGGTGCTCGAAGTCGAGGATGCGCCCGACTGGGCGCGCGAGCAGTTGGCCCGTGTCATCCGCTCGCAGGATTGGTGGTTCGCGGGGAGCGACCTCGATCACGACGGGATGCCGGAGTACGGGCATCCGTACTCCTCCGGGCTCGATGACAGTCCGATCTTCGACGGACCGCTGCCGACCGCCGCCCCCGACCTCGGCGCGTATCTGGTGCGGCAGGACCGCGAGATCGCCGATCTCCTTGATCGCTACGAGCCGGACGCCGACGTCTCACGGTTCCGCGAGCGAGCTGCTCGCACGCAGGAGCTGCTGTGGACGATGTGGGATGCCGAACGCGGCCGCTTCCTCGCCCACGGGGGAGGGGAGCCGCAATTCAGCGACACGATCGTCGGGCTCATGCCCCTTCTGACCGGCACCCTGCCGGAACCGATCGTGGAGGCGCTGCGCGCGGCCGTCGACGACCCCGAGCGCTTCGGTCTGGAGTGGGGACTGCCCACCGTCGCGGCATCCGATCCCGACTTCTCCGACGAAAGGATGTGGCGCGGACCGGTCTGGGTGAACACGAATTCTCTCGTCGCAGAGGGACTCGAGGCCTCCGGGTACCCCGAGCGCGCGCGGGAGCTGCGCGAGCAGACCGTCGCCCTCGTCATCCACGGCGGCGGGCCTCACGAGTACTTCAACCCGCGCACCGGGCAGAAGGCGTGCACCGCCACGACCGCGTTCGGGTGGTCGGCAGCGCTCTTCATCGACCTCGCGGTCGAACTCTCCTAGACGCCCACCATCTCGAATGACTTGAGAAGTCTCACCGACTGTATGCAGTATTTAGCACGACGAAGGAGTCAGACATGAAGAATATGAGATTCGCTGGGATGGCCGTGTTCGCGGCGGTCGGGCTCGGCCTTGCCGGCTGCGCCACCGGGGGTGTGCCAAATGGGGGATCAGTCACCGTCCTAGACCCCGACGCGAAGCTTGACGGCGAAATCACGGTCTGGTCGTGGGACGTCGGGGCCGTGGCGCTCGAGCGCCTTGCCGCCGAGTTTGAGGATGCGCACGACGGCGCGACGGTGAACGTCGTCGACGTGGGCTACGACAACGCCTACGACAAGATGTCGGTCGGGTTCCAGGCCGGAACGGGACTTCCCGACGTCGTCACGATCGAGACGGATGCGGCCCCCGGCTACATCACGCAGTTCCCGAAGGGGATGCTCGACCTGAACCCGATCCTCGGCGGTGACGAGGCCGACTTCGACCCGTTCAAATGGTCGGCCGGATCGGATGCCGGTGGATCATTGCGCATCGCGCCCTGGGACTCCGGCACCGTGGGACTCTACTACCGTACCGACATCATTGAGGAAGCGGGCGTCGACCTCGAGACGATCGAAACCTGGGATGACCTAATTGCGGCGGGTATGACAATCAAAGAGAAGACCGGTCACACGCTGCTGTCCACCGACATCGCCGCGGGTGGCGGTTTCCAGATGTTGCTGCAGCAGCTCGGTCAGGGGCTCTTCAACGACGACGGTGAAATCACACTCGACTCCCCGGAAGCGGTGCGTGTGCTCACGATGCTGCAGGAGATGAACGCAGCCGGCCTCATCAAGAACGTCACCGGATGGGACGGCCGGGTCACCTCTGCGAAGGACGGCGATTCCGCCGTGACCGCCGAGGCTGTTTGGTGGATCGGCACGCTGCAGGGTGACGCTTCAGAACTATCCGGCAAGTACGCGGTCCTGCCGCTACCGGCCTTCGACGAAGGCGGCACCCGAACTTCGAACAACGGCGGCTCGGGGCTGGCGGTACCCACGCAGGCGAAGAACCCGCAGCTCGCCGCCGCGTTCGTCAACTTCGTCCTTGCTGATGCCGACAACCAGTTGTCGATGATGGCTGAAGAGGGCCTATTCCCGTCCTACCTGACCGCCCTGGAATCGGACTACTTCTCTGAGCCGGTCGAGTACTTCGGCGGCCAGCCGGTGTACGAGACGTTCGCCGAGCTCACCAGTCAGATCCCCCCGATCGTGTACACATCCGACAGCGCGGAGGCCACTGACATCGTCGCCAATGCCGTGTCCGCTGCGGTGCTGAACGGCGGCGATCCGGCGACGGTGCTCGCTGACGCGGCGAAGCAGCTCGCGACCTCGACAGGGCGAGAGGTCGCGGCGCAGCCATGACTTCCGCCACCTCGCCCGGGTCCAACCGCCGACGGCTGGATCCGGGCAGGGCGGGGCGATGGTTCGTGCTGCCGGCTGCCGCCCTGCTCCTGTTGTTCTTTGCCTACCCGCTGGGTGCGTCGCTCTGGCAGAGCCTGTTCCGCACTGAGGGCGGTGTCACGAGCTTCGTCGGCTTCGGGCAGTACGTCCGTCTGTTCTCCGATCCGCTGATCGCAAAGAGCCTTTTCAATGCAGGCCTGATTCTCGTGATCCAGGTGCCGCTGATGATGGCGCTCGCGGTGGGCCTCGCATATCTGCTGAATCAGTCGTGGCTGCGGTGGCGATCGGGTTTTCGCTTGCTCACGTTCCTCCCTGCGGTGACCACGCTCGTCGCGTACGCGGTGGTGTTCCGCGTGCTGCTCGCCACTGACGGCGGGGCCGTGAATCAGGTGATCGGCGTGATCGGCATCGCTCCGGTCGACTGGCTGAACAGCGAGTGGTGGGCGCGTGTCTCGGTCATCGCCGCAGTGACCTGGCGGTGGACCGGCTACAACATGGTCATTATCCTCGCGGGCCTGCAGTCGATCCCGCCGGAGCTGTACGAGGCGGCGAAGGTCGACGGGGCTGGACGTTGGCAGACGTTCTGGAGCGTCGTGATGCCGCAGCTGCGGCCGGTGCTGATCTTCACCGGAATCACCTCGACGATCGGTGCGCTGCAGCTCTTCGACGAGAACTTCATCCTCACCGGAGGCGGTCCCAACGATGCCACGCTCACCCCGGTGCTCTATCTGTACAAGGTCGGGTTTCGGCAGTTCGACTTCGGCTACGCATCCGCGATCGCATGGATGCTGGTGCTGATCACCGCGATCATCGCTGTGGTGCAATTCCGGGTCATGAGGGAGAAGCCATGACAGACCTCGATACCCAAACAGCGGTGACCTTAGGCCGACACAAAGGCAGCCTTGGCGCAGGGAAGCGCGGCGCCCGATCGAGGATGCTGCGGTTGCCGCTGTATCTTCTGCTAATCGGGGCCTCCGTGGTGTCGATCATTCCGTTCCTGTGGATGGTCATCGCGTCGTCGCATCCGTCATCCGAGCTGTTTGGCACTCCGCTGCCGGTGCTTCCCGGCGGCGCACTGTGGGAGAACCTCGCGCGACTGGAGGAGAGCATCGGCTTCAGCCGGGTAATGCTCAACAGTCTGCTGATCGCGGTGATCTACACGGTGTTCAGTTCGATCGTGAGCATTATGTGCGGTTACGGTCTAGCTACCTTCCGGTTCCGCGGTCGCGGCGTGCTGCTCGCGCTCGTGCTCGTGACGATGATGATCCCAATGCAGGTACTGCTCGTCCCGCTGTTCCAGATCATGGCGGGCATGGGATGGATCGACACCTACCAGGCCGTCATACTGCCGTTCCTGGCGAACGCGTTCGGAATCTTCCTCATGCGGCAGGGTTTCCTCGACTTCCCGCCGAGCCTGATCGAGGCGGCGCGGATCGATGGCGCGAGCGAGTTGCGCACGTTCTACCGGATCGTGCTGCCGGTCGCGAAGCCGCAGATCGCAGCGCTCGTGATTTACACGTTCATCAGTCAATGGAACGCGTTCATCTGGCCGCTGCTCATGCTGAACACCGAAGCGAACTACACGGTACCGGTCGCGCTGAACACGATGATCGGCATGAGCCGCGTAGATTACTCCGGTCTCATGCTGGGGTCACTGCTGGCGACGCTTCCCCTGCTGCTGCTGTTCTTGATCTTCCAGAAGCAATTCGTCGCGGGTCTGCTGGGCGGGGCCGTAAAAGGGTGAGAGCAGGCTCGTTTGACAGATTCTTTCATGACGCGGTGCGCTGGCCGCGAAGGGCGCGTTCTTCCGGAGCAGTTCGGTGTTCTCCCGTTCTCACTTCGCGAGCGTGCGTCCCCGTATGCTCGGGAGCCGCAACAGGGTGTGGGCCCGGAGATCGAATAGGATTTGGGCTCGGGCGTGTTGCTAAAGGGACAAGGGCGGCGTGCGGGCGACGCTTGCAGTTTGGCGTGTACCGAGATCTCCGATGAGGCCTGGGCTGTGATCGGCCCGCTGTTCCCAGTCGCGAGGACGATAGGGTGTCCACCTGTGGATCGTCGGATGGTGGTCGAGGCGACCGCGTGGCGGTACCGAACCGGCGCGCCATGGCGGGACGTCCCGGAGCGGTTCGGAAACTGGAACACGATCTACAGGAACTTGAATCGGTGGTCCGCGCAGGGTGGCTGGGCGGGGGTTCTCGAGAAGGTCCAGTCGCTCGTGCATCAGCGCGGCGAGCTGGACTGGGTCACGTCGATCGACTCGACGATCGTGCGCGTGCACCAGCATGGCGCGACCCTGAAGGGGGACATAGGGGTCTCTGTCGAACTACAAGAAGTTCGGCACGGAGTCCCCTGATCACGCGATCGGCCGCTCTCGCGGCGGGTTGACCACGAAGAACCACCTCGTCTGCGACGGGAAAGGTAGAGCACTCGCGTTCGTGCTGACGCCAGGGCAGACAGCAGACACGAGCATGCTGATCGACACGCTCTCCGAGATCCGCGTCCTCGGCCGCACGGGCAGGCCGAGGACCCGACCAGACCGGTTGCTCGCGCACAAGGGCTACCCATCGAAAGCGAACCGGGCCTGGCTGCGCGAGTTAGATATCGCCGCCACGATCCCCGAGCGCGACGATCAGATCGCCACCGCCGCAGGCGCCCCGGCCGACCCATCGACTTTGGGAGTGAACAGAGGGAGCGCTACAAGGGCCGCAACGTTGTCGAACGCTGCTTCACCAAGCTCAGGCAGTGGCGCGGCATCGCGATGCGCTCAGACAAGACTGCCCGCAACTACCACGCCGGTATCTGCCTCGCCGCGACTCTCCAATGGGCCACGTCGAGTGAACATCACTCATCAGTGACTATGACCTCCCACTCACCAAACTGCGTGAATCCCGCCGCTCGAGCGAGTGCGACAGAGGAAGCGTTATCGAGCTGACAGCGATACTGCGGCTCATATCCCCGCCCGAGCGCCTCGGCGCTAATCGCCCGAACGGTCTCGCGTCCCAGGCCTTGGCCGCGGAACGCTGGGAGCGTGATCACCCCCAGATCAGCGAGCTGGGTTCCGCTCCACGGATACATGCTGGCAACGCAGACCAGCTTGTCGCCGACAAAGGTGCCGAAGACGAGCCAGTGATCGAGCTCGACAAACGCCTCGTCGAGATCGACCTCGGGAGCTTCACCCGTGAACTCCTCGAACAACGCTGCATCGACGGTGGTGAGCTGGCGCGTCGCAGAGCCCTGAGCCGCGTCTCGCAGCGCCACCTGGTCGGGGAGAGTCACGTAGAAGAGGTGGTCGGGGTCGTTAAGTGAGATCCCTGCTCCCCTGAGCCGAGCGGCGACTTCCCCACCGTCAACACGTTCCCCATCGGTGAATCCGAGTTCATTCGCCCGTGCTGTCGAGAGTGAGAGCACCAAAGCTCCACTTTTGACTCGCAGCAGCGACACCGACCGATTTGCCGAGAGGGTCGGATCGACCGAGACCACCACCTCGCCCTCTGGCGAACCACCGAGAGAACCCGGAGCCCAATGCGAGAGCACAAGAGAAGAGAACACGACGGACGACCTTCCGAGCAGGTGGCGACTACCAGCAAGAGCCTAACCGTGCGCCAGGCCAACCGTCGAGCCGTTGCAACACCCTAGTAGTCCTCCGTTTTCGGCACGATATTGAACCTATCTCGACCGCGTACTGAGACTCGCTACGTCCACCGTCGAAAGTGTCAGCTCCTACGCGGTGAAGTAGCTACTCGACGCGTTGTCGAGGATGCGCTGCATGCCGTGCAGCCAGTTGAGCTTGAGCGCTTCAACGGCTCCGGAGATGTCACCGTCGGCGAGGTGACGCGCGATCTCGACGTGCTCTGCGGCGACGCGCTCGACCTTGACGTCTTCCGGCACGAGCAGAGACTCATACCGGTGGAACGAGCTGCGCACGTTTTCGATCACGGCCAGAAGTCGTGCGTTCGGGCAAGCCGACAGCATAACGCTGTGCCACTCGTCGTCTTTTGTGATGACGAGCTGGTGCTCGACGAGCTCGTCTGCGAAAGCGTCCGCCATTTCCTTCAGCCGAAGGCCGATTGCACGCAACGAATCCGGCGGGCTGAGCTCGAGGGCAAGGCTCTCAAGCGCGGCCATGACGGGCGCGAGATCGTGGAACTCGGAGGCGCTGAGTGGGACGAAGCGGAAGCCTTTGCCGTTCTCGCTCTCGATTTGACCCTCGGACTCCAGGGCTATCAGGGCCTCGCGCAGGGGAGTTCGGCTGACGCCCAGTTCTGTGGCGAGCTGCACCTCGTTGATGCCCTCGCCTGGCTCTACAAGACCCGCGCGCATGCGGTTGAGCAACTCCTGTCGAACCTGTGAGCGCAAGTTTTTGCGTTCGATTGCCATACGTCCCCTCTTCTGTCGCCTTGGCCGCCAGCCTATGGGTTGACCAAACTTGAGCAACGCCCTAATGTGTTGTATACAGAATACAACCAATCGTGACTTCCGCCAGTATTTCGTAGGGATTTGGCCGAGACAACTATGAGAGGAGCCGTCGTGCCCGTACCCGAATCAGCTGTCGGATCGCCCGAACAGCAGATCCGCCGCGTCCGACTCGACGCGCTCGCCTTCGGCGGCGACTACAACCCCGATCAGTGGTCGGAGGAGACCTGGCACGACGACATCCGTCTGATGCGCGAGGCCGGCGTGAACATGGTGAGCCTGCCGATCTTCAGCTGGCCCCAGCTGGAGCCCGCCCCCGGCGTCTACGACTGGGCGTGGCTCGATCGCATCATCGATCTGCTCTGGGATGCCGGTATCGCGATCGACCTGGCCACCGCCACCGCGACCCCGCCCTCCTGGCTGCTGCGTGCGCACCCGGAGATGGCGCCGTGGGATGCCGAGGGGCACCGGCTCGAGTTCGGATCGCGCCAGACCTATTGCCCGTCATCACCGGTGTGGCGCGAGAACGTCGCCCGCATGGCTCGCGCCATGGCGGAGCGGTACGGCCAGCATCCCGGACTCGCGATGTGGCACATCTCGAACGAGTACGGCGACCACGTCTCCCGCTGCTGGTGCCCCGAATCCGCGCGGCACTTCCGGCGCTGGCTGCAGGCTCGCTACGGCGATCTCGACGGGCTCAACGAGGCGTGGGGAGTGAACGTCTGGGGTCAGCGATACACCTCGTGGGAGCACATCGAGACGCCGAAGAAGGCGCCCGGTCCCGTCAACCCCACCAAGCTCCTCGACTTCGAGAGGTTCTCGTCCGACGCGATGCTGGAGCTCTTTCAGCTCGAGATCGACGTGCTCCGCGAGGTCACGCCGGACATCGCGGTGACCACGAACTTCATGAGCATGTTCCGTGACCTGGACTACTGGGACTTCGCGGCCGTCGAAGACGTCGTGACCGACGACGCCTACCCCGAGCCTGCCGATCCCACCTCGCACGTCGGCGCCGCGCTGAACTACGGGCTGATGCGCTCGCTCAAGGGCGGACAGCCGTGGCTGCTGCTCGAATCGTCGGCGAGCGCCACCAGCTGGCGCGACGTGAACGTGCCGAAGGCCCCGGGCAAGATCCGGGTGGAGAGCCTGCAGGCCGTCGCCCACGGGTCGGATGCCGTGATGTTCTTCCAGTGGAGGCAGGCGAAGTACGGGCAGGAGAAGTTCCACTCGTCGATGCTCGGCCACCGCGGCGAGCGGTCGCGCAGCTTCCGGGAGACCAAGGCGCTCGGCCTCGAGCTGAAGAAGCTCGAGCCGGTGCGCGGCACGCGCGTGCGCTCCCGTGTCGCACTGGTCGTCGACTGGGATTCGTGGTGGGGGACCAGCGCCGCCGAGTCGCTCCCCTCGCAGCGGCTGCAGTGGGCGCCGCAGGCGCGCGCCTGGCATCGCGCCCTCTACACGCTCGGTCAGCCGACGGATGCCGTGCGCGCGACCGGTCCGTTCGACGCGTATGACGTGGTCGTGGTGCCGAACCTCTACATCGTCGAGCAGCCGCAGGCCGACGCGCTCCGTGCGTTCGTCGAACGCGGCGGACACCTCGTGGTCGGTCCGTTCTCCGGCGTGGTGGATGCCACCGAGAAGGTGCACGACGGCGGTGCTCCCGGACTGCTGCGCGAGCTTCTCGGCGTCGAGGTCGACGAGCAGTGGCCGATCGCCGACGGCCTCACCTCGCGCATCGACTACGCCGGCTCGGCCCTGGCGGTGCCGCACTGGAGCGAGTGGATCGAGACGGATGCCGACGTCGAGGTGCACGGCTCGTACGCGGGCGGCGAGCTCGACGGTCTGCCCGCGGTCACCCGCCGCGCCGTGGGCGAGGGCTCGGCCTGGTACCTCAGCGCGATGGTGGAGCCCGACGGGATGCTGGCCATCTTCCGCGACGTCCTGCGAGGCGCGGGGCTGCCGGCCCGGGACGACACCGACGTCGACGTCGAGGTGGTCACCCGATCCGACGACACCACCGACTACACGTTCTACCTGAATCACGGCCGGACACCGGTCGCGTTCGCCCTGCCCGGCGCCGGAACCGATCTGCTCACCGGCATCCGTCATGAGGGCCGGCTGGAACTCGAGCGCTTCGGCGCAGCGGTGCTCGCGGCGCCGCGCTCCGGGTCCGCCCCCTTCGCCACCCTGACCACCCCGCTGCGCGTCGACGATCCGCGGCGCGACAACGATCTGAAGGAGGAAGCATGACGACGTTCGTGCATCCGTACATCCCCAACACGGCCCCGGAATCGCGCGACGCGATGCTCGAGGCTGTCGGCGCGGCATCCGTCGAGGAGTTCTACGCCGACGTCCCCGACGAGCTGCGTCTGCAGCGCGCGCTCGACCTGCCCGAGCCGCTGATCGCCGAGCAGGATCTCGCGCGTCACGTGCGCGGCATCCTCGCGACGAACCGCTCCACGGAGGAGCGGCTGAGCTTCCTCGGCGCGGGCACGTACAACCACTACGTGCCGGCGGTCGTCGACGAGGTGATCCGCCGCAGCGAGTTCCTCACCGCGTATGCCGGCGAACCCTACGAGGACCACGGGCGCTTCCAGGCGCTGTTCGAGTATCAGTCGATGATGGCCGAGCTGCTCGCGATGGACGTCGTGAACGTGCCGACCTACGACGGGTACCAGGCCACCGCGACGGGGCTTGCGATGGCCGGCCGACTCACGGGGCGCCGTCGCGTGCTCGCCCTCAGCGATGTGCTGCCCGAGAAGCACTCCAAGGTGCACGACTACATCCGTACGCATCTCGAGATCGAGCGCGTCGTCCCCGCCGACGGCACCGCCGACCTCGACGCGCTGATCGGGCGGCTCGACGAGAGTGTCGCCGCTGTGTGGATCGAGACGCCGAGCGCTACCGGTGCCGTCGAGACGCGGTTGGCCGAGATCGCCGCGGCTGCGCACGCGGTTGGCGCGATCATCGTGGTCGGCACCGACCCGATCGGCTACGGCGTCTTGACCCCGCCGTCGATGCAGGGCGCCGACATCGTCACCGGCGACATCCAGTCGCTCGGGCTGCATCAGTGGTTCGGCGGTGCGCACGCCGGCTTCATCGCGGTGCACGACGACGAGCGCTTCGTCATGGAGATGCCCTCGCGCCTGTTCGGACTCGAGTCCACCGACGTGGCCGGGGAGTACGGATTCGGCGACGTCGCCTACGAGCGCACCTCCTTCGCGCAGCGCGAAGAGGGCAAGGAATGGGTCGGTACGGCCGCCGCGCTGTGGGGCATCGCCTCCGGCGTCTACCTCTCGCTCATGGGGCCGGCCGGGATGGCAGAGCTGGGCGAACTGCTGCTGGCTCGTACGCGGTATGCGCAGCAGAAGCTCGCGGCGATCCCGGGGGTCGCGCTCGGCGACACTGCGCTGCATCTGCGCGAGTTCACGGTGACGTTCTCGTCGGTGCGTGCCGCCGATGTGGTGGCCGCACTGCGCGCGGAGGGGATCGAGCCTGGTGTCGTCCTCGGCGAGCGGACGCTGCTGGTGTGCGTGACCGAGGCCGTCTCCGCCGCGGACATCGATCGCCTCGCAACGGCTGTTTCCGCTTTCGTTTCCGATGACACCAAGGAGCACGGCGCATGAGCCTCCCCATCGCCCCGACCACCGGCCCCCGCCGCTTCCACCAGGCGAGCTGGAACGAGCCGATCATCTTCGAGCTGTCCACGCCGGGCGAGCGCGGGGTGTCGATCACGCCGGTCGAGCCGACCGTGCGTGAGGCGGTCGGTGATGTCCTCGCCGATCTGCCCGAGGGCATGCGGCGCCCTGCTCCGCCGGCGCTGCCCGAGATCGCGCAGATGCGCGTGCTCAAGCACTTCCTGCGGCTGTCTCAGGAGAACCTCGGCTCCGACCTGAACGTCGACATCGGCCAGGGCACGTGCACGATCAAGTACTCGCCGAAGATCAACGATCAGCTCATCGAGGTGCCACAGCTGCGTGCGCTGCATCCGGCTCAGGACCCCGCCGACACGCAGGGCGCGCTGGAGCTGATCTGGCGGCTCGAGCAGATGATGCAGGAGATCTCCGGAATGGATGCCGTCTCGCTGGCGTCGCCCGGCGGTTCGGCCGGCATCTGGACCAACATCGCGATGATCCGGGCGTACCACGAGTCCCGCGGCGAGGGAGATCAGCGGGACGAGGTCATCACGACGATCTTCAGCCACCCGTCCAACGCGGCCGCCGCGAAGGTGGCCGGGTACAAGATCATCACGATCTACCCGGATGCCGACGGCTACCCCGACCTGGATGCCTTGAAGGCCGCGCTGTCCGAGCGGACCGCTGCGATCATGGTGACGAACCCCGAGGACACCGGCATCTACAACCCGGCCATCAAGGAGTGGGTCGATGCCGCGCATGCGGTGGGCGCTCTCGCCTCGTACGACCAGGCCAATGCTGCCGGCATCCTCGGGATCACCCGTGCCCGCGACGCCGGGTTCGATGTCTGCCAGTTCAATCTGCACAAGACGTTCTCGGCGCCGCACGGCAGCGGTGGGCCCGGCGCTGCGGCGAACGCGGTGTCCGCGGCGCTCGCGCCCTTCCTTCCCGGGCAGCGGGTCGAGAAGGTCGACGGCCGCTTCGTGGTCCGCGAACCCGGTGAGCTCTCGATCGGGCACGTTGCACCGGCACACGGCGTCATCCTGCACGTGGTGCGTGCGTACGCGTGGATCATGGCGCTCGGTGCGGAAGGCCTGCTGACCGCGTCGCAGATCGCCGTGCTGAACAACAACTACCTGCTCTCTCGCGTGCTCGAGATCCCGGGCGCCTCGGCGCCCTACGCGACCGGCCGACGCCGCATCGAGCAGGTGCGGTACTCCTGGCAGGAGCTGTTCGAGGACACCGGCATCACGTCGGAGGAGATCGGCATCCGGATGGCCGACTACGGGTTCCACTACTGGACGAGCCATCACCCCTACGTGGTGCCGCAGCCGTTCACGCTGGAGCCCACCGAGTGCTACTCGAAGACCGAGATCGACGAATACGTCACGGCACTGGCCCGGGTGGCGCAGGAGGCTCGCGAAGACCCGGAGCTCGTCCGCACGGCTCCGCACAATCAGACCGTGCACCACACCCATCACGACTCCCTGGATGACCCGGAGTTGTGGGCGGTCACCTGGCGCGCGTACCGCCGGAAGTATTTCAACGAGGTGCCGGCGGACGACGTCGCGCGCTCGCTCGAGGAGTCCGTCGCCTCGTGATCGGACTGGTCGTCAACCCTGTCGCCGGAGTCGGCGGGCCTGCGGGTCTCGCCGGCTCCGACGGTGCGGACGTGCAGCGCCTCGCGGCTTCGCGTGGTGCGCGTTCGCACGTGCAGGAGCGGGCGGCCTTGGCGTTGACGGTGCTGGCCGCGCGGCATCCAGGACTTGAGGTTGTGACAGCTGCCGGGGCGATGGGGGCTGATGCCGTTCGAGCGGCGGGCCTCGTGCCTCGCGTCGTGTACGAGCCTTCCCTGTCGTCTCGAGGTCTCGCGGAATCAGGCGGACGCGCGGAATCAGGCGATTCCCCGCTGAATCGGCCTGACCTCGCACGAGTGCCTGATCCGACGCGCTCCACGGAAGCCGCCGACACGGCGCGCGCCGTCGCTGCGCTCGTTGAGGCAGGAGCCGATCTCGTGCTGGTCGTCGGTGGCGACGGGACCCTGCGGGACGCAGCGGCCGGACTCGGTGCGGTCGCTTCCGCGTTCACAATTCAGTCAGAACGTGGAGGTAGGCCCGTTCCGGGCCCTGAATCGGACCATGCGATGCCGTCCTTGCTGAATTATGAACGCCGAACCGGCGAGCCCGAGGCTCGGATGCCGGCTGTGCTCGGCGTTCCGGCGGGCGTGAAGATGTACTCACCCGTGTTCGCGGTCAGTCCTCGCGCGGCGGGAGCGCTCGCCGCCGACTGGGTGACCCGCGGCGGTCTGCCCACCGCCGACCGCGAGGTGCTCGACATCGACGAGGCCGCGATGCGCCGCTCACGGGTCGAACCCACCCTTTACGCGATGCTGCGGGTGCCGTACCTCGCCGGTCGCACGCAGGCGCGGAAGGCGGCGACCCCGGCGTCGGAAGCCGCGGCTGTCGCGGCGGCCGCCCGTGGCGCCGTGGCCCGGATGCGTCGCGGCATCCGGTATCTCCTCGGCCCCGGCGGCACGACCGCTGAGATCGCCAGGCAGCTCGGCGTCGAAGGCAGTCCGCTCGGCGTCGACGTGGTGCTCGACGGTGCGGTCGTCGTGCGTGCCGCGAGCGAGCAGCGGCTGCTCGCCGAGATCGCGCTCGGCCCGGCGCAGGCGGTCGTCACCGTGATCGGCGGCCAGGGGTTTCTGTTGGGGCGCGGCAACCAGCAGCTCTCGGCATCCGTTCTCCGTGCTCTCGGCGACGACCCGCTTCTCGTCGTCGCGTCGGAGCAGAAACTCCTCGATCTGCACGGCAGTCCCCTCCTCGTCGACACCGGCGATCTCGAGCTCGACGCCCGTCTGGCCGGGCACGTCCGCATCGTCACCGGCGTGGGCACGAGCAGCCTGTATGCCGTGACCGCCCCTGAACTCACCCCCGTCTGAAAGCACTCGAAAGGAACCCCATGCGTCTCGAGAACAAGAAGGCCATCGTCACCGGCGGAGCCGGCGGCATCGGTCGCGCCACGTCGATCGCGCTCGCCGCGGAAGGCGCCGCCGTCGCGGTCGTGGACCTGAACGCCGAGGCCGCCGAGGCCGTCGCGGCAGAGATCCGCGAGACCGGCGGTACGGCGGTCGCCATCGCCGCCGATGTGTCCAGCGAAGCCGACATCGAGCGCGTCGTTGCGACCGCGGTCGCCGAGCTGGGCGGGGTGGACGTCGTCTTCAACAACGCCGGCATCATCCGGCGCACGACCGCGGTCGAGACCACCGTCGAGGAGTGGGACCGTGTATTCGGCGTGAACGTGCGGTCGATCTTCCTCATGTGCAAGCACATCGTGCCGATCATGGAGGCCGCAGGCGGCGGCTCGATCATCAACACCGGCTCCGGCTGGGGGCTGAAGGGTGGGGGTCAGGCGATCTCGTACTGCGCCTCGAAGGGCGCCGTGGTGAACATGACCCGCGCGTTGGCGATCGACCACGGGCCCGCCGGCATCCGGGTGAACTCGGTCAACCCTGGCGACGTGAACACCGGGATGCTGCGCGAAGAGGCACGTCAGCTCGCGCAGGACACGAACGCGTTCCTCGCCGAGGCTGCTGACCGCCCGCTGCGCCGTATGGGCGAGCCGCATGAGGTCGCCCAGGCCGTGGTCTGGCTCGCGAGCGACGACTCGTCGTACGTTACCGGTACGGCGTTGGTGGTCGATGGAGGAGGAATCGCCTAGCGATCTCAGCACGCAGGCTGAACCTACCGTGCGCAACGATCAACAAGTCTCGGAAAGCGTGACGCTCGACCGCCGATTGAAATGGCCGACACGGCCAAGCGCTCTTAGCACGAATGGAAGGAAGACCGCGGCGCTAACGGCTTCACGTCCTCTCGTAGCAATCTAACAGGCTGTGAATCCGACTAAAGGTCGTGCGTAACCTTCCCGGCCGCCCGATGAAGACTTGACTGACGTGCGCCGTCCAGCCGGAGTGCTGATTCGAGCTGTCTGGGTGGGCCCGCGGCGAGTAAACTTGGGGGAGTGCGCCTGGTCCACGACTGCGGCCAGAGCGGTAGACAGCCGCGAGTGGCACGCAGAAGGCACGAGCAGACAGCAACTTGGCAGAAACCGCATGATTCCGCCCCTCCGATCCTCCGCCGGCAAGAACTGGGACTTCTGAGTCACTGGATGCGCGCCTACGAATCTCTTTCTTCCTACGACTTTGAATGTCTGATTCGCGACCTGTTGCAAGAGGAATGGGGTGAGCGGCTAGAGTCTTTTTCCCCCGGCCCGGATGGCGGGGTGGATGTCCGTCTGCTGACGGCCAACGCGTTACGCACAGTGCAATGTAAGCATTCGCCTTCAAAGACTCTCTCGCAGTTGAAGTCGAGTCTGGCGCGCGAAGCGGCGAAGCTATCCGGTAAGAAATTCGGGGAGTACTGGCTGGCGACCACCGCGACCGCAACGCCTGCCTCCAAGAGGTCGACTTCAGAGGTGTTCGCAAAGCAGGGGTTGAGGGACGAGCGAATCCTTGCTCGCGAAGACCTGGAGAATCTGCTGACGCGGCACCCAAGAGTTGAGCGCGCGCACGTAAAGCTCTACGTATCGAGTCTTGCGGTCCTCGAAGGCGTAATTAACCATGCTCTGTTTGAGCGGCAGCGTTACTTCCTGGACCGAGCGTCGGCGCGAGCGCGACTATTCGTGACAAGCAGCGCGACGCGGCGGGTCCAGGAGACCCTCGACCGATACGGTCTGTGCATCGTTACGGGCCCGCCGGGGGTGGGGAAAACGACGCTCGCGGAGTCTATCGGGCTCACTTATGCCGCCGACGGATACGAGGTCTTCGACGTCCGAAACGCGAGCGAGATTGAGGGAGCTTGGCGTCCGGGCGAGCGGCAAATTTTCCTCTATGACGATTTTCTTGGCCAGACGTCGCTGATGGAGAAGCTATCCCGCGGCGAAGATCACTCACTGGATGTGCTTGCTCGGCGCCTCGCTGAATCACCGTCGCACCGCATGATTTTGACTACTCGCGAGTACATACTCACAGCGGCTCAATCGACGTACAGCAAGCTGCGGAAAGCGGATGTGCTCGAGACAAAAGTAGTCGTCGACATCTCGGCTTACAGTCAGTTCCAGCGCGCTCACATTCTGTTGAATCATGTGTACTACTCGAAGCTGGGTAAGCGCGCTCGAGCGAGTTTGGTTAGCGGGTCATTGTACCGAGCGGTTATACGGCACAAGAACTATAACCCTCGTTTGATCGAGTCGGTAATTAATGCTGCCACGGCCAAAGGCGGAATCCCGGCGCAATCAGGGTTTGCCAAGTTTATGCTTGAAACGTTCGAAAATCCGGACGCATTGTGGCGTGACGTATTTGCCGTTGAGCTGACTCCCGCGCAACGAGCCCTCGCGGTCATGGCCGGGACCGGCGCTACCAGCATCGAGAGGAGCAAAGCCGTCGATTGTGCCGAGCGTATGTTGCGCGGCCGAGGTCGTGTCGACCTTCCGGTAGATCGCGACATTGATGTCCTGGAGGGAATCTTCTTGACCTCCACACATCGCCCTGACGGGGCGATCGCATTGGGGCCGAAGAACCCAAGTATCCGTGACTTCCTCTTGGGGCGTTTGCTCGAGTCGCCCCGCGACCTGGAAATCTACCTTCGCGAAGCGCCAGAATCATCGATTGTTGCTGTGCTCGTGATGGTCTCGGGGTCGGGAAGGAACGCGTCCAGGCCGTGGCGCACACTTTCTGGAGAAGATCAGTACGCAGCCTTGATGATGCTCCGGGCTGCGCTCGACGAAGTCCTGGAGCGAATAAGAGATCCGGACAACGTTGTGCGAGTCGTTTCTGCGTTGGCCGATGCCTTCTCCCAACGACAGAGTGTCCTCGTGACCGCTATTCCCTCTCTTCGTGACACCCTTTCCGCTGCGGCGAAGAGCGCGACCGACATCGATGCCCTCGTTGCAGCCTTTGATCGGTTGGAGCCATTGCTCGATGAGAAGGAGCTTGAGCAGCTAGCCCAATGTGTTCGAACGGCTTGGGATAACGAGTATCTTGATGTCTCTCAGTTTCCAGCTGCTCTCGATTTCGAGAGGAGACAGGAATCCGGTCTCGATATAGAACTCGAAGGCAGGATGGTCGGACAGATTGAAGTGGTGCTGGACAACCCCTCCAACTATGGGTATGACTCAACTTTCGAGATGCTCAGCTCGATGCAGAATCTGATGACATACGTCTCTGGTGACTACTCCGATCTCGAAGACCGAATTCGAGGTGAGCTGGAGGAAGTCTGGGAACCTGATGACGATGACGACAGGGGTCGCGGTTCCTGGGGGCAATCGGGGGTATCCATGGATGCAGAGGTTGACAGTCTCTTTCAACACTTGTGAGTGGACGAAGGGGGCGGATGCCGCAGCATCCGCCCCCTTCGTCGTACCGCCGGTCACGCCGGAGCGTCGTCCGGGTTGAGCGTGCGAAGCGAGTCGCGCTCGATCTCGTTGTCGGCGGTCAGCTGGTCCTCGGTGTGCTCGTCTCCCCCGAGCGCGGCGTCGCGGTCGGGGCTGGCATCACCCTGGATCGCTCCGCGAGGCGATTCGCCGTGCGAGCTGTCACCCTGGATCGCGCCACCCTGGGCTGCGCCCTGAGCGTTCGCTTCGTCGGCGTCGCCCTGGATGGCTCCGCGAGGGGAGTCGCCGTGTGAGCTGTCGCCCTGGATCGCGCCGCCCTGGTTCGCACCCTGCGCGTTCCCGCGGAGTTCGTCACGCTCGACGGACGACTGCCCATCGGGCGCGGTGTTGTGCTCCGGGTTCTGCGCGGTGGTGCCCTCGGCGGGCTCTTCGGCGTGCGGTGTGCGTCCTGTGTTCTGGTCCATGCGGCGAACGTATGTCTGCCCCGCCTGCACGTGGAGGGCATTGACAAATCGCTGCCACGCGCTCAGAAAGAGGGTCACTCCTTCTTCGATGTGCGGATCGGCGTCGTGACGGCCGCTTCGTCGCTGAACTCGACGGGGTCTGCCTTCTCGAGGATGTCGGCTTCATCGACGACGTTCAGAGGCCGCGTCTCGTCGAGAGTCATCAGGAATCGGCTGTCCTCCGAGCGGTGCAGTCGACCCGAGGTGAAGATCCAGATCGCGCCGATCGCACAGGCGACGAAGCCGGCGGTGCCTCCGAGCATGATCGCCGTGCGCGGGCCGAACGTGTCGGCCACCCACCCGGCGATCGGGGCGCCGACCGGCGTCGAGCCCATGATCACCGCCATGTAGAGCGCGAGCACGCGCCCACGCAGCGCCGGGGCCGTGGTCATCTGCACGTATCCGTTGGCGGTCGTGAGCAGCGTCACGATCATGAACCCGGTGAATGTCAGCGTGATCGCATAGGTCAGATAGGTCGGCATCGCCGAAGAGATGAAGGCGGCGACACCGAATCCGCCCGCCGCGAAGACCACGACCCGCACGCGAGCGCGGTCGCGCCTGGCAGCCAGCAGCGCCCCGGCGAGCGAGCCGATCGCGAGCACCGAGCTCAGCACTCCGTAGCCGTCGGCTCCAGCCCCGAACTCGATCGCCATGGTCGAGGCGAAGATCGGGAAGTTCATGCCGAACGCGCCGATCAGGAACACGGTCACGAAGACGACCCGCAGGTCGCTGCGACCCCACACGTAGCGGAAGCCCTCGGCGAGGCCGCCAGGACGGCGGTTCTTCAGTCGAGGGGCGAGCTGGCCGGTGCGCAGCAGCATGAGCGCGACGAGCATCGCGAGGAACGTCACGGCGTTCGCGATGAACACCCATCCAGAGCCGATCGCGACGATCAGCAGACCGCCGACGGCCGGGCCGATCATGCGGGCCAGGTTGAAGGATGCCGAGTTGAGGGCGACCGCGTTCGATGTGTCGCCGGCCGAGACCATGTCGGAGACGAACGCCTGCCGCGCGGGTGCGTCGAACGCGTTGACGACACCGAACGCGGCGGCGAAGCAGAACATCATCGGCAGTGTCATCACGCCGTTCAGCAGCAGCACACCGACGGCGATCGCGAGCAGCAGCAGGGCGCTCTGGGTGGCGAGCAGGATGCGGCGGCGCTCGAAGCGGTCGGCGACCCATCCGGTGAGGCTCACGAGCACGAGCGGCGGACCGAACTGCAGCGCCATGGTGAACCCCATGGCCGCGGCGTCGTTGTCGGTGAGCTCAGTGAGCACGACCCAGTCCTGCGCCGTCGCCTGCATCCAGCCACCGATGTTCGAGACCAGGGCCCCGGCGAACCAGATGCGGTAGTTGATGTTCGAGAACGAACGGAACATCGCGCTCATCGGTCGACCACCTTGCGCATCAGGGCGCTCGCTTCTCGCAGCGTCGTCAGCTCCTCTTCGGTGAAGTCGAGTTCGCCGAGCATCTCGGCCAGCAGCTCGTCGCGCCGACGGATGGTCTGCGCGACGATCTCGGTGCCCGCCTCGGTGATGTCGACCTGCACGCGTCGCCGGTCTTCGGCATCCGGAGTGCGGAACACGAAACCCTGCTCTTCGAGGCCGTTGATCATGTTCGTCATCGACGGCGCGGTGACCCGCTCTCGTTCGGCCAGGGAGGTGATCGTGCGGCGGCCGTGCATGCGCAGCGTCGCGAGCACCGCGAGCTGCGCGTCGCTCATCGCGTCGACGGCGCGGGCCGAGCGGAGGCGCCGTGCGAGTCGGAACGTCGCCATGCGCAGGTCTGTCGCGGTGAGCTGGAGGGAATCATCGGTCGCAGACATTACTTAGACAGTCTAAGTAATTTCCCTCCCGATGGGAAGCGTGCGTCGGATCGGCCGCCGCCGACAGGCCAGAATGGACGGATGACCCGACCCGTTGCTCTCGAGATCGCCGTGCAGGACCCCACCGGAGTGCGCATCGCCGGGGCCATCGGCGCCGCGCGCGTCGAACTCGCTCAGGCGCTCGCTCTCGGCGGCCTCACCCCGTCGTCGGCGACCCTCGACCTGTCGATCGATGCGGCACGGGCCGTCGGGGTCGAGGTGCATGTGCTCGTCCGCCCTCGGGCCGGCGGTTTCCGCTACACCGCCGACGAGATCATGATCGCCGAGAGCGACGTCCGCCGTGCGATCGAGGCGGGCGCCGACGGTGTCGTGATCGGTGCGCTCGACGACGAGGGGCTGCTCGACATCCCCGCCATGCGGCGACTGCGCGACGCCGCCGACGGATCATCCGTCACCCTGCATCGCGCGATCGACGTGACCCCCGACCCCGTCGCGACGCTCGTCGCCGCCCGGGATCTCGGTCTTCGTCGCGTGCTCACCTCGGGTGGCGCCTCGGTCGCGATCGACGGCATCGACACCTTGCGCGCGCTCGTCGCCGAGGCAGCCGGAGAGATCGAGATCATGGCGGGCAGCGGAGTGGATGCCGCCAGTGCTCCCGCCCTCGTCGCAGCCGGCGTCGATGCCCTGCACTTCTCCGCGAAGCGCATCGTGCACGAAGACGGCGGTGTGCGCATGGGGTCGGCGTCCGACGGCGTCGGGGGGTACGAGGTCACCGACCTCGAGATCGCGCAGGGCGTCATCGCCGCGCTCTCGAGCTGAGGCATCTCGGGCCTTCGGCCTGACGCACGTCGTGCACTCTCAGTAGGGTGGGGGCGTGACCGATACGCGTGAATTCACGGATGCCGACGGCATCGCCATCGTCTACGACGTGCACCCGCCGGTGGGCGATGCGCGGGGAGTCGTGCAGCTGCTGCACGGCGTGGGTGAGCATGCCGGTCGCTACGGGGCGCTGATCGCCGCGCTGACCGGGGCGGGGTTCATCGTCTACGCGGACGATCATCGCGGGCACGGTCGCACCGGCATCCGTCAGCACGGCGGACCTGAGAAGCTCGGCCGCCTCGGCAAGGGCGGACTGCGCGCGGCGCAGGCGGCGGTCTGGCAGCTCACCGGAATCATCAAAGACGAGCATCCCGACCTGCCGCTCGTGCTGCTCGGGCACTCATGGGGCTCGTTCCTCGCGCAGATGCTCGTGAACGACCACCCCGAGGCGTGGGATGCCGTGATCCTGTCGGGGTCGGCTCTGCGCACACCAGGGTCGCTCAACGCCGCACCGCTCAACGCCCGCTGGGCGGCGGACGACGCCACCGGCCTCGAATGGCTGAGTCGCGACTCCGCGGTGTGGACCTCGTTCGACGAGGATCCGCTCACCACCGACGTCCCTCTGCTGAAGCTGTTCGGACCCGTCGAAGCGGCCAAGCTCTACGGACGACCGCGCAAGGACCTCGGCCGCGACATCCCGCTGCTGCTGCTCGTCGGCCGCGACGACCCGGTCGGCGGCCCCCGCAGCGTGCACAAGCTCGCCGACGAATACCGCACGCGATCGGGGCTCACCGACATCACGACGCTCGTCTACCCCGATGCGCGTCACGAGATCTTCAACGAGCTGCAGCAGGACGAGGTCAGGGCCGACATCCTGTCGTGGCTCGACACCCGCATCCCCCCGCGCTGATCCACTCGCGCCGCGAGCGTCGCGCCGCGCACGTCGCGCGTCGGCGTGTTACGCCCCGTGAACCCGCGTTACAGCGGGTGAATCCGCGTGACGTCATCTCGGCATGTCTGCCACTCCTCCGCATAGATTCGCGGCGAGAGGCAGGTGCGGGGTGGGTTTCGAAGACGAGTGGCGTGCATGGCATGACTCGCGAGAGCGCTATGCCGGTGCCGAGTACGGCCCGGCCGCGCTCGAGTCGACGAACTGGCTCATCACCGAGCCCGCTGCCGTCGAGGGGGTGCCCGGACTCTGGGCGCTGACGGGAGACGGAGGGATCCGCGGCAGCGATCTCGGCACCGCAGGATCGGTGGTCACGCTGAGGGGCCGTGACACGCTGCGACTCGGACGCCGCGAGCTGCGCGTGTTCGACAGGCGAGGCGAGGTGGCGCTGCGGGTGTTCAACCCGAGGCGGCCGGAGCGGGAGCGATTCAGCGCGATCGACGCGTATCCGCCTCGGAAGGGATGGCGCATCGCCGCGGTGTTCGAGCCGACGCCGGGCGAGACGATCACCGTGACCTCTGTCGACGGTCGCTCGCACGAGTCCGACCTCGCCGGACGGCTGCGGTTCACGCTCGACGGCGTCGCGGTGACGCTCGCCGCGACGCGCACGCCCCAGGGCGGCCTGAGCGCGGTCTTCGCAGACGGCACCAACGGCACCGAGACCTATCGCTTCCGCTTCCTGCCCGTCGAAGAACCGGCATCCGACGGCTCCGTGATCATCGACTTCAATCGCGCCTACCTGCCTCCGTGCGCCTTCTCCGATCAATACGTGTGCCCCCAGCCGCCCCCGGGCAATCGCTTCTCGGCACCGATCCGCGCGGGTGAGCGGGCGGTCGTGCTCGGGCGGTGAATCCGCGGCGCACCGCGCCTGGGCGACGGCCTCGCCTTAAGCTGTAACCGTGCACGGTGAATTCAAGGTTCCAGGAGGAAAGCTCGTCGTCGTCGACCTCGAGGTCGAAGACGGCAGGATCGCCCGCTTCCGGCTCGCCGGCGACTTCTTCCTCGAGCCGGACACGGCACTCGACGACATCGACCAGGCGGTCACCGGGCTGCCGGTCGAGACGGATGCCACGGCCATCGCTGCGGCTGTGCGCGGCGCTCTGCCCGAGGGTGCGCAGCTGCTCGGATTCACTCCCGAAGCCGTCGGCACCGCCGTGCGGCGAGCACTCGTCACGGCTCCCGGATGGAACGACTTCGACTGGGAGATCGTGCACGAGAAGGCGGTCTCGCCGCGCATGAACCTCGCGCTCGACGAGGTGCTCACCTCTCGGGTCGGTGAGGGGCGGCGACGTCCGACGCTGCGCATCTGGGAGTGGGACCAGTCGGCCGTCGTGATCGGATCGTTCCAGTCGTACCGCAACGAGGTCGACCCCGAGGGCGCTGCCCGGCACGGCTTCGACGTCGTGCGCCGCATCTCCGGCGGTGGTGCGATGCTCATGGCCGCGGGGCAGATCATCACGTACTCGCTCTACGTGCCGGCGTCGCTCGTGCAGGGCATGACCTTCGCCGACTCCTATGCCTTCCTCGACGACTGGGTGCTGCAGGCGCTGCGCTCGCTCGGCATCGACGCGATCTACCAGCCGCTCAACGACATCGCGAGCTCGTCGGGCAAGATCGGCGGAGCAGCGCAGAAGCGCCTCGCCAACGGGGGAGTGCTGCACCACGCGACCCTCTCGTACGACATCGACGGTCAGATGATGACAGAGGTGCTGCGCATCGGCCGCGAGAAGCTCAGCGACAAGGGCACGACCTCGGCTGCGAAGCGGGTGGACCCGCTGCGCAGTCAGACCGGCCTCGCGCGGGCCGAGATCATCGAGCGCTTCAAGGACACGTTCCGCTCGCTCACCTCGGCCGAGGACGGCGCGATCACCGCCGACGAGTACGCGGACGCCGAGGCTCTGGTCGAGTCGAAGTTCGCCACCGACACCTGGCTGCATCGGGTTCCGTGACCGACCCCTCGCCTGCTCCGGCGGATCCTGCTCCCGTCGTCCGTGGGGATGTCTCGATCATCCAGGGCGACAACCTGGCGGTCACGGCGACGCTGCCGTCGGCATCCTTCACGCTCGTCTACCTCGACCCGCCGTTCAACACGGGTCGGACCCAGGAGCGGCAGGTCGTCACCGCCCGTCGCACGTTCACGACTCCTTCTGAATCCGATGCCGACGATGCCGCGTCGCCGGAATCCCGCGGGTCGGATGCTGCGGCCGATCCGATCCTGCTGACTACCGAACCGGTGGCCCCCGGGGCAGAGGTGCGGCACGGGTTCCACGGCCATGCGTACGAGCGGGTGCGCGGAATGCTGCGCACCTACGACGACCGCTTCGACGACTACGGCGCTTTTCTGATGCCGCGGCTCGAGGAGGCCTGGCGGCTGCTCGCCGACGACGGCACGCTGTACCTGCACCTCGACTACCGCGAGGCGCACTACGCCAAGGTCATGCTCGATGCGGTGTTCGGGCGCGACTGCTTTCTCAACGAGCTCATCTGGGCCTACGACTACGGCGCGAAGTCACGCCGCCGCTGGCCCACCAAGCACGACACGATCCTCGTGTACGTCAAGAACCCGCGCGAGTACGTGTTCAACGCCGACGACATCGACCGCGAGCCCTACATGGCGCCGGGTCTCGTCACGCCCGAGAAGGCGGCGCGCGGCAAGCTGCCCACCGACGTGTGGTGGCACACGATCGTGCCGACGACTGGCCGCGAGAAGACCGGATACCCGACGCAGAAGCCCGAAGGCATCCTGCGACGCATCGTCAGAGCGTCCAGCCGCCCCGGTGACCGGGTGCTCGACCTCTTCGCCGGCAGCGGCACGACCGGCGCCGTGGCCTCGGCGCTCGGACGCGACGCTGTGCTCGTCGACGACAACCCCGAGGCGGTGCGCGTCATGACAGAGCGGATACCGCACGCCGTGGTGTCGCGCGTCGGGGAGTAGGCGGGCATCTTCCGACGCGACCGCGAATGTCGGATGCTCTGACTGCTCTCGCAGTATGACCAGTTATACTCTTCCCATGAAGACGGCGATCTCAGTACCCGATGGCGACTTCGCTCGTTTCGAACGCGTGGCTGCGCGACACGGGATGAACCGGTCGGAGTTCTTCCAGCTCGCCGGGCGACGACTGGCCGATGAGTTGGAAGGCTCTTCGGACCTGACCCGTATCGCGAACCAGATCTTGGCTCAGGCCGATACCGATGCGGACGATGAGTTGTTCGTGCGTGGCAACGAGCAGCGGCTGCGCGAGAGCACCGACTGGTGATCCGCAGAGGCGACATCGTCTGGGTCGACTTCGGGATTCCGCGAGGTTCGGAACCGGCGAAAGCGCGTCCGTCCGTCGTGGTGCAAGAGGACTGGCTGCTCGATGCGAACATCAATACCGTCCTCGTTGTGCCGCTGACCTCGAACACCGCTCTCGAGGGGTTTCCCGGCAACGTGCTGGTGCCGGCCGCAGCATCAGGGCTCGATCGCGACTCGGTGGCGAACGTCAGCCAGATCGGTCCGGTCACACGCGAGTTCGTCGACACCTACCCGGCCGGCCATCTCGCGCCCTATCTGATGGCGCAGATCGGGACCGGCATCCGACTCGTCTTGGGGGTCTGAGGCGCCCGTCGTCTCGGTCACGCCGATCTCGTGGGCCGGGTCGCGGACGGATGGTCGCCCCTCGGGGCGGGCGTCGGCCGGTTGTCACAGGCGTCAGCGCGATCCGTGGTCGTTCGTGTACGCGTGGCAACGCGCGAGAAGGTCGGCGCGGCGTCTGATGGCGGCTTGGGCGCTCTCGGTGACGCTCCGTCCCACGCTGCTCGAGGTGGTCACATCGAGTTCGGGGCGGGCGAACAGGACGTCGTAGAACGGAGCGAGAGTCTCGTCGGAGAACTTGAGCGTGCGGCAGAGTGTCTGCAGCGGCGTGCCCCATCGACTGCCGCTGTCGGCATTGATGTCCGCGCCTTCATCGAGCAGGCGGGCGAGCAGAGCTGCTTCAGCGATGAAGTCGTGGGTCGTCGCGCTCAGCAACACGTGCAACGCGTTCACATGGCTCTCGGTCGCTGCGCCGGCATCAGCGCCGTCGTCGAGCAGTCGCGTGGCGATCGCGACCCGGCTGGCGGGGTCGCTGTTGCGCAGAGCCCGCATCAGCAGCGTCAATCCGTCCTCGTCGGCCCACGTCGCGAGCGATGGTTCGTAGTCGGCAAGGAACTCGGCCTCGTTCTGGATCGCGGAGAAGTAGACGCGGGGGTAGACCATGGTCTCGACATTAGGCGACGAGCTGGAGCAGGCCGGAGACGTGGGGCCGAGGATCGTCGTCACCGCGCGGCGCGCGCCGTAGTTTCGGCGAGGGAGAGTGTCGGCAGGAGAGAGTCTCGGCGTGAGAGTGTGAGGGTCATGACCGAGTACGTCGAGGTGCAGACCGCCGCAGGGCGGGTCCGAGGGTGCTGGCGCCCGACCACGGGAGGGCGAGGGACCCCGCGGTCGGCGGCCTTTCTCGGCATCCCGTTCGCAGAGGCGCCGATCGGTGACCTGCGGTTCCAGGCGCCGGTGCCGAATGCGCCGTGGGAGGGCGTGCGCGATGCGCTCGAGTTCGCCGCCACCGCGCAGCGCGGAGACCCCGGGGTGACCCTGATCCCGGAGCCGAGCGTCGAGGGCGATTCGACGCTGAACGTCAACGTCTTCACGCCCGACCCCACGGCATCCGGCATGCCTGTGCTGGTGTGGATCCACGGCGGAGGTTACTTCGCAGGGTCCCCGGCGAGTCCCTGGTACGACGGTCGCAACTTCAATCGAGACGGCGTCGTCACCGTCTCGATCTCGTACCGGCTCGGCTTCGACGGGTTCGGCTGGATCGAGGATGCGCCCTCGAACCGTGGTGTGCGCGACTGGCTGCTCGCGCTCGAATGGGTGCAGCAGAACATCGCCGCCTTCGGTGGAGACCCCGGTCGCGTGACGATCGCCGGGCAGTCCGCCGGAGGCGGAGCCGTGCTCACCCTGCTCGGCATGGAGGCGGCACAGCACCTGTTCCACAGTGTCTACGCGATCTCGGGCGCTCTCGGAGATGTCTCGGCGCCGCGGGCCGAGGCGTTCGGGCGAGCGCTCGCCGTGACGGCGGGCGTCGAGCCCACCGTGGCCGGTCTTTCGACCGTGAGCGAGGATCGTCTGCTTGCGCTGCAGAAGAAGGCGACCCAGCTCGGACCGTCGTCGATGACCGCCATGATCGATGAGGGCCTGCCGCTCGGGCCCGCGATCGACGGCGACCTTCTTACACGTCCGACCCCTGAATCGCTGCGAGCCGGAGTCGGTGCCGACAAGCCCCTCGTGATCGGTGCAGCGGACGACGAGTTCACGATGGCGTTCACCGGCAGTGCCGCGAAGGCGCTGCGATGGGTGCCGCAGGGAGTGCTGTTGACCCGGCTCGGGCTGCCCAAGAGCATTCGCGCCGAGTATCTCGCCGCGAACGCCGATGTCGCGCGCCTCGGCAAGGCGCGGCTCGCGGGACGGGTGCTCACAGACCGCATGTTCCGCAGTGGGGTTCCCCGCATCGCGGCGGTCCGTGGCGACGCGCCCACCTGGCTCTACCGCTTCTCGTGGCCGTCAGGGCACTTCGGCTTCGCCGAGCACTGCCTTGACGTCCCGTTCTTCTTCGATTGCCTCGACGGCCCCGCGATGGAGCCGCTGGCCGGGCCGAACCCGCCGCAGGAGCTCGCGGACGAGGTGCACGGCGCCGCCGTCTCCTTCATCACCGCGGGCGACCCAGGGTGGACGAGACACGAGGGGGATGCGGGGATCGTGCGGGTCTACGACAGGCCGACGCACGAGGTCGGCGACGCGTATGCGTCGGTGCGGTCGTTGCTCTGAGCACTGTCTCGCGTGACGGTGGCGCCCTCCGGGTGGCCTGCCGCTTTCACGTCACCCGGTAGGCGCGGTAGCGCACGGCATCCGCCTGTCGCTGCGCAGCCGAGAGGAACAGTGAGCGTTGCAGGTGGGCGAGCGCGGGAGCCTCGGCCTCGATCTGCACCGTGGTGCGGAAGTAGTACGAGCCGGGGTCGACGTCTTCACCACGGCGCAGCTGCTCGAGCACGTCGGGGGTGCCGGTGCGCAGTCCCTTGGCGTGCAGCAGCAGGAGGTCGCCGTCGGACGTGCGGGCGGAGTAGCGGCCGTCGATCTCGATCGTGCCGTCGGGGCGGACGATCTGCCAGTCGGCGCCTCCTGGGAGGATCACGGCGTCGACGGAGCCGGTGATACGGCCGCCGAGGATGGGCACGACGCGTCGGTGACCGACACTCGTGCCGCCGTGGTCTTCGAGCGGACCGAGATCGACGGTCACATCGAAGGCGAACTCGAACGTGGGCAGCGGGAGTGCGTCGTGCAGGGTCATCGTGTCTTCTCCGGGACGGTGGCGCGGCTCTCTGCGGTGGTCGGCTGCTTGGGGTCAGCGCCGCCGAGCAGGGCGCAGAGTCGTTCGAGGACGGGAAGGGCGGCATCGAGGGTGGCGAGCTCGTCGTGGCGGAGCTGCGCCGTCGCTTGAGCGACGAGCGCGGAGTTCGCGGCGTCGAAGCGGTCGAACAGGTCGAGCGCTGTGGCGGACGCGCGCACCACCACCCGGCGTCCGTCGGACGGTGCCGGTGTGCGCTCCACGAGGCCGTCGCCCTCCATCGCGGTGAGGAGGTTGCTCACCGTGGGCCTGCTCAGCCGCAGACGCTCGGCGATCTCTGCCGGGCCGCGGGAGGTTCCGCGAGGCAGCGCACGGATCACGCCGATCTGCGCATCCGGCAGCTCTGGCAGTCGGGCCTCGGCGCGTGTGGCGGCGAGCAGCGCCCGTCGCAGCGGAGAGATGACGGCGGCGAGGCGCGCGGCGTCGAACTCGCTCATCGCGCGACACCCGAGGGAGGGGTGAGCGAGGGGCGGTCGTTGAGGATTTCGGGCAAGAACCCGGCTGCGGTCTTGTAGTCGGCCGCGATCTGCGCACGCTCGGCATGCGGAATCACCTCGTCGATGTCGGAGAACCCCTGCGGCGCGCGTTCCCGGGCCAGCTGCATGACCCGTTCCGGCCCGGTCGCCCGAGTGCCGGCGAGCAGCGCGGTCATCGCGGGGCGTCGGGCCTGCTCGTAGGCGGCGAGACCCGCGTCGATGCCGTCGGCTGTCGCGAGATGGAAGGCGAGGGTGCGGGCATCGAGGATCGCCTGGGACCCGCCGTTCGATCCGTTCGGGTACATCGCGTGCGCGGCGTCACCGAGCAGCGTGGTGCGCCCGAACGTCCACTGGGGCAGGGCGTCGCGGTCGACCATGGGGTATTCGAGGATCTCATCGGCCGTCGCGATCGCGATCGGCACGTCGAGCCAGTCGAAGTTCCAGTCGCGGAAGAGCTCGGCGATCGGTGCGGGGTCGATGGCCCTGTTCCAGTCGGCGTCTCCCGTGCCGCCGACGCGGCGTTCGGCGATGAAGTTCACCAGCATCCGTCCGTCTGCATCTGCGGGGGCGAGGGGGTAGGCGACGAACTTCTGGTCGGCGTCTCCGGCCATGATCATGGTGCTCCCGTCGAGGAACGCGGGGATGCGGGTCACGCCCCGCCACAGGGTGAGGCCGCTCCAGGGCGGTGCGCCTTCGGCGGGGTACCGCAGCGCCCGCAGTGCAGAGTGGATGCCGTCGGCGCCGATGATCACGTCGGCAGTGGCCTCGACCGTGCCGTCGGCTGTGGCGAAGCTCGCCGTCTCGGTGCCATCGTCGTTCGTCGCGACCCCGATGAGCCGGTGGTCGAGGCGGATGGGTTCGGCGAGGCGCGCCTCGGCGAGGTCGCGGAGAGCGAGCTGCAGGCGCCCCCGGTGCACCGACAGCTGCGGCCAGCGGTATCCGGCCTCGCGACCACGCGGCTCGCTCCAGATCGGCTGCCCGAGGCGGTTGTAGTACGCCAGCGTGCGCGGTTCGACGCCCAGCTCGGCGATGGTGTCGGCGATGCCGAGCTCAGTCAGCTCGCGCAGTGCGTGCGGCAGCAGGTTGATGCCCACGCCGAGCCCGCGGATCGCGGTGCTGCGCTCGTAGACGGTGACGTCGTGCAGTCCTGCCTCATTCAGGCTGATCGCTGCGGCGAGTCCGCCGATGCCTGCGCCGATGATGATGATCTTCATTGATCTCTCCTGATCTGTGCTGCTGATTTCTGCTGTGAATGGGTGATGAGTGCGGGGCCCTCAGCCGCGCGTGTGCACGACGGTGCCGCCGACGACCGTGACGGCGGTGCCGACGCTGATGAGCGCCTCTGCCGGGATCGCGAACGGGTCGACGGTCGACACGGCGATGTCGGCGCGGGCGCCGACGCGCAGCATCCCTCCTCCGCCCAGGACGAGCTCTGCGGAGCCGCTGGTGTACGCGGTGAGAGCCTCGGTGAGGGTGAGGCGCTGAGTGGCATCGAGTGGTTCGCTCGGCTGCCCGTCTGGGCCGGGGAGCGTGCGATTGACGGCGACGTGGATCGCGAGCCAGGGGTCGGCGGGCGACACGGGCCAGTCCGATCCCATGGCGATCGCGGCGCCGCTGTCGGCGATCGCACGGAACGGATACCCGGCGCGCATGCGGGCGTCGCCGATCATCGGCACGACGGCCGGGTCGACCGATGCCCACAGCCCCTGGATGTTCGCGGTGATGCCGAGCGGGCCGAAGCGGCGGGCGTCGTCGGGGTGCACCATCGACAGGTGCGCGAAGTGGTGGCGCTGACCGGTGCCGTTGGCGCGGCGAGCGGCTTCGACGGCGGCCAGCGCGACGCGCACACCGCGGTCGCCCATGATGTGCAGGTGCATCGCGAAGCCCTCGGCGTCGAGTGAGACGACGAGCGCCTCCAATGCCTCGGCATCGATGTGCAGCTCTCCGCTGCCCGCATGGCTGCAGTATGGCTCGAGCAGTGCGGCGGTCTCGCCGTGGGGCACGCCGTCGACCATCGCCTTCGCAGTCGACGTGTCGAAGCCCGTCGCGGCGTTCTCGGCGCGCAGCGCGATGAAGCGCTCGACCAGTGCCGGCACCTGCGCGGCCGTCGTGCCAGGGGGCACCCACAGCGCGCCCGAGGTGCGACTGCGCAAAGTGCCGTCGGCGATCGTCGCGAGGTAGCCCGCAGTGCAGTCGGCCTTGCCGTTGTACTCACCGAGGATCGCCTCATGCCAGCCCGTGATGCCGAGGGTCCACAGGAACTCCTGCGCGTTGAGCAGACCGGCCGCGATCTCGGCATCCGTCGAAGGCGGAATCACCCGGCCGACGAGCTCTGCGGCCGTCTCGTTGAGGTACCCGGTGGGGTGGCCCTGCTCGTCGTGGTGGATGTGCCCGTTCGGAGGTGCGGGCGTCTCGCGGTCGACCCCGGCGAGCTCCAGCGCGCGCGAGTTGACCCACAGCGTGTGGTGCCCGGCATCGCTCAGCGCGACCGGTCGGTCGGGCACGATCGCGTCGAGCATCTGCCTGGTCGGGTGCGGCAACAGCTCATGGCTCCAGCCGCCGCCGGTGATCCATTCGGCATCCGTCGCGTCGGCCGCGGCCACGATCAGCGACAGTGTCTCGTCGATGCTCGTGGCCTTGGTCAGGTCGCAGCTGAGTCGTTCGACGCCGGCGAAGGCCGCGTGGATGTGCGCGTCCACGAACCCGGGCAGGATGCCGCCTCCCGCCGCCTCGATGATGCGGGTGTCGGCGCCGGCGAGCGCGCGGATCTCGGCATCCGTGCCGATCGCGATGATGCGCTCGCCGCGGATGGCGACGGCCGTGTCGGCGGTGCCCACCCGGCCGTCGAACACGCGGCCGTCGACGATGCACACGTCGGCGAGGAAAGTGCGGGTCATGGTCGTGCCTCTCGTCGTGCGGCTGCGCCGCTCGGGTTCTGCTCGTCGATCATCTCGTCACACCACTCGGAACACGCGGATGACGACCTGGTCGTCTCCGGGGCGCGCGTAGCCGACGAACTGCGACTCGGCGAGCCAGCGCAAAGGCTCTGCATCCGTCTGGAAGACGAAGGCCGTGCGGTAGTACAGATCCTGCTCGGAGGGGTGTCCGCCCGCCTCGAACTGGGCGATGGCAGCCTCGTTCGCTCGCCAGTAGCCGCGGTTCACGACGTCGACGAGGTGCCCGTCGATCTCGATCAGATAGTGCGCGTCGAGCTGGGTGGTCACGCCGTGGTCGACCCACCAGTCGCCGCCGCCGGACACCACACGTCCCTCGGCGCGGGGGCCGGAGAGCGCGCCACCCGTGATGGCGGTGAAATGCAGCCCGCCGCCCTCGCCGCGACCGATCCGCTGCGGCGGGGTCACGTCGACCCGCAGCTCGAAGCAGTACTCGAACGCGGGGGTCATCAGCTCGGTGTCGGTCATCGCCGTCTCCTCTTGGTGGGTCGGTCGAGCCCGATCGTGGGGATCGGGGTGGTGCGCACGGGAATGCGCCGCTGCGGCACCCAGCCGTCGCCGGGAATCGAGTCGAGCAGCAGGCGGGTGTATTCAGCCTGGGGGTTGTCGAGCACGGATCCCGTAGCGCCGCGTTCTTCGATGCGACCGTCGCGCATCACGACCACCTCGTCGCACAGGCGGCGGATCACGGTGAGATCGTGGGTGATCATCAGCAGGGCGACGCCGGTGTCGAGACGGATGCGCTCGAGCAGCGACAGGATCTCGACCTGCGTGGTGACATCGAGCGCCGACACGGCCTCGTCGAGCACGAGGATGCGCGGCTCGGCGGCGAGCGCTCGGGCGATGGCGACGCGCTGCCGCTGGCCGCCCGAGAGCGATCGGGGGCGTGCGTCGAGCAGGGCGACGTCGAGGTGCACCGACTCCATGAGCGCCGACACCCGCGCCGAGAGTGCCGCGCGGTCGTCGTCGCGGCGGTGCACCCGGATCGCCTCGACGAGGCACTGCCGCACGGTCTGGCGTCGATCGAGCGACTGGTACGGATCCTGGAACACCATCTGGGCGGTCTTCGCGCGAGTGCGTCGTTCGGCACCGGATGCAGCGGGCGTGCTCCAGTCGGCGCCGTCGACTCGCACGGTGCCGGCGTCGGCGCGCTCGAGGCCGCAGATCACGCGGGCGGTGGTCGACTTGCCGGATCCCGATTCGCCGACGATGCCGAGAGAGCCACCCGCCGCGAGCGCGAAGGACACGTCGTCGACCGCGGTGAGGATGTCCTGGCCTCGGCCGTGCGCGGCGCGCACCCGGAACGACTTCTTCAGGCCATCCACACGCAGCAGCGGCTCTGGGGCTGTGTCCGATTCTGCGGGCGCAACCGCGGGAGCCATCGGCACGGCGTCGAGCGAGGCCGACATCAGGATGCGGGTGTAGTCCTCGGTGGCATCCGCGCGCATGCTCGACCCGCGCAGCGTCTCGATCGTGCGGCCCTGCTTCATGACGACCACTCGATCACACACCGCTCCGGCCAGAGCCAGGTCGTGCGTGATGAACAGCAGCGACAGGTCGCGGTGGCGGCGCAGATCGCCGATCACGGCCATGACCTCCTCTTGCGTCGTGACGTCGAGTGCCGTGGTGATCTCGTCGGCGAGCAGCAGCCGAGGGTCCATCGCCAGGGTCGAGGCGATCATCACCCGCTGCAGCAGCCCGCCCGAGAGCTCGGCGGGGCGCTGCCGAAGACGTCGGGCGGGGGAGGGCACGCCCACCTCGTCGAGCAGCTCGATCGCGCGGCGCTCAGCGGCATCCGGGGTGAACCCGGCGACCGTGACCAGCGCCTCGGTGAGAAAGTCGCCGATCGTCCGCAGGGGGTTCAGGTGCGCTCTCGGCGTCTGAAACGCCATGCCGATGCGCAGCGCTCGCAGCTCGCGACGGCCTCGCGCGTCGAGAGCCGCGAGGTCTTGACCCTCGACGCGGATCGTGCCGCCCGTCGTGAAGCTCTCGGGCAGCAGGCCTGCGATCGCGCGGACGCTCAGGGTCTTGCCCGAGCCCGACTCCCCGACCAGGCCGACCGATTCGCCGAGGGCCACATCGAGCGTGCAGTCGTGCACCAGGGTGCGGGGGCCGTCGGGCGCCGGCATCCCGATCTCGAGACCCTGCAGTTCGAGCACGGGTGCCGTCATCGTTCCTTCTCCTCAGCCCAGGTGGTGGTGCGGGCGCCGATGATGCCGACGGCGAGCACGGTGATGACGATCAGCAGAGCAGGGAACAGCGACTGCTCGGGAGCACCTGCGAGGATCGCGGCCTGCCCGCCGGCGATCATCGAGCCCCAGTCGGCAGCGGGCGGCTGCTCGCCGAGGCCGAGGAACGAGATCGCCGCGAGGTCGAGCATCGCGTAGCCGAATCCGATGGTGGCTTGGGCGGCGACCACCGGGATCAGGGCGGGAATCAGATGGCGGAAGCAGATCGCGGCGCTCGAGACGCCCTGAACTCGGAGCGCCGCGATGTACGGACGCCCCAGTTCCCGCGAGGCGGCCGTCTGGGTCAGGCGCGCCACGACCGGGATGTAGGCGATCGACAGAGCCGCCACCGGGGCGACGAGGCCCTTGCCGAACATGGCGACCGCGAGCACCGCGAGCACGAGGCCGGGGATCGCGAAGATCACATCGATCATGCGGGCGATCGTTCCGCGCACGAATCCACCGAACCAGGCCGCGGTGATCGCGAGCGCCATGCCCAGCGACGTGGAGAGGGCCACGACGATCACCGGCGCCGCGACGCTGGCGGCCCCGCCGACCAGCACACGCGAGAGGATGTCGCGGCCGAGGTCGTCGGTGCCGAACAGATGGTCGAGCGACGCGGGGCCGTTGGTGGGCCCCGCGTAGAGCTGATCGGGGGAGTAGGGTGCGAGCCACCGGCCGGCGATCGCGATCACCGCGATGACCGCGAGCACGACGACCGCGACGACCACGAGCGGATCGCGTCGGGCCAACCGACGTGTGGCGGCGGGGATTCGCCCCGCGGCGAGCTGACCGACGCTCATGCGTTCCTCCGGGTTCCCGCGCTGTCGGGGTCGATGGCGGCGGCCAGCAGGTCGGCGATCGCATTGAGCACGACGAACAGGGCGACGAGCAGCAGTGAGACGACCTGCACGACCGGCAGGTCTTTGCGGGCAGCGGCCTCGGTGAGCAGCGATCCGATGCCGCCGAGCCCGAAGGCCTGTTCGGCGATCGCCGATGCGGCGAACAGCCCCGCGATCGTGGTGCCCGAGATCGCCAGGATCTGCGGGGCCGCGTTGTGGAACACGTGCCGGCGGAACACCCGCCCCCACGGGATCCCTCGTACCCTGGCGGTCTCGACGTGCTCGGAGTGCAGCTGGGCGACCAGGGCGCTGCGGGTCACCCGGCTGATGTACGCGATGAACATCAGGGCGAGTGACACCGCGGGGAGCACCAGATGCCAGAGCCGATCGAGTCCTTCCTCGCCCGCGCCGAACGTGGGGAACCACCCGAGAGAGGTGGCGAAGATCCAGATCAGCAGGATCGCGACGATGAAAGTCGGCAGCGCCATGCCGAGTGAGGTCGTGACCGAGACCACCATGTCGGTGCGACGGCTGCTGATGGCGGCGAGGATGCCGGAGCCGAGGCCGAACACCGCGATGAGGGCGGTGGTCAGCAGCACCAGCTGGAAGGTCACCCCGAACCGTGCCCCCACGAGCTCGGCGACGTCCGTCTTGTAGACGAACGACCGCCCGAAGTCGCCGGTGATGACCCCGCCGAGCCAGTGGAGGTACTGCAGCCACACCGGGTCGTCCAGCCGGTATTCGGCGCGGATCGCCGCGATCAGCTCAGGGGTCGGACGGGCCCCGCCCGCCAGCGCCGTCACCGGGTCTCCCGGCGTGAGCAGCAGCGCCGAGAAGATGATGACGCTGGCGAGGAAGAGCGTGAGCGCGAGTCCGCCCAGCTTGCCGAGCACCGTCCTGATCATGAGAGGATCCGTTCCGTCGTCGCAGACGACTCACTCGCCGCCGAGGTGCAGCGCCCAGGGGGAGCTGTAGATCGCGACAGAGGTGGTGATGCCGGTGAGGTCGTCGGACAGATAGGTGAGCTGGTAGGCGCCGGCGAGCGTGACCTGCAGCTGATCGGGAGCGAAGATCTCCTGGGCGCTGACGAACGCGTCGGCTGCGGTCGTGGCATCCGTCGCGGTGCGTGCCGTCTGGAGATCGGCCGTCACCTCGTCGTTCGCGTAGCCCGACCAGTTGAAGATGCCGCCGATCTCGGCCGGCAGCATGAACAACTGCGGGTAGCCGAGCACGCCGGGGACCTCGAGGTAGCCGGTCGTGGCGACGAAGTCGACGCCGTCGCGCAGCTCGGGCGTGTAGAACAGCGCCCCGAAGTCGGCCGGCTGACGCTCGTCGATCGTGACGGTGAGGCCGATGTCCTTCGCCGCGCTCTGGACGATGGATGCCGTCTGCGAGAACTCCTTGGCTCCGGCCGGCACGGCGAGCACCAGCGGCACCGAGGTGTCGATGCCGGATTCGGCGATCAGCTCTTTGGCTTTGTCGAGATCGACCTCGGGTGCGGGCAGCGCGTCGTAGGCATCCTGGTAGATCTCCTTCGCCTCCATGCCGCTCCACACGAACGGCGGGACGATCGTCTTCTGCACCTCGCCGAGGCCCTGCAGGACGGTGTCGATATAGACGTCGCGGTCGATCGCGAGGCTCAGCGCCTGCCGCACCCGCGGGTCGGCGGCCGCGCTGTCTGCCGACGCAGGCCCGAAGCTGTACGACGCGGTGGAGGGCCCGGCGATCAGCCGACCCTCGCCGCCGTCGGCCTCGAAGCTCTGGCGCGAACCGGGCGGCACGGTGAAGGCGCCGTCGATCTCACCGGCCGTCAAGGCCGAGGTGAGCGTGGGGCCGTCGGTGACGAACACGAAGCGGATGCGCTCGGTCAGCGGCGCGCCGTTCCAGTAGTCGGGGTTCGCGGTGACCGAGATCTCGGTGCCGGGCTTCCAGTCGTCGAGCTGATAGGGGCCTGCGCACATCAGGCCACCGCCGGAGGTGCCGAGATCCTGACCGACGGTGTCGCCGAAGGCCTTGCTCATCACGGCGCCGCCGCCGCCGCCGAGGGCATCGCGGAACGTGGTGTCTGGGGCCGTGAAGTGCACGATCACGGTGTCGTCGCCCGAGGTCTCAATGCTCGAGATCAGCGCGAACGCGGCGTACCACTGCGAGGCAGGCGTGCGGTTGCGCTCGAGGCTGTAGGCGACATCCGCGGCCGTGACGGGGGTGCCGTCCCAGAACGTGACGCCGTCTCTGACCGTGATCTCGAAGGTCACCGGGTCGATCCACTCGGCCTTCTCGGCGATGCCTGCTTCGAGGGTGAAGTCCGGTTCGACCGTGAGGAGGCTGTCGCAGAGGTTCGGGATGATGATGTTGGCCGATGACGAGGGGTCGAGCGTCTGGGGTTCGCCCTCGACGACCGCCCACGTGACCTCGTCGACGGCGGTGGTGGCAGCCGGCAGCGCGGTGACGAGTGACGAGGCGTCGATCTTGTCGGGCGAGGAGTCGGTCGTCGCGGTGCGCGGAGCGCAGGCGGTGGCGGCGAGAACGGTCACTGTCGCCAGTGCGGCGGCGACCGTGAGCCGGCGTCGGGTGGTGCGGGTCATGTCGGGTCCTCTCAGGTGCATGCGGCGGGGGCGTCGTCGACCCCGCCGGGAGTGGTGGTGCAGGCAGTGCTGGTGGAGCAGGTGATGCGAACAAGCGGGTGGTTCAGGCAGTGCGAGTGCTGCGGCTCATCGCACGACGTAGACGCGGATGCAGATCTGTTCGTCCTCATCGCGGGCGAGGCCGATGAACTGATTGCGACTCAGCCAGCTGTGCGCCGGTGCGTCGGTCTGGAAGACGGGGGCGGTGCGGAAGTACGACGTGCCGTCGGGCTCTTCGCGGTAGTAGCCGCGGTTGAGGATGTCGATGGCCGCGCCGTCGTCGGCCCGCAGCAGGTAGCGCGCTTCGAGCTGGAAGGTGCCGTCGCGCTCGACCGACCAGTCGCCACCTCCGGCGATCACGGTGCCGCGCAGCAGCGGACCGTCGACGGTGCCGCCGGTGATCGGTGTGAACGCGAGCACCTCGTGCGGGCCGCGGCCGAGATGGATGTCGGTGTCGACGTCGACGCGGATCTCGAAGGCGTACTCGAGGATCGGCTCGGGCAGAGCAGTGGGTGCGGTCATGACGGTTCTCCATCCAGAACGGGCAGGTGGATCGTGAGGCCCTCGGATCCGCCGATGATGAGGTGTTGCTGATTGGTCGCGGTCGACCCCCAGGCCCAGGGGTCGGCGCCGGTGCCGGGTTGTGGGATGAATTCGGGATAGTCGCTGCTCGACACGTGCACGCGCAGGCAGTGCCCGGCGTGCAGCCGGTATCCGATCTGACCGAGGTCGACGTCGAGAGTCGCAGGCGTGGTGGCGTCGGCCACTTGGCGCTGCCCGCGGGCGATGCGCAGCGCGGTGCCATCTGGTGCGACATCGAGCAGCCGGACGAACAGATCCATCACGGGGCCGTCCGAGCGGACGGTCGCGGTGGCGCGCACGGGGCCGGCGAGGTCGACATCGCTCGCGAGCGCAGAAGACGTGAAGACGAGCACGTCGTCGCGGGCGCCGATCGGCGCCTCGTCGGGAAGTTCGAGGAGGAACGAGAAGGCATCCTCGGCGCTCGACGGCACGAGGTCGTCGGGGTCGTGGGTCCACGTCAGCTCCGTCGGCTGCGCTGCAGCATCCGTCGTCAGTGCTCCGTCGGCGGTCGCGACGAGCATGACGGTGCGGACGCCGGTGGGCGGCCACGCCGCATCCGTCCGCTCCTCGGTGGTGCCGCCGAGGTTCCATCGCACGGCGGGGATGTCGGACGGAGCACCGTTTCCGCGCAGGTAGACGTCGAAGAATGCGAGGGCAGGATCGAGAGTGCGGGGGAGGAGCGCGCGGACCTGCTCGTCGGTGCGCTCGGCGACGCGGTCGGCGGGGTCGCTCAGCAGCTCGTAGCCCTCGTGGTCGATCGGCTCGATGCGCAGGTGATGATGCGCGGCCCAGGCCGGGCTCTTCGCGATGTCGGCGACGTCAGCCCACGACAGGGGAGAGCAGTTGTCCCACCAGCCGATCGTGTGCAGCGCCGGCACTGAGCGGGCAGCGAACGGATTGCCGAGTGGGAAGCGGGGCAGGTGCACCGGGCGCGGGTACCACTGGTCGTACGAGATCGAGCGCTCGCCTGCCTCGGCGAGGAACTCCTCTACCTGGGCCGCGAAATCGCGGCGAGTCCAGTCCGGCTCCCACATGTAGGTGTCGTTGCCGTGGAAGTGACTGACCGGGTACAGATAGGTGATCGCCCATTCGACATCGGAGGTGCGCTCGCCGGGAGTCTTGCGCACCGGCTCGCCGAGGCGGGTGCCGGTGACGCGGGGGGCGATCGCCTTGAGGGCGGGGTGCCCGCTCGCCGCGGCCGCCCACTGTGTGTAGCCGTAGTAGCTGTCGCCCCACATCGCCACCCGGCCGTTCGACCAGGGCTGCTGCACGATCCAGTCGAGGGTGTCCTCGCCGTCTCGCACCTCGTTGACGAAAAGCAGCGCCTCGCCCTCGGAGCGGAACTTGCCCCGTACGTCCTGGGCTACCACGCGGTAGCCGTGAGCCATCAGGTATTCGGCGATCAGCGGGATGTAGGTGTAGCTGCCGCTCTTGTCGTAGGGGAGGCGGATGAGGATGGTGTCGCCTGCGCTCTCGCCGCCATCCGAGGGGAGGTACACGTCCGCCGCGAGCAGCACGCCGTCGCGCATCCGGACACGGGCAGGGCGTGCCAGATCGCTCTCGGGAGCCGCGGGGATGCGGATGAAGCTGGTCATGACTCTCCTTCGGGACCTCGGCGCCGGGGAGACCGCGGTGCTCGATGAATCACAACGTAAGTCCGCAGAAGTTAATAGTCAAGTCTGACTAGACTAAAAACTTGTAACATCTATGTATCCTGCTGGTGCAGGGGAAAGGGGGCACCCATGGCACGTCCGACCGTGGCCGCACAACGCCGCGACCAGATCATCGAGGCCACATTGCAGACCGTGGCGGAGCACGGCATCGCAGGAACGTCTCTCGACCGCATCGCGGAGGCCGCAGGGATGTCACGTGGGCATGTGCGCCATTTCGTAGGCAACCGCGATCAGCTGCTCGCCGACACCGCGCGGCATGTGTTCGCCGACGAGGCGGGTACGCTGACGATCCTTCCGTCGACATTGGTGACGTTCACCGACGCACTCGACTACCTGTTCGGCGAGGAGTTCACTCGATCCGACACTGAGAACGCGGTCGTCCTGGGGTTCGTCGAGCTCTCCCGCACCAACCCGCCTATCGCCGAGGTGCTCACTGAGGCTTATGGCCACGCACGCACCACGCTGGCCGAACTCGCCGCAGCGGAGTATCCGAACGCCGATGCGGCGACCTGCGAGCTCGTCGCCGACGGCACACTCTCGGCCGCGCTCGGCAACGTCTTCATGGGCGATTTCAACCCTGACGAGGTGCGCACCGCACGGGTGCGCCGAGCCGTCGAGACCCTGCTCGCCGCGCTCTGATTCCGCGCGCTCGCTCACCATCGGGGTCATGGCGAGTCGAACGATCCACCCCGCCTGTCTTCCTCGACCTCGATCGTCGAAAGCGTGGACGGTTACGTGGCGGGTGTCCGCAGCTGCCGTTCAGCGCTCATCACGTGGCCCGTTCTACTGCGGTCTCGGTGAGGTTCGCCAACAGTTGGAGACGCTCCTGGGTGGCGGAGCCTGGTTCGCGGTCGGGTTCGCCCCGCTCGGCACGGCCTGGGCCGCGTTCCTGAGCCCGGTGATCGGCATCCTCGCGGTCGCCGTCGTCTACTGGGTGATCAAGGGCGCCGATGAGAAGCCGGCCGCGGCGAGGGCGGCAGCGCCCGCGCGCGCCTGAAGGGCAGCGCCTGCGCGACCCTGACACGCGTCAGGCGATATAGATCTTCCGCAGCGTCTCGGTGACGGTCCACACGGTGCGCTGGCCCTCGGCCAGGCGCACGACCGACCCGGGGTCGACCTCGATCGAGGGCAGCGCCGGTTCGACGAACTCGATGCGGGCGTGACCTGAGAGCACGACGAACACCTCGTCGACCTCGGTGTCGGATGCCGTGCCGGGCGTCATCTCCCAGATGCCGATCTCGACCTCACCGAGCGTCGCCAGCTCGTGCACCGCCGCTGTGGGCTTTCCGATCAGCACCTCGTCGGCCGGCAACGGCTCATGCACGAGGGGCACCGCACTGGCATCCACTCCCTCGCCGGGCGCGAGCCCGCTCACGAGTCGAATCCCATGCCGACGGCATCCAGCGTCTTGAGGAACAAGTTGCGCTTGCCCTCGTTGTGATCGGCTCGGTTCATCGCGGCGCGCACGAGGTTGACGCCGATCGAGGCGACGGGCTCGGGCGGGAAGGGGATCGGCTTCTCACGGACCATCGCGAGCTCGGTGCGCTCGGTCGGCTCGCCCGACAGCTTGTCGAGCATCACGTCGGCGGCGAAGCGGGCGGCGCCGACGCCGAGCCCGGTGAAACCGGTCGCGTACGCGACCCGACCCTTGCGGGCGGTGCCGAAGAACGCGCAGAAGCGGCTCGACGAGTCGATCGCTCCTGCCCAGCGGTGCGTGAAGCGCAGCCCCTCGAGCTGCGGGAAGGTCGTGAAGAAGTGCGAGGCGAGCTTGCGGTGGCTCTCGGCGCGGTCCTCGTATTCGGGGCGCACCTTGCCGCCGAAGTGGTACACCGCGTCGTAGCCGCCGAAGAGGATGCGGTTGTCGGCTGTGAGTCGGTAGTAGTGGAACTGGTTGGCGCTGTCGGCCAGGCCCTGACGGTTCGACCATCCGATCGACTCGAGCTGCTCGTCGGTCAGCGGCTCGGTCATCAGCACGTAGTCGTAGACGGGAACGGTCATCAGACGGTTGCGCTTGAGCAGCGAGGGGAAGACGTTGGTGGCGAGTGCCACGGCATCCGCTCTGACCCGTCCGCCGTCGCGCGTGACGAGCGTGATCGCACTCGACCCGTCGCCGATCACTTCGCGCACGAGCGAGTGCTCGTAGATCTCGACCCCGAGCTCGACCGCGACGCGGGCCAGCTCGAGACCGAGCTTCGCCGGATGCACGAGAGCGCAGGCATCGCGCTCCCAGGCGCCGGCGAGGAACGTGTCGGAGTGCACCTCGGCCTGCACGGCCTCGCGGTCGAGAAAGCCCTCCTCCTCGCGCAGCCACTCGACCTGGTGCGGCTCGACGGCCACGGCGAGCTGGCCGGTGCGCTCGAAGTCGACGTCCATGCCATAGCGCTTCACGGTCTCTTCGATGCCGTCGAGGTTCTCGATCCCCAGCTCTTCGAGGCGATCGATCTCATCGGGCCAGCGGGTCAGACCGTTCTCATGACCGTGGGTGAGGCTCGCCTCGCAGAATCCGCCGTTTCGCCCAGAGGCGGCCCAGGCGATGCGTGACGCCTCGAGCAGCACCACGCGACGCCCGGGGTCGCGCTCCTTCGCGCGTACGGCGGTCCAGAGCCCGGCATACCCGCCGCCGACGATGGCGAGGTCGGCCGTGATGCTCTCGGTGAGCGCCGGGTGCGCGACGCGCTCGACGTCGTCGAGCCAGAAGACGCTGAAGGCGGTGTCGCGCAGCGAGGCGTCGATCACGGCATCCGCGGGGCGGCGACGTTCGAAGACCGTGGTTCCCATGATGTGCTCCTGATTTCCAGACCCGCGCCTCAGCGCGTGCCCCAGTTGTAGAGGTCTTTATAGAGGCCGGCGTAGAGCAGGCTCTCGGTGTGCGTGATGCCGGGGATCGTGCGGATGCGGGTGGCGATCAGGTCGAGCAGATGGGTGTCGCTCTCGCACACGGCCTCGACGAGGATGTCGAAGGTGCCCAGCGTCACGACGACGTAGGCGAGCTCGGTGATCTTCGTCAGCTCCTCGGCGATGAGCCGCGGGTCGCCGGTGACGCGGATGCCGATCATCGACATGCGGTTGAAGCCGAGCTGCATCGGGTCGGTCACGGCGACGATCTGGATGATGCCGGCCTCGGTCATCCGCTGCACGCGCTGACGCGCCGCCGCCTCGCTGAGCCCCACCTCTCGACCGATCTCGGCATAGGGCCGACGACCGTCCTCCTGCAGCAGCTCGACGATCCGCTTCGAGATGTCATCCAGCACGGGCTGCTTCGCTGTGGCGCTCATGTGTCGATATTGACAGGGCTGGAGCTTTCTAGCAACTGATTCCATCGTTCAGGGCGGCTGGCTCTTCTGTAATCGTACTCCGATCGCTAACATGGCGACCATGGCCACAGAACTCCTTCAGAACTTCATCGGCGGGCAGTACGTTCCCGTGGGCGGGCAGGGGCGGATGCCGCTCATCGACCCCGTGACCGAGGAGACGTATGGCGAGCTGCCGGTCTCGGACACCTCAGACGTCGACGCGGCGTATGCCGCGGCATCCGCTGCGTTCCCGCTCTGGCGCGACACGACCCCGGCCGACCGCCAGCTCGCGCTGTTCCGCATCGCCGACGAGATGCAGGCGCGGGCCGAGGAGTTCGCCGACCTGGAGTCGAAGGACACCGGCAAGCCCCGGGCCAGCCTCGTCACCGACGAGATCCTGCAGTCGATCGACCAGCTGCGGTTCTTCGCCGGTGCCGCCCGAAGCCTCGAAGGCCGCGCGGCGGGGGAGTACCTCGCCGGACACACGTCGTTCGTGCGCCGAGAGCCGATCGGAGTGATAGGGCAGGTGACCCCCTGGAACTACCCGCTGAACATGGCCGTGTGGAAGATCGCTCCGGCGCTCGCCGCAGGAAACACCGTCGTGCTCAAGCCGGCCGAGTCGACGCCGCTGACCACGCTGCTGCTCGCCGAGATCGTCGCGCTGCACACGCCCGCCGGCACGCTCAACGTCGTGTTGGGCGACCGCGACACCGGTGTGGCGCTCGTCGAGCATCCGACTCCGCAGATGGTCGCGATCACGGGATCCGTGCGCGCCGGCATGGCCGTCGCGCGGTCGGCGGCGAACGACGTCAAGCGGGTGCACCTCGAGCTCGGCGGCAAGGCCCCCGCGGTCGTCTTCCCCGACGCGAACCTCGACAAGGCGGCGTCCGGCATCGTCACCGGAGCGTTCTTCAATGCCGGGCAGGACTGCACGGCAGCGACCCGCGTGCTCGTGCACTCGTCGGTGCACGACGAGTTCGTCGCGGCGCTGGTCGAGAAGGCGAAGGCGGATGCTCGCACCGGCAGCCCGCACGAGGAGGGGGTGCTCTACGGCCCGCTCAGCAGCGCGGCTCAGCTCGCCCAGGTGCAGGGCTTCGTCGACCGGCTGCCCGCGCACGCGAAGATCGAGACCGGCGGCTCGCGTCAGGGAGACAAGGGCTACTTCTTCGAGGCGACGATCGTGTCGGGTCTGCACCAGGACGACGAGGCCGTGCAGGGCGAGATCTTCGGCCCGGTGCTCACCGTGCAGTCGTTCGACACCGACGAGCAGGCGCTCGAGATGGCGAACGACGTGCCCTACGCGCTGGCGTCATCGGTGTGGACGACCGACCATGCCCGCGCGATGCGCTTCTCGCGCGACCTCGACTTCGGCTGCGTGTGGATCAATACGCACATTCCGTTCGTCTCGGACATGCCGCACGGCGGGTTCAAGCACTCGGGCTACGGCAAGGACCTCTCGCAGTACGGCTTCGACGACTACACGCGCATCAAGCACGTGATGTCGGCGCTCGACTGAACGCGGTTCGCAAGTCGGTCAGGAGTCGGTGAAGCGCTTGACCCGGCGGTGCTCCCGCAGGCTCATGTCCGGTCGCTCCTCGAGCTTGCGCGCGCCGTCGAGCTCCCAGCCGTGGCGGCCGTAGAAGGCATCGGCGCGCTCGTTCCCGTCGAGCACCCACAGGTACGCCCGCGTGTGCCCGGCGGCAGTGATCCGCTGCTCGGCCCCCGTGAGCAACGCGCGCCCGACCCCGGTCGACCACTCTGCAGGGTCGGCGTAGATGCCGTAGATCTCACCGTCGCCGGCGCCCTCGTCTTCGCGACCTGAGCCGAACGACGTCCAGCCGATGACCCTGCCTTCGCGCTCCGCGACCAGGATGCCGATGATCGTGGGCAGCGGGGAGGAGATGTTCCGTCGCCAGCCGTCAGCGCGATCGGAGATCGACAGGCCATCGAGGATCTCCTGGTCGATGAGGCCGCGATATGCCGCCTGCCACGAGCGCACATGCACTTCAGCGATCTGGTCGGCATCGGCCAGGGCACCGTCACGGATCAGCAGAGTCGTCATCCGATCACTCTAGAAGCCGAGTCGGTCGTGTGACGGGACGCAGATAGGGGCCCGGATTCCTCGACACGTATGACGCGATGTGTCAAGCTGGCCGCACGTCGAATCCGGGGGGATCATCTTGGCACGACCACTCGCGGGGCCCCAGACCCTGCTTCGAACGCTCAACGGCCGCGCGATCCTCGAGACGCTCGCGCGCCGGGGCCCGCTCACCCGCGCTGAACTCGTCGCCGAGACAGGTCTGTCGCGGACGGCGGTGACCCAGGTGCTGCGAATGCTCGAGGCTTCGTCGGCCGTCGCCGCAGCCGGGGTCGATCGTGACACCCGCGGACCGGCAGCGGGGCGCGTCGCACTGCATCCGCAGCTCGGGTTCGCCGCGGCCGTGCACGTCGACGCCCACGCGGCCCATGTCGCACTGGTCGACCCGACAGGGGCAGTGCGAGCCGAGACTCACGCCGCATTCCCCCCGCGCGGTGACCGGGTGCAGCACATCGCCGGGCTGGTCGACGCGTGTCTCCGCACGGTGAACGGGCCACTGCTGCTCGCCGTCGTCGGCATCCCCGGCATCGTCACCGCCGACGGAGGCATCCGCGACCACCAGGGTCCAGACGGCGGCGCGTTCAAGAACGGACTGGCCGCACGGCTCGACTGCCCGGTGCGGGTCGAGAACGACGTCAACCTCGCGGCGCTCGCCGAGCTCTCCGAAGGCACCGGCGCGGAACTCAGCAGCTTCGCGCTGCTGGTCCTCGACGACGGTCTCGGAGCCGGCATCGTCATCGACGGATCCCTGCACCGTGGATTCTCGGGTGTCGCCGGCGAGGTCATGTATCTGCCGCAGAGCCCGCTGCCGATCGGCGCTCCGGTGCTCGGCGACGCCGTCGTGCGCGACCTCGCGCTCGCCCACGGACGCGACCCCGACGAGACGATCGACCAGCACCTCGACGCCGCGTGGACCGGCGACGCGGCCGCTCTCGCCATGACAGCCGAGATGGGGCGCCGGCTCACACTGATCGCCGGCAGCATCGCGCTTGTGATCGACCCGGAGGCGTTTCTGCTCGGCGGCACAGCCGCGCATCCCGCCTTCGCCCGTGCGGCAGCCGAGTTCGCGGAAGAACTCGCTCCTCAACTGCCGCTCACGTTGGTGGTCTCGTCGTTCGGTCCGGAGGCGCCGCTGGTCGGCGCGGTCGGCGAGGCGGCGTCCGCCCTTCGGGCCTCGGTCTTCGCCCGGCTGCTTCCCCCATCGGACAGGACCCGAAGATGAGCTCAGACCTCGCGGATCGCCTCGGCCTCGCACCGGGAGCCAGGGCCGTGATCATCAATGCCGACGACTTCGGCATGTGCCACGCGGCCAACACGGCGATCATCGGGCTGCTGGATGCAGGCCACGTCGATTCGACGACACTCATGGTGCCGTGCGCCTGGGCGCCTGAGGCGATGGCGTTCGCTGCCTCGCGCACCGACCTCGACGTCGGAGTGCACCTCGTGCTCACGAGCGAGTGGACCGACTACCGTTGGCGACCGCTCACGGGCACGGCCACGACTCTCGTCGACGGAGGCGGGTACTTTCCCGCAGGCGTCCTGGCCATCGAAGAGCTCGCGACGGTCGCCGACGTCACCGCCGAGATCGCGGCGCAGCTGCAGGCGGCACTGGATGCCGGTGTCGACGTCACGCACCTCGACAACCACATGGGATCGGTCTACGGTCTGCTCACCGGGAGGGACTTCCTCGGCCCGGTCTTCGAGCTCGCCGCCCGCAATGGACTGCCGTTCCGACTGCCGCGCAGCATGGAGGGCACGGGCGACGACGCCGCGCTGCAGACGAAGCTCGCAGAGGCATCGGCCGCAGCCGACTCCCTCGGCGTCGAGATCATCGACCGGCTGTGGAGCCATCCGTTCGAAGAGATCCCCGGCGAATCGTACGAGCAGGTACGCGACGGCTTCATAGCGCTGCTCCGCGCTGTTCCGGCCGGGGTGACCGAGATCTACCTGCATCCGATGGTCGACGACGACGAGCTGCGCGCGGCCGTCGACTTCGCCGCCGCCAAGCGCGGGCACGAGCTTCGCCTGCTCTCCGACCCCGTGGTGCTGCAGGCGTTCGCAGACGAAGGACTCGTGCGAGTGGGCTGGCGCGACCTGCGCGATCTGCAGCGGAGTCGGCACGCATGAGCTCGATGGCGACGCGGCTGCGCGACCGACGGCTCGACGACGCTCCGACCGGGGCGCAGATGATCGCGTTCGGAGCCTCCGGGTTCCCGACGCAGCTCATGGCGCAGACTTTCTCGGCCTTCGTCGTCTACTTCTACGTCACGCACCTCGGCGTCGCACCGGGATGGGTCGCCGCGGCGATGATCGCGCACGGCATCCTGAACGCGGTGCTCAACCCCGTCGTGGGCGCGCTGTCCGACCGCATCCGCACGCCGTGGGGCCGCCGCATCCCCTGGATCGGCCTCGGCATCGTGCCGCTCGTCGTCGCCTTCGCGCTGGTGTGGATGCCGCCGGAGCTGCCGACCGCCGGACTGATCGTGTGGTTCCTGATCGTCGTCGCGGTGTACGACGTCGCGTTCGTGGTGGTGGTGCTGAACATATCGGCGCTGTTCCCCGAGATCTTCCGCACGACCGACGAGCGGGCGCGCGGCAATGTGCCCCGCCAGATCTTCGCGATCCTCGGGATCGTGCTCGGCACCGCGGGCGCGCCCGCGCTCTACGGGTCGATCGGCTGGCCGGGCATGGCGATCGTGCTCTCGACTGTCTGCCTCGTGCTGCTCGTGTGGTCGTTCTTCGGCGGCATGATCGAGCGCCCGGTGGCGGAGGCGGCATCCGAGCCGATGCGATGGCGCGACCAGCTGAAGTACACATTCGCGAACCGCGCGTTCGTGCCCTACGTGCTCGGCTCACTGCTCATCCAGACGTCGATCGCCGTCATCCTCGCCGCCCTGCCGTTCTACGTGCGTTACTCGCTGGGCGCCGCCGAGGGCGAGGCCAGCCTGCTGCTGGGCGCGATCTTCGTGACTGCCATCCCGTCGATCGTGCTGTGGAGCGCGGTCGTGCGCCGCACCTCGCCCCGCACGGCGCTGCTGTGGAGCGTCGCGGTCTTCGGCATCGCCGTGCTCGGCTATCTGGTGCCGTCGACCGTGCTCTCCGCTGCTCTCGTCGGGGTCGCAGTGGGCGTCGGGGTCGGTGGTCTGCTGCAGCTGCTCGAGGTGGTGCTCGCGCAGATCATCGACGATGATGCGACCCGCACCGGACATCGCCGAGAGGGCGTCTACTTCGGCGTCAACGGCTTCGTGGTGCGCGGCTCGGTCGTGCTGCAGGCCGTCGTCGCAGCGGCCGTGCTCACGGCATCCGGTTTCGACGCGTCGCTCGGCGATGCGCAGCCGGAGGCGGTCGACGGCGGCATCCGCGTGATGGTCGCGGTGGTTCCGCTCGTCTTCGCCGCCCTCGCGTGGCTGTGCTTCTGGGCCTACCCGATCCGCACGCGAGACCTCTGAGGCCGCACGCGAGACCTCTGACGTCAGGACGCGGCCTGACGCGCCTCCCAGCCCGTGCGCACCATCTCGTCGACCGTGTAGCGCATCTTCCAGTCGAGGTCGCGCGCGGCGAGCTCTCCGGTCGCGACGATGCGGTCGGGGTCGCCGGGGCGGCGGGGGCCGATCTCGGGGGTGAAGTCGATGCCGGTGACGCGTGCCATGGCATCCATGATCTGCTTCACGCTGAGGCCGTCACCCGAACCGAGGTTGTATGCCGCCTCGATCGGCTCGCCGGTGGCGAGCCGCTGGGCGGCGGCGACATGGGCGGCGGCGATGTCGCCGACGTGCACGTAGTCGCGCACGTTGGTGCCGTCTTCGGTGTCGTAGTCGTCACCGTTGATGCGCGGGGTCTCGCCCGCGATGAGCTTCTCGAACACGATCGGGAAGAGGTTGTGAGGGCTCACGTCGTAGACGGTCGGGTCGGCCGAACCGACCACGTTGAAGTAGCGCAGCGACGTGTGACGCAGCGGCGTGGCGGACTCGGCGGTCGCGATCGCCTGGTCGCGCAGCAGCCATTCGCCGATCAGCTTCGACTCGCCATAGGGGCTGGCCGGCTTCTTGGCGGTGTCTTCGACGACGAGCGCCACATCGGGGGTGCCGAACACGGCGGCCGACGACGAGAACACGATGTTGGCGACGCCTGCGGCCTCCATGGCCTCGAGGATCACGCGGGTGCCTTCGACGTTCTGCGCGTAGGTGTGCAGCGGACGCTGCACCGAGACTCCGGCGTACTTGTATCCGGCGACGTGGATGACGCCCTCGGCGTGGTGGTCTCGGAGCGTCTTCTCGACGAGGTCGCGGTCGAGGATGCTGCCCTGCACGAAGGCCACGCCCTCGGGCACGAACGACGCGACGCCGCTCGAGAGATCGTCGAGGATGACGGGCGTGAGGCCCGCATCCGCCAGGGCGCGTACGACGTGCGAGCCGATGTAGCCGGCGCCGCCGGTCACGATCCAGGACATTGTGCTCCTCAGGGTGGTGAAGTGTTCAGTATCTCAGGTCGCGATCAGCGGACCCTGACCCGGTCAGGCGTCGCGGTGCGCTCCGGCCGACGGGGTGACGGTGAAGATCACCGGGGCTGCGAACCCGGATGCGGCGAACGCGGCGTTCACGGCATCCGACACCTGATGCACGGCATCCTGCTCGATGAGGGCGATCGCGGCTCCGCCGAACCCGCCACCGGTCATCCGGGCGCCGAGCGCGCCGGCGGCGAGGGCGGCCTCGACCGCCGTGTCGAGCTCGGGGACCGAGATCTCGAAGTCGTCGCGCATCGAGGCGTGAGAGGCCACGAGCAGGTCGCCGACGGAGCGGGGGCCCTCTTCGCGCAGCACCTTCACGGTGTCGAGCACGCGCTGGTTCTCGGTGACCACGTGACGCACCCGACGGAAGGTCACGTCGTCCATCAGTTCTTCGGCGCGGGGCAGGTCGTCGACCGAGACATCGCGCAGGCTCGGCACGCCCATGATCGCGGCGCCGCGCTCGCAAGCGGCGCGGCGCTCGCCGTAGCCGCCGGTGGAGTGCGCGTGCTTGACGCGCGTGTCCATCACGAGGATCGCGAGGCCGGCCTCGGCGATGCCGACCTGCACGAGGTTGGCGTCGAGTGAGCGGCAGTCGAGGAAGATCGCCGAGTCGGGCTCGCCGAGCATCGAGGCCATCTGGTCCATGATGCCGGTCGGGGCTCCGACGGCCTCGTTCTCGGCTCGGCGGCCGACCCGGGCGAGGGCCGTGCGGTCGAGTCCGGCGGCCCAGAGGTCGTTGAGGGCGGTTGCCGTGGCACTCTCGATCGCGGCCGACGACGAGAGTCCTGCGCCCACCGGCACGTCAGAGGTGATCGCGATGTCGAGGCCCGCACCCTGAGCACCGGCCTGACGCAGCGCCCAGGCGACGCCGAGCGGGTACGCGGCCCATTCGGGCACACCGGGGGCGGTGCCCGACGGGGTGGGGAAGAGCTCGTCGAGCTCGTCGACGGCGACCTCGACCGGCTCATCGGCGAAGGTCGACGCGACGCGCACTCGGCCGAGGTCGTCGTCACGGACCCCGACGGCCGCGTACGTGCGGTGCGGGATCGCGAACGGCAGCACGAAGCCGTCGTTGTAGTCGGTGTGCTCGCCGATCAGGTTCACTCGCCCCGGCGCCGACCAGACGCCGTCGGGTGCGCGGCCGGTGAGGTCGGTGAAGAGAGTCGTCGCGGCCTCAATGGTGGTGGTCATGCGGATGCCTCGTCTGTGGTGTCTGCGGTGTCGGCGGATGCGTGGGCGGCGTCTGCCTTCGCGATGGCCTCGCGGATGCGGGCGGCGCCCTGTTCGGGGGTGACCTCGGCCGCCCAGGCCCACATGGCGGCCTCGGAGCCGGCGAGGAACTTGAGCTTGTCGGCGGCCCGGCGGGGGCTCGTCAGCTGCAGGTGCAGCCGCACGCTGTCGCGGCCGACGTTGACCGGAGCCTGGTGCCAGGCGGCGATGTAAGGGGTCGGGGTGTCGTAGAGCGCGTCGACGCCTCGGAGCAGACGCAGGTAGAGGGGAGCGAGCTCGTCGCGCTCGGCATCCGTCGTCTCGGCGAAGTCGGGCACGTGCCGGTGCGGCATCAGGTGCACCTCGAGGGGCCAGCGCGCGGCGAAGGGCACGAACGCCGTCCAGTGCTCGCCGCGGAACACGACGCGCTCGGACGCCTGCTCGGACTCGAGGATGTGCTGGAAGAGGTCGGGTGCGGTGCGGTCGATCGAGTCGAGCAGACGCGTGGTGCGCGGCGTCACGTAGGGGTAGGCGTAGATCTGGCCGTGGGGGTGGGGGAGCGTGACGCCGATGGCTTCGCCGCGGTTCTCGAACGGGAAGATCTGCTCGATACCCGGCAGCTTCGAGAGCGCTGCGGTGCGGTCGGCCCAGGCCTCGATCACGGTGCGGGCGCGGGTCACCGACTGCGTGCCGAACGATCCGGTGTGCTCGGGGCTGAAGCAGACGACCTCGCAGCGACCGACAGACGTGCGGGTGCGACCGAGGCCCAGAGCGCTGAGGTCGTCGAGTCCCCGCGGAGGGTTGCTCGCTTCGGGGGCTGTGCCGGTGGCCACGGACAGGGCGGGGCCGAACGCGGGCGAGCGGTTCTCGAACACGGCGACGTCGTAGAGCGACGGCACCTCAGACGGGTTGGTCGGCGACTGCGGTGCGAGCGGGTCGGCATCGGCGCTCGGCATCATCACGCGGTTCTGGCGGTTCGCGGCGACAGTGATCCAGTCGCCCGTCAGCACGTCGAGGCGCATCGTGGCGGTCTCGCCGCGGGCGTCGAGCGTGCGGGAGTCGACGGCGCGCTCGGCACCGAGCGTCGTGTCGGGGTCGTCGAAGTAGATCAGCTCGCGGCCGTCGGCGAGCGTGGTCGCGCGCTTCGTGATTCCGGCGGAGAGGGTCTCGGTTCGCAACTCAGGCAATTCGTGCGTGTTCACGTAAACATGGTACGCACATCGCCGTGGTAACGTCAACATTCCGGAGTTGTGGGCGGGCTGAGAATGACTGTGGACCGAGTGAGGGGTGGAGGATGCCGGTGAACGACGACGACCTCGCGCTCGGCCTCGACCGTCCGCGCCGCCGTCGACCCGCATCGGGCCGAGTGTCGATGGCGATGGTTGCCTCACGGGCCGGCGTCTCAGGACAGACCGTCTCGCGCGTCGTGAATGACAGCCCGCGCGTCGACCCCGTCACCCGTGAGCGCGTCGAGACGGCGATGGCCGAGCTCGGATACCGGCCGCATCGCGCCGCGCGGGCGCTGCGCACCGGCCGCTCGCAGACCATCGGACTCGTCGTCACGACTCTCGCGACCGTCGGCAACTCGCGGATGCTGCAGGCCACCGCCGAGGCGGCGGCGGAACGTGGCTATGCGCTCACGCTGGTGACGGCGGGCGACAGCGTCGCCGACGCCTTCGAGCGGCTCGCCGAGCAGGAGGTCGACGGGGCGATCGTGCTGAACGAGGCCTCGGCCTTGGTGCCCGCGGCCGAGCGCCCGGCCGGTCTGCGACTGGTCGTGGTCGATGCGCCGGCGTCAGCCGAACTCGCCGTCGTGCACAGCGACCACGTGGGTGGCGCGGCTGCGGCGACCGCCCACCTGCTTGGCCTCGGACACGAGACCGTACACCATCTCGCCGGGCCCTCCGACTCGTTCGCGGCGGCCGAGCGGGAACGGGGGTGGAGGCAGGCGCTCGCGCATGCGGGCATCGAGCCCCCGACCGTCGTCCGCGGCGACTGGACGGCCGAGGCCGGGTTCGTCGCCGGAGAGGCGCTGCGCGCAGCATCCGCCGTCTTCTGCGCCAACGACCAGATGGCGCTGGGACTGCTGCGCGCGCTCGCCGAGGCGGGGCGTCGGGTTCCCGAAGACGTCGGCGTCGTCGGCTTCGACGACGTGCCGGATGCCGCGAACTACCGCCCGCCGCTGACGACGATCCGCCAGGACTTCACGGCGCTCGCCCACCGGGCTGTCGGGTTGCTCGTCGCCGAGATCGAGGGCACGGACGAGCCCGCCGCATCCGCTGTGGTGCCGACCCTCCTTATCGACCGCGCCAGCACCCGCTGAGCCGGCTCCGCACCCTGCCTCGCGCCGCGGGGTCGAGCCGCGGGGTCAAGAACGCATCCGGCTCGCGCTGCGGGGCCAATAAGGCATCGCAAACGCCCGTTTCGGATGCGCAATTGACCCCGCCTGACACGGAGGATGCGCTTTTGACCCCGCACGGCGCGGGAGCTCGCGATCTTCTGGTATCTCGCTGACCTTCTCGGCATCTCGGGCGGACGCGGGTGTCGCATCAGAGCCGCGCATCGTCCGGAGCCTGCTGCACCGCTCGGCGGGCAGTGGGTTGTCGCCGAGTCCGCGGTGCGGGGTCACTTGCGCACCGGGGACGGCTGATTCGGATGCGGAATTGACCCCGCATGCACGAGCCCGCGGTGCGGGGTCATTTGCGCACCGGAGACGGCTGATTCCGATGCGCGATTGGCCCCGAGCGCACGAGTCCGGCGAAAACTCGCGCACCGCAACCGAGGAGAGCGTTTTCCAGCTCTTCTTGCGCACCGGGCCGCGGCATGGCATGCTGACGGAAAGCGCTTACCCGCGCAGGATCGCACACACGAGTTTCCCCGCAGAAGGTGCGGGATCTGAAAGAAGAGAACGGATCAGCAATGTCACAGGCGACGACCCGCGAGATCGGGATCATCATGAACGGCGTCTCCGGACGCATGGGCTACCGGCAGCACCTCGTGCGGTCGATCCTCGCGATCCGCGAAGAAGGCGGCATCGAGCTGCCCGACGGATCCCGCGTCACGGTGAAGCCGCTGCTCGTCGGCCGCAACGAGGCCAAGCTCGCCGAGCTCGCAGCCAAGCACGGCATCGAGGACTACACGACCGACCTCGACGCGGCACTCGCCGACCCGAAGTGGGAGATCTACGCCGACTTCCTCGTGACCAAGGCCCGCGCCTCGGCGATCCGCAAGGCGATCGCGGCCGGCAAGGCGATCTACACCGAGAAGCCCACCGCCGAGTCTCTCGACGAGGCCCTCGAGCTCGCCCGTCTCGCCGACGAGGCAGGCATCAAGACCGGTGTCGTGCATGACAAGCTCTATCTCCCCGGGCTGCAGAAGCTCAAGCGCCTGATCGACTCGGGCTTCTTCGGTCGCATCCTGTCGGTGCGCGGCGAGTTCGGCTACTGGGTGTTCGAGGGCGACTGGCAGCCCGCGCAGCGCCCCAGCTGGAACTACCGCACCGAAGACGGCGGCGGCATCATCGTCGACATGTTCCCGCACTGGAACTACGTGCTCGAGAACCTGTTCGGCGAGGTCAAGAGCGTCTACGCGCAGGCAGCCGTGCACATCGCCGACCGCTGGGACGAGAACGGCGAGCACTACACCGCAACCGCCGAAGACGCCGCATACGGCATCTTCGAGATCGAGGGCGGCATCATCGCCGAGATCAACTCCAGCTGGACGGTGCGCGTGAACCGCGACGAGCTCGTCGAGTTCCAGGTCGACGGCACGCACGGGTCCGCCGTGGTCGGACTCTTCGGAGCCAAGATCCAGCCGCGCAACGCGACGCCCAAGCCGGTGTGGAACCCCGACCTCGAAGACAGCCACGACTACGACGCCGACTGGCAGAACGTGCCCACGAACGACGTCTTCCTCAACGGATTCCGTCAGCAGTGGGAGGAGTACCTGGTCTCGTTCGTCGAGGGCACGAAGTACCCCTTCGACCTGCTCTCGGGTGCACGCGGCGTGCAGTTCGCCGAGGCCGGTCTGACCTCGAGCGCCGAGGGCCGCAAGGTCGCGCTCTCTCCGCTGACGCTGGGCTGAGCATGAGCACCCTCCGACTTCTCGACGCCGCAGGCGCGGTGACGGATGCCGAGCTGCACGAGGGCGGCGGGTACACCCGCCCGTCCTCGCCGCTGCAGAGCCGCGTCGCCTACGCCGCGGCCCACGTCGTGCCGAAGGTGCACGCCGACAACACCCCGGGGCAGCCGGCCGACATCGACTGGGACTCGACGCTCGCGTTCCGCCGCAACGTGTACTCGTGGGGCCTCGGCGTCGCCGACGCCATGGACACCGCGCAGCGCAACATGGGTCTGGATGCCGCGGCCACCCGTGAGCTCATCGCCCGCAGCGCCGAGGTCGCGCGCGAAGAGGGCGGCTCGGTCGTGGTCGGCGTCAACACCGACCACGTCGCCGACTCGCACATCTCGCTCGACCAGGTCATCGACGCCTACACAGAGCAGCTGCACTTCACCGAGGAGCAGGGCGCGGGTCCGGTTCTCATGGCCTCGCGTCACCTCGCGAGGGTGGCGACGGATGCCGACGACTACCGTCGTGTCTACCGCGAGGTGCTCTCGTCTGCCACGGTGCCGGTCGTGCTGCACTGGCTCGGCACCGCCTTCGATCCCGAGCTCGCCGGATACTTTGGCGCGCACGACTGGCAGACGGCATCCGCTGTGCTGCTCGATGTCATCGCCGAGAACCCCGACAAGATCGCCGGCGTCAAGATGAGCCTGCTGAACGCCGAGTCCGAGATCTCGGTGCGCGAGCGCCTGCCTGAGGGCGTGCGCATGTTCACCGGCGACGACTTCAACTACGTCGGCCTCATCGGCGGCGACACGGTGGGCCAGGGCGATGGCCACTCCGACGCGCTGCTCGGTGCGTTCGCGGCGATCACTCCGGTGGCGTCGGCAGCGATCCAGGCGCTGGATGCCGGAGACCCCGCCCGTTACCTCGAGATCCTCGGACCGACCGAAGAGCTCAGCCGTCAGGTGTTCGCCGCTCCGACGTTCTATTACAAGACGGGTGTCGCCTTCCTCGCGTGGCTCAACGGGCACCAGCCCGCGTTCCAGATGGTCGGCGGCCTGCACTCGGCGCGGAGCCTCGTGCACCTGAGCCGCATCGTCGAGCTGGCCAACGCGTCGCTCGCGCTGGAGAACCCCGAGCTCGCGCGCGAGCGCTGGCACGGGATGCTGCGCCTGAACGGCGTCGATACAGGGAGCGTGGCACTGTGACCGTCGATCCCCGCCTGTCGATCAACCAGGCCACGATCAAGCACGCCGACCTGGCGACCGCGCTGCGGGTGACGGCGGATGCCGGCATCCAGGCGATCGGTCTGTGGCGCGAACCCGTGAACGAGGTCGGACTCGACGTAGCCGCGCGGATGCTCGCCGATTCGGGGCTGCGATTCACGACGCACTGCCGCGGCGGCTTCTTCACCCTCCCAGAGGGGCCCGAGCGCATTGCGGCACTCGACGACAACCGCCGCGCGATCGAAGAGACCGCGGCCCTCGCGGCCGCCGGTGCCGATGGGTCGACCGCGGTGCTCGTGCTCGTCGCCGGCGGCATCCCTGCCGGTTCTCGTGATCTGATCGGCGCGCGTGAACGTGTGCGTGACGCGATCGGCGTGCTCGCGGCCGACGCGAAGGCGGCGGGGGTGACACTGGCGATCGAGCCGCTGCATCCGATGTACGCGTCCGACCGGGCCGTCGTGTCGACGCTCGGCCAGGCGCTCGACATCGCCGCCGACTTCGACGCCGACGTGGTGGGCGCGGCGGTCGACACGTTCCACATCTGGTGGGATCCGCAGGTGCTCGAGCAGATCGCGCGCGCCGGTCGAGAGGGCCGCATCGCGACCTATCAGGTGTGCGACTGGAAGACCCCGCTCGCCGCAGACGTGCTGCTGTCGCGCCATTACCCGGGCGATGGCGTGATCGACTTCGGTTCGCTCACCCGCGCCGTGATCGAGACGGGGTACGACCGCGACATCGAGGTCGAGATCTTCAACGCCGACATCTGGGCGGATGCTCCCGAGAACGTCGTGCGGCGCACGGCCGAGACTTTCGGGGCCGCAGTCTCGCCGCACCTGCGCTGACGGCCCGGCCTCGGACGTCGGTGCTGGCGCACCACCTGCGTGCCACCTGCAGGACTCGAGCACGGATGCCGGACCGGAACGCGGTTTCTGGTCCGGCATCCGTGCCTCGGTCCTGCAGACGGTACGGGCTGCCGACCCGACGCGAGCCGCCGGGCGCAACCCCCGAGACACCGGCGCAGCCCCTTGAGAGGATGACCCCATGACAACGATCCGCCCAGGACTCTGCTCGGTGACCTTCCGGTCGCTGAGCGCCGAACGAGTCGTCGAGCTCGCAGCCGAGGCACGACTCGAGGTCATCGAGTGGGGTGCCGACGTGCATGTGCCGGCCGGCGACGTCGAGCAGGCGTCGAGGGTGGCGAAGCTGACGGCGGATGCCGGGCTCGTGTGCTGCTCCTACGGCTCGTACTTCCGCGCCGGCGCCGAGGAGCCGATCACTCCTGTGCTCGACACCGCCGAGGCTCTCGGTGTCGACCGCGTGCGCGTCTGGGCAGGGCCGGTCGGATCCGACGAGGCCGCACCGCAGGATTGGGCGTCAACGGTCGCCCGACTGCAGGATGCCGTCGACGAGGCGCACGCCCGGAGCATCTCGCTCGCGCTCGAGTTCCACTCGGGAACGCTCGCCGACACCGCGCCGACGACCCTCCGGGTGCTCGCAGAGGTGGCGAGGCCGACGCTCAGCACCTACTGGCAGCCCACTGTCGGTGCCTCGGTCGACGCAGTGCTCGACGAATATCGCGCGGTCGCAGATCAGGTGAGTGCCGCGCACGTCTTCTCGTGGTGGCCCGATCACGACAGGCTTCCGCTGCGGGCACGGGACGCCCTCTGGACCCGATTCTTCGGAGAGGCGCAGTCTGCGCCCACACCCCCGAGAGACGCTCTGCTCGAGTTCGTGCCCGGTGATGATCCGGCGATGCTGCGCGGCGAGGCGGCGACGCTCCGCTCGTACCTTTCGCTCTAGGGCCGAGATGCACGTCTGCACTCGGGATGCCGTCGCCCACCGCTCCTCGGCGTCGCCCGCACCGCACAGTATGCTCAGGGCATGAGTCAGCAGGAAAGCCCTTCCCGCGTGCGTCAGCCGCGGCACTCGCGAGGTGCGGCCCCGACCCTGCACGACGTGGCCCGCGAGGCCGGGGTCTCGCTCGCCACAGCATCCCGCGTTCTCAACGGATCCGAGCGCAAGGTCGCCGAGTCCTTCCGCGAGCGCGTCGAGCAGGCGGCGGCCGAGCTGGGTTATACCGCGAACGCGTCTGCGCAGGCCACCGCTCGCGGCAGCTCGCCCGTGATCGCACTGCTCGTCGCTGACATCGCCGACCCCTACTTCGGACTCATCGCCGCCGGCGTCGCCCGCGGAGCCGACGAGCAGGGTCTCGTCGTCACTATCGCGATCACCGAGCGCGACCCGGCCCGGGAGGCACGCATCGTGCGAGCGCTGCGCGGACAGCGGCCCCAGGGCCTGATCCTCGCCGCGTCGCGCACGAACGAGCCGACCGACTCCGACACCTCGCGCGAGTTGGCCGAGTACGCCCGGTTCGGCGGGCAGGTGGTCACGTTCGGGGCCGGCAGCGCAGAGAACCGCCACGTCGAGATCGACAACCGCGCCGGTGCCGAGGCGCTGGGCCGCCGCATGGCGTCGCTCGGCTATCGCTCGGCGATCGCGATCGGCGCGGCCGAGGGAGTGCTCACCTCAGACGAGCGTCTCGCCGGGTTCCGCGCAGGTTTCGAATCAGGCGGAGGCTCGATCGATCGGCTGATCCGCGGCGATTTCCGCAGGGAATCGGGTGTGCAGGCGATGTCGGCGGCGGTCGCCGACGGCGTCGAGCCGGGCACTCTCGTGTTCGGCATGAGCGATGTCGTCGCGATCGGAGCCATGTCGGCGATCCGCGACGCAGGTCGCGAGATCGGATCCGACATCGCTGTCTGCGGTTTCGACGATGTGCCGTCGTCGAGCGACGTCACCCCGGCGCTCACCACGGTGCGAGTGCCGCTGAGCGAGGTCGGCTACCAGGCCTTCCGCGCGACGGTCGACGCCGACTGGCAGCAGGCGGCGCTGCTGCTCGAGGTCATCGTGCGGTCGAGCACCCCCGGTATCTCCTGATGACCAGGGTCGTGCTGGCACCCGACAGCTTCAAGGGCACGATCACGGCGGCGGATGCTGCGGCATCCCTCGCCGAAGGCTGGTCGTCGGTCGACCCGACCGCGACGTTCGTGCACCGCCCGATGGCCGACGGAGGCGAAGGCACCGTCGCCGCGTTCGCCGCGGCCGTGCCGGGGGCACGGCGCATGCCGGTGGTCGTCGACGGGCCTGCGGGCGTGCCGCTGGAGACCAGCTGGCTGCTGCTGCCCGTATCGGCGGGTTCCCCGGGCGGCACCGGCGTCGTCGACCTCGCCTCGACCTCGGGCATCGAACTGCTCGACGACCTGCGCCCGTGGGACGCCGACACGACCGGCTTCGGCCAGGCGATCGCCGCGGCCCTCGACCGCGGCGTCACACGACTGGTGGTCGGCATCGGATCGAGCGCGTCGACCGACGGCGGCACCGGGATGCTGTCAGCGCTCGGCGCGCGATTCCTCGATGCATCCGGTGAGCCGGTCGCCCGCGGTGCGCGCGGACTCGCCGACATCGCATCCGTCGACCTGAGCGCCCTGCGCACCGCGCCTCAGGTGCGCGTGCTCACCGACGTCACCAACCCGCTCGTCGGCCCTAGGGGTGCCGCAGCTGTGTTCGGGCCGCAGAAGGGTCTCGACGCCTCCGAGCTCTCACAGGTGGATGCCGGGCTCGCCCAGCTCGCCGACTTGCTCGACCTCGACCCCGCACTGCCCGGCACCGGAGCCGCCGGAGGCACGGGTGGTGCGCTCGTCGTCTGGGGAGCGACGCTCGCTCCCGGAGCCGCCGAGGTGGCAGAGCTCATCGGACTCGCGAACGCGATCGCCGACGCCGACGTCGTCATCACGGGAGAGGGCTCGTACGACGGTCAGTCCGGCGACGGCAAGGTGCCCTCGTTCATCGCGGGCCTCGCGGCATCCACCGGCGCCACTGCGCTGCTCGCGGCCGGGCGCATCACCGCGGACTCCGATGTGGCGCTGTTCGCGGCATCCGCATCTCTCACCGACATCGCCGGATCGTCGGATGCTGCCCTCGCCGACCCCGCCCGCTGGCTGCGCGAGGCCGGCGCGGCGCTCGCCCGGTCGGCCTGACCGGTCGCTGTCTGCCGCATCTGCCCCATCTGCCCCATCCGCTCTCGGGGCGGCCCTCGTGCAGCATCCGATCGCGCTCGTCTGCGGCATCCGCTCTTCGGGGCGGCCCTCGCGCAGCATCCGATCGCGCTGCGGTGGTCAAAACCGCATCCGAACCGCGGTGTCCGGTGGTTCTTTGACCACGCACGTCCGTGCAACCCCGGATGGCGCGCAGTCACGGTCTGCGGTGGTCGAAACCGCATCCGAAATCGCTGGTTCGGGTGCGCTTCTGACCCCGCATCCGCGCCGGGTGTGTGTTTCGACCCGGCCTGCGTATCGCGTCCGCCAGGTGGGGTCAGTTTCGTATCGGGGATGCCAGGCGGGGTCAGTTTCGCATCGGGGATGCCAGGCGGGGTCAGTTTCGCATCGGGATCGGCCGTTTCGGGTGCGAAAGTGACCCCGCCTGCGCCTGCGCCTGCGCCTGCGCCTGCGCCTGCTCCCGGATGCACTTCTGCCCCCGCACGCGCGACGTGCGGGGGCAGAAGACAGACGGAAAGGTGGCCGGGTCAGCCGCCGAGGGCGGCCGACACCACGGCACGAGCCTCGGCCTGCACCTCGGCGAGGTGCTCGGGTCCGCGCAGGCTCTCGGCGTACAGCTTGTAGACGTCTTCTGTGCCCGAGGGCCGGGCCGCGAACCAGGCGTGCTCGGTCTGCACCTTGAGGCCGCCGATCGCCGCGCCGTTGCCCGGGGCGTGCGAGAGCTTGGCGGTGATCTCCTCGCCGGCCAGGGACGTCGCCGAGACGGCATCCGGGGCCAGCTTGCCGAGTGTCGCCTTCTGCGCGGGCGTCGCCGGGGCGTCGACGCGCTGGTACGCCGACGAGCCGAAGGCCTGCTCGAGCTCTGCGTATCGCTCCGACGGCGTCTTGCCGGTCACGGCGATGATCTCGGCCGCGAGCAGGCACAGCAGGATGCCGTCCTTGTCGGTCGACCAGACCGTGCCGTCCTTGCGCAGGAACGATGCTCCGGCCGACTCCTCGCCGCCGAAGGCCACCGAGCCGTCGAGCAGCCCTGGCACGAACCACTTGAAGCCGACGGGCACCTCGAGCAGGCGGCGTCCGAGCGACTCGGCGACGCGGTCGATGATCATCGACGACACGAGCGTCTTGCCGATCGCGGCGTCGCGCGGCCACTCGGCGCGGTGCGAGAACAGGTAGTCGATCGCGACCGCGAGGTAGTGGTTCGGGTTCATCAGCCCTGCATCCGGGGTGACGATGCCGTGTCGGTCGGCATCCGCATCGTTGCCGGTGAGGACGTCGTAGTCGCCCTTCTTGGCGACGAGCGAGGCCATCGCCGAGGGGGATGACGGATCCATGCGGATCTTCTCGTCCCAGTCGAGCGTCATGAAGCGCCACGTCGGGTCGACCTCAGGATTCACGACGGTCAGGTCGAGGTCGTAGACCTCCTTGATGAGCGCCCAGTATTCGACGGACGCCCCACCGAGCGGGTCGGCCCCGATGCGCACACCGGCGGTGCGGATCGCGTCGATGTCGATGATGGTCGCCAGGTCGCGAACGTAGGCATCGCGGAAGTCGTAGCCCGGAAGCGAATCCCAGTCGACGTCGGCGAAACGCTCGCGCTTGACCTCGACCAGGCCACCGGCGATCAGCTCGTTGGCGCGGTCGGCGATCCAGCCGGTCGCGTCGGTGTCTGCCGGTCCGCCGTGCGGCGGGTTGTACTTGAAGCCGCCGTCGCGCGGCGGGTTGTGCGACGGGGTGACGACGATGCCGTCGGCGCGGCCGGCGGCATCCGGTGCGAGGTCGCGGTTGAAGGTGAGGATCGCGTGGCTGAGCGCCGGGGTCGGCACCCACGCGTCGCGCGAGTCGACGCGGAGGTCGACGCCGTTCGCGACCAGCACCTCGATGGCGCTGCGCTCGGCAGGCAGCGACAGGGCGTGCGTGTCACGACCGAGGAAGAGAGGGCCGGTGATGCCCTGCGCCGCGCGGTAGTCGACGATCGCCTGGGTCGTGGCCAGGATGTGGTTCTCGTTGAAGCTCTTGGTGAGCGATGACCCGCGATGACCGCTCGTCCCGAACGCGACCCGCTCGGCGGCGACGCCGGGATCGGGAATGCGATCGTAGTAAGCGGCGATCAGCTCGTCGACATCGATCAGATCGGATTCTTCGGCTGGTAGGCCGGCACGGCTCGTCATGCAGACAGTCTGCCCCCATCTCGGCATCCGCGCATCTTCTGGGCGCCCACCGGTGCCCTAAGGTGAAACGCGTGACTGAACGCCGCACCTACAGCTATCTCGGCCCCGCCGGAACATTCACCGAAGCGGCGCTCGAACAGGTCGCCGAAGCGCGAGGCCAGGACTGGCGGGCCGTGCACAACGTCGGCGAGGCTTTCGCGGACGTGCTCGAGGGCCGCAGCGACGCGGCCATGATCGCGATCGAGAACTCGATCGAGGGCGGCGTCTCGACCACGCAGGATGCTCTGGCCACGCTGCCCGGCCTGCGGATCATCGGCGAATACCTGGTGCCGGTGAACTTCGTGCTCGTGGCACCCCGAGGCACGACCCTGGCGGACGTGCAGGTGATCGCGGCCCACCCTGTCGCCTACGCGCAGTGCCACGGCTGGCTCGGAGCGAACGTGCCCTCGCACTCGCACGTTCCCGCGGCGAGCAACGTCGCCTCGGCGATCGGCGTGCTCGACGGATCCCTGCCCGCGCAGGCGGCCATCGCCGCCCCCGGCATCGTGAAGCACCTCGACGTCGACGTGCTCGCTTCCGACATCGGCGACAACGCGCAGGCAGTGACCCGCTTCGTGCTCGTCACCCGCACCACCTCTGCACCGGCCCCGACCGGCGCAGACAAGACCTCGCTGATCGTCGAGCTGCCGCACGATCACCCCGGATCCCTGCTCGAGATGCTCGAGCAGTTCTCGACCCGCGGCATCAATCTGTCGCTCATCGAGTCGCGTCCGATCGGCGACGAGCTCGGTCGCTACCGGTTCGTGATCGACGCCGACGGTCACATCGAGCACGAGCGCATGGCCGACGCCCTGCTCGGCATCCGTCGCTTCAGCCCGCGCGTGGTCTTCCTCGGGTCGTACCCCCGGGCCGACCGGCAGATCGTGCAGTACCCCGACCGCTACTCCGACGACGTGTTCGTCGAGGCACGCGACTGGCTGCGCGGCATCCTCTCGGGCGAACCCGAAGACTGAGACCGGCTCCGGGGTCAGACCGCGCTCAGCTGCACCAGCGCCCGTTCGAACTCGGGCATCGCCGAGTGCGGATCGACCCGGTCGTGGTGAGCGGAGTCGCGATCTCGGCATCGGGATGATGGGGCATCGCGACCACGATGGGGAGCACCTTCCGTGCGACCATGTCTCGATCACATCGGGGAGGTCGGCGATGAGGGAACTTCAGGAATCGTCGTCATCGGCGCGCCAGGATGCCGCCAGTGCGGTGATCGTGGCGACCGCCGTGGCGGTGTCTTCGCGGCTGCCGCCGGCGCGCCCTGCGGCGAGGCCGGCGAGATAGGCGCTGAGCGGCGCGGCAGGGCGGGCGACGCCATGCGCGACGTCGCGGGCCAGATCGAGGAGCAGGGCGATGTCGACCGACTCGTGGTCGATCTCGAGGGCCGCGCACGCGGCGGAGGTCCAGTCGTCGAGGGCCTCGACCGGAAGATGCTGCGGCTTGTCGGTCATGTCGTCTCCTCGTCTGGTGCGCTGTCGCGCCGGGGCTTCTATGCCGTTGCGGTGTCTGCGCGGTTGCGGGTGGGTGCCGTCGCCGTGGCGCGGGCTCGTTCGAGATCGTCCCACGTGTCGACGTCCGTCGCCAGGTCTCCCGCCGGCAGGGCGTTGATGGCGAGGCCCGAGAGCAGCGAGCGGATGGAGGCGTCTCGGCCGCCGTCGGGGAGGGCTCCGACAGCTCTGCGCAGCGCGTCGGTGCGATAGAGCCCGATCAGCCACTGCATCCGTCCGGAGTCGTCGGTCAAGCAGATGCCGTCTTCGCCCACGGCGAGGTGCGGATGCCGGCGCAGCAGCGCGACCGCCCCTTCGGCGTTCGGCAGATCGGCCGCCAGTACGAACACGTCAGCGCTCTCGGTGCTTGCGAGCCCGGCAGCGATGCCGGCGACCGGGCCGCCGAACTCGGGGGTCTCGCGGGTCCAGACGACCTCGCCGTGCACGGGTGCACGCGGACCCACGATGATGATGGGGTCGCAGCCTCTGACGGCCGCGACCGCCCGATCGAGCAGCGTGCGACCGCCGATCTCGAGCAGGGGCTTGGCGGCGCCGTCGAGTCGAGAGCCCCGCCCGCCCGCGAGGATGATCGCTGCGGGGGCTGCGGGGGCTGCGGGGGCTGCGGGCGCTGCGGGTGCTGCGGGTGCTGCGTTGGACTCGCATGCCGTGGTCATGAGAGCAGCATCACGTCGACGAGGTCGCCGCTGCCCACCGCCGATACCTCGGCGGGCACCACGACGTAGGCATCCGCTCTGGCGAGTCCTGCGGCGAGGTGCGCCCCGGACGACCCGTCGGCGGCTGCCGGGCGCACCGACCACGCGGCGGGGTCGGATCGGTCGAGAGTCACCGGCACATACTGCTGGCGCCCTGCCGGGCTGCGCCACCCGGCAGCGGTCGCGAGACGCAGCATCGGGCGGTGCACCGATTCGCGCCCCTGGAGTGCCAGCAGCGCCGGGCGCACGAAGGCCTCGAACGATGTGGCGACGCTGGCGGGGTTGCCTGGGAGGCCGAAGATCATGGCGTCGTCGATGCGTCCGAAGGCCTGGGGCCTGCCCGGTTGCATGGCGACCGCCACGAACTCGATGCGATCGCGCAGCACGTTCTTGACGACCTCGTGGGCACCGGCGCTGACTCCGCCGGACGTCACGACGACATCGGCACGGCCGGCGTGCAGCGCACGGTCGAGGAGGGCGGTGAAAGCGGCATCCTCGTCGGTCACCGTGTCGACCGAGATGACGTCGGCGCCTGCCTCAACGCACATCGACGCGAGCAGCACCGAGTTCGACTCGGGGATCTGCCCGCGAGCGAGGTCTGTGCTGGGGGCAGCGAGCTCGGTGCCCGTCGAGATCACGGCGACCCGAGGGCGACGACGCACGTGCACGGTGTCGATGCCGGTGGCCGCGATGGCCGTCAGCTGCAGCGGCCCGAGCACGGCGCCTGCCGGTGCGACGAGCGCACCGGCGCGCAGTTCCTCTCCACGGCGGCGGATGTGGGCGCCCTCGCGGAGCGGAGCCGTGGTCACGATGGTCGGGGCGTCCCAGGCCTGCAGCCCGTCACGCGTGTGCTCGAAGGGCACGACGGCGGTCGCCGTGCGCGGCACAGGAGCACCGGTCATGATCCGCGCGGCCAGCCCCGTACGCAGCTCGGGCTCGTCGGCCGACCCTGCGGGCAGGTCGGCGATGATGCGGAGTTCTGCAGGGTGCTCGGCGGTGGCAGCCTCGACGTCGGCGAAGATGACGGCGTATCCGTCCATCGCGGAGTTGTCGAACATCGGAACATCGACCCGGGCGTGCACGGCGGCGGCGAGGGTGCGACCGGCTGCCTGTGCGATCAGCACCGGCTCTGCGTCGAGAGGTCGCGCGGCGGCCAGCACCTTCGCCTGCTGCTCCTCGACCGTCAGCATGGTGGGAGCGAGGGGCGAGGCAGTGCGCATGAAGTCAGCGTACGACGGTCGCGGGGATGCCCCGCGACCGCGTCGCCCCCTCTGCCCCTTGTTTCCCCGCTCTAGAGTCAGTGCTCGCGGAACATCGGCCAGCCGCTGCCTGGCAGCATGTGCGAATGCAACGCGCCCTTGGCCGATTCCAGGCTCGGGTACGTGCCTGTCGCGGCATCCGCCCCGGCCATGACGACCGTGTATCCCTCATCATCGTGTCGGATGCTGCCGACGACTCCATTCGTGCCGTACGCCACCCAGAGGGCCAGGGTCTTGGTCGTGCTCATCATCGAACCCCTTCCGTTGCTGGTGACGCTACGCCCAGGCGCACCGGAATACCACCCCTTGTCGCAGTGCTCGTACGAGGCGCAGGGCGCCGTTGCGAGGCGCAGGGCGCCGTTGCGAGGCGCAGGGCGTGCGCCGTTGCCGGGTCACTTTCGAATCGCAAGATCGGGCGGGGTCACTTTCGCATCCCAAGATCGGGCGGGGTCATTTTCGCATCCCAAAGAGGCGATTCAGGTGCGAAAGTGACCCCGCTCGCGGTCTGGGTGCGAAAGTGACCCCGTCTGGAAGCGTTGAGGAAGGGTCGGGATCGGCAGGTTCTGGGCCCACCGTGAGTGCTATCGGCATTCGTGAGCGGGGTCACTTTCGCATCCCAAAGAAGCGATTCAGGTGCGAAAGTGACCCCGCTCGCGGGCTGGGGTGCGAAAGTGACCCCGCTCGCGGGCCTGGGGCCCGGGGCCCGGAGGTGGGACGGGAGAGGCGCAGTGAGGGGAACAATCAGCGGCGGGATGATCTCGCCCGACGGATGCGGTCGAGCAGCGGTCCTGGGTCGCCCGCCAGGTCGAGCTGGGTCACGCGGATGACGATCCATCCGAGGTCTTCGAGCTCGCGTTGTCGCTGGATGTCGCGCCGCCACTGATCGCGGCTCGTGCGGTGGCCGTCGCCCTCGTACTCGATCGTGATCTTGAGGTCGGGGTAGGCCATGTCGCACCGCGCGATGAGAAGGCCGTTCTCATAGACCTCGTGCTGCACGACGGGTTCAGGCAGACCCGCTGCCACGATGAGCAGCCTCGTCTCGGTCTCCTTGGGCGATTCCACTCCTTCGCGCGCACGGGACAGCGCGTCCCGCACTCGGCGAGAGCCCGGAAAGCGGCCCCACACCTGCAGACGCTCCTCGATGTCGGTCGCGGTGAGAGGCGGACGCCCCGCACGCAGCCCCGGATAGTTGTCTGCCGCGCTGATCATGGCGTCGAGTGCGATGACCACCTCATCCTCGGTCAGCGCCGCGGCGCACATGAACAGAGCCGCGATCGGATCGATGATCGGGATTCCGCCGATCCGCCAGGGATGGGCGCGTCCCTCTGCCAGGCGTCGACCGGCGACGCCGCTGCGCCGGACGCGCGAAGAACCCGTCGCCACGACAACGACGATCGGCGCATGGACGCTCCAGACGCCGGGATGCGGATACCCCCACACCCTCATCGCCGCCTCGCCGCCGATGAGCTGACCACGCTGCAGGCGGGGCGCCAGGGCGGCGACTCGATCGAGCGGCGTCTCCGCAGCCGTGACCGAGCGCACCCCGCGGAAAGGGCGGTCGAGATCGCGTGCGGAGACGCGGCCCCGACCTATGCCCGCAGCCGCGGCCTGCTGCACGGTGAAGTGGCGGCCGAGTTCGTCGGGCAGAAGTATCCGATGGCGCATCCGATCAGGTTTGCTGATCGGATGCCCCGTTCACGTCCGGTGATCGCGCGGATGTCGAGGGATGTGGAGAAGTCGCGCCTGTGGACAGCATCCGCTACCGAGTGAACAGGCGCGATCCTCCGGTGCGATGCGGGGTCACTTCTGCATCTGGCGCCGCGATGCGGGGTCACTTCTGCATCTCCAAGCGGCTTTTCGGGTGCGAAAGTGACCCCGCACGGGCGCGGCGGGCGCGGCGGGCGCGACGGGGGCGACGGGCGCGACGGGGGCGACGGGGGGGACGGGCGCGCGGCGGCGCCGCGAAGCGCGCTCCTACAGTGCGGCGGCGATGAGCTCGAGCGTCTGTGCGCGGCCGGCGGCGGAGTCGCGCGGTTCGGACTCGTAGGCCCCGGCGACGGGCGAGAGCATGACCTCGTCGACGCCGTACTTCGTCGCGAACTCGCGCACCTCTGCGGCGACGGACTCACCCGTGCCGACGAACCACCGCGAGCGTGCGGCCTCCACGACCTGGTCGGTCGCGGCATCCGACTCCGCCGCGAGCGCCTCTTCGACGGTCTCGAGCGCGATGAGCGGCTTGTTCAGCCGCAGGCGCGACATCATGCGCAGCTGCGGCAGGGCACGGGCCTCGGCCTCCTCCTGGGTCGGCGAGGCGACGACGTTGACCGTGAGGAAGGTCCGTGGCTCGGGGTGCTCTTCGCTCGGCTGATAGCCCGTGCGGTACAGGTCGAGCGCTCGTTCGAGGCCCTGGCCCGAGAAGTGGTTCGCGAACACGTACGGAAGACCATGGGATGCGGCGAGCTGGGCCGAGTAGTCGCTCGATCCGAGCAGCCAGACCTCGGGGCTTCCGGTCGCGGCGGGCGTCGCGTGCACCGTGTACTCGCCACCCGACGTGAAGCGCACGGTGGCGCCCTCACCCGAGACGAGCGCGGCGATGTCCTGCACGTTGCGGGGGAACTGCTCGACGTCGCTCGTGGTGCCCGATCCACGCAGCAGCTGGGTGATGACCGGGTCGCTGCCGGGGGCGCGGCCGAGGCCGAGGTCGATGCGTCCGGGCGCGATGGCCTCGAGAGCGGCGAACTGTTCGGCGACGATGAGCGGTGCATGGTTCGGCAGCATGACGCCGCCTGACCCCAGCCGGATCTTCGTCGTGCGCATCGCGGCGGCGGCGATCAGCACCGGGGGAGTGGTGGATGCCACGGCCGGCATGTTGTGGTGCTCGGCGAACCAGTAGCGGCGGTAGCCGAGGCGGTCGGCGGCGGCGGCGAGGTCGAGGGAGGAGGAGATCGCCTCGGCACTGGTCTGGCCGGTGCGAACCGGGACGAGGTCGAGGACGGAGAGCGCGGTGGAAGTCATCCCCGAATGCAACGGCGGGGGCGGGCGGGGAATTCCCGCCCGCCCCATCGTCGCTGGTGGGTCGTCACGCTGCGGCGAGGGCGGAGGATGCCGACGGCGAGAACTCCTCGGCCAGAGCGTGTCGCGCGACGTGGTAGCGGATGTGCCAGGCCGCGCTGAAGCTCTGCTCGGGAAGCTGAGCGAGCACCGCTCGATCGTCGGGGCCGAGACCGTCACGGGCTGCTTCGCGCAACAGGTCGTCGCGCGTCGCCGGGTACTCCATCCCGCGCAGGAAGCGGTCGAGTGCAGCGGAGTTGTGCATGGGTCGTCCTTTCCAGAGGAGGAAGCGGGGGCCGGGTGCGCCCCGGCCCCCGTGCTGTCAGGCAGCGATCGACTGTCGGTTGTCGCTCGACTCGACCTCGATCTTGCGCGGCTTCGCCCGCTCGCTGACCGGGATGATCACCGAGAGCACGCCGCTCTCGTACGAGGCGCTGATCGCGTCGAGGTCCACGCCGTCGCCGAGCGAGAACTGACGCAGGAACGAGCCTGCTCCGCGCTCGCGTGCCAGCCAGCGGACGCCCTCGCGACCGTCGGCCGTGCGCTGCGCGCGGATCGTGAGCTGGCCGCCGTCGAGGTCGACGTCGATGGAGCCCGGATCGATGCCGGGGAGGTCGGCGTGCAGGACGTACCTGTCGCCGTCGCGGTAGAGGTCCACCGGCATGAGACGCGGTGCGCGGACGGAGTCCAGCACGCTCGCAGCGAAGCGGTCGAGCTGACTGAACGGATCGAAGGACATGGCCATGGGTGTCTCCTTTCGTGTGGCCCGGATGGGCGATGTGGATGCAGATTATCTGCATCTGTTTCTATAGATTTGTTATAGAACAACTTCAGATAGAATGCAAGTGCCACGAGAGGGAGGTGCGGATGACTGATCGTGATCCGAGCATGCCTGTGTACGGCATCGCCGTGGCCTCCCAGCTCAGCGGCGTCCCCGAAGCGAGCCTGCGGCTCTTCGAGGCGAAGGGCCTGGTCACGCCTGCGCGCAGCGACGGGGGCACGCGCCGGTACAGCGACGACGATCTCGCCCGCATCCGTCGGGTCACGGGCCTGCGTGTGGAGGGCATCAACATCGTCGGCATCCGACGAGTCCTCGATCTGGAGGACGAGAACGCGGGACTCCGCGACGAACTCGCGGACGATCGTCCCTGACCCAGTCGGAACCGCCCGACCCCGTCGGAACCGCCCGGCGGCGACGCGGCAGGGCAGTACTTTAGGGGCATGGATGCCGAGATCTTCTACGTGCTCGTCGGTGCTGTGGTCGTGGCGGCGATCGCCCGATGGCGCGGGTGGCCGGCTCCGCTGCTCGTCACGGTGGTCGCGCTCGCGGCATCCTTCCTGCCGTTCGTGCCCGAGGTCGAGATCGACGGGCACCTGCTGCTGAACCTCGTGCTGCCGCCGCTGCTGTACTCGGCGGCGCTCGACGTGTCGTTCGTCGGCTTCAAGCGCAGCCTGCCCCAGATCCGTCGACTCGGCGTCACCCTCGTGCTGCTCACCGCAGTCGCGGTCGGGCTCGTGGCGTGGTGGATCCTGCCCTCGCTGACCCTGCCGGGCGCACTGCTGCTGGGGGCGATCGTGGCGCCACCCGACGCGGTCTCGGCCGCGGCGATCGGCCGCAAGCTCGGTCTTCCTCGCCGCATCATGACGGTGCTGTCGGGCGAGAGCCTGATCAACGACGCGACCTCGCTGACGCTCTACCGCGTGTTCGCCGCGATCATCGCGGGCGCCACCGTCGGCATCATCGACGGCATCGGGCAGTTCCTGCTCGCGGTCGGCGTGGGCGTGGCGGTCGGTCTCGTCTTCGGCATCGTGCTGCATCAGCTGCGCATGCGCATCAGCGATGCGGTCGTGATCGGCACCTTCGGTCTGCTCGCCCCGTTCGGGGCATATGCGATCGCCGAGCACCTGCTCGGCTCGGGCGTGCTCGCGGTCGTCGCGATGGGCCTGTACGTCGGATACAACTCGCCGCGCACCGACTACACGACCCGTCAGCAGGAGGCGCCGCTGTGGTTGTCGGCCGACCTGCTGCTCGAGAGCTTCGTCTTCGCGTACATCGGTCTGCAGTTCCCGCGGGTGCTCAGCGACCTCGGCGGCGAAGAGGTCGGTCGCATCCTGATGCTGTCGGGGGTCGTGCTTCTGGTCGTGTTGATCGTGCGGCCCCTCTACGTGTACCCGGCGAACGGGTGGGCGAACTTCCAAGACCGCAAGCGGCTCGAACGCTGGGATCGAACGGTCGAATCCGGAGCATTCGACGAGCGCCGCCGTGACTCGAAACGCTGGAAGCAGTACAGCGCCGAAGAGCTGCGCTCCAAGATCGTGCGCGACCGCATGGCGGGACTGCAGCTGACCTGGAAGGACAACGCCGTCATCTCGTGGGCGGGCATGCGCGGCGTGGTGACGCTGGCGACCGCGCTCGCCGCGGCTGACCTCGCTGCTCTCGACACCGAGCCGTCGCACGCGATCGTCGTCGTCGCCTACGTCGTCACTGTCGGCACACTGCTGCTGCAGGGCCTGACTCTGCCGTTACTGATCCGCGGTCTCGGCATCGCCAGTGACGTCGATGACGAAGACGACGAGCGCGCGATCGCCGAGGTCAAGGCCAAGAGCCGCGAGGCAGGCAAGGCGTTCCTGGCCGAGAAGCGCGGCGAGTGGGTCGACAAGTACGGCAGCGTCGACATCGGCGTCTTCGACGCGTTCACGAAGCGGATGACCAGGGTCGAGCAGGCGGCAGACGAGGCGCAGGAGGCTGAGGAAGCGGTGACGCGACCCTCGTACGAAGACCTCGCAGCGCTCACCCGCGGATGGCTGCAGGTGCGCCGCGACATCCTGCTCGCGGAGCGCGACGCCGGCAATCTCGACGAGGAGGTCATGCGCGAGCTGATGGCCGCGATGGATGCCGAGGAGCTCGCCCTCGACACCCGCGCCGCCACGCGTCTGCAGGGTCGCGCGTAGCAGGAGACAGACGAGCGCCCCGCCCCGGTGAGGGGCGAGGCGCTCGACGAGACGGCGGGTCAGCGGGTGCCGACCGGCTCCTTCTCGGATGCTGCGGCATCCGCCTCGGGTGCCTCGTCGTCGTCCGAGTCGTCGGCGAACGGCAGGCCCTCGCGCGGGGCGTTGTAGAGCTCCTCGTCGAGGATGCCCTCGCGCTTGGCGACGATGGTCGGCACGAGCGCCTGACCCGCGACGTTGACCGCGGTGCGGCCCATGTCGAGGATCGGGTCGATCGCGAGCAGCAGTCCGACGCCCTCGAGCGGCAGGCCCAGGGTCGACAGCGTGAGCGTGAGCATGACGGTCGCGCCGGTGGTGCCGGCCGTGGCGGCCGAGCCGACGACCGAGACGACGACGATCAGCAGGTACTGGACGATGTTCAGCTCGATGCCGAAGAACTGCGCGACGAAGATCGCGGCGATGGCAGGGTAGATCGCGGCGCAGCCGTCCATCTTCGTGGTCGCACCGAACGGCACGGCGAACGAGGCGTACGAGCGGGGCACGCCGAGGTTGCGCTCGGTCACGCGCTCGGTGAGGGGCAGCGTGCCGATCGACGAGCGGCTGACGAACGCCAGCTGCACGGCCGGCCACACACCCGAGAAGTACTGCTTGATCGAGAGGCCGTTCGTCTTCACCAGGATCGGGTAGACGACGAACAGCACGAGAGCGAGGCCGACGTAGACGGCGATCGCGAACCAGCCCAGCGACGCCAGCTTCTCCCAGCCGTACTTGACGACCGCGGCGCCGATGAGGCCGAAGGTGCCGAGCGGGGCGATGCGGATGATCCACCACAGCACGCGCTGGATGACCTTGAGCAGTGACTCGGTGAAGGCGAGGAACGGCTCGGCCTTCTTGCCCGCCTTGAGCGCCGCGATGCCCACGGCGACCGCGATCACGATGACCTGCAGGATGTTGAAGTTGACGCTCGACGAGAACGTGCCATCGGTGGCGCCGGGGTTGGTGCTGACGCTGAGCCCGAGGAAGTTCTGCGGGATCAGACCCAGCAGGAAGTTCCACCACGTGCCGACCGTGTACGGTTCGCCGGGCTCGAGACCCTCGCCCGCGCGGTTGCCCGGCTGGATGACCAGGCCGAGCGTGATGCCGATGATCACGGCGATAAACGCCGTGATCGCGAACCACAGCAGGGTCTGGCCCGCGAGACGAGCGGCGTTCTGCACGCGGCGCAGGTTCGAGATGCTGGCGACGATCGCGGTGAAGATCAGCGGCACGACGGCCGCGCGCAGCAGCGTGACGTACGAGCTGCCGATCGTGTCGAGGGTGGCGGACAGGCCGTTGGGGCTGTCGGCGGTGGCGCCCAGCTGGCGGGCGATCAGGCCGGCGGCGATGCCGAGGACGAGGGCCGCGAGGATCTGGAAGCCGAACGACGTCAGCAGCTTCCGGACGGGACCGCGAGTGTCGGGCGCCTTCGTGGGGCGGGCGGTGGTGCTCATGGGATCGGGGACTCCAGAATCGGTGCGCGCCGTGTGCGCGCTATAACGCTCAACGCTATGAGGGCGAGCGAATTCCGAGGCCGACATGACGAAGGATGACGGATGCCGCGGCATCCGTCATCCTTCGGTCATGCGGACCGGTGCGGGTCAGGCCGCGCACTTCTCCAGGTTGTCGGTCAGGATCTTCGTGGTCAGAGCCTTGTCGTCTTCGCTCGACTGCTTGTCCTCGCCGTTCGCGATGTAGGTGAGGGTCTCGTTGCTCAGATCGGAGTCGACGAGCGCCTCGGCGAAGCAGGTCGCGACGTCGTCCGTCACGGCATCGCCGAGGCCCTGGTCCTCGTAGACCCTCTGGATGCCGTCGGCGACATCTTCGACAGCGGGGCGCGACGTGCCACCGCAGGCGGCGAGCGAGAAGGCCAGTGCTGCGATGGGGAGTGCCATGAGGATGCGGGAGGGTGTGCGCAGGTTCCGGTCGTTGAGCGTCATGTCCCCGACGCTATCGACCCACAGCAAACCCATAGAGGGGGTTGCGCCGGGCAGGGTGTTCGTGATGCAGCCTGGTCGCGTTCGCGGGGTTCTGACACGATGGCCTCATGTTCATGGTGACGACGAACGACATCCCCGGCTACCGCATCACCCAGGTGCTGGGGGAGGTCATGGGCCTGACAGTGCGGTCGACCGACTTCGGGCAGGGTTTCGCCGCCGGGTTCCGCTCGCTCGGCGGTGGCGAGATCCCCGAGTACACGCAGGTCATGTACGAGGCGCGCCAGGTCGTGATGGGCCGCATGTGGGCCGAGGCGCAGCAGCGCGGCGGCAACGCGATCGTCGCGATGCGCTTCGACGCCGGGTCGATCCAGAACTTCACCGAGATCTGCGCTTACGGCACCGCCGTGGTCGTCGAACCTCTCGCACCGGTCGCGCAGCCGCCGCAGGCGCCGCAGCCGCCGCAGGGCTGACGGCTAGGCGAGCACCAGTAGGTCGCCGACCTCGCATCCGAGTGCGTCGCAGATCGCGCGCAGCGTCGAGTACCTGATCGCCCGCGCTCTGTCGTTCTTCAGCACCGACAGGTTGACGATGCTGACGCCGACGCGTGCGCTCAGCTCGGTCAGCGTCATGCCGCGCTCCGCGAGCAGCTCGTCGAGACGGCAGTGGATGCCGGTGAACTCGTCGTCGTTCTCCGCCGGGCTCATACGAGACCCCTCGTGTCGTCCTCGAGCACTGCCTTCTCGCGCTGCAGGCGGATGCCCTGACGGAACGCGGCCGCGATGAGGCCCACCGCGACGCCCGTCGCGAAGATCGGGACGATCGACCAGAACTCGATCGGATGCACCGGTTCGCCAGAGCCGAGGCCCACCGCGGCAGACACCCCGTTCAGTCCCAGTTTCTCGAGCAGCACGATGAACATCGGAGCGAGCACGAGGGTCCAGCCGATCGCGTCGAAGGCCCGTGCGTTGCTCCGCACGAAGAAGCGTCCGCGGAGGAAGTTCCAGGCGACGAGCATCACGCCGACGATGACGATCAGCGGGGCGACCGCCCAGAGCGCGAGTGAGCCGATGATCGCTGCGGTCGAGGCGGCATCCACTCCGGTGGCGAACACCATCGCCTGCTGAGCGATCCCCTCGACCGACGCGGCTCCTGAGCCGACGGTCGCGTCGATCGGCTGCTCGTCGATGGGGATGGACCACGCGATGCCCTGATCTCGGAACGTTCCGAGCACGCGCAGGACGGTGCTGATCGCCGTCACCAGCAGGGCGGCCGCACCGAAGAGGATCACGGTGATCGCATCGGCGGTCTGGGAGCGTGTCGCGGTGGTAATGCTCATCAGACGAGCCCGTCGGTGTCGCGCTGCAGGCGATCGCCGATCACGAACACCGTGCTGATGAGCGCGAAGACGAACGCCGCGAGGACGAACATGAAGGGCTCGACGCTGATCACGGCGTTGCTGACGCCATTGTCGGTGATCCGCGCCACCGTCGCGTTCGCGAGCATGTTGTCGAAGAAGCGCACAGCCGCGAAGCCGACGAGTCCGGCGATGCCGGCAGTCGCGACGAGAGCGGTGTTGCGGCGGCTGAACACGCGGTCGGTCAGCACACTTCGTGCCAGCAAAATCAGGCATCCGATCACGATGACGATCGTGAGGATCTGCGCCACTTGGCCGATGATGCCCGGCACCGCGGCGATCGCCGGCAGCTCCGGCGCGGTGATCACGGCGCTGTCGACACCGACGGGGATGCTGGTGCCGGTGCTCAGCGGCAGGTCGACCGGTGTCTTCGAGCTGATGAACTCGACCAGCACCGGCACGTCGACGCCGCGGGCGAGCTCGATGATCCGGAGGATCGAGAACACGGTGATGTAGGCGGCGATCAGGGCTCCTGCGATGCAGAAGCCGATCAGGGCCCCGCGGTCGCCTCGGGAGATCGGGCGGTTCTTCGTCGACGTCATCATCCACTCCTTATCGAGAGTCGTTATTACCGATAATCGTTAACATAACGACAGTCGATAACAAGGTCAACCCCCGCCCCTGCGAAGCGCCGTCACTGGCCGTCACGGCGCTATGCCGACGGCGAACACGGGCATACAGCATCCGCACGGTGGTTACTCTCGATGTACAGGCGCGGAGACCCGTCGAGGACTCAGCGCTTCGCCCCGTGCGAATAAGGAGTCACAGCATGTTCGAGAGATTCACGGACCGAGCCCGTCGAGTGGTCGTCCTCGCCCAAGAAGAGGCGAAGATGCTCAACCACAACTACATCGGCACAGAGCACATCCTGCTCGGCCTCATCCACGAGGGTGAGGGTGTCGCAGCCAAGGCGCTCGAGAGCCTCGGTATCTCCCTTGACGCCGTCCGCGAGCAGGTGCAGGACATCATCGGTCAGGGCCAGCAGCAGCCCACCGGTCACATCCCGTTCACGCCGCGCGCCAAGAAGGTGCTCGAGCTCAGCCTCCGCGAGGCTCTGCAGCTCGGCCACAACTACATCGGAACCGAGCACATCCTGCTCGGCCTCATCCGCGAGGGCGAGGGTGTCGCAGCCCAGGTGCTCGTCAAGCTCGGCGCCGACCTCAACAAGGTCCGCCAGCAGGTCATCCAGCTTCTGTCGGGTGCTCCCGGACGCGAGCCGGCAGCCGTCGGCGCGCAGTCGAACGACACCCCGAGCGCCCAGGGCGGCTCGCAGGTGCTCGACCAGTTCGGTCGCAACCTGACCCAGGCCGCGCGCGACAACAAGCTCGACCCGGTCATCGGGCGCGAGAAGGAGATCGAGCGGGTCATGCAGATCCTGTCTCGCCGCTCCAAGAACAACCCCGTGCTGATCGGTGAGCCCGGCGTCGGCAAGACCGCAGTCGTCGAGGGCCTCGCCCAGGCGATCGTCAAGGGCGATGTGCCCGAGACGCTCAAGGACAAGCAGCTCTACTCGCTCGACCTCGGCTCGCTCATCGCCGGTTCCCGCTACCGCGGTGACTTCGAAGAGCGTCTCAAGAAGGTCACCAAGGAGATCCGCACGCGCGGCGACATCATCGTCTTCATCGACGAGATCCACACCCTCGTGGGTGCGGGTGCCGCCGAGGGCGCGATCGACGCGGCCAGCATCCTCAAGCCGCTGCTCGCTCGTGGTGAGCTCCAGACGATCGGCGCGACCACGCTCGACGAGTACCGCAAGCACTTCGAGAAGGACGCCGCTCTCGAGCGCCGCTTCCAGTCGATCCAGGTGAACGAGCCGAGCCTCCCTCACACGATCAACATCCTCAAGGGACTCCGCGACCGGTACGAGGCGCACCACAAGGTGCAGATCACCGACGGCGCGATCGTCGCGGCATCGAACCTCGCCGACCGCTACGTCTCCGACCGGTTCCTGCCCGACAAGGCGATCGACCTGATCGATGAGGCCGGCGCACGCCTGCGCCTCAGCATCCTGTCGAGCCCGCCCGAGCTGCGCGAGTTCGACGAGAAGATCGCCAAGGTCCGCGAGCAGAAAGAGGTCGCATCCGAAGACCAGGACTTCGAGAAGGCCGCGTCGCTGCGCGATGAGGAGAAGAGCCTCCTCGCCGAGCGCCTGCGCCTCGAGAAGCAGTGGCGTTCGGGTGACGTCGCGACCCAGGCGGTCGTCGACGAGGGCCTGATCGCCGAGGTGCTCGCACAGGCCACCGGCATCCCGGTCTTCAAGCTGACGGAAGAGGAGTCCTCGCGACTCGTCTTCATGGAGAAGGCGCTGCACCAGCGCGTCATCGGTCAGGAAGAGGCCATCGCGGCGCTCTCCAAGACGATCCGTCGTCAGCGCGCCGGACTCAAGGACCCGAAGCGTCCCTCCGGTTCGTTCATCTTCGCCGGCCCCACCGGTGTCGGAAAGACCGAGCTCGCCAAGGCGCTCGCCGAGTTCCTGTTCGATGACGAAGCTGCTCTCATCTCGCTCGACATGAGCGAGTTCGGTGAGAAGCACACCGTCTCGCGTCTGTTCGGTGCCCCTCCCGGATTCGTCGGATTCGAAGAGGGCGGGCAGCTCACCGAGAAGGTGCGCCGCAAGCCGTTCAGCGTGGTGCTGTTCGACGAGATCGAGAAGGCCCACCCGGACATCTTCAACTCGCTGCTGCAGATCCTCGAAGAGGGTCGTCTGACCGATGGTCAGGGCCGCGTGATCGACTTCAAGAACACCGTCATCATCATGACCACCAACCTCGGTGCTCGTGACATCGCCGGTGGTCCGGTCGGATTCCAGATCGAGGGCGTCAACTCGACGAACTACGAGCGGATGAAGGGCAAGGTCAACGAGGAGCTCAAGCGCAACTTCAAGCCCGAGTTCCTGAACCGCGTCGACGACATCATCGTGTTCCCGCAGCTGTCGAAGAGCGAGCTCGTGCAGATCGTCGATCTGTTCACGAAGCGCCTCGGAGAGCGTCTGCTCGACCGCGACATGACGATCGAGCTCTCGCAGTCGGCCAAGGAGCGTCTCATCGAGATCGGGTTCGACCCGGCACTCGGTGCCCGCCCCCTGCGTCGCGCGATGCAGCACGAGGTCGAGGACCGTCTGTCCGAGAAGATCCTGCACGGCGAGCTCAACCCGGGCGACCACGTGAAGGTCGACTCGAAGGACGGCGAGTTCCTCTTCGAGCACGGCCCCCGTGGCGAGAAGGTCGCGGTCGGCGTCAACACCGGCGGAGCGATCTCCGGCACCCCCGACCTGGCGGTCGCCAGCGGGGAGTGACCTGATCGCAGAAGGGGCGGATGCTGCGGCATCCGCCCCTTCTGCGTGTCTGCTGCCGTTCGGAACCGTGCTTCTCCTCGGTCTTTCGTCGCCGTCTGCTCGGCCGTGTCGGGCACAGCTTCGGAGACCGGGTGGGACGCGCCGGTCTTGGCGCCGCCTCCTCGGTGTGTCGGCCCAGGACTCCGAAGCTGTGCCCGGAGCTGACGGGCTCGGGCTGGGATCGTCCAGCACTCCGGCATTCCGGGTCCGCTCAGGGTCTCGGCAGGTCGCGGGTTCTAGGCTTGACGTGTGAGCGAGTACATCGTCCGGCCGGCGCGCAGCACCGACATCATCGGCATCCGCAACCTTCTGCAGCCGATGGTCGAGCAGCGCATCCTCCTCGGCAAAGACCTGGCCGTGCTCTATGGCGCGGTGCAGGAGTTCGTCGTGGCCGAGGCCGACGGCGAGCTGATCGGATGCGGTGCTCTGCACGTGTTCTGGGAGGACCTCGGCGAGGTGCGCACCCTCATGGTCCGCGCAGACTGGCTGCACCATGGCGTGGGCGGCGCGATCGTGGGCGCGCTCGAGGACCACGCGCGCGAACTCGGCCTCAGCCGACTGTTCTGCCTGACCTTCGAAGTCGATTTCTTCGGTCGGCGCGGCTATTCGATCATCGGAGAACAGGTCGTCGACCCCGACGTGTACTCCCAGCTGCTGCGCAGCGGCGACGCGGGTGTCGAGGAGTTCCTCGATCTCGCTCACGTCAAGCCGAACACGCTCGGCAACACCAGGATGCTGAAGCGCCTCAACTAACCTGAACTAATGCCTCGTCACTCCGCCGCCGTATATCGTCGCCGGAGATTGGTGACCCTCGTCGCGGTGATCCTGTTGGTCGCGGTCGTCGGCGTCGCGGTGTGGCTGCTCGTGGCACGCCCGTGGGCGAATGCTGCCGAGGCGACGCCGTCGCCGAGTGCGTCGGCGTCTGAATCGTCTTCGCCTGATCCGACCGCGGGCGAGTCTCCTGCGGCCGAGTCACCCGCGCCCGAATCGTCGGCCGAGGAGACTCCCGGAATCGTCGCGTGCGAGGCCAAGGATGTCGAGGTGGCTGCTGTCACCGATGCCGATACGTACGATCCCGGGGTCATGCCGCAGCTGTCGATCTCGCTGACGAACCGGGGTTCCACCGACTGTGCGATCGACGTGGGGTCGACGACCCAGAGGCTCACGGTGTCGAGCGGATCCGACGTCTGGTGGACGTCGACCGACTGCCAGGAGAATCCGAGCAGCATGGTCGCCACGCTCACCGCTGGCGCGACCGTGACGAGCAAGGTTCCGGTGGTCTGGGATCGCACCCGGTCGAGCGTCGAGACCTGCGCCGACGAGAATCGTCCGCGCGCACCCGGCGGCGGGTCGTCGTACCACGTCGCTGTCGAAATCGGCGGCTTCAAGGGCACCACGACGAAGCAGATCCTGCTGTATTGACCTCGAAACTGGCCAAACGTCTCGAATACAGTCCTGCACTCAGTTTCGGGTGACACTGCTCATTCTTTGGGATACCATTAGGGTGACCCTCGCAGACTTGCGGCGCATGCCATCCCCAGTGGCGTCGAGCACAGCGTCCCCAGCGCTTCGACATGCCGCCCGAGGGTCCGAGGGCCCTCTCGAGTACCCCAGTCCCCAATGGATGACTCGAGAGGGCCCCTTTCCATCTCGACTCCCGTTTCGGGGCGTGCATCGGCATCCGCTGAATATGCTGGATGCATGGCAGCGAAGAAGTCGAAATCGTCGAAGAGCACACCCGCACCCGAGGATTTCCGGTCGGACGCCCTCGCTCAGGCGCTGGAGAAGCAGGACATCGCTGCGGTTGCTCTGGCTCTGCGCCATGGCACCACGGTCGTGCCGCTCGTGAAGCCCGGTGCGCGCGACAACCCGCTCGACAGCGGAGAGGTCTGGACCTATCGCGACCCGAAGTCGGGCGATCTGGCGTTGCTGCTGTTCAGCGATGCCAAGAACAAGCCGGCGAATCTGCCCCCGGGGGTGGGGATCTACACCGCCGACTGGCTGCGCAAGTTCCTCGCCGCGCACCCGATCACGACCGTCTTCCTCGACATCGCAGGTCCGCATCCGATGCAGGCCTCGCCCGACGAGCTGCTCAAGGCGCTCGACGCCTGACCCCACCTCGTCGGCTTCTGGCGGACGCCGACTCTGCCGAGGCTTCGACGGACGCGGGTTCTGTCGAGGCTTGACGGACGCGGGTTCTGTCGAGGCTTGACGGACGCGGGTTCTGCCGAGGCTTGACGGACGCGGGTTCTGCCGAGGCTTGACGGACGCGGGTTCGCCGCGCGATGCGGGGTCACTTTCGCATCTGCGGTCTGGGCGGGGTCACTTTCGCATCCCAATCGCCCGATTCGGGTGTGAAAGTGGCCCCGTCTGGGGAGTCGGGTGCGAAAGTGGCCCCGTCTGGGGTGGCGGGTGTGAAAGTGGCCCCGTTTGGGGTGGCGGGTGTGAAAGTGGCCCCGTCAGGGGTGCAGTGCAAAGTGCCCCCGCCTGGGGCGGTGCGAAAGTGGCCCCACCTGAGGTGGCGGGTGCGAAAGCGACCCCGTCTGGGGTGTGCGGGTGCGAAGGTGGCCCCGTTTGGGGTGTGCGGTGCGAATGTGGCCCCGCCCAGACCGTGTGCAGTGCGAAAGTGACCCCGCCTGGGGTGCGGGGCGGCAGTAGACCGTTCTGAGTGGCCGTCGGTCCTCTCGCCCGGGTCAGAACGGCGGGATGTCTGCTTCGCTGCGCCGGGTGGTGTTGCGCGCCCGAACGTCGTTCAATGCTGCGCGCAGAGTCTTCGAGCGGTCGTCGACCACCTGGTCGTAGCCGAGCCGCGCGGCCTCTGACCGGCGCTGCGCCGATTGGGTCACCGGGCGGATCTCGCCCGCCAGACTGAGCTCGCCGACGGCGGCGACGGTTCGCGGCACGGAGATCTGCTGGATGGACCCCGCCACGGCGATCGCGATCGCCAGGTCGGCGGCCGGTTCGGTGAAGCGCACACCGCCGACGGTCGAGACGTAGACATCGAGATTGCTGGTCTTGATGTGCGCCCGTCGCTCGAGGATCGCGAGCACCATCGCCACACGCGAGGAGTCGAGTCCGTGCACGACGCGACGGGGATTCGGCGCCGTCGTGTTGATCGTGAGCGCCTGCACCTCGACGGGCAGCGCCCTGCGGCCTTCGAGCGAGATGGCGACGCATGTGCCCGGCTCGGTCGCGCCCTGCGAGAGGAACAGGCCAGAGGGGTCGGGGACCTCGGAGATGCCCGCACCGGTCATCTCGAAGCATCCGACCTCGTCGGTCGGCCCGAACCGGTTCTTCAACGCTCGGATGAAGCGCAGCGATGTCTGTCGGTCGCCCTCGAAGTGGCAGACGACATCGACCAGGTGCTCGAGCACGCGGGGACCCGCGACCGTGCCGTCTTTCGTGACGTGGCCGACGAGGATGACCGGCAGTCCGCGGTCTTTCGCCACCCGGATGAGGGTCGCCGCCACCTCGCGCACCTGACTCGGCTGACCGGCCGCGCCGTCGATGAGCGATGACGAGACCGTCTGCACCGAGTCGACGATGACCAGCTGGGGCGCCACCTCGTCGATGTGGCCGAGGATCGTCGCGAGATCGGTCTCGCTCGCGAGGTACAGCTCGTCGTGCAGGGCGCCGGTGCGCTCTGCACGCAGGCGCACCTGGGCGGGAGACTCCTCGGCGCTCGCATAGAGCACACGACGCCCCGATCGGGCCGCCTGAGCCGCGACCTCGAGCAGCAGCGTCGACTTGCCGACACCCGGTTCGCCGCTGAGCAGGATCGCCGCACCGGGCACGATGCCGCCGCCGAGCACGCGGTCGAACTCGCCCACCCCGCTGGTGCGACGAGGAGCGTCTTCGGTGGTGATCTGCGTGATCGGACGAGCGGCCTTCGCCGCAGTCGGCGCGAGCGGGGTGATGCGGCTCAGGATGCCGGTCTGCGCACCCTGCTCTTGCACCGTGCCCCACTGCTGGCACTCGGCGCACCGACCCACCCACTTGGCCGTCGTCCACCCGCATTCGGTGCAGACGTACGCGGGAGGGGCAGGTTTTCGGGTGGCCATGCAGCCAGGCTATCGCCGGGATCAGACATCCCTATCGGTTCGGGCATTATTCACGGCCCAACCCCTCGATGTCGCCCAGCCGCCACGGAATACTGGAGTCATGGCCAACGGCGGGCCCGTCTGCGGGCCGATCTCGACCTTCTCGCGAGTGCGGATTCTGCACGCGCTGTTCGAGGGCGGCTCGGGGCAGAACGACACCGCGCCGGCGCGCGGGGAGCTCACGATCGACGCACTCTGCGACGCCACGGGACTGCACCCCAACACGGTGCGAGAGCACCTGCAGCGCCTGATCGAGGGTGGCTACGTCATCCAGGCCAGCGAGCACCGCACCACCCGCGGTCGCCCGCGCACGCTGTACAGCGCCGTCACGGGCGCGGCGGATGCCTCCAGTCCCATCGCCCGCAACAAGGCGAAGGCGGCCGCCGTCCGCGGTGACCTGCTGCGTCGCGTGCATCCTGCGTCGGCATCCGCTCTGGGTCGCGACGCCACCTACCAGCTGGATGCGCTGATCGAACACTTGGAGGAGAGCGGCTTCGAGCCCGTCGTCGATGACGAGCAGCTCACCGTCGATCTCAGCCCGTGCCCGCACGCCGCGGGTCGCGCAGAAGACCGTCCGATGCTGTGCTCAGTGCACCTCGGCCTCATGCAGGGGGTGCTCACCGAAGCCGGTGGGCCGCTCGCTGCCGAGGCCGTGCGCACCTCCGCCCTTCCGGCGGATTGCACCGTGCAGCTGCGCCTGACGGAGATGACCGCCGCCTAGGCGAGCATCTGTCTTATTCACGGTCGGCGGCCCATCGGGGGCGGCGGATCCGTCGTTAGCGTGGCACCCGGCGCACAGAAGAACAAGGGCACGGAAGAAGGAGTGGCTCATGGAATGGCTAGACCCGCTGGTCCTGTCTCGATGGCAGTTCGGTCTGACGACCGTCTACCACTACCTGTTCGTGCCGCTGACGATCGGCATGGCGCTCGTCGCCGCGATCTTCCAGACCGCGTGGGTGCGCACCGGCAAGGTGCAGTACCTGCACCTCACGCGCTTCTTCGGCAAGATCTTCCTGATCAACTTCGCCATGGGCGTGGTCACGGGCATCGTGCAGGAGTTCCAGTTCGGCATGAACTGGTCGGACTACTCCCGCTTCGTCGGTGACGTCTTCGGCGCTCCGCTGGCCTTCGAGGGCCTTCTCGCGTTCTTCTTCGAGGCGACGTTCATCGGCCTGTGGATCTTCGGCTGGGACAAGCTCCCGCAGAAGCTGCACCTCGCGACCATCTGGTGCGTCTCTATCGGCAGCATCCTCTCGGCGTACTTCATCATCGCCGCGAACGCCTTCATGCAGAACCCGGTCGGCTACGTCTTCAACCCCGAGACCAACCGCGCCGAGCTCACCGACTTCTGGGCGCTGCTGACGAACCCCGTCGCGCTCGCCGCCTTCCCGCACACGATCTTCGGTGCGCTGATGTTCGCCGCCGGCGTCGTGATCTCGGTCTCGGCCTGGCACCTGGCACGCGGCCAGCACTTCGACACCATGCGCATCTCGCTGAAGTTCGGGCTGTGGGCGATGATCGTGTCGACCGCCGGCGTCGTGCTCACCGGTGACCAGCTGGGCCTCGCGATGTACGCCGCGCAGCCCATGAAGATGGCCGCCGCCGAAGCGACGTTCAACACGGTGTGCGGGCCCGATGCCTCGTTCAGCCTGTTCACCCTCGGCACCCCCGACGGCAGCTCCGAGCTGTTCTCGATCCGCGTGCCCTACCTGCTGTCACTGCTGTCGACGCACACGTTCGACGCCTGCGTGCACGGCATCAACGACCTCAACGCCGAGTACGCCACGACCTTCGCCGACACCGGCCTCACCGAGTTCGCCCCGATCCTCTGGGTCACGTACTGGGCGTTCCGCTGGATGATCGGCCTCGGCATGGCCGCAGCCCTCGTCGCCGTGGTCGGTCTCTGGGTCACTCGCAAGGGCGCCAAGAACCCGCCGGCGCCGTGGATGTGGAAGCTCGCGATCTGGTCGTTCCCGCTCGCCCTCGTCGCCAACATCATGGGCTGGGTCTTCACCGAGATGGGCAGACAGCCCTGGATCGTGTTCGGTCTGATGACCACGCAAGACGGCGTCTCGCCAGGCGTCAGCGGACTCGAGGTGCTCATCTCGCTGATCGCGTTCACCGCTATCTACGCCGCGCTCGCCGTGGTCGAGATCCGCCTCATCATCAAGGCGGCCCAGAAGGGCCCCGACACCGAAGAGCAGCCCCACGAGGAGACGGCCCAGCTGCCGTCGGTCGTGTACTGAGAAAGGGATCAGTCATGGAATACATGTGGTTCTGGATCGTCGCCTTCCTCTTCGTCGGCTACTTCGTGCTCGACGGGTTCGACTTCGGCGTGGGCATGTCGCTGCCGTTCCTCGGCAAGAACGACGTCTCTCGTCGCCAGGTCATCAACACGATCGGACCGATCTGGGATCTCAACGAGACCTGGGTCATCGTCGCGGGCGCCTGCCTGTTCGCGTCGTTCCCCGAGTGGTACGCGACGCTGTTCAGCGGCTTCTACCTGCCGCTGCTCCTGATCCTGCTCGCGCTCATCCTGCGAGGCGTGTCGTTCGAGTACCGGCACCAGCGCGAGTCGGCGAAGTGGAAGCGCGGCTTCGACCGGATGATCGTGATCGGCTCGGCCGTGCCCGCGCTGCTCTGGGGCGTCGCCTTCGGCAACATCGTGCAGGGGGTGGCCATCAACGAGAACCACATCTACGTCGGCGGCTTCTTCGCCCTGCTGAACCCGTATGCGCTGCTGGTCGGCGTCACGACGCTGCTGCTGTTCTTCCTGCACGGTGTGCTGTTCGTCTCACTCAAGACCGACGGCCAGGTGCACACCGACGCCCGTCGCCTGGTGAAGCTCGCAGCGGGCCCTACGGTGCTCGCCGCCGCGGGCACGGTGATCTGGACCATCGGCATCGCCTGGGGGCGTGACGCTCCACTGCTGCTGATGGTCGTCGGATGCGGTCTCGTCGCGGCACTCGCGCTCGTGGCGTCAGTGCTCTTCTCGATGCGCGGACGCGACGGGCGGGCGTTCACGGCGGGCGCTGTGACCGTGGCATCCGCTGTCGTGATGCTGTTCGCAGCGCTGTTCCCCTACGTGATGCCGTCGACCATCGACCCGGCCTTCAGCCTCACGATCGAGAACGCGTCGAGCACGCCGTATACGCTGACCATCATGAGCTGGACCGCCCTGATCGCCCTGCCCCTGGTGCTCGCGTACCAGACGTGGACGTACTGGATCTTCCGCAAGCGGGTCACCCGCAGCTCGATCGAGGGGGCTCCGGCGCACGCGTGAGACCGCCCGCAACGCACACCCTGCCCCGGCCTGCACACCTTCTCACCGATTCGCTGTGCAGATCGGGGCATCGTGTGCGCCCTGACTCGAGCGGAGCTGAGGCATGAAACCGGTCGACATCCGCCTGCTGCGGTATGCGAGCGCCGCGCGCGGGTTCCTGCTGCTGTCGGGCGTGATCGGCGTCGTGCAGACGGCGGTCACGGTCGCGTTCGCATGGATGCTGACGGATGCCGTCACCGGCGTGCTCGCCGGGCGTGACGTCACGGCATCCCTGCTGTGGCTGCTCGGACTGGCGGCGTTGCGGGGCGTGCTGATCGCGGCCTCGGATGCCGCCGGAACCCGAGCTGCGGCGAAGACCGGGATGCAGTTGCGCGCCGCGCTGATCGCCGCAGTCGGTCGGCTCGGACCGGGCTGGCTCGCGCGGCGCAATCAGGCCGGTCTCGCCGTGACGGCGGGGCACGGACTCGAGGCGCTCGACGCGTACTTCGCCCGATACATCCCGCAGCTCGTGCTCACGGTCATCGCGACGCCGGTGCTGGTCGCGGTGATGTGGTGGCAGGACTGGCCGAGCGGACTCACCGCGGTCATCACGCTGCCGCTGATCCCACTCTTCCTGATCCTCATCGGCATCGCCACCCGCACCGTGCAGCGCACGCAGTGGCAGACGCTGCAGCGGCTTGCCGCCCGGTTCGCCGACACGGTGCAGGGGCTGTCGACGCTGCGGCTGTTCGGGCGCGAGCGCCGCGCCGCTGCGCAGATCGAGCACACCGCCGATGAGTACCGCCGCGAGACCATGAAGGTGCTGCGGTTCTCGTTCCTGTCGGGCTTCGCGATGGAGCTGCTGGCGTCGCTCGCCGTGGCGCTGATCGCGGTGGCAGTCGGATTCCGCCTGCTGTCTGGCGACCTGTCGCTCGAGGTCGGGCTGTTCGTGCTGCTGCTCGCCCCCGAGGCCTTCCTGCCGATCCGACAGGTCGGTGTGCAGTTCCATGCAGCGTCTGAGGGGGTTGCGGCGACCGAGGACGTGTTCGAGGTGCTGGATGCGGCCGGGGCTCGGGCCGGAGTCGTTCACGACTCAGCAAGGAGTGCCGGGTCGGCGCCGTCTGGCGGCGTGGCGAGCGATTCTGATGACGTCCATGCTGAATTGCGAACGGCAGGAGCCCGTGGCCTCGTCGTCACCGACCTGCGGGTGCGCGATCTGCCGCCTGTCTCGTTCACGGCGGAGCCCGGAACCGTCACCCTGATCGAGGGGCCCAGCGGCGCGGGCAAGTCGAGTCTGCTCGCGGCGCTGCGCGGCGCGGTAGAGTTCGAGGGCTCGGCCGTGGTCGGCGGCGTCGACGTGCGCCAGCTCGCGCCATCGGAGTGGCTGGCCTGGAGCGGACAGCGGCCGCAGCTGAGCCGCGGCACGATCGCCGCGAATGTGGCGCTGGGCGATCAGGCCCCGGATGCCGACGGCATCCGCCGGGCGCTCGATGACGCTTGCGCGAACGACCTCGACCCCGCGCTCGAGCTCGGAGTGCAGGGCAGCGGGCTCTCGGGCGGACAGGCGCAGCGGGTCGCAGTTGCGCGGGCGCTGTATCGGCAGGCCGGTCGGCCCGACGCGGTGCTGGCGCTCGACGAGCCGTCCAGTGCGCTGGACCCCGACACCGAGGAGCGGCTCTGGGCGTCGCTGCGGGCACGGGCGGATGCCGGTGCCACCGTCATCCTCGTCTCGCACCGCCGCTCGGCCAGGGCCATCGCCGACCGCGTCGTCGAGCTGGGGGTGAGCGTATGAGCACCGACTCCGCGCGCATCCGCGGCATCCTTCGTCTGGCTCAGCCGCCCGTGCGTCGCTTCCTCCCCGGCCTGATCTGGGGCTTCCTCTCGGCGGGTGCCGCGGTGAGCCTGCTCGCCGTCAGCGGTTGGCTGATCGTCAGCGCGTCGATCGTCGACTCGCTCGTGCCACTGTCGATCGCGGTGGTGGGCGTACGGTTCTTCGCGGTGTCGCGGGCGGTGACGCGCTACCTGGAGCGGCTGAGCGGACACGATGCGGCCCTGCGCCAGCTCGCCTCGACCCGCGCCGACATGGTGCGGCGGCTGACTCCGCTGTCGCCAGCGGGACTCGGCCGCACCGACCACGGCCGGGTGCTCTCGGCCCTGGTCGACGACGTCGAGAACCTGCAGAACCTGCCGCTGCGCGTCGTGCAGCCGCTCACCGTGTCGGGGCTCGTGGCCCTCGGCGCGGTGGGGTTCCTCGCGTTCGTGTCGGTGCCGGCTTCACTCACCCTCGCGGCGTGCCTGGTGATCGCCGCGGCTGCAGCCGTCGGTCTCGGCTGGTTGTTCGGGTCGAGGGCCGAGGCAGCCGTGTCGAGTCGCCGCGGAGACCTGTCGGCCGCACTCACCGACTACTTCGGTTCGCTCGACGTGCTGCTGGTCTATGGAGCCGAGTCGCAGGCGCGCGAGCGAGTGCGGGTGGCGGATGCCGAGCTGCGCCGCGCCGTGAGCACGGCCTCCCTGGCGCAGGCCATCGCGGCCGGGGTCGTGTCGGCCGTCGCCGGGGCTGCATCCGTGTGGGCAGTGGCGGTTGCGGCCCCGGGCCTCCAGACCGGCGCGATCGACGGGCCCTGGCTCGCGGTCGCCGTGCTCGTGCCCATGGTGGTGTTCGAGGTCTTCGGTGCGGTGCCGATCGCTGCAGCATCCTGGCGCAGTGTGCGTTCGAGCGCCGAGCGCATCGTCGATGTGCTGCCGTCCGAAGTGCCGGACGAGCTGCGGTCGGATGACGGCGAGGATGCCGAGATCGTCGGCGTTCCGGCGCTGCGGCTGCGGGGTGTGAGGGCATGGTGGCCCGGCGGGGCGCCCGCGCTGCGCGGAGTGGATCTCGACCTGCATCCGGGCGAACGGGTGCTCGTGGCGGGGCCGAGCGGTGCGGGCAAGAGCTCGCTGGCTGCGGCGCTCGTCGGATTCCTTCGGGTCGAAGGCGAATATTCCGTCGGAGGCATGGATGCTGCGGCTCTCTCTGGCTCCGCGTTGCGACGCACGATCGGGCTGTGCGAGCAGAGCCCGCAGCTGTTCGATGAGGACATCCGGCAGAACCTGCTGTTCGCGCGCGACTCGGCGAGCGATGAGGAACTTCTCGCCGTGCTCGACCGGGTCGGCCTGGGGGCGTGGGTGCGCGAGCGTGGGGGGCTCGATGCGCGGGTCGGCGACCGAGGCGGCCTCGTGTCGGGTGGTCAGGCGCAGCGCATCGCCCTGGCCCGGGCTCTGCTGCGGGGCTTCCCGGTGCTCGTGCTCGACGAGCCGACCGCGGGGGTCGACCCCGAGGCGTCCGATGCCCTGCTGCGTGATCTGCTCCAGGCGGCGGGGGAGCAGTCCGTGCTGCTGATCTCGCACGTTGCCCCGCCGGCCGGGACGGTCGACAGGGTCGTGCGGCTCGAAGAGGGGCGCACCGTCTCGGGATGAGTGGGGGCCGTCTTCCCCGTCCATGAGGTCGGCCCGCGGGCACAACTTCGGATGATGGGCGCGCCGCGCCGTGGCATCCGTCGTCCCGTGCGGTGTGTCGGGCCTGGCGTCCGAAGGTGTGCTCGCTGAAGCGGCGAAGCTCTCCGTGCACACTCTCCGTCTGCAGGACGCAGGCACGGATGCCGGTGGACAGTCCCCGGGTCAGACGGGGAGAAGACTCCGGCTCAGACGTTGAGGTCGGCGCGGGGTTCCATGACGATGCCCTGGGCTTCGAAGACTCGGCGGCGTTCTTCGATGCGTCGGTGCAGTTCGACCTGCGCGTCGTCGACGAGCTGCGGGTCGAGGTCGACGGTCGGCGGGTGCGGGTCGCCGTGGTGGGCCTCGATGTAGGCGTCGAGCTCGGGGCCAGACGTCCATGACGTGATCAGGGCGTAGCGCGGGGTCGTGCCGCGGTGCCAGACCGCGTGCCAGAAGCGCTGGGTGTCGACGATGATGCGCGAGCCCTCGCGCAGCGGCAGGCGGATCTCGGTCGCCGGGTCGAAGCGATCGGAGCGCAGGAGCAGCAGCGAGTCGGTGTCGTCCGACAGGTTGTAGTAGCCGCGCACGACCCAGCCGGTGCCGTCTTCGTTGAGACGGTTGTTGTCGTCCTGGTGCAGGTTGTAGACGGCATCCGCGTACTCGTTGGGCTGCAGTTCGATGACGCGGCAGCGGCCGACTCCGGCACCGGGCTCGAGGGCGCGGCGCTGCAGGGTCGGGGCGATCGCGACCTGCGACTCGATCCACACGCCATCCTTGTCGGTGCGGGGAGGGGTCTGGTTCCAGAACCCGTTGCACTCGATCGCGCCGGCGTAGCTCGCGAGCGGAGCGAAGCGCGTGACGCCCGACGAGCGCCAGCCGATGTACTCGAGTTCGAGCCACTCGGCAGGGTCGGATGCCTGGTCGTGGTCGTCGAGGACGACGTAGCCGGTCTCTGCCAGCGCCTCTGACGTGATGAAACCCATTGCGTCCCCTCCGTGCCGATGCCTTAGGCCATCCTAACCAGCGGCTCGATTGCCGCAGGGAGCGCGACCGGAGAAAACGCCGCGTCGATACTCTGCTGCCTACTCGATTCGCGCCGTGGCGCGGGTTGTCGTAAGCTAGTCCGCGGTGACGTGTCCGAGCGGCCGAAGGTGCAACTCTCGAAAAGTTGTGTAGGGTAACCCCCTACCGTGGGTTCAAATCCCACCGTCACCGCCACCACGAAGGCCCCGCATCCCCTGGAAACACTGGGATGCGGGGCCTTCGTCATGCCTGGAGTCTCGGTTTCGGTAACGCAGCGGTAACGGACTTCTGCGAACGCCTAGGGCTCATCCCCGGCGGTTCAGGCCGCGAGTGCCGCCTCGAGAGTGGTCGTTGCCATGCCGAGAGCTTCGCCCACGAAGGCATTCGTGAGGTGACCCGCGTGGGTGCTGAGCCCCTTGGCGAGTGCCGCATCGGCCCGCACCGCCTCGTGCCAACCTCGGTCGGCCAGAGCGACTGCATACGGCAGGGTGGCATTCGTGAGCGAGATCGTCGACGTGCGCGGAACCGCTCCGGGCATGTTCGCCACGCAGTAGTAGATGGCGTCATGTACCGGGAAGGTGGGGTTATCGTGAGTCGTCGGACGTGACCCTTCGAAGCAACCGCCCTGATCGATGGCGATGTCGACGAGGACCGATCCGGGCCGCATGCGCGCGACCATGGCGTCGGTGACCAGCTTGGGGGCGGCTGCGCCCGGGATGAGAACCGACCCGATGACGAGATCGGCATCCGCGAGGTTCTCTGCGATCGTGTAGGGATTGGAGCGAAGAGTCGTGACTCGACCATCAAAACGCGCTTCGAGGGCACGGAGCCGGGAGAGGTTCACGTCGAGAATCGTGACCTCAGCCCCGAGCCCGACCGCCATCGCTGCGGCGTGCTCGCCGGCGACGCCACCGCCGATAACGACGACCTTGCCCTTGGGGGTGCCGGGCACTCCACCCAGAAGAAGACCTCGACCGCCTTGGGTGCGCATCAGCTGGTTCGCGCCGACCTGGGCAGACAAGCGCCCTGCGACCTCTGACATGGGAGAGAGGAGGGGCAGGCTGCGATCAGGCAGCTGCACCGTCTCGTAGGCGATCGCCGTCGTCCTGCTGTTCAGCAGAGCCTGTGTCAGGGGTGCGTCCGCTGCGAGATGCAGATAGGTGAAGAGGATCTGCCCGTCCCGCATCAGGGGGTACTCGCTGCCGATCGGCTCCTTGACCTTGAGAATCATGTCGGCAGCGGCCCAGACGGCCGAGGGGTCAGCGGCGAGCGTCGCCCCCGCCTGCTCGTACTCGTCGTCGGAGAAGGCGCTTCCCAATCCTGCGCCGGATTGCACGATGACGAAGTGGCCGTGGTCGACGAATTCGGCGACCCCCGCTGGTGTCACCGCGATCCGATTCTCGTTGTTCTTGATTTCCGTGGGGACACCGACGATCATCTCGTCCTGCTTTCTTGGTGTTGTTCGTGGTCTGACGATGCGCAGGCGCAGCGCTGCACCCGGAGGTCGACTCTGCGGCAGGTCTGCCACCGAGCTGTGGGCGCACGGCACCGCATCGAGCGCAGTGTCGTCTCCCGAGATCATGCGCGGCGCATCCCCCGGGCAGAGGTGCGCGCGGCACGGTGATGTCGAGAGGGATGTGCTTCACGCACACGTGTTGCGTCGCGCTAAGCGGTGAGGTGGATGTGGCCACGCACTGCTTCGCGTCGACGCGTCGAAGCAAGCGACCGAGTGATCGGTACGCGTTGCACCGCAGGCAGTGAAACCATGTGCGTCATGCACATGACGGCGATTCCCGAGCAAATATAGTCTCGCTGCACGCTCTAGAGATTCATTCACGTCACAAGACACAGCTGAAAGGCAGGGCACATGAACGATGAGGTTCTGATCGAGGATCCGAAACGCTACGTCGAAGAGTTCGTCGCCGAGCACGGGATCAAGGTGATCAAGATCGGTGCGCCCGACATCGACGGTCTGTGGCGAGGGAAGCGCTTGTCGGCGCAGTACTTCGTGGAGTCAGCGTTCCAGGCAGGCACGAATATCTGCAACATTCTCTTCGGATGGGATATCCAGGACGCGAGTATCCCGAACCTGACGTTCACCGGCTGGCACAGCGGATATCCCGACGTGAACCTCCGCCCGGATCTCACGACGCTCCGTACGGTTCCCGGGGAGCCGGGAGTGGCGTCGGTGATCTGTGACATCTACCAGCCCGATGGAACGCCGCTGGCATTGTCTCCACGAGGCGTGCTCCGGCGGGTGCTCGACCGGGCCAAGTCACTCGGCTATGAACCGGTGTGCGCCTACGAGTTCGAGTTCTATCTCTTCGAGGGAACGCCGCGGGAGCTTGCGCGTCGTGGCTGGCGCGATCTCGAGCCGATCTCGAGCGGGAACCACACCTACAACATGTATCGCGATTCCGGCACTGAGTATGTGATCGGACTCATTCGCGATCGCCTGGCGGAGCAGGGCGTCTTCATCGAGGCGAGCAACAGCGAACATGGCGCAGGACAGTTCGAGGTGAACATCCACTACGGCGATACGTTGCGGGCCGCGGACAGTGCGCTGATCCTGAAGCATACGGTCAAAGAGATCGCGGCAGCTCACGGACTGACTGCGTCGTTCATGGCGAAGATTCGGCCGGATCAGGCCGGCTCATCGGGACATGTGCATCAGAGCCTCGTCAGTGTCGAGGATGGTGATGCACTCTTCGCCAATCCGGAGAACCCCATCGAGCTGAGCGAGATCGGTCAGGCGTATCTCGCCGGACTTGTAGCCGGCGCCAGAGACTTCACGGCGCTTTACCTTCCGACGATCAACTCGTACAAGCGCGTTGAGGGCGGTCAGTGGGCCGGCTCGAGCGCCACGTGGGGTCTCGACAACCGGACGGTCGCCATTCGCAGCATCCCGTCTGCCGGACCGGCGGCGCGTGTGGAGAACAGGGTCCCGGGTGCCGACGCCAATCCGTATCTGGTTCTCGCGGCGAACGTCGCTGCCGGGCTCAGCGGGATCGAACGGAAGTTGACTCCGCCTCCGGCCGTCACCGGCAATGCGTACGAGCAGGACGACGACGCGTCGCCGCGACTGCCGCATTCTCTGGAAGCCGCCACGGAGGTCTTCGCTGAGAGCGCGCTCGCGAAGGAGTACTTCGGGGAGGACTTCGTGCAGCACTTCGCCGAAACGCGCAGGTGGGAAGTACGACAGTTCCAGAAGACCGTCACCGAGTGGGAGACGGCGCGCTACCTCGAGCACATCTAGATCCATCCCACACCACCGTTCTCGAAAGAAAGCAGAAAAGTAGAATCATGGGAAACCGACTTGAAGGACGTTTCGCCGCAGTCACCGGCGCCGCCAGCGGTAATGGACGTGCGATCGCGGAGAAGCTCTTGGCGGACGGCGCGAAGCTCGCCGCCATCGACCTCAACCTGGACGCGCTCGAAAAGGTGTTCGGGGGCAGGGACGACGTCATCAACATCCAGGCGAACGTCGCCGATGAGGTCAGCGTGAGGGCAGGGTTCGCGAAGATCGGTGAGGAGTTCGGTCGTCTGGACGTCCTCGTCAACAACGCCGGTATCGTAAAGTTCGGCACGTTCGAAGATCTCTCGGTCGCGGAATGGGATCAGGTCTTCGCCGTCAACTCGACTGGCCCGTTCATCGTCTCCCGTGAGGCGTACCCGCTGCTGAAGGCGGGCGACGCGGATCACACCCGTGCGATCGTGAACATCACGTCCGTCGAGGCGCATATCGTGATCTCTTCGAGCGGACATCCTCAGATCCACTACAACGCGTCCAAGGGTGCCCTGCTTCAGCTGACGCGTGCTCTTGCTGTCGAGGCTGCCTCATCGGGAATCCGCGTGAACGCGGTCGCTCCCGGATTCATCGAGACGCCGTTCACCGCCGAGACTCTGGGGAACGAAGAGGTGCGCAACTGGCTTCTCGAGCGCACTCCGATGGGACGTATCGGCAAGCCGGAGGATGTGGCAAACGGTGTAGCCTTCCTCGCCTCGGATGACGCGAGCTGGGTAACGGGAACGACGCTGTTTGTCGACGGTGGTTGGACGATCTACTGATGTCTCGTCCTCTCATCGCCGTCACCGCAGACCGGAGTTCTCAGCCGTCGGCCTTCGGCCCGCGGGACTCGACCCTGCAGGTGCTCAACTACTCCGAGGCGATCGTCTCGGCCGGTGGGCGGCCTGCACTCCTTCCCGCGACCGAGGTCATTCCTGAGGACCTTCTCGACGGCTTCGACGGTCTCATGCTCACGGGAGGGGGAGACCTGTCGCCTGAGATGTACGGGCAGGAGGCGGCTGACGCCGCTTACGGCATCAGCCCGATCCGAGATCGTTTCGAAACCGCGCTCGTGCGCGAAGCGCAGGAGCGCGGAATCCCGATCCTGGCCATCTGCCGTGGCCTTCAGCTGGTCAACGTCTTGCGCGGGGGCACGCTCGTTCAGCACCTCGACGGGCACTGGCAGTCGCGCGCCTCCGATGAGGCGGATCACGACGTGGAGATCGAGCAGGGGTCACGATTGGCCCAGATTGTGGGCGGCACATCAATGGGCGTCAACAGCTACCATCACCAGGCCATCGACCGCCTGGGTGCAGGCCTCGTCGTGACAGCCCGCGCCGGTGAGGTGGTCGAAGCCGTCGAGGATCCGACGGCCGACCTCGTCGCGGTGCAGTGGCATCCAGAACATCTGTTCCGCACATCGATCAACAATCACGCGCTCTTCGACGACCTGGTTCGCCGCGCCAGCGTGTGCAGGGAAAGGAAACCGGCTCATGTCTGACAACGAAACCCTCGCCGAGTTCGACTTCCACGGGAAGGCTCTCGACACCATCTTCGACGAATACGCGAAGATGCACGAGGCGAAGCCGGTGGGACACAGCTCCAAGTACGGCGGCTTCTGGTACATCTCCAAGAGCGATGACATCTTCGACGCCGAGCAGGATCCGGAGACGTGGTCGGTTGGCCCGTCGATGCTCCTCCCCTCGTTCGGCACCGACATGCCGCTCATCCCGATCGATATCGATCCTCCCACCCATGGGGGGTTCCGAAAGCTGCTGCTTCCGATGTTCACCCCGATGGCGATCGCGAAGCTGGAGCCGGGGATGCATGCCACCGCGGTCGAGCTCTCGAACCAGGTGAATGCAGCGTTCCAGTCAGACGGTGTGGTCGATGTCTCCTCGGCGTTCGCGCGACCGTACCCGACGATCATCTTCAGTCGGCTCGCGGGGTATCCGGAAGCGGATTGGCCGCTCTTCGATCAGTGGGTCGACGACATCATCTACGAGCGCACGGTGTCTCCGGAGACAGCGGCCGCGGCGTCGAACGACCTGATCGCCTACGTGCAGCGACTTATCGATGACGGCCGTTCGGGAACCGAGTTGCAGGGCATCAGCGGAGAACTGCTTCGGGCGACCATCGACGGTCGCCCTCTCACCGATGACGAGCTCACCTCCTACGGCTACCTGCTCTTCCTCGCGGGGCTGGATACCACGGCGTGGGCGATCCGTTCGTCGCTGTGGTATCTCGCGGGGAACAAGGAAGCACAGGCGCTGTTGCGTCGGGAGCCGGAGCGCATACCCGATGCGACAGAGGAGTTCCTCCGCACCCTGTCTCCGGTTCAGGCTATGGCGCGGACTGCCTTGCGCGACACGACCGTTCGCGGGCAGGAGATCAAGGCGGGCGAGCGGGCGATCCTCGTCTTCGGAGCGGGCAACCGCGACCCGGAGACCTATGAGAACCCGAACGAGATCGACATCACGCGGGAGAACAATCGCCATCTGGCGTTCGGTGGGGGCATCCACCGTTGTCTGGGTTCCAATCTCGGGCGCAAGGAAGTGAACATCTCGATGCAGCATTTCCTCGCGACGATTCCGGAGTTCGAACTCGCTGAAGATGCACCCTGGCATGGCGTCGGTCCCCTTCGCCTGCGACTGACCGGAGGTGAGTGATGACTGAGGTATGGGTCGATCCAGCGCGCTGTCAGGGGCATGCCCGGTGTTACATGTTGGCACCGGAGACGTTCTACATCGATGACGAAGGATACGGGCACGTGATTGAGGGGCGCGAAGGCTCCTACGAAGAGGAGAACGTCCGTAAAGCCATCCGCAACTGCCCTGAGCGCGCTATCAAGCTAGTGGAGTCGGGAGCATCGTGACGGGGCCTCTCGTGGTCGTCGGGGCTTCGGTCGCGACGACCGCCTTCATCGAACGGCTCCGTGAGCTTTCCTGGACTGATCCGGTGAGGGTGATCGACAGCGACCCGGATGCTCCTTACGACCGACCACCGCTGTCGAAGCACTACCTGATCGACGGCGAGGTTGAGGACATCGCCGTCGACTGGACCGATCTTGACGTGGAGCTCACCCGAGGGCGGGCGACCGGCGTCGATGCCGTCGGAGCGACCGTCACGGTCGAGCATCCGGACGGCACCGAGGAGGTCGTACCCTTCGGTCGACTCGTCCTCGCCACAGGGGCTCTACCGGTGCGTCTGCCGATCGAGCCGGAGGAGACGACTGTGCTGCGCAGCGCCGCTGACGCCAGGAGCCTCCGAGCGAGGACGTCGGCAGGGGAGTCGGTGGTGGTCATCGGGGCAGGTGCGATCGGCGTCGAGCTCGCGTCGTCCCTGGCCGCGCGCGGCTCTCGCGTGTCGCTGCTCGATCGCGCATCCGGTCCACTCGAGCGACTGCTCGCCGGCCACTTGAAAGAGGAAACCTCAAGGTGGCTCAGCGAGGCGGGGATTGACTGTCACTGGGAGGCCGACATCTCGCGCATCAGCGCCGTAGAAGGTGGATGGGTGGTCGAGCTTGCAGACGGCGCCGAGCTCTGCGGAGACGTTCTGATCAGCGCAGTCGGTGCGAGGCCGGCAGTCGAATGGTTGCGGGAGAGTGGGCTCCTCACCGGAGGGGCGCTGGTCGTCGACGATGAAGGGCGCGTCATCGCGGATGGCACCGCCCTCCCGAACGTCTTCGGGATCGGCGACGCGATCAGTTTCCGAGGGCTCGACGGTGCGCTGTGCCGCACCGAGAGCTGGGCGGAAGCACGACAACACGGCACACGACTCGCAGAGAACATCAGCGGGAGCGAACCTCAAGCTGCGCCCTTGCCATACTTCTGGACCGAGATCGCCGGGCGGAAACTTCAGGTGGTCGGAACCCTCCGCATGGGTGCGGTCACGTCGCTCGAGATGGAGAACCCCGACCGCCGCGCGGCGCTCTATCGTGTGGGGGACGAGGGGGCGGAGCCAGCCTGGATCGGGGTGAACGCCCAACCTCGGATCGCGAAGCTCCTCATGGGCGTGTAGATCGAAGCGGAGGGAAGAAACGGGGGCATGTGCATCACGCACATGCCCCCGTTTCTTTGGGTACTTCCTGCACGCCGCTCGCGGGCCCGCGTCGGGGAGGGTTGATCTGTGATGGTGCGGAGGACTACCGCTCCCCGGTGAGAAGAGGATCGATGACGAACCTGGCTATTCCCGTATGGAATCCTGCAACCGAACTGCAGTTCGATTCCGTTCGTTCATTCAGCCGCGATGAAGTCGATGATGCGATCGCGCGGGCAGTCGAAGCGCAGAAGGCGTGGGCGCGTCTGCCTATCTCCGGCCGGCAGCAGTTCCTCTACGACCTCGCGGACTCCATCTCCGCGCATCGCGATGAGCTCGCCTCGTTGGAGTCGCGCGACGTCGGCAAGCCCCTCAGAGCTGCGCTCGCCGAAGCAGACAGCGTGGCCGCGGTCTTCCGCTACTACGCAGGCGTGATCGACAAACTCACGGGAGAGACGATCCCCGTCGACGGGGGCGTCGCCATGACCTTCCGTGAGGCAGTCGGCGTCGTCGGTGTGATCACCCCTTGGAACTTCCCGCTTCCGATCGCGAGCTGGAGCATCGCGCCGGCGCTCGCCGCTGGCAACGCCGTCATCGTCAAGCCCGCCAGCATGACGCCGATGTCGACCAGAAGGCTCGGAGAGCTCGCGGCAGAGGTCTCGCCGATCCCGGACCTGCTCCAGGTGGTCACCGGCAGCGGCGCCGAGGTCGGAGGGACGTTGATCGATGACCCCCGCGTCGGCAAGATCAGCTTCACGGGATCGACAGAGGTGGGACGTTCGATACTACGATCCAGTGCCGACACCATGAAGCGGGTGACGCTCGAGCTGGGGGGCAAGTCTGCCAACGTCGTCTTCGCGGACGCCGATATCGACCAGGCAGCCGCCGCCGCTCCCTGGGCAGTCTTCGACAACACCGGTCAGGATTGCTGCGCCCGAAGCAGGATCCTGGTGCAGAGGCCGGCCCTCGAGCGCTTCATGGAGGGCTTCGTAGAAGCAACCCGGGCGCTCCGCATCGGAGACCCATCCGACCTTTCCACGGATCTCGGGCCGCTGGTCTCGGCCGAGCATCGGCAGACCGTCTCATCTTTCGTCGATGATCGGCTGGATCTCGTCTACCGCGGTGAGACGCCGACTGGACCCGGTTACTGGATGGCACCTCATATCGCCATCGACGAAAATGCAACCACCCGAGCGGCTTCAGAAGAGATCTTCGGCCCGGTCGCGGTCGTCATCCCCTTCGACACGGAGGAGGATGCGATCCGTCTGGCGAACAACACGATCTACGGGCTGAGCGGCTCGGTCTGGACGCAGGATGTTGGACGTGCGTTCCGCGTCGCTCGTGGCATCGAGAGTGGCACGATCTCGGTCAACTCGAACTCCTCGATCCGCGTGCAGGTGCCGTTCGGTGGGTTCAAGCAGTCCGGTATCGGTCGCGAACTGGGAATGGAGGGCGTCAGGGGATTCACAGAGCCCAAGTCGGTCTTCATCTCGACGGGATCATGACGATCGATCTGGGCATCGACGAGGGGGGACGCACGATGACCGATAGCGAGACGGCTGAGCTGAGCATCCTGTTCGGAAGCCAGACGGGCAATGCCGAGTACCTCGCCTACCAGATCCATGCGAAGTCCGTGAAGAATGGCCTGGATGCAGGTTACGCATCTCTGAATGACTGGCTTGCCGACAGGGCGAGCGGAGTCAAGAGACTGCTCGTTGTGACCTCCACTCACGACAACGGCCACATGCCGGACAACGCCGCGGAGTTCTGGTCCTGGTTGCAGACGCTCGAGCGCGGCGCGCTGGACGGCTTGCCCTATGCGGTGCTGTCGATCGGTGATTCGATGTACGAGGACTTCTGCAAGGCGGGCCATGACATCGATCAGCGTCTGGAAGAACTCGGTGCCGTTCGCATCGTGGAGAGCATCGACTGCGACATCGACTTCGAGTTCAGCGCGGAGCGATGGGCGACACCGGCTGTACAGTCGCTCATCGACGCAACCGCATGGGATGGGTCGCTGCCGACGGAGTTGCCGCACGAGGCTGACGAAAAGCAGAGCCAGAGTGCGATCGGCGATCAGGCGTGCACAGCACGTATCACTGCATCGCGCGTGCTCTCGGCGCCGGGATCGACGAAGCGCGTCACCCATTACGAGCTGAGTTTCGATGCTGGCGGCTTCGACTACGCGCCGGGCGACTCCCTTTCCGTATTCGTCCAGAACAGCGATGCGCTTGTCGACCGGTGGATCGGACACTTCGGGGACCAGGAGCTCGCCGGAGGCTCCTTGAGGCAGGTACTCACTCACGAAGTCGAACTGCGACTTCCGCATCCCGGTCTCGTGGTCGGGCTGGCACGCCGGTGCCCGGAGAGTTCCCAGGCGGCAGCGATCGTGGCGCTCCTTCAATCGGGCGATCGGGAGGCGCTCGATGCATGGCTCTGGGGGCGAGACGTTCTGGATGTGGTGATCGACCTCGGGTGCGCGGACCTGTCCGTTGTGGAGATCATGCAGGAACTCCGCCCCCTGCAGCATCGGGACTACTCGATCTCATCGAGTCCGCTCCGAGATGACGGGCAGGTGCATCTCACGGTCGCCGGTGTGGAGTACGAGAGCCCGTACGGCCGCCACGCGGGTGCTGCGACGGACTATCTTCGAGCCCGGGCGGAAGACGGGCGAGAGTTCGAGGTGAGGCGCGTCCCGGCTCACGAATTCCGCCTCCCCGCCGATGACGTCCCCGTGATCATGATCGGTCCGGGTGTGGGCGTCGCGCCGTTCCGCGCGTTCCTCCGTGAACGAGACGCGCGGGGGGCTGCCGGCGACAATTGGTTATTCTTCGGAGATCAGCACCGCGCGTTCGACTGGTTGTATGAGGATGAGTTCGGTGATCTGCAGCTGCGGGGCATCCTCAGCCGCGTCGATCTCGCCTTCTCGCGCGACCAGGCCGCCAAACGCTACGTTCAGCACGCGATGCGCGAGAACGCGCGGGAGCTTCGCAAGTGGGTGGACGCGGGGGCGTACATCTTCGTCTGTGGTGACAAGGCCCGGATGGCTGCCGATGTCGATCGAGCGCTCGCGGAGATCCTGGGGGCCGGAGACGCGGTGGCGGGGGACACGTTGGTCGCCGAGCTCAAGCGTGCCGAGCGGTACGTCAAGGACGTCTACTGAGCGTCTGAAGGTGCCGCTTGCGAGCGAAGGGGTGGCGGTCCTGTCCAGACCGCCACCCCTTCGGTGTTCAGGCAGGACGCTCCGACGTGGAGAGTGCGAGCCAAGTCTGGACCACGGTGTCCGGGTTCAGCGACACCGACTGGATTCCCTGACGGACCAGCCACTCGGCGAACTCCGGATGATCACTCGGGCCCTGCCCGCAGATTCCGATGTACTTGTCGTTGCGTGCGCACGCGTCGATCGCCAGCGACAGGAGCTTCAACACGGCTGGATTTCGCTCGTCGAAGAGGTCCGCGACGATCGCACTGTCGCGGTCCAGCCCGAGGGTGAGCTGGGTCATGTCATTCGAGCCGATCGAGAACCCATCGAAGTACGCGAGGAACTCGTCCGCGAGCAACGCATTCGCGGGGAGCTCGCACATCATCATGATCTTGAGCCCGTTCTCTCCTCGACGAAGTCCGTGCTCGCCGAGAAGCTCCGTCACCGCGGACGCTTCCTCCACTGTGCGCACGAACGGCACCATCACCGCGACGTTTTCCAGCCCCATCTCATCCCGGACGAACCGGATGGCTTCGCACTCCATCTCGAAGCACCCGCGGAAGCCTTCGGATATGTACCGAGACGCACCGCGGTAGCCGAGCATCGGGTTCTCTTCGCGGGGCTCATACCGTTCGCCGCCGAGGAGGTTCGCGTACTCGTTCGACTTGAAATCCGAGAGGCGGACGATCACCGGCGCGGGAGCGAAGGCGGCCGCGATCGTCGACACGCCTTCAGCGACGCGCTGCACGAAGTATTGACGCGGACCGGCATACGCGGATGTGCGCTGCTCGATCTCCTCGCGAAGCGTATGCGGAAGTGATGACAGCTCGAGGAGCGCCTTCGGATGGATGCCGATCTGCCGATTGATGATGAACTCGAGCCTTGCGAGGCCGACACCGTGGTGAGGGAGTCGGGAGAAGGCGAATGCCTGGTCCGGTGTGCCGACGTTCATCATGATTCGCACGGGCGGGTCGGGCATCTCATCGAGGTGAGTCGTCTCCTCGACGAAATCGAGGAGACCGGCGTAGATTCGGCCGACGTCGCCCTCTGCGCAGCTGACCGTGACATCGATGCCGTCCGTGAGGATGTCAGTCGCGTCTCTCACGCCGACGACAGCAGGGATACCGAGTTCTCGTGCGATGATGGCGGCGTGGCAGGTGCGCCCTCCGCGATTCGTCACGATCGCGGAGGCACGCTTCATGATCGGCTCCCAGTCGGGGTCCGTCATATCTGCGGCGAGGACGTCCCCCGTGCGGAACTGGTCCATGTCTGCGATGTCGTTCAACACCTTCACGGGTCCTGACCCGATCCGCTGACCGATCGCCCTTCCTTCCGCGACGACAGAGCCCGCCGTTATCAACCGGAATCGAGAGATCGTGTTCTGCGTGGCTCGGGAGACAACAGTTTCAGGGCGCGCTTGCAGGATGTAGAGCTCGCCATCCACGCCATCCTTGGCCCACTCGATGTCCATCGGCCTGTCATAGTGCTGTTCGATCGTCAACGCCTGGCGGCCAAGTTCTTCGACTTCAGCATCGGTGAGCGAGAACCGCCTTCTGTCGGAATCGCGGACGTCTGTGAAGACCGTGCTGGCGCCAGGCTCGCGACTGTCGGTGTATCGCATCGCGATCGCCTTGTCGCCCACAGTCCGCTTCAGGATCGCGGGTCTCCCGGCGCGGAGCCCCGGCTTGGAGACGTAGAACTCATCGGGGTTGACCGCGCCCTGCACGACGGCCTCGCCGAGTCCGTAGGCGCTGGTGATGAAGACCGCCTGATCGAAACCCGACTCGGTGTCGACGGTAAACATGACCCCTGAGGATCCGACATCGGAACGAACCATTCGTTGCACTCCCACGGAGAGCGCAACCTCCTCCTGGTCGAAGCCCTGGTGCACCCGGTAGGCAATCGCGCGATCGTTGTAGAGGGAGGCGAACACCGATCGCACTGCGATCAGGATGTTCTCGATCCCTCCGACGTTCAGGAAGGTCTCCTGTTGCCCGGCGAATGAGGCGTCAGGAAGGTCTTCCGCGGTCGCGCTGGAACGGACAGCCCACGTGACCGAGTCCGGCTCCGGATCCGACTCCACGAGCCGCTGGTATGAGTCGCGGATCTCGCTCTCGAGTGACTGCGGCAGCGGATGCTCCATGATGAGGCGCCGGATCTCTGCACCGATACGGGTGAGCTCGCGGATGTTCTCGATGTCCACTCCGGCGAGCATGCCGTCGATGGTGCCGGCGAGAGAGTCGTGCGCCAAGAAGTCCCGGTAGGCCGATGCTGTCGTCGCGAAGCCACGCGGCACCCGTACGCCGAGTGCGCTCAAATGGGACACCATCTCGCCCAATGAGGCGTTCTTGCCTCCGACCTGAGGCAGATCGGCCATACCCAGTTGCTCGAACCAGAGGATGTTGGTCATGGTGGTCTCCTTCGACGGGGTCACTTGCGCAGATTCAGGGTTTGCATCACGACAGCGGACATCTCTTCCACGCTTTTCGTGGCGGAGTTGAGGAAGGGGATGCCCGTGCTGCGATAGAGGTTCTCCGCACGCCGCAGCTCAGCGGTGCACTGGGGCAGGCTGGCATAGTGCGAATTGGGTCGTCGCTCGTGCCGGATCTGGCTCAGACGTAGAGGAGTCGTGGTCAGCCCGAAACAGCGATCGGCGTACGGAGCTATGCGGCCAGGCAGGTCCTCGTGAGGGAGGTCGTCGTCTGTCAGCGGGTAGTTGGCGACGCGAAGGCCGTACTGCAGCGCGAGGTACATCGACGTGGGGGTCTTGCCGCATCTGCTCGGCGCGATGATGATCACCTCGGCGTGCTCGAGAGCCCGGTAGCTCTGTCCGTCGTCGTGCTCGATGGTGTACTCGATCGCCTTCATGCGGCGGAAATACCGTTCGGCATCGGCGAGTGAGTGGTAGCGTCCGAAGCCCTCTGATGAGGTTGCGTCGAGGGCGGCCTCGAGATCAGTGAGATGACCTCGCAACAGGTCGATCCGCACCGCGGGCACGTCGGCGAAGGCGCGGCTGATCTCGGCATCCTTCACGGTGAAGAAGACGATCGGTGGTTCCTGTTCTGCCGCGACGCGACGGATCGTCTCGACGACTTGGTGCGCTTCCTTCACGCTCTGGACGAACGACATCGTTCGGCGCACGAAGTCGAAGTCGGGGAAGTTCGCCAGCAACGCGTCTCCGAGGGTCTCCGCCGTGATGCCAGTGCTGTCGGATACGAAGAACACCATGCGTGGTCGGGAAGGAGTCGTCATCGGCTATCACCTCGCCACCACCCTCGTGGAAGCGAATGCTTCGGATGTGTGCGCGGCGCACTGCGTTCCTCACCTGCTTGTGCATCGGCTCCACAGGTGGAGGGCGCCGCGTGGCGAGACTCGGTCGACGTGGCGCTCGTGCGACGGCGACCCTGCCGGGTTCAGGTCCGCGGGTGCGGAGCCTGCCACGGCACATGGTCTTGAATGTGCCCGCGTAGTTGGACGGCCAGCTCCTCTAGTTGCGGGGCAGCGTAGTGATTCCTGTCCCAGGAGGCGTAAAGCGAGATCTGCAGCGGCTGACCTGCCGCATGCGCGGGGGCGGACTGGAGGCCGAAACGAGCCGGTTCCGTCACGAGAGCCCAACCATGCCCGGCTGCCGCGAGCGCTTGGGCGACGGTGCCGGTCGCGGCATCTCGCATGAGCCACGAACGTGATGGTGTCGACAGGCGTTCGCGCACTGCGGGCTGCACGCCGGTGCGGGGAACGATGAGCCATTGATCGTGGAGGGAGTCGAGATCCACTGGATTCGCATCGCCCCAACTGCCGGGCCGCTGAACAGTGATCGGAATGTCAGCGACGCAGAGCGAGGCTCGATCGTTCGGGGGTCGCATCGAGCTCACGCCGAGGTCGGCGTCACGTTCGATCGCATGGTTGATGTCGGGGGCTTCGGTGAGTCGCAGGTCGACCACCGGTGGGTTGAGGTCGGCCATGTACGGGGCGATCACCAGGTCTGCCGTGGTGGGTGGGCACGCGATCACGAATGAGGATTGACCGTGCTTCGAGCGCATGAGGGCTTCGCCTCGTCGGAGCGCCTCGAGGACGCTCGTGCTGATGCTGAAGAGGGTCGCACCGGACGCGGTGAGCGCCATTCCCGTGTGCATCCGCCGAAAGAGGGCGGCTCCGAGGGAGTGCTCGAGTTGAGCGATCTTCTTCGACACAGCGGGCTGTGTGATGTGCAGGGAATTCGCTGCTGCAGTCACCGAGCCGAGCCGCGCGACCGCGACGAAGTAGGTGAGGCTTTGACTATCCATTCCCGAAGGTTATCGCCAACCGTCCTATTATTCATTGGACGTAATGGCCTGCTCTCCCCGAGACTCATCAACATCGCACCGACACGCGTGCGCATTCGAAGGGGAACGGTTATGCAAGGACGCTCGACCAGCCGCGAACGAACATCGGTCATCGGCGCTTTCATCGGCAACTCGCTCGAGTGGTTCGACTTCTTCGTGTTCGGCACGGCCAGTGCGCTCGTTTTCGGCCGCGTGTTCTTCCCTGAGATAGATGCGGGCGCCGCGCTGCTGGCTTCCTTCGCCACGCTGTGGGTCGGTTTTCTCACTCGGCCGCTGGGGGCGTTGATCTTCGGACACTTCGGCGACCGAGTCGGTCGCAAGAATGTGCTTCTCGTGACCCTGCTGCTCATGGGCACGGCGACGGCGTTGATCGGAGTGCTCCCGGGATACGCGCAGATCGGAATCCTTGCGCCGATTCTGCTGGTCGTCCTGCGCGCAGCACAGGGGCTGGCCGTCGGAGGCGAATGGGGTGGCGCTGTCCTCATCGCCACCGAGAACGCAGCTCCGGATCGCAAGACGATCGCGGCCGCATGGGTGCAGCAGGGGAGTCCCGTCGGGTCCCTGCTGGCCACCGGATCGTTCGCGCTCGTGGGGATGCTGCCCGATGAGCAGTTCTTCGAGTGGGGGTGGCGGATCCCTTTCCTCGCCTCGACGATCCTGGTCGTCGTCGGCATCGTTCTGCGGCTCCGGCTTCAAGAGTCAGAGGAGTTCGTCACGGCGAAGGCCGAAGGAAACGTCGAGAAGGCTCCGGCGCTTGCCGTGCTTCGTCGTGCCCCTCTCGTGCTCGTGCTGGGAATCGCGGCATCGGTCATCGCGATTGCAATGGCCTACTTCACCAACACGTTCCTACTGGCCTGGGCGACCGGCCCCCTGGGTATCGAGCGTCAGGTCATACTGAACGTTCTCGTCGGCGCCACGGTCGTGCAGTTCATCGCACAGTGGCTCGCGGGCCATGCGGCACAGAGGTTCGGTCGACTGCGGGTGATCTTGATCGGGCTCGGGCTGTCACTGGTCTTCGCGGTGCCGTTCTTCGCGGCCATCGACAGCGCGAACGTCGTACTCATCGCTGTGATGCTGTACGTCTCGTTCGCCGGCGTCACCATCTACTTCGCCGTGTACGCGAGCTTCCTCGCCTACGCGTTCCCGCCGGAGCTGCGGTACTCCGGAGTCTCACTCGCCTATCAACTGTGCTCGTCGGTGATCGGGGGATCGACGCCGCTGGTCGCCCAGTGGATCCTGAACGCCTCCGGCAACAACCCGTGGGCTGTGATGGCCTACTACGTCGCGCTGCTGCTGGCGACGACAGGTGGCGTCATCGGTCTCTACCGCGTCGGTTACCGGCGCCAGGCTTCGCTCGTCGCGGAGGCGGCACACGAAGGGGTGTCCGGCAAGTGACACGAGAGCATCTCGAGGTCTCGGGCGGGCCCTCCTACGCGCGCGGTAGCAGTCGCGGGCTCGCGCTGAGCACACGGCTGGGTGACGTCGTGGGGGGATACCTGTCGCTGTTCGCGATCGGGGGGCTCGACACCGACCGTGTGCGTGAACTGGCTTCGCGGATCGAAAAGAACACGGCGCAGTGGGACTCCCGGTACGTCGACGAGATGCACGGTATCGCGGCGGGAGCAGGCATCCCAGCATGGCAGGTGATCGCGTTGAACGGTCGGACCGAGATCATCTCCCAGTCCACCGCCATGTCGCCGGCCGAGTGCTCCGTGCTGGTCCGTGAGCGGGGCGCTCGGGGTCCCGTCGGGATTCAAACGTGGGATTGGCAGGACGAGTTCTCCTCGTTCTGGCATACCCAGACGGTTCATGGCAGTGCCCGGAGTTTCGTGGGGCTGACCGAGCATGGAATCCTCGCCAAGATCGGTGTGAACGATGCCGGGCTGGGTGTGTTCCTGAACATCCTCTCGAGCGCGAGTGACGAGGTGAGCGGGGTGCCGGTTCACCTTCTGCTCGCAGCGATCCTGGAAACCGCGGCGACTGTCTCAGACGCGATCGACCTGCTTCGCTCCGCTCCGATCGCCAGCTCGAGTGCGATCACCCTGATCGATCCGCACCGAGCCGTCACCGTGGAACTCAGCCCGGTGGGTATCGCCGTCATCGAGATGGGGGCACAGCGCCATCTCGCGCACACGAACCACTTTCTGAGCGATGGGCTCGTATCCGGCGAGAATCCCGGCAGCTTCGGCGACGACACCTATGCGCGATTGCAGTTGATCGACGAGCGGGCTGACGAAACGGAGTCGCCGTTCAGCCCGAGCGAGCTGGTTCCGCTGTTGCTGTCCGGCCCCGGCGAACCGCACCTGTGTTGCGTCCCAGAATCGGATGCACGATTCGGATTGAGATGGCGAACGCTGGCAACGGCGACCATCGACCCGTTGGGCCCTCTGATAAGCATCTTGGACGGAGCCCCGGCCGTGGCGGGTGACCTGCCCTGGCGCGACTTGTTCCCACGTCGCCCGCAAGCGATCAGTCGCTGAACGTCCACTCATCGAGAAGCGCATCCATCGCCGGAAGCGCGGCGGACAGGCGATCGAGGAGGTCGACGATCTCTTCCTCCGTGATGGTGAGCGGAGGGCAGATCATGATGGCGTTGTTGTACGGAGCGATCCCCGCGGGGTACACGATCAGTCCGTGCTCTCTGCAGAGCCGCACGAACGCCCCCGCCGCATTCCGGGAAACATCAGGGGTGCGCAGTGATTCGGCATCCGTCACGAACTCGAAGCCCCAGAGGAGGCCCCGACCGCGGATGTCTGCCATGCGTGGGTGCACGGCCTGGAGTTCGCGCAGCCCAGACTCGAGCTGCCGTCCGCGCTGTCGAGCGTTGTCGAACGCGTCTTCGCGTTCCAGGATGTCGAGCACAGCCAGGCACGTGGCGGCGCCGAGCGGATTTCCCGAGAAGGTATGTCCGAACGGGGCGACGCCGCTGCCGATCGCGAAAGCCTCGACGATCGGCCGGCGCAGGAGCACTCCCGCCACCGCTGCATAGCCACCGCTCATGCCCTTTCCCAGGAGCAGGAGGTCGGGCACGACTCCTTCGCCGCCACACGCGAACCACTCTCCAGCGCGCCCGATACCCGTGATCACTTCATCGACGATCAGCAGCACACCGAGGCGGTCGCACATCTCACGCAGCGCGGCGAGATAGCCGACAGGTGGGACGAGTACTCCGCCTGCGGCTCCCACGATGGGCTCGACGATCACCGCAGCAACCGTGTCAACATCTTCGGCGCGCACGGCGGACTCGAACTCTGCGACCACGCGGCGTCCGTACGCTTCCTCCGTTTCGCCGTCAGCGGCGAAACGCCAGGCGTGGGCGGGGGGCGCGACGGCGAACGGATGCAGCAGATCACCGTAGTCGGGACGACGGGCAGCGTGACCAGACATGGACAGCGCACCCATCGTCATGCCGTGGTAGCTGGTTCCACGGCCCAGGATCTTGGTCTTCCGCGGAAGACCCTTCTCCCGCCAGTACCCCACGGCTGTGCGGATGGCGTATTCGGAGGCTTCGGACCCGCTGTTGACGAAGAACGCGAAGTCCAGGTCGCCCGGAGCATGAGCGGTGAGACGCTCTGCGAGCTGTTCCGCAGGCCCGTTCGTGAACTGCGTGCGGTACGTGAAAGCGACGCCGCTGGCCTGGGCGCGGATCGCGTCGCCGATCTCGGCGACGCCGTGTCCGATGCTGGCCGTCATCGCACCACTGGACCCGTCGAGATACACCTTGCCGTCCGTGTCGTAGAGGTACACGCCACTGCCGTGAGTCACTTCGGGGTAGTGCTCGCGGATGTTCTGCTTGAGCAGTGCGCTGGAGGGCAGCTCGATCATCAGTCGTGCTTCTCGCTTTCGGTGGTCGTGGCGGCGTTGGCGAATGAACGAGTGGGGATGCGGACGGTGAGAGGGGCGAGTTGCTCTCCCTCTGCGTACGATCCGCCGAAGTGTTCAGGTCCCACCCCACTGAGGCGCACAGCGCAGTTGAGCCACATGGTGACGTCTCCGTCGTGGATGCGCGGAGGCAGGTCGATCGCGGCGATCTGCTGCTCGACTCCCCCCACCTCGGTGGTGAGGCGGGCCAGCCCATCGCCGACGGTGATCCGAGGTCGGCTCACGGAGACGGACAGGAGGCCGTGGTGTGCCGTGAAGCTCACGGTGCCGCGGAACGACAGAATCATCGTTTCCCCGACGTGCGCGACGCCCGCCAAGGGAAAGAAGAACTCGCCGGTGCTCGTGACCGCCGCTCCCGCATTCCAGCCGATGTCTCCGTCGCGCATTCCGCGGATGTACTGCAGGAAGCTGTCCTTCACGCTCCACGCGAAACCCAGGTCTGCTCTGGCCGGGAAAGGGGATGCCGCGGGTGATCCTTCGTCGGCCGGCGCCGAGGCGCGAGACGTTCCTTCGATGCTCATGCTGCTCCTGCTTTCCTGCGCTGATTGCTTGTGCGGATGCTCATCCCGGATCAGACGGGAAGGTCGATCGCATCCACTCCGACGACGCGGCGTCCCTGGGAGAATGCCACCCCGTGTGCGGGGTCATGACCGCCGACGCCCGCGCTGCCCCAGAAAGTCTGCTCTGAGCCATCGGCGAGGTCGGCCATGAAGGTGCCGTTGATCCGGACTTCACCGGCGCGTATCCGCGAACCCGTCTGCAGAGCAGCTTCCTCGTCTTCGCCGAACACGTATCCATCGAGGCCTCCACCGGGGAGATTCGCGATCTCGACGGCCTCATCGACGGACTCCACCGCGTGCACCGAGAGCGCCGGACCGAACAGTTCGGTCCGAGCCGCAGTGGCATCAATATCGGTCACGATCGCGGGCTGGAAGAACCATCCGCCCAGATCGGGCAGAGTGCCTGCACGCAGAACCGTCGCACCGCCGGCGGCGTATTCTGCGAGCTGGGCTTCGAGCCGATCGTGGTGGACCCGATAGGCGAGCGGTCCGAGTTGGCTGTCGCCCGCGAACGAGTGGTCGATACGCAACGCGGCGGCCTGCAATACGAGAGCTTCCACGAGGTCGTCTCGGAGCTCCTTCGGAACGAGCACCTTGCCCGGCGCCTCGCACCACTGTCCGTTCAGGCGCGTTGTGCCCGCGATCAGCAGCGCTGCCGTGCGTTCGATGTCGGCATCCGGCTGAACGATCGCAGGATTGTTCGATCCCAACTCCAGCTGCACGACTGCCAGTGTCTCGGCGGCGGCCCGAGCCACCGCCCGACCGGCGGGGAGTCCGCCGGTGAAGCTGATGGCTCGAACCCGCGGGTCGCTCGCCAAACCGCTGCCGACGGCGCCCGCGCCATGGACGAGCTGTGCGGTCGCCCGGGGGAAGTCGTGTTCGTGCAGCACGGACTGCAGCAGTTCGAAAGCGATCTGAGCCCCGCTGGGTGTCCACTCTGACGGCTTCAGGATCACAGGAGAAGCCGCGCCGATCGCCCCGCTGACCTTCGAGACCGCAACGAACGTCGGAGCGTTCCACGGTGCGAGCACCAGCGTCGGCCCGAGTGCTCGGTGCAGCAGCCGAACGGCACGCCCTCCCGCTTCGAGCGAGTGACCATCGCCGATCTCATTGGTCTGTCGTGCCGTGGAGCGCACACGTGCACCGAGGAAAGACGCGAGCGTGCGCGTCGTCGCGATCGGATTGCCTGTGGAGATCGCATCCTGCACGGCGATGTCTTCGACGTGGGCATCGAGCGCATCCGCCCACGCCTCGAGGGCTGCGGCGCGGATGGCCGCGGGAATGCGGTCGAGTACCTGGGAGGTGTGGAGAGCATCGGCGGCGCGCAGCGCATCGTCCACGTCCCGCGCGGTGGCGCCCAACTGGGATGTGCGCTCGGCGCCGGAGTTCGGGTCGTGCAGCATGCCGAGCCGGTCGGCGGCCACGCGCCACTGGCCGTCGATGTAGAGGCGGGTCTCGACGATCGGGATCTCGTACATCACCAGGTCCCTTCTCCGAGCGCCACGACATTTCGAATGGACGAACGACTCGCCATGGCGGTGAATCCGTCATTGATCCCCGCGAGCGACACGGAGCCGGTCACCATCGCGTCCAGGTCGAGGCGACCCGAGCGGTAGTGGTCGGTGAGCGTGTCGATGTCGGCGAGGAAGCGGTTGCCGCCCATGTATGCGCCTTGCATTCGTCGATCTCCTTCGATGAGTTCGGAGGCTTCTATCGTGATCTGACTGCCAGAAGGCATCAGGCCGAGGATCGTCGCGACGCCGCCCGAGGCCAGCAGAGAGAACGCCAGCTCGGCGGTCGCTGGTCGTCCGACCGCTTCGAACGCGTGGGTGACCCCTCCCGGGACGAGGCTCAGCACCGCGCTCCGCACATCGTCGGCTGAGGACCTCAGGACATCTGTGGCGCCGAGTCGGCTCGCCAGCGCGAGCTTCTCGTCATGCAGATCGATGGCGATGATGCGTCGTGCGCCGCTGAGTCGGGCCCCCTGGATCGCCGCCATGCCGACTCCACCGCATCCGATGACCGCGACGGTGTCGTTGGGCCCGACGTGGGCGCCGTGAATCACGGCTCCCACGCCAGTGCTCACGCAGCATCCCAGCAGGGCCGCCACCGAAGGGGGGAGGTCTGCGCCGACGACGGCGAGCGCGGATTCGGGAACCACGATCGCCTCGGCGAACGCCCCGATGGAGCCGAGCGAGGTAATCGTTTCGCCGGCCTCATCGACGAGGAGGGGCTCCGGACGCTCGCGCATCTGACTGACGCGTGAGCAGCGAGTGGGCGTTCCCGATACGCACGCGGGGCACTGGCCGCAGCTCGGCGTGATGGTGACGACGACCCGGTCGCCGGGAGTGATGCGATTCACGCCGGGGCCGCAACGCTCGACGACTCCCGCAACCTCATGACCGAGAACCGCGGGAAGTGAGATGCCCATCGTCCCCTTGAGATAGTGGAGATCGCTGTGGCACAGGCCGGCCGCCATGGTTCGCACCAGCACCTCACCGAACCCGGGCTCGTCCAGGTACACGGTCTCGAGCGCGAGCTGCTCGCCCGGCTCCCTCAGTACCGCCGCCTTCACCGGTATGCGTGGCATGTCATCCCCTTCAAGTTCACTCAGGGAATACTTGCGTGAACGCTCGAGTCGCTCACGTGCAGGATGCACGTAGTGGACCGCTGCGGTGTGCGTGAGCGACATGGAATGAGCCGATCGGCTCCGCATGCTGGGAACGTTGTGGACGGCGTTCAGGTTCCAGGCGCCGAAGGCCTGACTATGGAGGATTTCGACATGGGTGATGACCAGCCGATCCGGATTACCGTGATCCAACCCGATGTGAAGGGCGACATCGATCGGATGGGGCGGTGGCTCAGCGAGGAAGGCGTCATTCTTCGCATCGTGCGGCCATTTGACGGTGACCTTGTCCCCCGCTCGGTCGAGGGCGACGGGCTGATCGTTCTGGGTGGGGCTATGGGAGCGCTCGACGAAGGTGAGTTCCCGTACCTTGCAGACATCAAGTCGCTGCTGCGCACTTCAGTCTCCGCCCAGATCCCCGTGCTGGGTGTCTGTCTAGGCGCACAGATGCTCGCCGACGCGCTCGGGGGAGAGGTGGCGGTCGGCGCTCGCGGACTCGAAAGCGGGGTCGTGAGAGTCTCCTTGCTCGAAGCGTCCGCAAACGATCCGCTGATGCAGGATATGCCGGCCGAGTTTCACATGCCGGCTCTGCATTTCGACGCGGTCACCCGGCTGCCCGAGGGGGCAGTTCTCCTCGGCACCGGGGACCGGTACCCGAACCAGGTCTTTCGCGTCGGCTCCGCTTGGGGCGTGCAGTTTCACGCAGAGATATCTCCGGAGCGCTTCCTCGAGTGGCGCGATGAGGTACCGGAGGCGATGCTGCCGCTGATCGATGAGCAGGCCCGCGAGTTCACGGCGGCGGACGAGACGATCAGCGCCGACGCTAAGAATCTCGCGCACCGGTTCGTGAGCGTGGTGCGTGATCGCGTCGCATCCAGGAAGGCACGCTGAACGAGTGATGCCGCCCCCGAGTAGGCGACATGCACACTCGGGGGCGCGATGATGGTCACCGATCACATCGGTGACCTCAGGGAACGTCGCTACGTTGCCTCCAATCCCGAGAACGAGTTGAGCTCATGGGGCCCGATTCCCACTCGTCAGCGGGGCTGACCGCACATCAGGCTTTACGCACTGAGAGGTAACCCGAATGTCCACACACGCCACGAAGCGGAGTTCCGCCGAGTCGTCGACCGACCTCATGAAAGGGTCGATTCGATTCCTGACTATCGTGCTCATGGTGACGGCGGCGGCAGCGCCGCTGGTCGTCGTCTCCACCTACATTCCGATCTCGTATGCCTACGGGTCGGGATTCGCAACAGCGCTCACGTACGTCGCCGCGACGTTGATCCTCCTCGTGTTCTCCGTCGGCTTCGCCCAGATGGCCAAGCGGATCACGGCCGCCGGAGCGTTCTATAACTTCACCACGCAGGGCCTGGGTAAGCCCCTCGGCCTGGGTGCCGGCTGGACGGTGATGGCTGCGTACAGCATGATCGTGCCGGCAATCAGCGGAGGATTCGGCTACTTCACTGCTCTGACGCTGAAGACCTACCTCGGTTGGGACGTGCCCTGGTGGATCTGCAGCATCCTCGGCATCGGGCTGATGTGGCTCATCTCGTACTTCAAGGTGACCGTGGCAGGCCGCGTCCTCGGAATCGCGCTGTCGTTGGAGATCTTCGTGATCTTCATCCTGGCCACCTCCATCATCGTTCAAGGCGGTGCCCAGGGGCAGATGCCCGAGGTCTTCGACCCCTCCGGGTTCCTGGTCGCTCCGGCGATCGGCATCGGGTTCTTCTTCGCGTTCTGGTCGTGGATCGGTTTCGAGACGACGGCGATCTACGGCGAGGAGACCACCGATCCGAAGAAGGCGGTCCCTCGTGCGACGTACATCGCGGTGATCACGCTGGGCGTGTTCTACACGTTCGTCGCGTATGCCGGGCTCGTGGGGTTCGGAGATGAGTCGATGAGTCAGGCCGAAAGCCTGCTGGGTGACTACTTCTTCGTTCTGGCTGATGCGTACACCTGGCACCCGATCCGGATCATGCTCGACTTCCTCGTGATCACCAGCTTCTTCGCCTGCGCCTTCGCCTTCCATAACAACGCGTCGAGGTACCTTTTCTCGATGGGTCGTGACGGGATCCTGACCGAACGGCTGGGGCGCACGCACCCACAGCACAAGTCGCCCTATGTCGCCAACGGCGTGCAGGCTGTCGTGGCGATCGTCGTGGTCGCGCTGTTCGCGATGGTTGGCGCTGACCCGCTTCTGCAACTGGGCACGTGGCTGCCGATCTTCAGCACCGCGGGTGTGGTGTTCGTGCAGTTCCTCGTATCGCTGGCGGTGATCGCCTACTTCAACCGGGTCGGGCGAAGCGGGGCCGGCGATATCTGGAAGACGCTGGTCGCACCCGTCGTCGGGGCGGTCGCGCAGGCCATCGTGCTGATCCTGCTTGTGACGTACATTCCGTTCCTCGCCGGTGCTGATGAGGTCGTCGTCAACTTGATCCCCGTGTATGTCGCCGCGATCGTTCTCGCAGGGGTCGGATTCGCGCTCTACCTGCGCAAGCGAAGCCCTTCGCGATACGAACGCATCGGTCAGATCTACGACGAGAACGAGATGCCGGACGCGATGGACGTTCCGACGCGCGGTCCAGACGTCGAAGCCTGACCGACATAACGAGCGCGTCCCCTGTGCTGCCCTCATAGCGGGCGGAGCAGGGGACGCGCGCTATGAGGCTAGCGGCGCTGAGCGCGCATCGCGTCTACACGATCCGCAGCGACGAGAGTCGCGAGTGACAGCACTGTCCAGTCGATCGCTGGGTCGATGGGTGTCCCGAGAATCTGCTCGATGCGCTGGAGGCGCTGACGCAGCGTGTTGCGGTGGATCACCAGCTGTGATGCCGTCTCGTTTACGGATCCGCCGCACCCCGCCAGCACCGAGAGAGTCCGGACGAGCTGCGAACCCTGATCGATGTCGTACCTCGTCAACGGCTCCAGCGTCCTCAGCCTGTCCAGCAGCGAGGGGGCGAGGTTTCCCACGATGCGCGTCAGAGGAAGGGCTTCTTTGACCTCCTCGTAGACAGCGAGTGTCACCGCCTCGTCAGAATCGTATGCCTCGGTCCAATCGAGCGCCTCGCGTGCGTGCGTGAGGGATTGACGGATATGAGCGGCTGAGTGCGCGACGCTGCCTACGCCGATCGACGCGACGAGACCCTCCTCGGCGGCCACACGGCGTGTCGTCTGAAGGATGCGGGCGGAAAGCTCGGGCGCGATGCGTCCGCCGGGAGCGTCGGCGAGCACCAAACCCCAGGTCGAGTCCAACAAGACCACAGCTCTGTTCCCGGCTGCGACCGCGAGGGCTTCCTTGAGGGTGCGGCTTGCTGCTCCCCAGTCGCCGCGCACCGAGTGGACGCGAACCAGAATCGGGCAGATTGAGCCGTCGATCCCCAACTCGCCGATGATGCTCCCGGCTTCCACGTCATCCTGAGTGAACCGCAGGCGCGTCGCCAGTGTGGAGCCGACGGAATTGAGGTCGACTGCTTCGAGAAGCACGCTCAACTGCATGGCGAGGGCACCGAGCCTGTCGAAGTCGGCCGCGCGGAATCGAGCGCCCCGGTAGCACGAGAGCACGCCCCGTGACGCCCCCATCCCGAGGGCGACTGAGGCGCGTTCCATTCCGGCGCACTGCTCATCGATGCTCGCCTGCGCAGCGGCGCGCGCATGAGTCGACCAGAGGCGGTGGGTGCCGCCTTCCGAGCGGAAGGCGAACATGATCGGTGCGGCTCCGCTCTCGCGCCTGCTCATGTATTCCAGCACGCAGACATCGGCGTTCAGGAGCTCCAGCAGCCTGCCGGCGGCGAACTCCAGAGCGGGGACGAGAGAAGTGCGCGAGGCCGTGGGGAAGTCCAGCAGGAAATGCGAGCTTGCTGACTGTCGCGCGAGGTTCGCCACCGTCTCGGCACGCATCAGGCCGGAGGCGAGGAGTCTTCCGACCTCGACCGCGATGGCGAGCTCGTCGTCGCCGAAGGCGTTCTCTTTCCTCGAGTACAAAGCGAAGACACCACGGAGCTGGCTCTGCTCGTCGGCGATCGGGGCGGCGAGGACCGAATTGAACTCATCTTCGTCTATTCGATCGACGCCGATGAAGCGCGGATCCTCGCGCGGATGGGAGTTGATGATCACGGACTTTTGGCGCAGCGCTGCCCACCCGGAGATGCCCTCGCCGAGACGGAGCCGAATCTCATCGACGCCGATCTGCTGCGGCACGTCTCCCGCGACGCGGAGCACGAGCCGCTCCTGCTCCTCGTCCCACAGATAGAGGAACACGGCCGCGGTGTCGGTTGCTGCGGCGACCAGGCGAACGGCTTCGTCCGCGAGTTCGGCGGGACTGCGCCCCTGTGTGAGCAACACAACGAGCTGCGAGAGGACGGCGGCTCGGCGCTCGGCGAGGGTTCCGCGTTCTGCTTCGGGCACGGTGTCACCTTCTGATCTAGCGCCTCCGAGGTCGAGGCCCATCGGAGAATCTACGTCGTCGATATGTCGCGGACATGTGCGACTGACACTTGCAACGACTCCAATGTGTGCGCGATGCACATCTTATCCGAGGTCGATCGTGAGAGTGTCATAAGATCGCCTCTGGCCCGGATGCGCCGTCGCGGCGATTGCCGAGAGAGGGCTCCTCATGGTTGAGTCGAGTGGTGCGGTTCCGAACTTCGAGGGTGGCCCTGATGGCTGGTTCCCGCCGACTGAGTACTATCCTGTCTCGCTTGGCGCGCGACTGATCGCCGATCGATGGACCGTCCTCATCATCCGGGAGATTCTCGTCGGTGCGACCGGATTCAACGCGATCCATCGAGGACTGCCGGCCCTGTCGCGAACGCTGCTGTCATCGCGGCTCCGATACCTCGAGCGTATCGAGGTGATCTCACGCCTGGGCGCGACATCGCCCGGGAGTCGGAGTGAGTACAGGTTGACGCAGTCAGGACTTGCATTGCGTCCGGTCCTGGAGGCTCTGGGTGTATGGGCGCGCGACTGGCACCTCCCTCCGACGTCCGCCGGGGAGGTCAACGTCGCGACGTTGATCTGGCAGATGTACCAGGGCATCGTCCCTGAGGTTCTGCCTCTGAGTGAGCTCACGCTCGCGTTCCGGTTTCCTGACTCGCGACTCTCCAGCGCCTGGATTCATGTGGGCCGTGAGGGCTCGCGGGCGTCTGTCGGAGTGCCGGAGCGGCAGCCCGATCTGACGGTGATCGTCGACGCGGGCGTACTCAACGAGCTGTGGTGGGGCAAGCGCGCCTGCGCGGACGCGATCGCGCGCGGCGACGTCGGGTTCGAAGGCGCACCTGATCTGGCCGCGTCGTACACCGGGTGGTTCCGCCCCGCAACACTCACGGCCTGACCGGCTCCTGAAAGGGTGTGAGAGGCGGTGGGGGGCTGACTCACACCCTTTCAGGTTGCGTTCGGAATCAGAGCGTCATGGTCTCGCCGTCGGCGGGGATAAGGACGCGGTGTGCGAGGCCCATTGCTTCGAGGTGGGCGCGAAGCTCAGCGCGGGAGGTCGTCGCGTGGGCGACGGCATCCAGATGGCTCGCGATGATGATCGCACCCGGGGCCGCCTCGCAGACCTTGACGACGTCTTCGGGCGACATGATGATCGAGTCGTCGATGCCCGGGAGCTTGGCGTTGCCGGCATTGACCACGATGATGTCCGGCTTGTACTCGGCGATGTTCGCCTCGACGTATTGGTTCCACGTGGTGTCGCCTGCGATGTACAGGGTCTTCTCGCCGGGGGAGGAGAGGACGACACCCATCACCTCGGCGAGGATCTGGTACGCGGCTTGCACGGCGAAGTCAGAACCATGCTGGCCGGGAACCTTCTTCATCTTCACGCCCTTGAACTCGGGGTTGCCCGTGAGGACCGTGGCATTCTCGAACCTCTTGCCTTCGACGTGCGTGTACCAGACCTCTCCGGTAGCTTCCACGATCATCGCCTGCCCGTCGTGAACTCGATCGCGGTCGGCAGCGTGCTGAGTGAAGATCGGAACCTCGCTCGCGAGATTCTCGATCGCCGTCGGGTCCCAGTGGTCGGGGTGTAGGTGGGTGAGGATGACGGCATCGACGTTGACGATCTCCTCCATCGGGACGACCAACGAGACGGTCGGACCGGGGAACACGGTGGTGGCCTCGACGGACAGCCACGGATCCACGAGGATACGGGCGTCACCGATGTCCAGGACCAGTGTGGCGTTGCGGATCTGGCGGATCTTCATTGCGTACTCCTTCTGCTGTTGCCGTCATGTGCCGCGGCCTTCCATCGGAGCCCGCGGCGATCGGATGTTCAAGGTCATTCCACTCCTCGCTATGCGTTCACGGCAGTGCATGATCTGTACCTCTTCCCGCTGAATCACGCAGTACAGATTCGCGACTGGTTGCGCTGTGACGATCGGGTGGAGTCTGGAAGCACTGCATCCCCATTGAGAAGGAGAAGAACATGGAACCGACCACCGTCGACACCGCCCAGCTCGGGCGCATCTTCAACGCGCTTCCGGAGTCCTACGTCGTGGTTGATCGCGAGGGGGTGATCGTGGCGGCGACCGACTCGTTCTTCGCCGCGACCGGCTCTTCCCGTGAGCGCGCTCTGGGCGTCGACATTCTGCTGGTGTTCCCCGACAACCCCGATGACCCGGACGCGAAGGGGACTGAGGTGCTCCACGGCGCGATCAGCACGGTGATTGAGACAGGGCAGGAGGCCATCGTGCCGCCGGTGCGATATGACATGGAGCAGCCGGACGGTTCCTTCGACATCCGCTACTGGCAGCCGACATTCCTCCCGGTGGTCGCCGCCGACGGGAGTGTGGAGTTCGTCCTGCATGGTGCGAATGACGTGACGGCGCAGATCCTCGCCGATCAGGTGTGAGCTGCGCGCAGTGGTGAAGTGCCGTGGAATCGGGGCCTCACGCCCGCGCGCCGTCACGTGCAGACCAGTGCATGCACGGGAACCATCTCGTACGAGTACTGGCCGGAGCGCCCGGTTCCGGTGACGAACGCAGTCTCTTCTCCCCGCTCATCTGGCGCAAGAGGCTGCGTTCTCACGGTTGCTACGCAGCTCGACGCGTTCACGAGTGCGCAGAACCAGCGGCGTCTAGGACTAGGCCGGAGCGCGGAGCGCCGGCTTCGTCGTCGGCGACCCTGGTTCCGGGACCTGACCTCTTGTCGATCCGCGCCAGCGGACCGCAGGGACGATCTTCCGGCCTTCGTTCGCTGACCCGCTCAACTGTCCGAGGAGGTTCTCGACAGCTCTTTTGCCGGCCTCCGCGGCTTGCACGTCCATCGCGGTGATCCCCGGCTGTGCGTGGGCTGCCAGAGGGCTATCCGTGAAGGCAGCCACCTCGACCTCCTCGGGAACGGCGAAGCCGAGTGAGTGCGAAGCGTCCAACGCGCCGAGAGCGAAGCGGCTCGGCCCGACCAGGATTCGTCGCGCCCCATCGTGAATCAATCCCTCTATCAGTTTTCGCGCTCCCTGGACTCCCTCGCCTTCGTACAGGGAGATCACATCGAGCTGGCTTCCCTCTTCGTGGAAAACTTCGATGACGCTCTTCTTGACCTCTTCGTTCCATCGATTCGGTTCGGTGCCTGTGACGAGCGCCGTGTGAGTGTGGGCGCGATGGTCCAGACCGCCCAGAAGCTCCCGCACTCCGTGAGCGTGATCTATCCGCACGTCGTACTGATCGTCCTGATCGTCGAACCCATCGATGGTCACGACCGGCTTTCGAGCTCGATGCAACTGAGCGAGGACGGGATCGTCCCGAAAGGGGTGGGCAACGATATAGCCGTCAACCGGCAGGGACAGGTCGCACTCGCTCGCTGTGTTGGGCACGTGGACGAGTCCCCATCCCTGCTCGAGTGATGCGATGGCTGCTGTCCCCATGAGCTCCAGGAACCCCGCAGCGCCTTGTAGCGAGCCTTGCACTGCATCGCGGGGTCGTAACACCAGGCCGATGAGGCGGGTCGAGCCGCGTCGCAGGGCCGTCGCAACGGGGTCTGCCGCATACCCCAAGGCGTCGATGGCCTCCCTGATTCTCTGAGTCGTGGACTCGGAGATCTTTCGACGCCCTGATAGTGAGTGCGACACGGTCGCCGGCGAGACGCCAGCCAGCGCTGCGACATCTTTGATGGTGACTTGACGGCCGAGGCGGTCCCGCGCGGGCGATGATCCCGCCATCTCCTGCAACTCCTTCGGTGATCGCTTTAGAGGAGCTCCGAACTCGTGGTGAGCCAAGCGATCGCCATGGCCCGCAACAGGGGCTTCACATTTCCATATTGACACGGATGGCCAGTTGATCTAGCTTTCCATCATGGGCCACAACGATTTGACAGGCATGAGGAACACGATGCCGACCACATCGATCACGGTCGCTGCCGGTCAGTTCACTTCCACGTCCGATGTTGCAGAGAATCTCAGGACGATCGATCTCCTCGCCATGAGAGCGTCTGCGGAAGGAGCGTCTCTACTCACATTGCCGGAGTCGTCGATCGTCGAGTGGACGTCGAACCCTGCCGAGATTCGACTCGTCGCCGCTCAGCACTCGGAGACGTTCGCCGATCGGATTCGCTCCATAGCTGTCCGGCACGAGATCCACGTCATCTTCGGTACCTATGCGCCGGACGCCGCGCACGAGCGGCCGTACAACCGGTTGCTCGCCGTCAACCCCGACGGTGAGATGTCGGCGTCATACGACAAGGTTCATCTCTACGATGCGTTCGAGTATCGCGAATCGGAGTACATCTCACCTGGGCCTGTTCTGGGGGACTTCTCGGAACTCTCGGTTGTCGAGATCGCCGGCTGGCGCGTAGGTCTGTTGAATTGCTACGACCTCCGTTTTCCTGAGTTGAGCCTCGGGCTCCTCCAGAGAGGAGTCGACGTCATCTCGATGAGCTCCGCATGGGCTGAGGGGCCGAGCAAGGCGTTCCAACTGCGTACTCTGGCCTCGGCCAGGGCGATCGAAACGACCTCGTACTTCATGCTGAGCAATCAGGCCGGCGCAGCCTCGACGGGCGAGAGCGCTGTCATCAGCCCGCATGGACAGCGCATAGCGGAAGTGCTCACGGACCAGGGGCTCGCCATCGCCACGCTCGATCCAGACTTTCTGCGGAGAGCTCGAATCGCTCAGCCCGTGGAAACAAATCAGCGCTATCGACTGACAGGTCATTCGCGCTGATCTCTCCCCCCTCGCACAAGTTAGAAGGAGTACGCGGATAATGACGTCCAAGAACACTGATGAGCTGTCGGCATCGAAAACCCCAGATCGAACGCAACTGCGCAGAGTCCTCGCTTCAGCTGCCATTGGGCAGTTCGTCGAATGGTACGACTTCGTCGTCTATGCGTACTCTGCCACGGTCATCGCAACTCTGTTCTTCCCGGCGGAGGACCGTGTGGCTTCCCTGCTGGCGGTGTTCGCGGTGTACGCGGCCGGATTCGTCATGCGTCCCCTGGGCGCGATCATCTTCGGTCATATCGGGGACACCGCCGGGCGACGCAATGTACTCTCCGCGGTGATTCTGATCATGGGCGGAGCGACGGTCGCAATCGGTCTGCTCCCCACGTACGGTCAGGTCGGAGTCATCGCCACCGTTCTTCTGGTCGTGTGCCGATTGGCGCAGGGTCTCTCCGCAGGGGCGGAGACGACAGGCTCGAACACCTTGGTGGCCGAGCATGCACCTGCTCACCGTCGTGGCTTGGCGGTCGCATTCACTCTGTCATTTTCGACTGTTCCCGCTGTGTTCGCTTCACTTCTCATCCTCCTTCTTTTGAGCGGGTTGGGGAGTGACGCGTACGGTGAGTGGGGGTGGAGGGTTCCGTTCCTACTGGGTGGCGTCTTCGCTCTCGTCGGGCTCTACATCCGACAGAAGGTCGACGAGTCCCCCGAGTTCCAGGCCACGCGCAAGGGCGAATCTCCGGCGCTGGGCGGCAAACGAAGCTTCCCCCTGTGGACGGCGATCAAAGAATCTCCTCGTGCTGTCTTCTACGCATTCGCGCTGGCATCGCTCTCCAGCCTCGGCTTCTACACCTTGACCGGGTACCTGCCGACGTATCTCAGCGAAACGGTCAACCTCGATCAGGGCGTCTCTCTGGCGTCCAACGCGATCGCCCTGCTCGCCGTCTTCTTCGCGATGCCGCTCACGGGACTGCTGTCCGATCGGATCGGTCGTAAGCCCGTCCTGATCGCGGGCGCGGCGCTCTCCGCAATCGTCGCCGTCCCGGCCTATCTGCTCGCGAGCAATGGCACAGCTGTCGGGGCCATCTCAGGGCAGCTCCTCCTGGCCCTTGCGATCAGCGTGTTCTTCGGCCCCTTCGGCGTCGCGTTCATCGAGTTGTTCCCTGTGAAGAATCGGCTCAGCGGCGCTGGAATCGGCTACAACGCGGGCTATGTCCTGTTCGGTGGAACCGCTCCGTATGTGAGCACCTGGCTTGTGCAGGCCACCGGCGACCTGCTCGCTCCTGCTTATTACATGCTGGTGGTGGCGGCGCTCGTCGCTGTGGTCACCTTCGCGCTCCCCAAGGCGGTGCGGTAGCTGCAGCAGTGCGGGCGGGCGACCGCTGCTCCGGGGGCGATCGTGCTCGCTCGCGGCGTGCACTCCGGAAGACCAGCTGTGGTCGTCGCGATGATCACCCCCGACGAAGCTGACGCTCACGCTCGAGCGTCGAACCGCCGCCGATAGCTGGACGGCGTGCTTCCGAAGGCGGACATGAAGTTCTGGCGGAGGGTGATCGGGCTCCCGAAGCCGCAGGCTGCCGCGATCTGATCGATCGAGAGGCTCGCGGCCTCCAGAAGGCGTCGAGCCTCGTCGAGACGTCGCGATCGCACCCATGCCGCGGGCGTGGCGCCGGTCGATGAGCGGTCGGGCGGACACGTGCTGATCTCCTTCTTCTCCGGCATCGTGGACGAGCACGATCGGGTCATCCCCGGCGGGTACCCGGGTGGCCTGTTGCCGCTCATCGGCGGACGCGTGCGTGAGTTCTCGCCGCTGCCGCCGGAGGAGCGTGTGCGGGTGCGGGTGCACGGATCAGAGGTGGAAGCCGGTGTCTGGCAGGACGACCTCGTCGCCGATCGCGCAGCGGTGCTGGCGACCTACGTCGACGGCTATCTGCAGGGAGAGGCGGCGGCTCTGCACCACGAGCTCGGCGACGGCGTGGTGACCTATCTCGGCACTCTGCTGGACGAGGCAGGCATGGATCGCATGTTCGACACCGTGCTCGACGAGGCGCAGGTAGCCCCTGTGCTCGAGACGCCGAGCGGCGTCGAAGCCGCCGAGAGGCACGGGGCAGAGGGCTCCTATCTTTTCCTCCTCAACCACGGGCAGCGCGAGGCAGAGATCACTGTTCCCTGCGGCTCGACCGACCTGCTCTCGGGCGGCGCTGTCTTCGCTGCGGGCGACACGCTGACTCTCCAGGCCGCGGCGGTCGCAGTGCTGAAGTACGACCGGTAGTAGACGAGTGAGGGTGCCGACGGAGTGATCCGGCGGTGCCCTCACGGCTCGGCGGCGAGAGTGTCGCTGCGGTGTCCGACGGGGACGACCGATGACGTCGAGGCGCGCAGGTGCACGGTCGGGACGACAGTGGTTCCGTCATCCGTCTCGCCGTCGACCAGCATCGCGTGCAGCCGCTCCCAGGCGAGACGCCCGAGTTCCTCGGCCGGAATCGCCGCCGTCGTGAGCGGCGGATTGGTGAATTCGCTGAAGGTGATGTCGTCGAAGCCGGTCACCGACAGCTGATCGGGAACGGTGATGCCGCGCCGCTGCAGTGCGCTGAGCAGGCCCATCGCGACGACGTCGTTGAAGGCCATCACGGCGGTCGCCCCGGTGGCGAGCACATCGTCCGCTGCGGCGAATCCCGCCTGGATGGTTCCCCCGCCGGTCACACGGCTGACGCGCACTTCGGGGTGGTCTGCGCAGAACTCCTCGAGAGCGGCGAATCGACGGGCGCCTGATCTTGACTTCTCGCCGCCGTCGAGGAATGCGATGTGACGGTGCCCGAGCTCGTGCAAGTGCTCAGCGAGCAATCGCACCCCATGCTCGAGGCTGACGGCGATGACCGGAACTCCGGGAACCGGTACAGAGCGATAGATCATCACGACCGGGCCGAGGCGTGCGACCAGCGTCGACAGCTCAGCGTCGTCCATTCGCGGCGAGCAGAGGACGATCGCATCGCATCGGCGCCGCAGCTCGGTGATCAGCTCTGCCTCGTTCGCGAGTCGCTCCGACGAGTCAGCGATCAGCACCTGATATCTGTCCTCGCCGGCGGCCTGCGAGAGGCCGGTGAGCGTGCGCTGAAAGATGGGATTGTCGAGCTCGGGGACGAGAATGCCCACCGAGTGTGTCCGGCCCTTGGCGAGACCACGAGCGATCTGGCTGGGTGAGTAGCGCAGCTTCGCCGCAGCGTCATGAACCTTCTGCGACAGCAGCGGGTCGACGGTCACCGTGTTGCTGAACACCCGCGAGACCGTAGTTCTCGATACGCCTGCGAGCTCGGCGACGTCGTCCATGGTGGGCGTGCGCTGGGCCAGTCTCGCCATCTTCAATCCTCTGCGGCTCGGGGCATCGGGCTCCGGATGCTGCCGCTCAGCATAGCGGAGGAAGCGCTTCCTGGGAGCGCCGGCTCTCTCCGCTCGTGCGGGTTCGCGTCCGAGTCGGGCCACATTCACCCATGCGAATGGTCCGGCGATCACAGGATCGCCGGACCATCTGCGGGAGAGTTCAGAATGCGTCGGGGTGCGCGGCGCGTGCGATCTTCTCGATCGCCGCGGCGTTCGTCGGGCCGACGTACACGCCGTCGGAGACGGTGACGTAGTTGTTGTTCTTCGCGGCGTCCCACTGCGGGTACTCGGCGAAGAGGGCGGCGGCTTCAGCGTCGAGATCCTCGCCCGGCATGAATCCGCCGACGACGAGAACGTCGACGTCGGCCGTCGCGAGGTGCTCGGCGTCGATCGTCGACGTGAAGGTCAGGTCGCTGTCCTGGAATGATCCGACGACACCGGCCCGATTGAGAACGTCGTCGAAGATGCCGCCGAGGAAGACCGCGGGCATGCCGTTGGTCGTCATCATCGACATGCCGGGGAAGACGATGAGGCCGGTCGGCGTCTCCTTGCCTTCCACCGCAGACGACACTGCGTCGATCTGAGAACGGAGTTCGCTGACGAGCGCTTCAGCCTCGGCCTGGCGATCGAAGACGTTGCCGACGAGGTTGAGGAACCCGAAGGACGACTCGACGGTCGCGTTGTCGAAGGCGGAGAACTCCTCTTCCGTAGCGTCTTCCTTGCCCATGGCGCAGTTCGCAGGATTGACGATCGTGTTGATGCCTTCGGCAGCGAGTTCGTCGCGGGATGCCTGGCCGTTGGCCGAGTCGAAACCGCCTGACGTTGTCGCGATCACCAGGTCGGGCTTGAGGGCGAGCAACTGCTCGGCCGGGATCTCGAAGCTCCCGGCCATGTCCAGGTCGCCCGTGGGAAGCGCGTCGATCTGCGCGACCAGTTCCGGCTGATCGGACATCCCGTAGTTCTGCATGTTCGCGAGGATGGTGTCGTCGAGCCCGAGCAGAAGGAGGGATTCGACCTCGGCGACGGAGGCGCCGTTCATGAGCACCACGCGCTCGGGCCTTTCCGTGAAGGTCTGCTCGAAGCCGCAGTTGTCGATCGTGAGGGGATACTCCGTGCTCCCGCCCGTCAGGGTGGTTCCGTCGACGGTCGGCGCTTCGGTCTTCGTCGCATCGGACGGGCCGGCTGCGCACCCGGCCAGGACGCTGAGAACGACGAGAGACGTGAGCGCGGTCGCAGCTCGGGTTTTCGTGATGTGCATCGGACGAACCTTCCTGGGTGTCAAGTGGCTTAACTCTACAATACGTAGCGTTAAGGATCTGCCTGACAGGCTCGAATGCCGCCATTAACTCTACGTACCGTAGAATACGACCGAGCCGTGCATCCCGATCCCGTCCTCCGGTCGGTAGGCGTGAGCCGCTCGTCCTTGCTCTGACGGCCCGGTCTCCCGTTCGCCGCCTCATTCTCTCCAGGCCCAGGAGGCCGCATGTCTGCCGTCGATACTGGTCCGATCAAGATTCCGGCCGCCACGTCAGGGACGATCCCGCGCTCTGACATGCGTGTGATCTGGCTGCTGCTGGTGGCAGCGTTCGTCTCGATCCTGAACGAGACCACGATGGGGATCGCGATCCCTGATCTCAATACCGATCTCGGCATCCCGCCCGAGTTGGGGCAGTGGTTGACGAGCGCGTTCATGCTGACCATGGCCGTTGTCATCCCGACGACCGGATTCATCCTGCAGCGGTTCACGACCCGCCAGGTCTTCATCGCCGCGATGATCGCCTTCTCGCTGGGCACCCTGGTGGCGCTTGTCGCCCCTGGCTTCACGATGCTCCTCGTCGGACGCGTGATCCAGGCGGCCGGCACCGGTGTGATGATCCCGCTGCTGATGACGACCATCATGAACGTCGTTCCGCCGCAGTCGCGCGGACGAATGATGGGCCGTGTCGGCCTGGTGATCTCGCTCGCTCCCGCGATCGGCCCGACGCTCGCCGGCGCGGTACTCGAGCTGGCCAACTGGCGTGCACTGTTCGCGATCATCCTGCCGATCGCGCTGATCGCGCTCGCCATGGGGGCGAAGTGGATGACGAACCTCGGCGAGACCCGCAGGGTTCCGCTCGACGTGCGCTCGATTCCGCTCGCCGCGCTCGGCTTCGGCGGCCTCGTGTTCGGCCTGAGCCAGTTCGGTGGCGAGGGCGGATCGGGCGAAAACGCCGGCATCCTCTCGCTCGTCGTCGGCGGCGTGTCGCTCGGCCTGTTCGTCTGGCGTCAGCTCCTGCTGCAGCGCAAGGACGACGCGCTGCTCGACCTGCGTGTCTTCCGTTCGGGGAACTTCACTCTCGCGGTGATCATCATGACCATCCTCGCGCTGTCGATGTTCGGCACGCTGACCCTCCTTCCGCAGTATCTGCAGAACGTCGCCGGGCTCAATCCGCTTCAGTCGGGTCTGGTCCTGTTGCCCGGTTCTCTGCTGATGGGCCTGCTCGGACCGTTCACGGGGCGCATCTATGATGCACGCGGCACCCGCATACTGCTGATCCCCGGCACGATCCTCGTGACGGCCGCGCTGTTCTATTACTCGACCGTCGGTGAGCACACGGTGTGGTGGGTGCTCATCATCGTGCAGGCGGTGATGTCGGTCGGGCTCGCGATGTCGTTCACCCCGCTGTTCTCCGCCTCGCTGGGGTCCCTCCCCCGCCCGCTGTATTCGCACGGCACCGCGGTGCTGAACACGCTGCAGCAGGTCGGCGGTGCGGCCGGAGTCGCAGTGATGCTGGTGACATACTCGTCGATCCTGCACGCAGGTGAGAGCGACGGTCTCACGGCCGCCACGGCAGGAGCGCCGGGAGCACGCGCGGCGTTTCTGATCGCCGCACTCATCTCCCTCGCGACCATCGCTCTCAGCCCCTTCGTGCGCAGACCCGCGGACGACGCCGGCGGAGAGCTCGTCCTGCCTTCGCACCCGTGACGCTCTCGGAGACGGCACCCGTTCGCGGCCGCCGACCTCGCATCGCCGCAGTGGTGCCCTTGTCGCTGTGGGTGATCGTGATGGCTACCGTGATCCTGGTCGCTGCAGTGGTCGCCGTCTGCATCGGGAGCGTCAACGTCAGTATCGATCGCGTGATCGGGGTGGTGTGGGCGAATGTGACCGGCGACTCCGGTGCAGTCGATTCGATCGATCAGAGGATCGTCTGGGAGCTGCGCGTCCCTCGGGTGCTGATGGCGGGCGTTGTCGGGGCCGCGCTTGCACTGGCCGGCGCAGCTCTGCAGGGTCTGCTTCGGAATCCGCTGGCGGATCCGTACATCGTCGGTGTCTCGTCAGGAGCGTCGCTCGGTGCGGTGCTGGTGATGACCTTCGGTTCGGGTGTGCTCTTCGGACTCACCACTCCGGCGGCGGCGTTCGTCGGCGCACTGGTCATCCTCGTGCTCGTCTTCGCGTTCGCCCAGCGATCGGGCTCCTTCACCGATATGCGACTCGTGCTCTCGGGTGTCGCGCTGGGATACGTCGCCATGGCGGGAACCAGCTTCGCTCAGCTGCAGGCCGAGCCAGGGCAGGTGCGCGGGATCCTCTTCTGGATGATGGGGAGCGTCGCGGGAGCGAGATGGGACGGTCTCCTGCTGCCCACTGTCGTCATGGTCATCGCCGGCGCCTGGCTGCTGAGCCAGGCGCGAGGGTTGAACGCGCTGGCGCTGGGCGACGACGACGCGGTGGCGGTCGGCGTGAATCTGCGCCGCTTCCGACTCGGACTCCTCATCGTCGCCGCACTCCTCACGGCCGTGACCGTCGCGGTCGCGGGCGGCGTCGGCTTCGTCGGTCTGATCATTCCGCATGCCGTGCGCATGATCGTCGGGGCGGACTATCGGCGGTTGCTCCCGGTCGCCGCGCTCGCGGGGGCGATCTTCCTGATCGCCGTCGACCTGGTGGCCCGTACCGTGGGAAGCCCGAACGAGTATCCGCTGACGATCTTCACCGCGCTCGTGGGAGGACCCTTCTTCCTCTGGCTGATGAGATCATCGGAGGGCCGCACATGAAGATCGCGATCACGGACCTCGACCTCAGTGTCGGCGGCGCGCGCCTCATCGAGGAACTCTCGCTCGAGGTCGCTTCGGGTGAATTCGTCGCGATCGTCGGTCCGAACGGTTCGGGAAAGTCCACGCTCCTGCGTGCGATGTATCGAGCGCTCAAGCCGGATGCCGGCTGCATCCTCATCGGGAACGCGAACGTCTGGGATATCGCGCCACGGCGAGCGGCGCTGTTGCGCGCCGTGGTGACGCAGCATCAGACCAGCAACGACAGCATGCTGGTTCGCGACATCGTCGCGACCGGGCGTCATGCCCACCAGTCGTGGTACCGCGGAGAGACGAAAGCCGACCGCGATCATGCTGACGCCGCACTGGTGAGATGCGGGGCCGCGCACATGGCCGACCGCAAGTACGCCACGCTCTCCGGGGGTGAGCGGCAGAGGGTGCTCCTCGCGCGCGCGCTCACTCAGGATGCCCCGGTTCTCATGCTCGATGAGCCGACGAACCACCTCGACATCACGGCGCAGCACGACCTCTTGAATCTTCTGGAGTCCGTCGATCTCACGCGTGTGGTCGTTCTGCATGACCTCAATCACGCGGTCGCCCATGCCGATCAGATCGTCGTGATGAATGAAGGGCGGATCAGGGCGGCCGGCATCCCTGCCGAGACGCTGACATCGGAGCTGACGCGAGAGGTCTTCGCCGTCGACTCGCGACTCATCGAGCATCCGATCACGGGCCGACCGCATCTGCTCACCGCGCCGATGCGTTGATAGGTGAGCGCGCGAAGGCGCAAAATCATCGATAGATGTCATTCGGGCCAATGGTATGCGGGGGCGCGGGCAGGCAGGCTTGATTCATCGAGGTTCCTCGATCGCGCCTACGCTCGGCTGTCGAGCGCTTCCAGGAAGAACCATGAAGTCTCTCTATGCCCGTCGCCTCTCGCTCTTCGCGCTGTTCGCCCTGCCGGGGCTTGCGATCTCCTCGTGGGTGACGCGCACCCCGACGATCCGGGACGTGCTCGGTGCATCCACCTCGGAGATGGGGTTGATCCTGCTGGGGCTCTCTGCGGGATCAATGATCGGAATTCTCTCTTCGGGGCCGGCGGTCTCGCGCTGGGGTGCGCGACCGGTGATGATCGCGGGGACCCTCGGTGTCGTCATGAGCATGCCGATGATTGGAATCGGCGTCGCCATGGGCTCGACACCGGTGACCGTTCTCGGGCTGTTTCTCTTCGGGCTCGGCATGGGAGGTGGGGAGATCGCGATGAACGTCGAGGGGGCGGATATCGAGAAGGCGATCGGTCGGCCTGTGCTGCCGGCTCTGCACGGCTTCTTCAGCCTCGGCACGGTGGTGGGAGCCGTGGTGGGTATTGCATTCACTGCTCTTCAGGTGCCGGTGTTCTGGCATCTGATGCCGATCGGCGTGATCGCGCTGGGCGCTCTCATCATCGCCGCGAGAAACATTCCTCGCGGCACGGGGCGCATCGAGCGGGACACCGGAGAGCGGATCGCGCGGGCGACGAAGACTGCAGGGTGGCGGGATTCTCGGTTGCTGCTGATCGCTGCCATCGTGCTCGCGATGGCGCTGGCAGAAGGCACCGCAGGCGACTGGCTTCCCCTGGTCATGGTCGACGGGCATGGATTCGATCCCGCATGGGGGTCGGCGGTCTATGCGGCCTTCGCCGCCGCGATGACCATCGGAAGGTTCGTGGGCGGGCGTTTCGTGACCCGCTTCGGGATAGTGCACGTGTTGCGGGTCAGCATCCTTCTGGGCGCGGCGGGGATGGCGCTGGTCATCTTCGTCGACAACCCGCTCGTCGCGGCGTCCGCGGTGGTGCTGTGGGGGCTCGGTGCGTCGTTGGGGTTCCCCTTGGCGCTTTCAGCGGCGGGCGACGGGGGAGCGGACTCTGCGAGGCGGGTCTCTTTCGCGGCAACGGTGGGGTATGTCGCGTTCCTCGTCGGACCTCCGGTCATCGGCTTCCTGGGGGAGCACAGCTCGTTGCGGGTGGCTCTGCTCGCGCCCCTGGTCCTGGTGGCCGCGGCGGCGTTCATCGCTCCCGCCGCGCGAGCTCGCGATTCACATTCGAGTGCGATGGCCTTGATGGCCGACGCGGGGCAGGGACGGAAGGACTGAACGGCCTCGAGGTGGGGTGCGTGGAGAGACGGCCGGCTCAGGTACGCGCATCGAAGCGATGGCGGTAACTGGATGGTGTGCTGCCGAACGCGGTCATAAAGTTCTGACGCATCGTGATGGGACTTCCGAATCCGCAGGATGCCGCGATCTGATCGATCGACAGGTTCGTGACCTCGAGGAGTCGTCGTGCTTCATCGAGGCGGCGAGATCGGACCCAGGCCGCGGGGGTGGAGCCGGTCGAGTCGCGGAAGGCGCGCACGAAGGAGCGGCGACTCATGTGCGCAGAACCGGCGAGGGTATCGATCGTGAGGTCATCTGCAAGATGAGCAAGCGCCCAGGCGGATGCTCTCGCGATCGGGTCATCCGCTTCGTGCACCGCGATGGGGCGTTCGATGTACTGAGCCTGCCCGCCCTCGCGGTGGGGCGCCACCACCAGGCTTCGCGCCACGCGATTGGCGGCTTCGGCGCCCAGCCGTTGACGCACGACGTGCAGGCACGCATCGAGACCTGAGGCGGTGCCCGCCGAGGTCAAGACATCGCCGTGATCGATGTAGAGCACGTCTGCATCGATGTCGATCTCCGGATGCCGCTCGGCGAGATTGCCCAGTGAGCGCCAGTGCGTGACAGCACTTCTGTCTTGGAGTAGGCCGATGTCTGCGACAGCGATCGCGCCGAGACAGAGACCGGCGACCGCGGTGCCGTTCTCGTGCGCGGCGACGACGGCCTTTCGGAGAGCGGCACTCGGCGCACGCCCGTCGTCCACCCAAGACGGGATGACGACAAGGTCGGCGCCGGCGACAGCGGCCAGCGGCTGAATGCCGCCGATCGAATAGCCCTCGGCGGTGCGGATGGATCCGCCCCGCTCGGAGAAGAGGACGGATGACCACTCGCCGAGACCCATCCGGGCGACCTCGTCGAAGACCATCTGCGGCACGGAGAGGTGGAACATCGTCACGCCGGTAAAGGCATAGATCGCGATCTTCATCTGGTTCTCCCTGTTGGCCCGTTCCCATCGTACATTGGCTCATGAGCCACCGCCTCGCATACCCCATGGGGTATATGGTCGAGCCATGGCCACTCACACGATCACCGCGACGAACTTCGATGAGACCCTGGATGGCGGGGGGATCGTCCTGCTCGACTTCTGGGCGGAGTGGTGTGGTCCGTGTCGCATGTTCGGGCCGATCTTCGAGGCCGCATCGGAGAAGTACCCGGACATCGTGTTCGGCAAGGTCGACATCGAGGTGGAGCGCGAGCTCGCCTCCGGTTTCCAGATCACCTCCATTCCCACGCTGATGGCATTCCGTGATGGAATCCTGGTGTTCGCGCAGCCGGGCGCGCTGCCGGCGGCCGGTCTGCAGCAGGTCGTCGACGCGGTCCAGGGGCTCGACATGGATGATGTGAGGGCGCAGATCGCCGCGCAGCCAGACGCCTCCGCATGAGGATCGTCATCGTCGGGGGTGTCGCAGGCGGTATGAGTTGCGCGGCGCGAGCCCGTCGTCTCGACGAGTCTGCGGAGATCGTCGTGCTCGAGCGTGGTGCGCATGCGTCGTTCGCCAACTGCGGGCTTCCGTACTTCGTGGGAGGTGAGATCGAGGACGAGGGTTCGTTGCTGGTGCAGACGCCCGAGATGCTGCGTGCGTCGTTGAACCTCGATGTGCGCACGGGGCATGACGTGGTGCGTGTGGATCCAGACGCGCAGACGCTCGTCGTACGCACCTCCGCGGGCGAGGAGCGCATCGGATATGACGCCCTGGTGCTCGCACCGGGTGCGCGAGCCGTGCGACCGGACATCTTCGGTCTCGACTCACCACGGGTGCGAACGCTGCGCAGCGTGGAGGATGCGGTGCACCTGCGCGCACACGTCGAGGCAGGCGTGCAGCGGGCCGTCGTCCTCGGGGCCGGATTCATCGGGGTTGAGGCAGCAGAGGCGCTGGCGCTGCAAGGCGTCGAGACCACTCTGATCCAGCTCGCCGACCAGATCCTCACACCGGTCGATGCCGAGTTCGGCTGGCTGGTCGCGGAGGAGCTGCGACGTGTGGGCGTGGATGTGCGAACAGGAGTCGCCGCCGAGACGATCAGCCAGGGTGAGGACGCCGACGTCATCACCCTGTCTGACGGGACGGAAGTGAGCGCCGAGCTCGTCGTGCTCTCGATCGGCGTCCGGCCCGATATCGCTGTCTTCGAAGCTGCGGGGGTCGCCTGCGAGCGGGGCGCGATCATCGTCGATGAGCACGGACGCACGTCTGTGCGGCAGGTCTGGGCTGTAGGGGATGCCGTGCTGAGCCAGGATCCCGTGACCGGCGTCCGCCGGCCGGTGGCACTCGCCGGACCAGCCAACCGTGCGGGGCGCCTGGTGGCCGACGCCATCCTCCGCCCCGGCCGTGCGCGGCCGATCCCGCAGCCGCTGGGAACGGCCGTCGTCCGGGTCGACCGATTGACGATCGCACTGACCGGCGCGAGTCGCGCCGCGCTGTCGCACGCGGGGATAGATTTTCGGACGATCAGTCTGCATCCGAATCAGCACGCCGGGTACTTCCCCGGAGCGGCTCCGGTCCATCTGAACGTGCATTTCAGAGGGGACGACGGGCGAATCCTCGGCGCGCAGGCGTGCGGAACCGGCGGCGTCGACAAGAGAATCGATGTGCTGGCGACGGCCCTGCGCGCGGGCATGTCGGTGGACGATCTGATCGATCTGGATCTCGCCTACTCCCCGCCATACGGCCAGGCGAAGGACCCCGTGAACCTCGCGGGCATGCTCGGTGCCAACGTTCTCGACGGCACGATGCGGCTGTGGGATGCGCAGGATCTCGACCTGGTGCGGGAGACCTCTCTCGTCCTCGACGTGCGAGGCGACGCAGAAGTGGCAGAGGGCATGATTGCCGAGGCGCTCCACATCCCGCATACACAGCTGCGCGAGCGTCTGAGAGAGGTGCGCCTGGCCGCGGCCGGCAGGCCGGTACGGGTGATGTGCGCCTCCGGCGTCCGATCGGCAATCGCGCACCGGGTCCTCGACCAGTCAGGGTTCGATTCCGCATCGCTCTCAGGGGGGATGACGACGCTACGCATGGTGCTTGCGGACCGAGCAGATCAGGCGCTGACAAAGCGGGGACCGTCACATGATGTCTGATCGATCCGCGCGTGTGGTCTGCCGCGCGACACGGGGCGAGCGGCTTGCCTACCTCGCCGTCGCCGTCGTCATCGCCGCGTTCGCGGCGTCGATGGCTCCATCGTCGCCGGTGGTCGCGGTCGTGGCGGGAGTGATCGCGATCGCGATCGCGGTCATGGCAGCGACGGGACGCTGCGCCTCCTCCTGGGTGCACCCGGCCGAGCACTCACCGACGAGTGTGCGCCTGCTGAAGGGCCAGATCGACTCTGTTCCGCTGCCAGAGAAAGAGAGAAGCTCCGATGGATAGTGCAGATCTCGACGCGCAGCGGCGCGTCGTCAACCGGCTCCGCCGGGCAAGAGGCCAGCTGGACGCGGTGATCACCGCGGTGGAGACCGAAGCGTCGTGCCGCGACATCGTGACTCAGTTGGCCGCAGTGACGCACGCACTCAACAGGGCCGGCTTCGTCATCGTCGCGGCGGCGCTGCAAGAGTGCGCCGGTCGCGATGACGACGCCGAGGGGCCGACCGTGGAAGAGCTCGAGAAGGTGTTCCTCAGCCTCGCCTGAGACGGCGCCCTGCGGCGGTCAGACATCAGAGGTCGCGCACTTCCTTCGGTCAGCCGATGCCCGCTCCGTAGTGATCGGCGATCAGCTCGAGGGTGGTGGACCGGCCTCCGAGACCGTGGCTGCCGGTGACCAGCATCAACTCCTCGGCGTCGGTGATCGACTGGAGTTCCTCCAGCTGAGCGGCCACATCGGTCGCTGTGCCGTGGAACGTACGATCGGTCCACTCATCGAGGAACCGGCGTTGCGCGGACGACAACGGTTGGTCCCGTACCGCATCCGGCGATGGAAGTGCGAACGTCTCGCCCTGGAACATCCGCATCATCCCCATCGCATTGGTCGTCGACTCTCGACGGGCCCGCGCCGGATCTTCCTCGGCGACTGCACCGACGCTGACAATGGCGTATGGCTCGTTCAGCGCAGGGGAGGGTCGAAAGTGCTGGCGGTAGATGCGCAGCGCATTGACGACGTCGGGGCTGCCGAACTGCAGTGCGAAGGCGTACGGGCGCCCGAGTGCGGCGGCGAGTTGCGCCGAGTACAGCGAGGATCCGAGAATCCACAGTTCAGGGGGAGAAGTTGGAGCAGCCGTGGCATTCTGCTGCTCCTGCCACGGGCCCGGAACTGCATGCACGTTCACGGGCGCAGCGCAGGGATCGTCATTCAGGAAGGCCATCAGCTCATTTACCTGCTGAGGGAACTCCTCGTTGGCAGAGCTGTGGCGCCGCAGGGCTGCGGCTGTGGTGTGGTCGGTGCCGGGTGCCCGCCCCACGCCGAGATCGATGCGTCCCGGAGCCAGCGCTTCGAGCATGCCGAATTGCTCGGCGATCACCAGCGGTGCGTGGTTGGGCAGCATGACTCCTCCCGCGCCGAGGCGAATCCGGTGCGTCTCGCTGATCAGGCGCGCGGCCATGAGCGGGGGAGAGGCGATCGATGCGCCGGGCATCGCGTGGTGTTCCGACATCCAAAATCGTGCGTAACCGCGCGTATCTGCGATGCGCGCGGCGGTGATCACCTCATCGAGCACGAGGGCAGCGGAAGAGCCGACACCGGTGAGGCCGCCGTCGAGAACCGACAGGGCGAACGGGGCGTTTCCGAAGGGAGTGGGACGAATCACAATGGGCCTTTCATGGCGATGGCCGGACGCCACGAGCGGGTGGTGTCCGGCCGGAACGAGCTGATCAGGCGTGTGCGGACGCGCCCATGGCGGCCGACTCGCCCAGGTTGCTCTTGTCGAGCGCCGTCCTCGACGCCACGGCATCGACCCAGGCTGCCGTCGGAGCGACAGCCGCCCAGTTCGAGTTCAAGAGCGCCATCAGCGTGGTGTGCACGGTCTTGGCGTCGACGGATCCTGCAGCGTTGGTGATGTCGATCGCGCCGGTGGCATCGACGAGTACCTCCGCGGCGATGCCGCGGGTCTCGGCGTCTGCGGCGGTGGCGACGACGCAGTTGTTGGTCATATAACCCGCCAGCGTGATGGTGTCGATGTCGTTCTCGCGGAGCCAGTCGTGCAGGCCGGTCTCGGGGAAGACAGAGCTGTACTGCTTGACGACGTGCTTCCATGTGCTGCCGTCGCGCTGTTCCAGAGATTCGTGCAGTCGGAACTCCGGCTTGGTCGGGTTGAACACCGGGGCGCTGTCGCCGGCCGTGTGCTGCACCATGACGACGGGGATTCCGGCTTGCTCGGCGGCGTCGATGGCATCGGCGATGCGCTGGATCGACTCATCGCGCGGCGGGTGCTGGATGGCGAGGAGGCCGGTGAAGTACTCCTGCTGAGGATCGATGACGATCAGTGCGCGGCGTGGGGCTGACATGTGTCCTCCTGAAGACGGAAGTGGTGTGAGCTTCCAGCATCCTCGAGGAGGAAGCCGATGACCATTGGCGTGAATGCGTTTTAACGATGAGTTCGGGCCATCGAGATGATCTCCTCGACGCTCGTTCCGCCGGAACGCGCCAAGAGGCTCTCGTGGTGCCGTGATTCCGAACCGATATGCTTCTACAAGAAGTAGAGCTGTCCCGTTCCCCGAAGGAGTCCCATGCGACCCACCGTCCGACGATCCGTATTCAGCACCGCAGCGGTGGCAGCTCTTCTGCTCCTGACCACCGCGTGCGCGGGAAACAGCACCCCGGCATCGACCGCATCCGCTCCGGGCGAAGCAACGACGGGCTATCCGGTGACGCTGGAGAACTGCGGCCGCGAGATCACGGTCGACTCCGAACCGGAGCGGGTGGTGAGTCTCTGGCAGTCGACCACCGAGGCGCTCCTCGCACTCGGCCTCCGCGACAAGATCGTCGCGGTCCAGGAGAATTATTCCCCGTACCCCGACTCAGTGGCCGAGGCCGCGGAGGGCTTGAAGCCCATCGGCAACATGATGGGCTTTCCCTCGAAGGAGGTGCTGCTGAGCGAGCAGCCTGACTTCGTGACCGGCCAGGTGTTGGACGGGTACGCGTTCGACGCCTCGCAGGGGTACGCGTCGGTCGAGCAGCTGGAGGAGGCAGGGGTGACTGTCTACGGCGCCAACCTCTGTGGCGCGACGGACTCTGTGAGTTCGGATATCTGGAACGTCGACTCCGCCTCGAAGGTGCTGCGCGACTACGGGACGATCTTCAATGTCTCGGACAAGGCCGACGAGGTCATCGCGGAGCTCGAGAGCGCGAAGGAGAAGGTCGTCACGGCGGTGAAGGGTGAGCCGACGGTGAAGACCGCGTACTTCAACGGAGGAACTGGCCCGGTGATCGTCCTCGCCGGCGGCATCTACGACGATCTGATCGAGACGGCGGGTGGCGCGAACGTCTTCCCCGCAGACACCGTCTACATCAGCAAGGAGGAGTTCGCGGCATCCGACCCCGACGTGATCCTGGTCGGCACGTTCGTCGGCCAGGACTTCGCGTCGCAGAAGGCGTTCCTCGAAGAGAACTTCCCTGACGTCCCCGCAGTGAAGAACGGTCGCATCAGCGAGGTTCCGACACAGGAGACCGACTCGTCGATCTCCGTGATGGTCGGCCTGACGAAGATCGCGAACGCACTCCACCCCGACCTCGATCTCGCGATTCCCGCCTCGTGACACGTGCGGCCGGGCAGGCCCGGTCGGGTGCGCCCGCCGGGCGGCGGTCGCGGCCGGTCATCGGAGTTCTCCTGGTCGCATGCATCGTCGCAGTGGTGCTCTCTGTGGCCGTCGGGAGCGTGAACATCGCACCGAGCCGTGTCATCGAAGTCATCGGTGCGCACTTGCTGCCGTGGGGCGGCGGTGGTGTCGAAGGGCTCGACGACCAGATCGTGTGGGAATTCCGTCTGCCCCGCGCGCTGCTCGGCTTCGCCGTGGGTGCAGCGCTCGCGGTCGCCGGTGCGGTGCTGCAGGCCGTGGTGCGAAATCCGCTGGCGGACCCGTTCGTGTTCGGCGTCTCCTCCGGCGCATCCGTGGCTGCGGTCGCCGCACTCACGCTCACGAGCGGGCTGTTCGCGTCGGTGTCGACGCCGATCGCTGCCTTCATCGGAGCTTTCCTCGCGACGGTGCTCGTCTTCGCGCTCGCGCAGCAGGGCGGGCGGGTCGCACCGAACCGGTTGGTCTTGGCCGGGGTCGCGATATCGTACTTGCTCAGTTCGATCACGAGCTACCTCGTCCTGCGATCCAGCGGCGCCAATCAGGGCGTCGGACAGGTGTTGTCGTGGCTCGCCGGCAGCCTGGCGGCGGCGACATGGCAGGACCTCGGTGTGCCCACGCTCGTCCTCGTCGCGGCGACGATCGTCCTGGTGCTGCTCGCTCCCGTCTTGAATGCGTTCCTCACCGGCGACGAGACGGCAGCGAGCCTCGGCGTCGACGTCGGACGGATGCGGCTGATGCTGTTCATCATCACCTCGCTGCTCGTCGGGGTCGCAGTCGCGGTGAGCGGGTCCATCGGATTCGTCGGGCTGGTGGTCCCGCATGCAGTTCGCATGATGATCGGTTCCGATCACCGATGGGTGCTCCCCGCATCCGCACTCGCCGGCGGGTTGCTCCTGGTGGTCGTGGATATCGGGGCACGGCTGCTTCTCGCGCCGACAGAAGTGCCGGTCGGTCTCCTCACCGCGGTCGTCGGGGCCCCGTTCTTCCTATGGTTGCTGCGACGCTCCGGTCGGAGCGAGAGATGAGCGAAGGGCAGGGAGCGCCGCTCGAAGTTCAGGGCATCAATGTCGACATCGCCGGTCGACGGATCATCGACGATGTGGTGTTGCGCGCGCAGGGGAACATCGTCGGGCTCGTCGGGCCCAACGGCAGCGGTAAGTCAACGCTCCTGCGAACGGTTTATCGGATGCTGCGTCCCGCCGCAGGACAGGTGCTCACCGATGGTCGCGATGTCTGGTCGATGCGGGCCCGGGATGCCGCCCGCATCACTGCCGCTGTCGTGCAGGACAGTCCCGCGGACCTCGAACTCACCGTCGCCGAATGCGTCGCAACGGGACGTCTCCCGCACGGCCGACTCCTCGCAGGGGACCGCGGGGAAGACCGGCGAGCCGTGGATCGGGCTATGGCGACCGCGGGCGTCGCGGAGTTCGCCGACCGTGATGTAAATACGCTCTCCGGCGGTGAGCGTCAACGTGTCCAGCTCGCACGGGCACTGGCGCAGGAGCCGCAAATCCTCGTGCTGGACGAACCGACCAACCACCTCGACATCCGACACCAGCTGCAGCTGCTCGCGCTGATCCGGGACCTCGAGATCACCACCCTGATCACCCTGCACGACCTGAGCCTGGCCGCGTCTTACTGCGACGAGATCGTCATGCTCGAATATGGCCGCGTCGTCGCATCCGGCGGTCCGGACGAGGTCTTCACGCCCGAGCTGCTGCTGCGCGTGTTCGGCGTGCGCGCCGACACGCTCGTCAACCCGCTCACCGGACGCCTGCAGCTCGTCTTCGCAGACGGCTGATCAGCCGGAGTGCTTCGAACGTCGACACCACCCACCCCCGCGCCGACAGTATGTCGGCCATGAGAAATGAGGAGCACCCCATGAACGAAGACCGTCACGACCTTCCGTGGACAAGCGATCTCCCGGGCCACTCGACCGGGTCCGACCCGTCTGCCAGCACGCTGTTCTCGGTGATCGGAGATGATCCGGCCAAGCAGCAGGCCGTCGATCGATCCATCGCCGCCCACCACGCCCTGGTCGCGCTGCCCGGAGTCCGATTCGCGACCGACAAGACGATCCTGATCGTCTTGCACCCCGGATTCGAACTCCTCGACGTGGTCGGGCCCTTCCACTTCCTCGCGGGAACGGGAGCGACGGTGCAGTTCGTGTCCACCGGCCCCGCGGGCGAGTCTGTCGTCAGCGGAAGTGGTGTGGCGCTCGAGGCCGCGTTGACACTCGACGAGGTGACGACTTCGCCGTCCGTGATCCTCGTGCCCGGCGGCGACACCGGGATCCTCCTGCGGGATGCCCGTGCCATGGAGCACCTGCGTCGGATCGGTCAGGATGCCGAGTACGTGACCAGTGTGTGCTCCGGCTCCATCGCTCTCGCTCATGCAGGGTTGCTCGACGGTCGACGGGCCACCTCGCACTGGGCCGTACGGCACCTGCTCGGCGACTATGGCGCGATCGAGGTCGACGAACGCCTGGTCGAAGACGGCAACCGTCTGACGGCGGCCGGTGTGACCGCAGGAATGGACCTCGGCATCCGGCTCCTCGCGTACCTCTCCGGTGAGGAGATGGCGCGGTTCGCAGTCTTGGGTGCCGAGTACGCTCCCGAGCCGCCGTTCCACACCGGAACCCCCGAGCTGGCGGGCGCAGCGCTGACGGAGTTGTCTCGGGACTTCCTCGCTCCGTTGGAGGAGGAGCTTCGAGCGCCCACGAACTGAAGAACCGGTATATCTACATCACGTAGAGTAAATGCATGCATTCGACATTTCTTCTCCAGCGGTGGGCGTGGGCATTCATGTCCTCGCCCACCGCTGACGTTCCTCGGCAGGGTCATCGCTCTCGCGACGTGACCGCGCCGGAGACGGAAGGCTCCGGTGCGGTCAGCTCTCCATCTCGATGACGATCTCCTTGACGGCCTCGATGAACGAGGTGATGTCGTCATCGGTCATCGCCAGGGAGAGGGAGATCTCGCCGCGCGCGACAGGGAAGAAGCCGCGGTTCGCGAGCTCGAGTGAGAAGGTCTGGGTCTTGTCCGCATCGACGTTGCGCCACAGGTCGCGCTGGGTCTCCACTGTCAGACCCGGCTCGGTGCGGTAGGCGTACGCGAGCGAGGAGTATCCACCGCCGTAGATCGTGAACGGGCTCTTGCGCGCCGCTGTCCATTCGCCGACCTCCGACAGAATGCGCGCCGCCATCGTGTTCAGTCGGTCGTAGGCATCCTCGTCCAGCGCGCGCATGCACGCGATTCCCGCGACCAGTGCCAGACGGTGGCCGTGGTGCGTGCCGGAGATCGGTACGGTGCCGTCGGCCATGACCTGCATGATCTCGGCCTTCCCGCCCACGGCTCCGAGGGGGAGTCCGCCACCGATGATCTTGCCCATGACGGTGAGATCGCCAGCGACTTCGTAGAGGCTCTGCATGCCGTTGTAGGCGCCGCGAAGATTCATGGTCTCGTCGAGGACGAAGAGGATGCCCAGTTCCGCTGTCACGCGACGGATCATCTGCACGAACTCTTTGCGCAGGACGACGTGGCCGCCTGCGCCGCTCTCGAGCTCGAGGATCACGCACGCGAGGTCGGACCCGTGCTCGCGCAGGATCCGCTCGGTGCCGACCATGTCGTTCTGAGTGAGGATCACGACCTGTTCGACGACCGCCGCCGGGATGCCCGCACTGTCGGCCACGGGAAGCGGGCTGTCGTCTGACCCGTACTCGGCCGCGTCGTGCGGGTGGCCGGAGATGCTCACCGGGTCGGTGAAGCCGTGGTAGCCGCCCTCGAACTTCGCGATCTTGGTGCGGCCGGTGTATGCCCGGGCGACCCGCACTGCGCTCAGGATCGACTCCGATGCCGAACAGGAGAACTGCACCATGTCGATCGACGCGATGCGGTCGATCAGGATCTGGGCGAGCTCGGCTTCCTCGGTGACGGGATTGCCGAACGAGGCGCCGGACGGAATCGCGGCGATCAGAGCATCGCTGATGACGGAGTCGCCGTGGCCGAGGATGTTGACCGTGAAGTTGTTGTTCAGATCGAGGAGGCGGTGTCCGTCCACTGTGTCGATGTAGGCGCCGTCGCCACCGGTGACGAAGACGGCATGCGGGCCGAAGTTGAACGACGTCCGGCTGTAGCCGCCGGGAATCACACCCCGTCCGGCGACGGTGAGCTGTGCGGACTCCGAGAACTTCTCGGTGAATCGGCGGGTGGCGGTTTCAAGGGTGAGCATCGTCTTCTCCTGGGTGGGCCGGCAGGCTTGGCGGCCATGGGACATCGGGATCGGGGTGTCACGGCCCGAGAGGGCTGCGTGGTCCTTCCAGGGTGCGGGCCGCTTTGCCGCCGATCAATGGCCGGAATGCGAACAATCGATCCGTGGAAGCGAATGATCGCGGGGGCTTCCGAATCGCTGGATGGCGCGACCGACGGGTGCCGACACGGGTCCGAGCGTGTTGTGTCAGCTGACGAGTGAGACGGCCCCGAGCACGGCGTCGAGCTCGCTGCTGACGACATCGGCCACGACTTCGCGGAAAGCCTGTACCAGTGGCTCCCGCGAGTCCGCTGCGGAGATCAGGGCGAGGCTCGTGGGGCGGGCGTCGGGGAGTGGCAGGAATCGGACGCCGGGATGATTCCACAGTGCGGCCGAGTTCGTGGACATGGTGTCCACGGTCCCGCTGTAGGCCACCGCGGCGAGGGATTCGCGTGCCGAACTCACTTCGATCGAGCGGAGCGGTGGACCGCCGCGGTAGGCGTCGAGCGACCAATGGGCCCGCCATTCGCGCGGGGTCCCTGCGGCGGCGAGGGCGAACGAGTCGCCGAGCAGGTCGTCGACGTGCACCCGCGCCTCATTCGCGAGGCGATGGGTGGAGGAGAGAGCGGCGACCGGCATCTCGGAGTAGAGCGGATCGACCGTGACGCGCGGGTCGTCGACCGGGAGCCAGACGAAGGCGAGGTCGACGTCGCCCTCGATCACGCTGGAGACCTGGTGTGAGATGGAGAGTTCGACATAGCTCAGCGGAACCCGGGGATAGCGGCTGCGAAAAGTGGAGAGGAATCGATGCGTCAGAGGATCATCAGCGAAGGATCCCACCCGCAGGCGCTGCATCTCCATCATGCTTCTGCGTGCGGCCGCAGTCCCGGCGTCGAGGGATGACAGCGCATTCTCGGCATGCTCGCGAAAGCTGTCACCGGCGAGGGTGAGGGTCACGCGCCGACTCGTTCGTCGGAACAGGTCCATGCCGAGTTCGCGCTCGAGTCGAGATATCTGTGTGCTCACCACGGAGGCGGCGATGTTCTCCTGTTCGGCGGCTCGTCCGAAGTGAAGGGTCTCCGCAACGCGGAGGAAGTAGCGGAGTTGGCGAAGTTCCATCCGCCCCACCTCCGTTCGTCGGACCCGGCACGGGAATCATGCCGGGTGAGCCACACCGTACGCGCGGAGCGTTTCCCGGCCGATTCCTCCGCATGACGGATGTGTTACATATTGTTCGGTTTTCTCTTCCTGGCTGGTGTGATCACCCGGGCGTTGCGCCTTCCCCGGCAGTGCGCTATGGTCATACCGACCGAGTGCTCGGTCTGTACGTAGAACTCAATGAGGAGCGCCATGATCGACGACACCGCTGTCGGTGACTCACCCCAGCCCCCTACTTTCGCCGCACCCACGGTGCGCGCCCGGCCCGCCGTGGTCACCACGATGGTGCTCGCCCGCCTGGGCCTCATGCTTCCCCTGTCGACAGTCATCTCCGCCGCACTCGTGCTGAAGCTGCAATCTCTGATGCCGCAGGACGAGGTGATCGGCACGCTCGGTCTGATCACGTCGATCGGCGCGCTGTCCGCGCTGTTCTTCGACCCGGTGTTCGGGCGAATCAGCGACCGGACGATGAGCCGGTTCGGGCGGCGTCGGCCTTGGATGATCGTCGGCATGGCGGGTCTCCTGGTCGCATTGCTGATCATGGCCATCGCGCCTACGGCTCTGGTCGTCGGCGCGGGGTGGATCCTCGCGCAGATCACGGCGAATGCGGCAATCGCCGCGCACACCGCATCCATCGCCGATCAGCTCCCCTCTTCGCAGCGCGGCAAGGTCGCCGGAGCCATCGGCATCGCCCAGCAGGCCGCGACCCTCGGCGCCGCCTACGCCGCGCAGTTCTTCGCCACGCAACTGCTGCTTCTCTTCCTGATCCCCGGAGTGGTCGGTTTCATCCTGGTGCTCATCTACGCGATCATGCTGCCCGACAAGCCGCGGCCCTTCCCCGCCCGTTCCGGCGGAGGCATCAGCACGGTGCTGAAGACGTTCTGGGTGAACCCGATCAAGAACCCCGACTTCGGACTCGCCTGGTGGTCGCGCTTCCTGGTCGTGCTGGCGAACTTCATGTTCATCACCTTCCGGCTGCTATGGATCCAGCACGAGATGAACCTCGAGCCTGCCGAAGCGGTGCGCATCATGGCGACGGGCGTCCTGGTCTTCACGATCGCCCTGATCGTCAGCGGCCAGATCGCCGGATGGCTCTCGGACAAGCTTGGACGGCGCAAGGTCTTCATCGTCGTCGCAGCGCTCATCTTCGCCGCCGGCACGATCCTTCTCACGCAGACGACGGAGCCCATGATGTTCTTCGTGGCGGAGGCCATCATCGGGGTCGGGTTCGGGGCCTACGTGGCTGTCGACCTCGCGCTCGTGCTGGATGTGCTGCCCGACCCGGAGGAGACGGCGAAAGACCTCGGTGTCTTCAATATCGCGATGGCCGGCCCCCAGGTGGTGGCGCCTGCGCTCGCCGCCTGGATCGTCGGCTTGAGCAGCGGGACCAACTACGACATCATGCTCATCATCGCCGGCGTGATAGCCGTTGTCGGTGCCGTGCTGATCATTCCCGTCCGAAGCGTGAGGTGAACCGATGACGATCCATGAGGAGGACGCCGCAGGAGTCGCCGCACTCGAGTCGGTCATCGCCGGTCTCGTTCGACGGCTGACGCTGGAAGCGAAGGTGCGGTTGCTCTCCGGCGCCGACAACTTCTCGCTGCACGCAGATGCGTCGATCGGTCTCGAAGGTCTCGTGCTCTCGGACGGCCCGACTGGGGTGCGTGGTGAGATCGTCGTCGGGGGTCGTGAGAGCTGTCTGCTGCCGAATGCGAGCCTGCTCGCGCAGACGTGGAATCCCGAGGCGCTCGCCGAAGCCGGGGGGATCCTGGCTGAGGAAGCAGAGGCGCAGCGTACGCACGTCGTGCTGGGGCCGACCATCAATCTGCACCGGTCGCCCCTGGGTGGCAGGCTCTTCGAGGCGTTCAGTGAGGACCCGCTGCTCACCGGCCGCCTGGCGAGTGCGTACATCAACGCGCTTCAGGAGCGGGGCGTCGGTGCCAGCGCCAAGCACTTCCTCGGCAATGAGTCCGAGACCGAGCGGACGACGGTTGATGTGCGGATGACGGCGAAGACGCTCAGGGAGGTGTACCTGACGCCCTTCGAGATCGCGGTCGACGATGCGAATCCTTGGACCGTGATGGCGGCGTACAACAGCGTGAACGGGGTTCCCTCGACGGAGCACCATGAGCTCATCACCCAGGTGTTGAAAGACGAGTGGGGCTACGACGGACTCGTCCTGTCGGACTGGTACGCCACGAAGACGGCCGCCGAGAGCGCTGCCGCGGGGCTCGACCTCGTGATGCCGGGCCCGACGACACCCTGGACGGAGTCGTTGCTGGAGGAGGTGCGCGCGGGCGCCGTCTCAGAAGTCGCGATCGATGATCACGTGCGGCGCCTGCTCCTGCTCGCCCATCGCGTGGGAGGCCTCGCCGCACCCCGCAGCTGGCCCGACTCCGTCGAGGCGCCCGCCGGTGCGCTGCGGCGCGCGCAGCTCCGGCGACTCGCAGCAGGTGGCATGGTCGTGATCAAGAACGTCGATGACACCCTTCCCCTCCGTGAGGATGCCGCGTACGCCCTCATCGGTCGCCATGCCACGGACACGATCGGTCAGGGCGGCGGATCCGCTCAGGTTCGCGCTCCGCACGTCGTCACGATCGTCGAAGGGATGACGGCGCGCCTCGGTGCCGACCACGTCATCTTCACAGACGGCGTGGAGACGCGTAAGACGCTGCCCACCGTGAAGCCCACGCTCGTGCGTGATCCCGAAACGGGGGAGCACGGCATCCGCGTGCGGGTCTTCGACGACGCCGGCGATTTCGTGCACAGCCGCCATCTCGAAGTGGCGGAGCTCGAGGACAGCCAGATCGGATGGCTCGAGGGGGCTGCCCGCATCGAGCTGAGCGCGACTCTGGACATCCGGGAGGGCCGGATGGTGCAGCTCGGAACTCGGGGCCCCGGGAACTGGCATCTGGTCACCGAGGGGCATGAGAGCAGCTACCGGATCGACTATCACCCCGGTCCTGGGGGCGGTTTCTTCCGCCCGAAGAGTCATGCCACGGCAGTGCGAGTGGAGCCGGGGCAATTGGTTACTGCGACCGTGGAGAGGGATTCGCTGCCGCGCATCCTCGGCCTGGTCGTCAGCGAGGCGGTGCGATCGTCGGCCTCCGCGATCGCCGCCGCCTCTGCAGCGGCTCGGACCGCCGATGTGGCTGTCGTCGTCGTGGGCTTCACTCCCGACCAGGAGACCGAAGGCGAGGACAAGAACACGCTGTCGCTGCCCGGCGATCAGGATGCTCTCGTCGCGGCGGTCGCGAACGTCGCGGCGCGCACCGTGGTCGTCATCAACGCCGCCACACCAGTGCTCATGCCCTGGATCGCTGATGTCGACGCTGTGCTGTTCACCGGTCTCCCCGGTCAGGAAGCGGGGGATGCGGTCGCGGCTGCGCTCCTGGGTGACGTCCTTCCGGAGGGTCGTCTGGTCACCACCTTCCCCGTGGGCAACCACCGCGGACCGGCGTGGAGCACCACGCCTCGACGGGGTGTCCTGGAGTATGCCGAGGGAACGTCGATCGGCCATCGCGGCTGGTTCGGGAGTGGGGAGGCGCCGGCCTTCTGGTTCGGGCACGGGCTGGGGCTCACCACGTGGGAGTACTCGGAGGCGCAGATCGTGCGGTCGTCCGATGGGCGGATCGATGCTGTCGACGTCACGGTGCGCAACTCCGGTCGGCTCGACGGTCGTGAGACCGTGCAGATCTACTTCGACCCGGAGAGCGATGACGAGCCGATCCGCCTGATCGGCTGGGGGCAGTCTGATGTGCTTCCCGCTCAGGAAGTCAGGATTCGAGCCACATGCGACCTCCGGCTCCAGCGTCGCTGGGACCAGGACGCGCAGCGGTGGGTACCGCTTCGAGCGGGATCTGTGCTCATAGGTCGAGGCTTGGGAGACGTCCGCGTTACGATTCCCTGAGGCCGGTTGACAGTGCACCGTCAGTCGGTTTCGATCCCCGTCGAGAGAGGCATCCTTGTCCTTCCCCCCGAGATACGCGCCTGACACCCGCAAGCGTCGTGTGAGACGATCTGCCGCGGAGACGCAGCAGCAGATCGTCGGCACCGCTGTGGAACAGATCGCCGAGGTCGGTTTTCATAAGATGTCGATCGCGGATGTCGCGGCCGCCAGCGGAATCTCCCAGTCGGGTCTGCTGCATCACTTCCCCTCGAAGGTCGCATTGCTTGCAGCGATTCTGGAGCAGCGTGAGCGGGACGACAATGGTTTCCTGTTCGGCGACGGCACGGTTCCGCTCGGGTGGGACGCGTTCGAGGCTCTCGTGCCTCTGACGGCCCGCAACTCGACCCGCCCGGAGTGGGTGGGCGTGTTCGTCCGCGTGTCGGCGGAGGCCACCGAGCCCGACCATCCGGCAAATGAATGGCTGCGAGATCACTACGCCAGCGCACGAGCGTGGTTGGGTGACGCCGTGGAACAGGGGAAGCAGTCGGGCGTGATCCGCGCGGATGCTCCCACAGAGCTGCTGGTCGGAAACACGATCGCGGTGCTCGACGGCATTCAACAGCAATGGTTGGTCGACCGGCGCATCGACATGGTGAGTCAGGTATCCGCTCACATCGCCGGTCTCCGAGTGTGCTGGGAGCTCGGTCCTTCGTCTTCGTGACGGCGCTGAACGGCGCACTCGCCGGTCAGGGCAGAAGCACCTGCGCCACCGTGATGGCGGCGACTGTCAGGACCATGATCGCGAAGGCCTTCTGCAGGAACACATTGCTCATGCGCTTCGCGAGCAGCGCTGTCCCGAACGATGCCACCATCGAGGGAACGACGAAGGCGATGATCAGCCCCCAGTCAAGGTTCGACACCCCCGCGTGCGCCGTGATGCCGGCCAATGAGTTGATCATGGCGATGACCAGTGAGGTGCCGATCGCCAGCCTCATGGACATTCCGAGCAGGAAGACCAGAGCGGGAACGGTGATGAAGCCGCCTCCGATGCCGAGCAGGCCGGTCAGGAAACCCACGAGCAGCCCGACAGCGATTCCCCGCAGGGCCCACAGTTTCGGTCGGCGGTCGTTGCCTGTGGCATGAGGCCGTCCGCGGAGCATCTGCACGCCGGAGGCCACCATCAGAAGAGCGAAGAGTAGGAGGAGCATCTCCTCCGAGATGAGCCGGCCGACGAGCGTGCCGCCGAATGCCGCGACCACGCCCGCTCCCGCGACGGGCAACACCATCTTCCAGTCGACGCCGCCTCGCAGGCGCGGCACCAGTGCGGCCAGAGGGCCGATCGCTCCCACGACGAGGGAGGTCGATATCGCCGAGGAGACCGGGAGCCCCACGATGTAGACCAGGGCGGGGACGGTCAGAATTCCGCCACCAGCCCCCAGCAATCCGGTGAGTGCCCCGATGACCACTCCGAGAGCGATGATCACGATGAGCACTGGGGTCTCCTTCTGTCAGGCGTCTCGACAGCCGAGGTGACAGCGTCGCGGCGTCGCGTGGAAGCCACTGTAACATACAGACCGTGCGCACGGTCTGTATCGGGGTCACTTATCGCCGCCGATACATGGCGCGGAGTCGCGTCGATCGCGTGTGCGAATGTAAAGCTACATGTTGTAGAGTTAAGATGCACGAAAACTGAACAGACTACGGCGGGCCATGGTCGTCACCAGGGCTCGCCGTCGTCGTCTGTTCGTGCAGAGCGCGGACCGCGGGCACCCCGCACGTGGCCGCTCACATGAGAGGAGCGGAAGATGGGGCTTCTGGGCGCGGTGCGCAGGCGGAATCGGCAGGATGCGGTGGCGGGGAGCCGATCGCGGTCCTCGCGCCTCGAAGTGGTCGTGTCCCAGCGGACGGTCGTCTCCGACCGTGCAGTGCTGCTTCACCTTCGGCTCATGCGGGCCGATGCCACGATCACGATCGAGCCGGGCTCTCATGTCGACCTCCACCTGACGGGAACGCTGATCCGTCAATACTCTCTCGTCGACGCGTCGCCTGAAGAGGGAGTCATCTCGGTGTGCGTGCAGAAGGAGGATCTAGGGCGCGGCGCATCACGTCACGTGCATGACAATGTGGGCGTCGGCGATCGGCTGCACATCTCTCCGCCGCGCAACACCTTCGCATTGAAGTCCGGAGCGTCGAGATCATTTCTGCTCGCGGGCGGAGTCGGAATCACTCCGCTTGTGTCGATGGCCGAGTCGCTGCATCGCAGCGCGAGTGCCTTCGAGCTGCACGCGTACGCCCCACGTGCTGCTTCCCTCCCGCTGCTCGAGCAGCTGCGGTCGGGCTCGTTCGCAGCATCGGTTTTCCCGCACTTCAGTGATGAGGGTGACTCCTTCCGTGAGAGTGGGCCGCGCGGCCTCCTCGAGCCGACGGCCGACGGCATGATCTACGCGTGCGGGCCGGAGGGGTTCATCGCGCTCGCGCGAGAGCGGGCACTGGAGTATGGGTGGCGCGACGACCAGTTCGTCACGGAGCGCTTCTCCTCGGCAGCGCCGCCTCGCTCTTCTGCGGATGGGGCGTTCACCGTGGTCGCCGCATCGACCGGACAAGCAATGAGGGTGGAGGCCACCGAGTCGATCGCTTCCGTGCTCGAGCGCCACGGGTATGAGACGTACCGCAGCTGTGGGCAGGGGGTCTGCGGATCATGCATCGTGCCGGTGCTGGCGGGTGTGCCCGATCATCGGGACCACGTGCAGAGCGAGCGGGAACACGCCACGCACTCTCAGATCAACGTGTGCTGTTCGCGTTCACTCACCGCCGAGCTGACGCTCGACATCTAAGTGATCAGGATCGGTCCAAACTCCATTAATGCAGTTGACATAACCGATGCATCGTATGCACTAATGGGATCATGACAATCATCGTTCACGGCGCCACCGGCGCTCAAGGTTCCCCTGTTCTTGCTGCTCTGCTCGCGGCGGGACACACCCCGACGGCTGCAGTGCGCGACAGTGCCAAGGCGACCGCACCTGCAATCTCCATTGACAACACCTCTGTGGAGTCGCTGGTGCAGGCCTACACCGGTGCGGACGCGGTCTTCGTGCACCTGCCGCTCGCCAGCCCCGACCAGCAACTCGCTTACGCCCAGGCGATCGGTGAGGCTGTCTCTCAGGCGCGTCCTGGTCGAGTGGTGTTCTCGACCAGCGGCTATCCCACCGAGCTTCCCGACGGAACGCTGACGGCGCACGGCGTGCTCGCGGCGGCCCTGGCGGAGTCGGGTGTCTCGTACGCGGTCATCGCTCCCCGTATCTTCCTGGAGAACCTCCTGCTGCCGGTCACGCTGGGCCCGGCTCGGGAAGACGGAGCGCTGCACTACCCGATTCGCGATGACTACCCCGTCTCTTGGGTGTCGCACCTCGATATGGCCGACATCGCCGTCGCACTGCTGACGGACGACTCGGTCACGGGTGTTGTCACTGCCGGCGCGCTTCCTCCTCAGCTCGGAGCAGATCTCGCCGAGGGCTTTGCTCGGTACTTCGACAAGCCCGTCGTGTTCGAGGCACAGGAGCCCGAGGCTTACGGCGAACTGATCATCCCGATGTTCGGGGCGGATGCTGCGCGCCCCGTGGTCGACTCGTACCACTTCCGGTGGACCCAGCCCGGAGAGGTGATCGACGAAGAGCGCTCCGCGCAGAAGCTTCTCGGCATCACTCCGCGGACCGTCGAGGCCTGGTTGCGAGACCTCGCCGTCTGATCGCTGTGACTGCACGGATGGTCTCGGTCGCTGTGGCAACCGAGACCATCCCCGTTCACACGGCGTTGAAGAACTTCCGCCAGGCGGGGATACGCCGGATCAGCAGCTGATCTACGGCCAGGATCACCAGCACGGACAGCCCGAACATGGGCAGGAAGACCCCCAGGGCGACCACGCTGACGAGCAGTGCGATGTTCCCGAACAGGGGCAGACGCGCGCGCGGCGCTGCCATGCCGCTCGCGGTGCCGCGGCGACGCCACCACATGATGGGTGCGGAGATGCACATGAAGATCACGGCAAGGCAGAAGAGCGTCGTCAGGATCGTGTTGATGGGGCCGAAATGCCGCCCTTCGTGGATCGCGATTCCGTGCGAGACGACCTGGGCGAGCGGGCTGTAGTCGTCGTAGCCGTATTGCGCGACGACCTCGCCGGAGTACTGATCGACGTGCACCGTCTGCTCGAGGGTGACATCGGACTCCGCGGGGTTGCCCTGCTGGTACCACTGGCTGCTCATCACGCTGAACACCCCAGTCTCGTCCACGGGGTAGATCACGTAGTAGGGGCTCGGCGCGCCCTCGGCCTCGGCGGCAGCGATGGCGGCGTCGATCGAGACGCCTGCACCCTCTCCGTCGCTTTGCCCGGTCGGCCCCATGCCCACCGCCCAGCCGGCGGGGGCGTTGGATCCGTCGGTCTGTTCGATCAGGTCCTTCATCGTCGACTCAGCCCCGGGGTCGGCGCCCCACAGCGAGGACCCGCCGGTTGCTGCGACCTTTTCGGACACGCTGCCCCACAGGCCGGTCCAGGGGAGTCCGGAGATGACGAGCATCAGGATTCCGAGGCCGACCGGAAGGCCGACGAGCGCATGCGCACTGCGCAGCCTCGCACCCTTCAGCTTCTTCTGCGCGGCCAGCTTTCGCGGCTTGCGCCCCAGGAAGAAGATCAGGAATCCGGTGATCGTCAGCACGATGGCCCAGCTGGCACCGAGCTCCATCAGCCGATCGCCGAAGTCTCCTGCAAGGAGATTCCCGTGGATTCGGATGAAGACGTCCGAGATGAGTTGATCGTCAGTCAGCGACCCGGTGACCACGGCCCGGTACGGGTCGACGTAGACATTCTGGGTGGTACCGTCGGGGAGCTCGGTGACGAAGACCGTCGAGCGGTCACCGAGACTGTCGAACAGTGAGACGACCGATCGGTCGGGGAACTCCTGCGCAACCGCCTCCTGCTGGGCGGACAGAGGCAGTCGTTCCGCGCCGTCCGGAACGGCGACCGTGATGACGCCCGGGTGCATCGTCGCGTCGATCTGCGCGCGGAACAGGTACGTCATGCCCGTCACGGCGAGCACGAAGAGGACGGGGATGACCAGGAGTGCTCCGTAGAAGTGCCAGCGCCAGAATGCGCCGAACCAGTTGATCCTTCTGGGGCGAGCACGCCCTGTCTTCTCTGGTGCACCGGTCGACTCGAAGTCGATCGTGGTCATCGTCGGGCCTTTCACTGGGCGGAATCAGATATCTACATAATGTAGTACTAAACTGAAGCCGTGATCGCCGCACCCTGGAACATCCTCCTCACTCTGCTCTTCGTGATGACCGCCATCATCTGTTTCTGGGGACTCGCCGCACGCTCGCGCACGCGGTCGGAGGGTTCCGCACTGACGGACACGGACCTGATCGACATCACGCACGGCATCATGAGCGTCGCGATGATCGTCATGACCTGGTGGACAGTATGGGATGCAGTAACCTGGGCGCAGGTGGCCATCTTCGCCATCCTGGCGTTGGCCCTGGTGCCCTCTTTCCGTGGGGCGAACGGAGCGAAGGCGGTCGACCTCGTCGGCCACATCGTGCTCGACGCTGCGATGATCTGGATGCTCGCCGCGATGCCCCTGCTCATGGCCGGGATGGACATGTCTGACGATGCCGGTGGGGCTCATGCGGAGCACCACGGCGGTGGCGGATTCGCCCTTGAGTCGACGCCTGTGTGGGCGGACGCTGTCAATGGGATGTTCATCGCCTTGTGCGTCGCCGCCACGGTGTGGTGGATCTGGCGCCTGTTTCGGTCGTCGCATCATCGCATTCACTCTGTCTGTCACATCGCGATGGCGGCGGGCATGGGGTGGATGCTGGTGCTGATGAACGGCTGACTGCGCGGCGAAGTCACGCGTGCGGGTGAGGCGGGAGTCCGGCCTCACCCGCACGCGTGACTGTCGATCAGCTTTGGCCCCAGAAGGCGTCTTCGCTGGTGCCGTCTTCGGAGAACAGGTGGACTGCGACGATCTTGCCGTCGCGAACCGTGAGCAGGTCGACGCCGGCCATGTCCATCGAGGTGCCCGTGCGGGTGCCCGAGAATCGCACGGGAAGCGCGACCATCTCGCCGTTGACCATCGCCGGACCGGTGACGACGAGGGCGAAGCTTCCTTCGCTCGCCTCCATCATGCCGCCGAGGAGGGCGCCGACGCCATCGATGCCCGTGTGCTGGCCGGAGAACCGGTGGCCGCCGGGCTGGTACCAGACGACGTCGGGGCTGAACTGCGCCATCACGGTGGGAATGTCACCCTTGGCGAGCGCGTCGAAGTACGTGGTGGCGATGCCGGCGGGGGTGGTGTCAGTCATGATTCTCTCCTTGGATGAGTGGTACGTCACCATGGTTACATATGGTAACCTGTTACCTCAACGTAACTAAGGGAGTGGGTTTCCGAAATGGCTGATCCTGTCTGGAACGTGATGCTGGCGACGTGTCCATCGCGCACATCGTTGGCACGGGTGGCCAACAAGTGGACAGCCATGATCGTGATCGCTCTGAGTGACGGGCCGGCGCGGTTCGGAACGATCCGAGATCGCGTCGGCGGCATCAGCGCGAAGGTGCTCGCGGAGACGCTTCGCGATCTGGAGCGCGATGGTCTTCTGACGCGCACGGCCTACGACGAGATGCCGCCCCGTGTCGAGTACGCGCTGACTCCGCTCGGGCTCACGCTGCGCGAGCCGTTGACCGCGCTGGGATTGTGGGCGGAGAGTCACATCGAAGAGGTGCTCGTGGCGCGAGAGGCGTACGACCTGCGTTAGTCAGGGGAGTCAGCGCGAGCCGCGCACCTTCTGGATACGGAGGCTGTTGTAGACGACGAACACCGAGGACAGCGACATCGCGGCGGCGGCGATCAGAGGGTTGAGCAGGCCCGCGGCGGCGATAGGAATCGCCGCGACGTTGTAACCGAACGCCCAGACGAGGTTCATCTTGATCGTCCGCAGCGTTTTGCGCGAGATCGCGATCGCGTCGGGAATGACGAGCAGGTCATCCCGGACCAGGATGATGTCGGCCGCTTTGAGGGCGATGTCCGTGCCGGTGACGATCGCGAGGCCGAGGTCGGCGGTGGCCAGAGCGACCGCGTCATTGACGCCGTCGCCGACCATCGCGACGCGCTTGCCCTGAGCCTGCAGTGTCGAGATCACGTCCGCCTTCTGCGCCGGAAGCACCCCGGCGTGGACCCCATCAACGCCGAGCTCGGCAGCGATGCGCGCCGCAGCCGCCGGAGAGTCGCCGGTGAGCAGCAGGATCTCCAGCCCCTGCTCGCGGAGAGCCTTGACAGCGTCAGCCGCGCGAGGGTTGAGGGAATCCGACAGCGCGAGCACGCCGATCACGACATCGTCAGCGGCGACGAGCACGGTCGTGTGGCCATCGTTCTCGAAACGTTCGACGGCCGCGCGGGCCTCGGCCGGGAAGCGCACCGCCTCGCTTTCGATCAGTGAGACGTTGCCGATGACGACACGGGTGCCGTCGATCGTGGCGACAGCGCCGAGTCCTGGCTTCGCCGTGAATTCGCTGAGCGGGCGCAGATCGGTCGAGAACGGTGCGGCCGCACGCTCGATGGCGCGTGCGATCGCGTGCTCCGAGCCGCGTTCGGCGGAGGCGGCGAGCATCCACATCTCGTGCGGCTCCACGTCGAACACCGCCGTGTCCTGCACCGTCATCGTGCCGGTGGTGAGTGTGCCCGTCTTGTCGAGAACCACGGTCGTGACCGTGCCTGATGCCTCCAGAGCGTCGTGCCCCTTGATCAGGATGCCGAGCGTCGCAGCGCGCCCGATGCCGACCATCAGCGCGGTGGGGGTAGCGAGTCCGAGCGCACAGGGGCAGGCGATGATCAGCACGCTGATCCCGACGCCGATTGCCTTGTCGTCGGGGGCGCCGCTCAGTGCCCACGCGATCCCGACGACGATGGCGAGTCCGATCACTACGGGAACGAACCAGGTCACCACGCGGTCGACCAGCTTCTGCACATCGGCCTTGCGGGCCTGCGCCTGCTCGGTGAGCGCAGCCATCTGGGCGAGCTGGGTGTGCGCGCCGACTGAGGTCGCCTGCACCTCGAGCCGGCCGTCGGTGCTGATGGTGCCGCCGGTGATGGTGTCTCCGCTGGTGACCGAGATCGGCATCGGCTCGCCCGTCATCATGCTCGCGTCGACGGCTGCGCTACCGCTCAGGACGACACCATCAGCGGGGACGGTCTCGCCAGGCAGGAGCACGAACACGTCACCGGAGCGCAGCTGGCCGGCCGGCTCCACCGTCTCGACCCCGTCGCGCAGCACTCGCACATGCGTGGCAGCGAGTGCGCTCAGTGCGCCGAGCACGTCTCCGGCCTTCCGGCGGGAGCGTGTCTCGAAGTATCTGCCTGCGAGCTGGAAGGTGGTCATGCCCGCGGCCACATCGAGGTAGATCGAGTCGGCGCCCTCGGGGGTCGAGCCGAAGCCGAGCCAATAGCCCTCCGACCCGGCACCCACGCCGAACAGCAGCGTCGCCACCGCCCAGCCGAACGACGCCGCGATGCCGAGGGACACCAGCGTGTCCATGCTCACCATGCCGTGACGCAGGTTGCGGAAGGTGGCGCGGTGGAACGGCCACGCGGCCCACGTCACGATCGGCAGTGCGAGCAGGACGCAGACCCACTCCCAGCCGGGGAATCGCCATCCGGGCACGAGGGCCAGGACCAGGGTGATGTCCATCAGCGGGACGGTCAGGAGGGCGGCCACTGCCAGCCGTCGCCGGAGCGAGGAGATTCGGAACTCGGTGGCACGCTGCGACCAGGCATCATCCGACCCGTCTCGCAGATGGGCGCCATAGCCCGCGCTCTCGATCTGCGCGATCGCGCGTGCCGACTCCTCGGTCGAGATGCCGGTCAACACTGCCCGCTCCGTCGCGTAGTTGACGGTTGCGGTGACGCCGTCGAGCTTGTTCAGAGCGCGTTCGACACGGCCAGCGCACGCCGCGCAGGTCATGCCGGAGACGTCGAGCTCGAGGGGGGTTTCGAGCAGCTGCACGGTCTGAGTGTTCATCGCTGTGGCTCCTTCTCGGGCTCCGGGCCCGGGCGTAGTTCATCGCTCGCTGCGGAGCGGGCGGAGAGCTGGCGCAGCATCTCGTTGTAGGCGTCGAACTCCACATCCCTCCCCGTGTCGAGGTGCCGGTCCTTGCGCCGTGCTTCCTTCGAGTCCTGGCGACCCCATTGGATCAGAAGCACGATGATGACGATAAGGAGCGGGATCTCTCCTCCCGCCCAGGCGACGCCGCCCGCGAGATACTGCTGTGCGGGAAGGTCGGCCCACGGGAGCTTGAGGTAGAGGTAGAAATTCTCGGCGATCAGGGTCGTGCTCGTCATCAGGATGATGCCGAAGAACGCGTGGAAGGGCATGGCGGCCAGCGCGTACCCCAGCTTTCCCACATGGGGGAGTGGGCGGGGCGGGCGATCGACGCCGATGATGAGGCTGTAGTACAGGTAGCCGACGATCAGAAAGTGGAGATTCATCAACTGATGCGCCCAGTGGAAGCGCATGTACTCGCCGAAGATCCCCGTGAGGTACAGCCCGTAGTAGGAGCCGATGAACACCACGAACACGATCAGGGGGTTGTAGAGGAATTGGAGGACCCGCCAGTGCAGCACCCAGGTGATCCAGTCGTGCGGCCCCACGGCTGATCCGGGCACCGAGCGCGTGGCGCGCAGCAGCAGCGTGACGATCCCGCCCAGCACGAGCATGCCGGGGGCCAGCATGTTGAGGCTCATATGGACGATCATGTGGATACCGAAGTCCGGTGCGGAGTACTTGCCGAACCCTGAGCTGGTGGCGAAGATGATGATCGCCCAGCCCAGCAGCCAGGCGACGGTTCTGCCGGGGGGCCACTGGTCGCCGCGCCGGTGGAGCGCGCGCACTGCCAGGAGGTAGACGACGACGGCTGCCGTCGCGATCGTCAGGAACAGAACGTTCGGTCGCCAATGGCCGAACAGCACCTCGATGCTCGGTGGATCCGCGACCTCGAAACCCATGAACGTCTGCGAGATGCTCGTGGGCACGAAGTACTGCGGCGGGGGCTGCCGGGTCATCGCGGCTGTGGCGCCTATCCATGCGATGACGCCGAAGGATGCGACCGAGAGGCAGGAGACGATGTGTGCCGCGCGAACGCGTGCGCGACGCCAGAGCGAGCGAAGCGTGATCAGGGGGAGCGCGACGATGAGGAGGGCAGCCCATCGCCCCACGATCAGCCAGCCGGTCAAGGACCCGAGAAGGGGCGTTCCGGCGAGCTTGAAGAAGGTGATGACGACGTCCGAGGCGGCGATGACCGGTAGCAGGATCGCCGCCAGGACGAAGAGTCGCCGAAGGGACTCCGGGTCGATGAATCGACCGGAGCACACCCGCAGCCAGTAGACCGCGACGACGCCGAAGAGCAGATTTATCGCGAGCGATTGGAAGACGGCGGCATCGCCGCCGAAGTCATGATCGGGGCCGACGAGGATCTGGCCCGACACGACGGGAGCCAGCGTGGCGAGGAACGATGCCCACAAGGGGATCAGCATCCCTGTCCAGCGGTCGACGAAGAACGATGCGAACAGCACCACAAGAGCTCCCGCACAGCTGATCGTCCAGGCGGCGGGCGGGTAGCTCGCCTCGAACAGGAACGCGATCGTTCCCGGTTCGAGGATGCGGGAGAGGGGCACGCCGCTGGTGTCGAATGCTTCGAACACGGCCAGCCCGGCGGCGCTCGCTGCCCAGACCGACGCGGTGACTCGGAGAACGCGGAGCTCGAAGCCGTGCTCAAGACGCATCGCGCGCTTCGCAGGCGTGGCGCGGAGGAAGAGCAGGTGAGTGAGGATGCCCATGCTGAGCAGAATCCCGGTGTCGGCCGCCACCAGGAGAGCGGTGGTCGTCATACCGACGTCAAGGCCGGGAAAGGATTGGAAGAGTTTCTTGTATGGCGCGTCTCCGAGTGCGACCGTGATGCCAACAGGCAGGCCGACGCCGAAGAAGGCAGTGGCCAGGCCGCCCGCGATCAGGAGATGACGGGATGGGCGTAGCAGGGCGGGATCGCGGGGTACGTTCGGCGCAGGCTCTTCACGCATCGTGGCTTACAGGCCACGAACCCACTTCGTACCCGGCCTCACCCACCGCGGCTTCCCAAGAGCTCCGGTCCACCGGGAGATCGTGGGTGACGCTCACGCGTCCCGTTGCCGCATCAGCGACGACATTCTGGACGCCGGGAAGTCGGGACAGCTCTGATCCCACCGCATGCTCGCAGTGCTCGCACGTCATTCCGGTGACCTCAAATGTGAACTGCGACATTTTCACTCCACTCGCTTTGCTGGGAACAAGTCTACATCGTGTAGTTTTAGCACCGCGCCGCGAAGGCGAAGATAACTACCGGATGTAGCGTTAACACTACCTGCTTCGGATCTCGATGAGGTCCGTATCGCAGTTCCCAGAGAGGCGGAAGTGGAGAGGTGAGTCAGAGAGCGGAGTCGGAGCAGTGAGCATGACCTCGGCCATCATTCATCTGGTGGCGCTCCTGGTGCTGATCCTTGTCATCGGACTCACCGCGCCCCCGCGGGATCAGGATGACCACCCGTCCACTCTCGCTGAGGAGTGGGGCGAGGCGAGATTTCTCATCTATCGGATCCGCCGCAGGGTGCGCTCGGCGTGGTCATGGGTGCTCCGTGTATGCGGCTGGAAGCCTCGGGCCTGAGTAACTCCGTAGCGGAGGTGGCGCGAGCCGGATCGGTCCCGAGAGCCACCACGTCAACTCGAGGAATCGCGAGCGAAGGCCGCAGGGGGCCGGCGACGCTTGACGGCGCCGGGCCACCTTTTGTCCACGAGTCTCTCGGCGCGAAGCTCCAGGCCGGCGTCGTTCGATGCTGCCGCGAGCGTCGAAAGCGCGTTCGCCAGATGCGCGGGGCCGGCGAGACGTGCCGCCTGGTCATCCGCCGCCAATTCGACAAGAAGCGTGGTTGCTCTTCGCAGCGCGCGCGCGGAGTGCGTTCTGGGGAGACAAAGAGCGTTGATGCGAGCGATTCGGGTGGCCCACGCATGATGTTGCCTCAGGTGCGCGTATTCATGAGCGAGGACGGCTTGCAACTGAGCGGAAGGGAGAAGCGACTCCATGCCCGTCGAAAGCAGGATCTCGGGCGGTCTGCCCGGTGCGGCGAAGGCGATCGGCTGATCCGATTCGAACCGGACCAGCGTGAACCCGCGTCGCTGTTCGCGGCTGATGGCGATCGGCGCCAGCGAATGCAGCGCGCCTGTCTCGGAGGAGAGCACCGGCTCGGCGGACACGGCGACGAAAGCGGCGATCGCGCCGAAGGCTCCCAAGCCTGCCCAGCCGAGGATCGTCATCAGCAGCGTCTCTGAACCGGTCGGGGTATGCGAGGCGGCGACGGCGCCCGCAACGCCGATGATCAGCCCGGCGAGGGCCAGTGCGATGCCTATGAAGAACGCCCCGAACCACACTGAGAGGGCGGTACGCGGGTGCAGAAGTTGCCAGCGTCCCACGGTGAGCAGAAGGGGTGCGAGGAGTGCGACCATGATCGATGCGATGCCGCAGGCCAGCACAACCCAGAAGAGCATCTGCTAGCGCTTCGAGGACTTCCGACCGAAGGCGGATTTCAGCAGGGCGACGTCGTCGTCGTCAAGCGTTCCGGCGAAAGCGAGCAGTGCCGCGTGGCGGTCTCCCGCGCGGTCCAAGGCGGAGAGCATCGAATCGCTCGTGAACTCTTCTCCCGAGCGTGCGGCCTGAAAGCGCACCTTGCGGGGAGAGTCTCCCGATCGGACGACCTGCCCCTTTTTCTCCAAGCGGGTGAGCGCCGTGAGAAGGGTCGTGTACGCGGGCACTTGTCCGGTGAAAAGCTCCTGCAGGTCGCGCGCGCTCATGGGATCCACGTGCTGCCAGAGCAGCCGCATGATCTCGCCCTCGAGCTCGCCTCGCTCTCGAGTTCTCTCTCCGGCCATAGTTCCTCCGTACGACTGGGGTATGAGGTCCGAATCGGCTTACTCTACAAACCTGGTAGCTACTGTATTACACCTTGGAGGATGTGCGCTCATCCGGCGCGTGCGCTTCGTCAGGGATTGCGCTCCTCGCGGCCGGGGTGATTCCCAGGGATGTCTGGATGTGATGATCCAGCTGTGCGGGGAGATCCATGTCGTCAGGACTCAGGATCAGTTGATACTGCAGTCCGTCCCACAGTGCGACGAGCCACACGGCATCGAGCCGTGGATCCGAAGACCCGGAGTCGCTGTTCGCGATGAGGCCCTCGAAGTAGTCGATCGTGCGGGAGAAGCGATCGGTGAAGTAGGCGTGCGCCGGATGGTCGGGGTGAATAGCCTCGGTGGAGAGGACGGCGTACATGTCTACGAGCCCTCGCTCCACGTTCAGATCCCGGCGCGCCTCATTGCCGAGCTCCGCGAGCTCCGTGCGCGCATCCATGTCCCGCTGACCGCGCCTATGAACGAGCTGCTCGTCTCTGTGGCGAAGCACCTCTGCAAGAAGGCCCGCCTTGTGTCCGAAGTGGTGGAGCAGTGTGGACGCGGAGATGCCCACCTCGGATGCGAGCTGCCGGATGGTGGTTCCGTGGTATCCGTTGCGGGCGAAGAGCATGGTGGCGTCTTCGACGATCTGCCGCCGGCGGGAGCGACCACGCGCATAGCCGAACTCGGCGGGTATCAGCGATTCCGGAGGTGCGGGGGCCGTGCGGGAGGAGGGCGCTGACGGCTGGGCGCGCGCCGGGTCGAGGCGCGCCCGGAGGATTCGGGCGGGATCGAGTGACGGGAAGTACGCCTGCAGTACGAGCAGCCCCTCCCACGCGGCGACGAGCCCTTGAGGGGTCAGCGAGGTCGAGCGGGAATGCTGGATGAGGAGGCTCTCGGTCGACTCGAGGAGCTGCCGGTGGTGGCAGGCCGCGGACGGTGATGATGATGGTGAACCGTTCATCAGTGCGAGGTTCAAGAACTGCACCGAGATCGAGCGATAGTCGGGGATCTCCAGCAGACTCGCCCACGAACGGATGCCAGCCGACATCCGCAGCCCGGTCTCGACGCAGAACTCGGCTTCCACTGCTGTCATCAGTGCATTCATCGAGCGGAAGTGGCCGAGGAGCCCGGGGCGCGTGATCTCCGATTCGGCTGCGACGTCCTCGAGTGAGACCTGTGCGGCGCCTCGCGAGCCGATCAGTGCTCTGGCCGAGGCGAGAATCCGCCGTCGCGTCAGCGCGGTCGATGCGGTGCGGGACGAAGCGTGCTCGGAAGATCTCACCGTCTCATGATCGCACGCACGCTTCAGCTACAAATAGATCGATATTGACTTACATTTTGTTCGAGTTTGCGTTACTCTGGCCCGAACCCACCCCCTTCGGGCGCGACCAAGGAGTCGACGATGACTGAACCCTCCACCACCACACCTCTCACCCGGACCGTACCGGCCGGCCCCGTGTCTCCGGCCTACTTGCCGACGCTGGGTCTCGCCAACTTCGGCGTGTACCTGGCGCTGCTCACACCCGTGTTCGTCTCACTGGCCTTCAAGCTCGAGCACATCACCGCGAACCGCGGCGAGTCGGTCGCCGCGCTCAGCCTCGTCATGGGCGTCGGCACACTCTTCGCGATCATCTTCAATCCGCTCGTCGGGCGTCTGTCGGACCGCACCATGTCGCGCTTCGGCATGCGGCGGCCCTGGCTGATCCTCGGTGCCGTGGTCGGATTCGCGGCTCTCGTGACGATCGGTCTGGCGAGCGAGGTCTGGATGGTCCTCGTGGGATGGTGCGTCGCGCAGGCTGCCCTCAATGGCACGCTGGCAGCGTTGAACGCCACCATCGCGGATCGCATGCCGGTATGGAAGCGCGGCCTCGCGTCAGGAATCATCGGGATCACCACGTCGCTCGGCATCCTGGGCGGAACGTTCGCGGTCAACTTCCTCGACTCGGATCTCTCGCGATTCGCGGTACCCGCGCTCATCGGTCTGGTGTTGACGGTGCTGTTCGCGATGCTGCTGAAGGATGGGGTGCGTCTCACCCCGCCGTCGACGAGCTACGGCTGGAAGGACTTCGCCGGATCCTTCGTCTTCAACCCTCGCAAGAACCCCGACTTCGGTTGGACCTGGATCACGACATTCCTGGTGATGTTCGGTTACGCCGGTATCGCCACGTATCTGCCGCTCTATCTGACCGACAAGTTCCTCCTGACGGAAGCAGAGGCCATCACGGCCGTCCTGATCTGCAACCTCGCGGCAGTCGGCGCGCAGGCGATCTCCGGGCCGCTCGCGGGTTACCTCTCCGACAAGCTCGGGCGCCGGAAGCCGTTCGTCCTCGCCGCCGGCATCATCATGGTGGCCGGGCTCGTCGTTCTCGCCTTCGCGCCGACCGTCGAGATGGTGATCGTCGGTCAGGGACTGATCGGACTCGGCATCGGGTCCTTCCTCTCGGTCTCGCTCGCCCTGGCGACGCAGGTGCTCCCCGATGTCGAAGACACGGCCAAGGACCTCGGCGTCATCAACATCGCCAATGCGCTGCCGCAGTCCATCGCTCCGGCCATCGCACCTGGAGTCATCGCGCTGGGCGCGGCGACCGCGATCGGCGGCTACTCGTTGTTCTACCTGGTCGGCGCGGCTGCCGCATTGGCGGGCGCAGTTCTCATCTTCCGAGTCAAGGGCACGAAGTAAGGCGCACTCATGGATTCCGACAATCAGAGCATCGACGTACGCTTCCGCGACAGCAGTCTTCCGGTCGAGGAGCGGGTGGAGATCCTCCTCGCCCAGATGACGCTGGAGGAGAAGGCCGGCCTGTTCTTCCACGCCATGATCTCGATGGGGGAGGACGGTGCACTCTCCGATGGTGATGAAGAGTTCGACCTCCCATCGAACGCGGAGTATGTGTCACATCGGCACATGAGTCACTTCAACCTCCTCACCGGAGGGTCGCCGGAGGCGATGGCGCGCTGGAACAATCACATACAAGACCTAGCGCTCACCACGCGGCTCGGGATTCCGGTGACGGTGTCGACCGACCCTCGGAATTCCTACAGCGACAATCCGCTCGCCGGACTTCTCGCCGGGGCGTTCTCCGTGTGGCCGGAAGCCCTGGGGCTCGCCGCGATCCGAGACGAGGGCGTCGTTCGGCAGTTCGCTGACATCGCTCGCCAGGAGTATCTCGCCGTCGGCATCCGTGTTGCTCTGCACCCGCAGATCGATCTCGCCACCGAGCCGCGCTGGGCGCGCCAGCTCGATACTTTCGGTGAAGACGTCGAACTGACGAGTCGGCTCGGTGTCGCGTACATCCAGGGCTTCCAGGGCGAGGCGCTCGGACGGGACTCGGTCGCGACGATGGCCAAGCACTTCCCGGGCGGCGGGCCGCAGAAGGATGGCGAGGACCCGCACTTCGCCTACGGACGCGAGCAGGTGTATCCCGGCGGTCGGTTCGATCTGCACTTGGAGCCGTTCCGTGCGGCGATCGCCGCAGGTGCGTCGCAGATGATGCCGTACTACGGCATGCCGGTCGGCACGGAGTACGAAGAAGTGGGCTTCGGGTTCAACCGCTCGATCATCACGGAACTTCTTCGCGAACAGCTGGGCTTCGACGGAATCGTCTGCACAGATTGGGGTCTGATCAACGACGCGACGGTCGAGGGAGAACCATTCCCCGCGCGGGCCTGGGGTGTGGAAGACCTCACCCCGCGGCAGCGGATGCGCAAGGCCGTCGATGCGGGCGTGGATCAGTTCGGCGGAGAAGCATGTCCCGAGATGCTCGTCGAGTTGGTTGAGGCGGGTGAAATCTCGGAATCTCGGCTCGATGTCTCGGCGCGCAGGCTCCTCGCCGAGAAATTCGTGCTCGGTCTCTTCGACGACCCGTACGTCGATCCGGTGGAGGCGTCTCGTGTGGTCGGTGCGCCCGCGTTCATCGCCGCGGGCCTCGCGGCTCAGCGTGCGTCGTTGACGCTGCTCACGAACCGTTCCGAGGGTGGGCGCTCCGCTTTGCCCGCCGCGGAGGGACGGCGCCTGTACGTCGAGGGCATCCCCGAGGATGTCGCTGCGGAGTACGGCACTGTCGTCACCGATCCGCTCGAGGCGGACCTCGCCATCGTGCGCATCCATGCACCGTATGAGAAGCGCTCCACGGCCTTCGAGAACTACTTCCATGCGGGCTCGCTCGCGATGGATGACGAGACCGTGTCGCACATCGCTCAGCTGAGCGCGTCGACAACCACGGTCGTCGATGTCTTCCTCGATCGTCCGGCGATCCTCACCCCGATCCTGGAATCGGCGCATGCGGTCGTCGCCAACTACGGTGCCCACCCGCGCGCGGTGCTCGACGTGCTGTTCGGTCACGATGCGCCGAGGGGTCGCCTCCCCTTCGATCTGCCGTCCAGCATGGCGGCGGTCGAAGCATCGCGCTCAGATGTTCCGTTCGACACTGCTGACCCGCTGCTGCGCTTCGGACACGGATTGGGGTACGGGGTGCGCTGACCCGCCCGCCCGCACGAACGACCCTGTCCGCGTGATCTCCTCACGCGGACAGGGTGCCAGCAAGAATGAGCAGCATGGGGATCGTGGCGACGGCGAGCACGGTCTGAATGCCGGTGATGGCCGCCACGAGCCGAGTGTCGCCCCCCATCCGCGATGCAAGGACGGTGGCGCTGGGCGCAGTCGGGACCGCCGTGATGAGAATGATGCTCGTGAGGGTCGCGCCGGTGATTCCGAACGCCAGCGCGATGGACATCGCCGCGAGCGGCAGCGCGAGTAGTTTGAGGAGAACAGCGGTACCGACATCGACCAGGTCTCGCGGGCGGAACGTGAATCGCAGTGCGGCGCCGGCGACCATGGTGCCGACGACGAGGGCGGGGGCCGCGATCATCTCGATCGTCGTCTGCAGGACCGCAGGCATCTCGATGTCGCCCAGATTGAGCGCGACTCCGGCCAGGCAGGAGAGGATGAGGGGATTCGATGCGAGATCTCTCCACAGCGCGAGGCGCCGCCGTCCTGTGTCCCTTTTGCCGAAGAGCGAGAGCGTCGTGACGCAGATCACGTTCACCAGCGGTACGACGATGGCGCTGGCGAGTGCGAACGTCGCCACTCCTTCTTGCCCATGCAGCGCTGATGCGAAGACCAGCCCGACGTAGGTGTTGATGCGGATGGAGCCCTGCATCAGGGAGGTGAGCTGGGGGCCATTCGCTCGGGTGAGGAGCGCCACACCGACCGACAGTGCGGCTACCAGCAGCGTGGGAATGCCGACGCTGAGCGCAAGCGGCCCCGCGGGCACGGCCGCGAGATCTGCGCCGCTGATGGAGGTGAGAAAGAGCGCGGGAGTGAAGACCCAGTAGCTCATCCACGACAGTCCCGTCCAGAACCCGGCGTCTGTCAGCACGCGCCACCGAAGGATCAGACCGCCCCCGAGGAGCAGGATGATCGGGGCGATCCCCGTGGTGATGACGTTCATCTCCTCACTGTGATGCAATGGGTCAATGCAGTTCAACCATGACAATATGACCGGCCCGCTGCTCGCCGCGGATCTCGTGACCCTCGCACGGCGGGGCTGGGACGTCGGCGCTGCGGCCACCGTTCTTGCGGACCATGAGATCCGGCGTGCAGAGCTGGACAAGCATGACGGCGAGCAGCTACGGGAATGGGCGGATCAGATCGTCCCGGTGTTCCTCGCTGCGACAGCAGACGAGCGTTGCGACACCATCAATCGCCTCCTCCTGGCCGGCGCAACGAGTCCGTATCTCACGACGCACGACGGGCTCCGTCCGCACCTGCACTTCGCCCCTGATGCTCAGGATGTCGTCGCACGTGTGCGTGCTGTCACCGCCGGTGGGCTCGCGCTCTTCGTCGTCGAGTCGGAGGGGTCTCGTCTGGGCGTCTGCCTACGGGATCGCTGCCCTGTTGTGTACGTGGACACCAGTCGTAATGGACGGCGCTGTTACTGTTCGGCGAAGTGCGGCAACTACGATGCCGTTCGCCGCCACCGGGCCCCGGTCAGTCAGCGGTGAGCGTAGGCGTCGGTTCCTCATCGAGGCCGAAGAGGTGGGGCGGGACGGTCATTGCCCAGGCATTCATCGCGTCGAGCACCGGGCGCAGCTGCATCCCCACCGGCGTCAGCTCGTAGACGACGCGAGGAGGGATCTCGGCGTAGGCGGTGCGGGTCACCAGCTCGTGCGCTTCGAACTTGCGCAGCCGGCTCGAGAGCGTGTGGGCACTGATTCCCGGCAGTGCCGAGAGGAGCTCGTTGAACCGGTGCGGCTTCTTCAGAAGCTCGCGCACGATGAGCGTCGCCCAGGGGCCGTCGAGCAGGCTGAGGAACCGCGCGACGCCGCACTCCTGCAGTGCGCAATGATCGAATCTCATGGGCTCAGGATACGGCCTTCAGTGCATGAGATGTACTCGTTGCGTTCGGTGCAGCAATGGCCTCTACGCTTCTGAGCTGCCGGTGGGATGACGCGTGAACGCGGCCGCGAGATAGCGACCGGTCGCGCTTTCCGTCGCAGCGGCGATCTGCTCGGGAGTGCCAGTCGCAACGATTCGTCCCCCGGCGACTCCGCCGCCAGGCCCCATGTCGATGACGTAATCGGCGTTCGCAATCACGTCGAGGTCGTGCTCGATCACGATCACCGTTGCTCCGCGTTCGAGCAGTCGATCGAGCACCCGCAGGAGCACGCGCGTGTCCGACGGATGAAGACCGACACTGGGTTCATCCAGAACGAAGAGCGAATCGGACTGATCGCGCCCGAGTTCTGTGGAGAGTTTCAGCCGCTGCGCCTCTCCACCGGACAGCGCGGGGGTGTCTTCGCCGAGCGTGAGATATCCGAGCCCGAGATCCATCAACGTCTGCAGCTTCTTCCGCACCTTCGCAAGGTCCGTCACGTGCGGCAATGCCTGTGCGACGGTGAGCCCGAGAAGTGCGGGAAGCGAGATCGGCGGAGCATCGGATCCGGCTCGCCGGATCGCGTGGCCCTCAGCGCCGTACCTGCTACCGGCGCAGTCGGGGCACGAGATGTCGACATCAGGAAGGAACTGCACATCCAGGACGACTTGGCCGGTGCCCTCGCAACGTGGACAGCGCAGAGACCCGGTGTTGTAGGAGAAGTCGGCGGCCTTGAGTCCGTGCGCCCGAGCATCGGGTGACGCCGCATAGGCCTTGCGGAGATCGTCCAGGGCTCCGCTGTACGTGGCGATGGTGGAGCGCACGTTCGTGCCGATCGGCGCGGCATCCACGATGTGTACGTGCGCGATGCCAGGCGCGGTGAGATCGAGGACATGTGCAGGGCGGCTCGTATCGCCGATGAGCGATTGCAGCGCCGGGACCAGGCTCTCCAAAACCAGGGTGGTCTTCCCCGAGCCTGACATCCCCGTCACTGCGGTCAGGCGACCGCGAGGTATCGCGCTGTCGAGGGGGTGCACGGTGTGCAAAGCCCGCGTGCGCAGTTCCATGCGGCCATGAGCGAAGACATCTCCCTCTTCGGCGCGGTCGCGCACCAGCAGCGGCTCACGATCGGCGAGGAATCCGCCGATCAGCGATTCGGGCAGTGTGCCGAGGTCTGCCACAGTGCCGGCGGCGAGGATAGTGCCGCCGGCAGCCCCTGACCCCGGGCCGATCTCGATCATCCAATCCGCCTCGCGGAGCACCTGCACGTCGTGGTCGACGAGTACCACCGAGTTGCCGTTCGACAGCAGATCGCGCATCACTCCGATCAGGCCGTCGACGTTCGCCGGATGGAGTCCCACGGACGGCTCGTCGAGGACGTAGAGGACCCCCGTGGTCTCATTGCGCACGGCTCTGGCCAGTTGCACTCGCTGCCGTTCCCCTGTCGAGAGGCTCGAGCTGGAGCGATTGAGGCTCAGGTAACCCAGACCGAGTTCGATCAGTCGCGTCGCCATCTGCGCGAACTGGCCGATGATCGACATGGTCATCGTCTGCATCTCCTGCGGGAGAGTCGCGGGGATGCTCTGCAGCCACGGCGTGACGTCGTCGAGAGACATCGCGGTCACCTCGGCCAGATTCCTGCCGGCGACGCGGGGGAGTCTCGCCGCGTCGCTCAGGCGCGTGCCCTGGCAGGCCGTGCACGTCTGCGACGTGATGAACCTGTTGACTCGGGCCAGCCCCTTCTCGCTCTCCGCATTGTTGAGCGCCTCCTGAACCGCGAGTCGCGCGTTGCGGTAGGTGAAGTCCAGCTCGAAGAGCTTGCCGTTCTTGGAGCGCACGGCGATGTGCTTCTTTTCTTCCGGACCGTGCAGAACGATCTCCCGCTCAGCGTCGGAGAGCTCTGCATAGGGAACATCGGTGCGCACGCCGAACTCGGCGACGACCTGCGGCATCACGGTGAGGCCGAACATTCCCCACGGGGCCACGGCGCCCGCGGCGATGGTCAACGACGGGTCGGGTACGAGGGAGCGATCGTCGACGGCCCGGACGATGCCCGTCCCGGTGCACATCGGACACGCACCTTCGGAGTTGAACGCGAGCGTCTCTGCACCGGGCGGGGTGAAAACCGCCCCGCATTCGGGGCACACCAGGTCGAGGTTGGCGGCGACGTCGATCGTCGGCTCGAGTCGGTGCCCCTTCGGGCACACATGCGAGCCGAGCCGGGAGAACAGCACCCGGATGACGTTCAGCAGTTCAGTCGACGTGCCGAAGGTCGACCGCACACCCGGAACTCCCGGACGCTGTCGGAGTGCCAGAGCGGCCGGGACGTGGCGCACGGAGTCGACATCCGCCCGCGTCGCCTGCGACATCCGTCGCCGCGTGTAGGTGGAGAGCGCTTCGATGTAGCGCCGGGAGCCCTCCGCGTAGAGCACTCCCATCGCGAGCGACGATTTGCCGGAACCGGATACCCCGGCGATCGCCACCAGGCCGCGCAACGGGACATCGACGTCGATGTTCTTGAGGTTGTGGACGCGTGCCCCGCGGACCTCGACGACATTGGGGGACCCTGGCTGATGTGTTCCGTCATCGGCGAATCGCATCCGTGGCCTCCTCGGGATCAGTGCCGGGTCGACGCGGCTTCCTCGTGAACTTTACCGTCGGCGACGTGGGTGGCGGATTCGGCGTAGTCAAGACCATGCCCGCACCGGAAGAGCGGCTCCTCGGTATCGAAGGGCACATCCTCCCGGCTCTGCTCGACCGCTTCCATGGAGGAAGGGAGATCGAACGGCAGGCGCCCCTTCGGGGTGACTACTCCCGTCAGAACATCGATCACGGCCGCATCCGACGCCCCGTAGTTGACGACGATGGCAGCTGCGTGATCCGCCAGCGGTCCGAGCACGGTCGCGCGATCGAGGGTGATCGCGACGATGGTCGGTGCTGCCTCGCACACAGCGACGAGCCTGTCCATCTCCGCCGTGGGGAACTCGAGAGAGCCCGCGTGGAAGAAAGCCTCGAATCCCACCCCTCGCGATTCGAACGGTGAGCTCAGGCGGAGGATGCACAGATCGGCGGCAGCAGGATCATCGACGATGTCCCAATCGAGTCCCGGCGGAACAGTGAGGTTCTCCGCGTAGACGCGGCGCCGTCCTTCGGTGACGGGCAAGGTGGGTGTGCCGCCGGGATCGCGTCGATTGGTGAGAACTGTCATGGCTTCGCGTTGAGCCTTCTCGCCCTCCTGCCGGAAGTCTGCGGAGCCGGCGATCTGAATCGCTTGCTTCGGGTCGGCGTAGGGGGATTCGAAGAGCCCCAGACGCAGCTTGAGAGTCATGAGGCGCACAACGGATTCGTCCACACGAGTTTCGGAGACCAGCCCCTTGCGCACGGCCGCGACCAATTCTTCCGTGCACATCTCTCCACCGAACTGGTCGACGCCGGCATCGATCAGGCGGGCGATCCGTTCCTGGCGGGTGGTGCTTTCGAGCCCCCACGCCCGAGCGGGCATGTCGCTGCCGAGGATCTCGACATCGGTGAGCAGCCCGAAGTCTGTGCACACAGTCCCGGTGAAGCCGAGTTCCTGTCGGAGGAGACCCGTGACGATCGCCTTCTCGAACGCGAACCCCACTTCGTCGAACTTCGTGCCTACCGGCATGCCGTAGTAAGGCATGATCTCCGCGACGCCTTCATCGATCGCTGCTCGGAACGGCTTCAGATGGTACTCGAACCGACCACCCGGATACACCTGTTCCTTGCCGTAGACGAAGTGTGGATCCTCGCCGTCTTTCTGAGGGCCGCCACCGGGGAAGTGCTTGGCCATGGCAGCGACGGAGTGCGACCCGAGCTCGCCTCCCCGGAGCCCGCGGATGTACGCGGCGCCGAGTGCCGACGTGAGCTCGGCATCTTCACCGAACGTGGCTCCCGCGCGAGCCCACCGCGGCTCGGTGGCGACGTCGATCTGTGGGTGCAGTGCGCCGCGGAGTCCCACCGCCACATACTCCTGTCGAACGATGTCGGCGAAGCGTTCGACGAGTTCCGGTGAACGCAATGCCGCGAGACCCAAGCTCTCGGGCCACTGGGAGAACATGCTCGAGAGCGCAGCGGTGCCGGGATTCTCGATGAACCCGTGTCGGGGATCGCTGGAGAATGTGATCGGAATCGGCAGGGTCGATCCCAACGCGAGCTCCTGAGCCTCGTTGACCCATTTCACGAATCCCGCGGCATCGTCTGCGTCGCCGACGACATAGAGATCGGTGATGCGGTGATTGATGACGAGCGAGGTCAGCGAGGGGAAACTGAATGCCGACGAGGGACGGCCCACGGGACCGACCGCGACGATCGCTCGGAACATGGCTCCGGCCTTGTCCTCGAGGGTCATCCGCGAGACCAGATCCCTTGCGCGTTGCTCGGGGCTGAGGGTCGGATCCTGGTAAGGATGGCGAAGGGTGGGCATCAACGAACTCCTCTGACTCGGAAGACCAGTACGCCGCCGGCGATGGCGACAAGCCCCGCGACGACGAACCACAGTGTGTAGCCGGCGCCGAACAGCGTCTGTCCCAGGGGGATGAAGATGACGCCGGCGATGAGCGGTGCGACCATCGCGGGCAACGTGTTGGCGATGTTCAGGATGCCGAGGTACTTCGCGGTGTTCCCATCGTCCGGAAGCACGTCGATGCACAGGGCGGCATCCACCGCGAAGAACAGACCCATGCCGGCGCCGATAAGGGCTTCGGCGACAAGGATCACCGTGAGACCGCCTGTACCGAAATTCGGAGAGACGGCGAGAAGCAGGATGCCGGCGCCTGCGAGGACGCCGCCGATCGAGACGAACACGCGACGCCGTCCCGCGACATCCGACAGCTTCCCGCCGATGATGCTCACCGCGATCATGAACGCGACCGAGACGAAGGTGGCTGAGAGGTTGAACTGCAGCTGCTCAGGGATGTCCATGTCGTAGCTGGTCGCGAGGAAGAGAGTCAGGTAGGTGCCGACCGCCCCGTACCCGAGCATGATCATCGCCTTGGTCAACCACGCCCATCCCAGATCCGGCATGCGTCGAGGGTTGAAGAGGAACGTGCTGATGAAGTTGAAGAACGTCATCGGTGCGTTGGGGCGCTTGGAGCGCACCTTGTCCTTGAGGGTGAGTGCGAACAACAGCCCGAAGATGAGCCCCACCGCTCCCGGGGCCGCGGCTCGCCAGAAGTCGTTTGGGAGGAAGTTCAGGCTGGTCGCTCCGGCGAGGATCGCGATCGGAACCGCTGCTCCAGCGAGTCCCGAGACGTATCCGCGTCGTCGCACGGGAACCTGATCGGCGAGCGACGCCGCCTCGGCGGCCTGAGCGAAGTTGGTGAAGGTCTGAGCGGCGCACCAGGCGACCGTGAGCACCACGACATTCGGAGCGAGTCCGACGCCGACGAGGCTCAGGAAGGTACCGACCACGCCGATCACGATCCACGGTCGGCGCATGCCCCAGCGCGAGATCGTCGCATCGGAGAGTCGCCCGGCGATCGGCTGCGCCACAAGCGCGAACAGAGCGCCGATTCCCGTGACGAGGCCGAGCTGGAGAGGAGCGTCCTCGAGGCCGACCAGCGACTGCAGCTTCACCGAGAGGCCGCCCAGGATCGGCGTGAGTATCGCGAAGAAAAGGCCGGTGTACGCCAGGGAGAAGGTGATGGCATAGCCGCGGGGTTCCCGTGGGCCACGGGGCCCTGAGGTGGAGTGGGCCTCGGGGGCCGAGGGGGCCGGAGGCGCAGCGGATTCGGTGGACACGGAGACTCCTTCGTCAAAGTGAACTGCGGGCGCCGGACGGGTCATCGGCGAGAACGCCACGCTAGCACAAAACCTACACTAGTGTTGGTTTTATGATCCCGATTAATGTTTACCCTGCAGAAGGAGAGTGGTGACACTGAGTACGGGCACGTATCCGAAGGGTGTGGCGCGGCGCGCAGAGATCGTGGAGGCCGCAACCCGCAGCTTTTCGCGCGCAGGCTTCGACGGCACCTCCATCCTCGAGATCGCCGGGGACGTCGGAATCTCGCGCGCGGGCCTGTTGCATCACTTTCGATCGAAGGAGGATCTGCTTCTTGCCGTTCTGGCTGAACGCGAGCGGATCGACAGGGCCGTGTTCGTCGAGAGCGGATCGCAAGAGCCTGGAGGTCTGGGTGTTCTTCGGGGGATGGTCAGGTTGGCTCGGCTGAATGAGGGCAGGCCGGCGATGGTTAGACTCTTCGTCGTGCTCAGTGCTGAGGCCACCGAGATGTCCCACCCTTCACACGAATACTTCCGCGAACACTTCTCCCGGATCATCGCCGGCACCTCGCGCGCGCTCACTCAGGTGCGAGGCGTCGGACTGCTTCGCCCTGGCATCGATCCCGAGAGCTTCGCTCGGGACCTCATCGCGTTGCAGGAGGGTCTGCAGTTGCAATGGCTCATGCATCCCGAGCGTGTGTCGATCGCGCGGCCGCTGGAAGAGTGGATCCAATCGGTCTTGCTCTGTCCGTTGTGGGGTGATGGGGGCTGAACCACCGTCACGCGGGTGTGACTGCGCCCTCGCGCCCGAGACTCGACGACCGTCGCGGCAGGTAGCCTGAGCGGGTGTCAGAGACTCCGCCTTTCAGTCCCACGATCGCGCTGCTCACCGTAGCTGCGGGTTGGCAGGAATCTTTCGCTGATGTCCTGAAGCCACTCGGGCTCACATCGCGCAAATACGCGTTGCTCGGACACATCCGTGCCACCCCGGGTATCTCGTTCAGCGAGCTGGCGCGCCGGTCGCGAATCACGGCGCCGAGCGCCCATATCGCGGTCGCCGCGTTGAAGGATGCCGGATTGGTCGACGATGCCACGGCACGTGCCGGTGCAGCGTCTCACCTGGAGGTCACCGGTCGAGGTGGGCGGCTCCTGTCGGATGCTGCTGCGAGGATCGCCGTGCTCGACGAGGAATTCGCCGCGAAGTATCCGCAACTCTCCGATGCCTTGCACGCCCATCTGATCGCGACGTTTGCGGGAGACCAGAACCTTTAGGTAATCTAAAGGTGTGGAAAACGTACTCCTGTCCGTGCACGTCGTCGCCGGCATCCTCTTCATCGGCCCCGTCGCCGTCACCACGAGTCTCTTCCCGCGATTCGCTCCCTCCGCGTCGAGCACTGCATCGGCCGCTGACGCTCCGGTCGGTGGAGTCGAACCGGCCAAGCTGCTGCATCGAATCACTCGTACCTACGGCATAATGGCGCTGACTGTTCCTCTCGTCGGCCTTGTTCTCGCCGCCGTGCAGGGGAGGCTCGGCGAGATCTGGATCACCATCGCCATGGTGCTCACCGCCGTCGCCGGAGCCCTGCTCGTGTTGAGGATCGTGCCCGCGCAGCGTGATGCGCTGGGCTCCGCGTCTGATCCCCGGCGACTCGCGAACCTGCGTGCACTGACGGGAGTCTTCAACTTGATGTGGGTCGCTGTCGTCGTGATCATGATCGTTCGGCCGGGTGCGGAATGAGACCCTTGCTGCGTACCCTCGAGGTGCTTTCCGGGCTCGAACTGCTGAGCATCGTTGTTCTGCTCGTCAATCTGTTCCTCGTACATGCTGACGGGGTGGCGCCTGCGATCGGCCCGGTTCACGGCGCACTCTACGTCGCCGTGGCGGTGACGGCGCTGTTCGGGCGCGATCTGATGCTGCGGACGCGCCTAATGGCTCTCGTTCCCGTGCTCGGCGGCATCCTTACGCTCATCAACGTGCGCGCGGAGAATCGCCGGTGACGTCGGCCCGACACTTCTTCCGCCGACCGTGCGCGGTGAGCGCCGCAGAGGCGCGGGTGCTCGTGACGGCCGGCGCCCTCATCGTCGACGTCCGGCGAATACAGGAGTGGCGGCGGCATCACATCCCGGGGGCGGTGCTGATCCCGCTGGCGCAGCTCGAGGAACGCGCGGGTGAGCTGCCAGAGGACCGGTTACTCATCACGTTCTGCACAGGCGGTTTGCTGTCGAGCGGAGCGGCGAACCTGCTTGGGGAGTTCGGGTACGACGCGGTGAACATGGCGCGTGGCCTGGTCGACTGGCGCGCCACGGGAGGCGAACTCGTTGCTGGGGATTGACCGTGATCCTCCTGCTGGCATCGGGGTGTGTGGCTAAGAAAGTGCGACTCAGGGAGATAACCGGGTTCTGAGCCACGTAGGTATGCGCCGAATAGTTGCGATAAGTGGTCTTATCGTCGGGAAAGGGCCAGACAGGGGAGTGGGATGGGACTGCGCCGATAGTCGGGATAACTGGTCTTATCGTGGCCAATGGGCCAGACGTTGAAGTGAGATGGGGCTGAGTAGGTATCTGGCGTCTGAGCAGTGCTCGAGCGGGATCGCGGGGGTGCGAGCGTCTGCAAAGAGGATCAGAGGTCCTGACGCCGCGATTAGGCTCACGACATGGGACAGGCTCAGCACTCAGGTGGCCCGCGACCGGTTGACGCGAATGAGTGACAGCTGGCTGCCGGAGCATCAAGAGCATGCGCTGTACACCGCTGCGCACGTAGATGCGCAGATTCTGCGGCTCGGGCAGATTCTGCATCCATACTTGGCTGCCGACCCCCTCAAACTGGCTCAGAGGCTGACGCCGACCACCGAGGAGGTCGTGCTCGCTTCGATCGCACCGCTGCCGCAAGCAGTGCCCCGGCTGTTCGCGGACGCTCTCAATCAGACCCGCAACCTCATGGAACACTGCCTGTTCGCGGAGGTCGAGTCGCAACTGGGGCGCGATCTGGATCGCAAAGAGGCTGCCCTGATCGAGGTACCGGCGAAGCTCTCAGCGGAAGCGTTCGATGCCTGGGCCTCCGATAAGCGACGCAGACCGTTAGGCGTCTTCGTCCGCGGGAGCGAGCTGTACGAACGCCTTCACCGGCTCCAGCCTTTTCACCGCCGAGACGTGGACATGCACCCCCTGAGACGTCTCGCAGAGCACACGAACTTCGCGAAGCACCGAGAGCCGAGCGTCACGCTGACCCGAGTCGGTCGGGTCGACCTCGAGGATGGGTCACACACCGCCTTGCTCGCCGGCGAGCAACAGGTCGCTGAGGTTGGCAGCGTTCTTGCTTCCGTTCCTCGAGGTACGAAGATGGGCGTCTCCATCTGGCCGGAGGTGGTTGTCCGGAGACCTCACACCGGTACGGTGTACACCCTCATGCACGAGGTGGGGCAGTTGGAAGAATGGGTCCGAGAGCAGGCCGTTCCAATCCTGGTGAGAGGACGCACAGACCTGCCGAAGATCCCGCCGAACCTCGACCTTTCACGCGGGTACGCGTCGTTCTCCGACGCGTGGAACGCCGCCAGCCGGGACGTAGCCCACACGCGCCTCACCCGACGTATGGCTGGTGAAGGCGTTAGACGCGATCTCCTCGAAATGCTCGCCGAATCCTACGGCGATGACAAGCGAACCGCCTTCGCGGGCTGGCTCAGCACCCTCGACGAATCGGAGGTGCTGGTTCTTTTCTCACCCGGCAGCGAAGCCGCGCTTCGGGGAGATCATGCAACCATCGAGCATCACCTGCAGCTCTGGCGTGAGCGAGCTGGCGTCGCGATTGACGCTGACTCCGCCCGGTAGCAGCGCACTGCTACCGTCAAGCCATGCCGAAGCAGATGGCCATCGAGGCGTTCCGTGAGCAGCAGTGGGCTGATCGCTACGCGGCTCACGTCGCGCCTGTGAACGAGTACGTCGACGAACTACGCGAGGTGGGTCGAGGCTGGGCGCCGTACGTCGCTCCCCTCCATGGTGGAGTCGAGGCCCGGGTGCTGAGCATCCTGCGCGACCCAGGCCCGGCCACGCAGGACGAGGTCGGCAGTGGGTTCATCTGCGTCGAGAACAACGACGGCAGCGCCGAGCTGCAGGCGGTCTTGCTCGAGGAGGCCGGGGTCTCGCCCTTCGAGTTGCTCCCGTGGAACGCCTACCCCTGGTACATCAACCGCGCTCCGAAGGCGTCAGAGCTGGATGCCGGAGTCGAGACGATCCTGCATCTGCTGGAGCTCGCGCCGAAGGTGAAGATCGTCCTGCTTCAGGGCGGTGACGCAGACCACGCCTGGCGGCGACTCTTGCACATCGCCCCGACTATCGAGCGGGATCGTGGGCTCACGGTCGTGCGCACGTTCCATCCGTCGCCGCAGGCGTTGTTCGTGCGCGATCTCGAGGAGCGGGCAGCCCGCGTGGCGCGGCGACGCGAGGCATTCCACGAGGTGGCGGCGCTGCTCGCCTGATCATCGCGAGGGCGTCAGCGCGAAATCGAGGCCTCACGTACTCTCGCGGCGTCCGCCTGGCGGTCGAAGCGCTGCAGCCACTGGAGGTGGTAGCCGGAGGCTGAGTGACGGCGACCGCGGTGGTTGCCCGCGATGACGAGGTCGGCGTATCGCGAGAGGAGCCCGTCCCAAGAGGTCGCGATGGCCGGCGGGACGAGCTGCACCTGGGGGAGTGACTCGGCAGCGAAGCTGGACTTCCGGGTGTTGCACATCGCGTGCAGGGTGGTGAGGTTGTCGACGTCGCTTGAGCCGCCGCTGGCGTGGGCGAGCTTGTGGTCGGCTTCGGGGGCGAGGGCCCAGTATGCCGGGTGCACAGTTCCTCGGCGGTAGTGGGCGTAGTAGGGGAGCGCTTCGGGGAAGACGTCGCTGATCGCGACGAGGACGCAGCGGGGGATCGTCTGGCCGCCGCAGTAGGTGCAGAGGAATCCGTCTCGGAGGAACACCCGCGCTCTTGTGCGGTCGGAGACGCGGCGCGACGAGCGATCGGTGATTCCGGCGGCGGTCGTGCCGTGGAGGGTCAGCATACCCGTCCACACTTCGCCGGCGATGGGGGGCAAGGCGCTGCTCAGCCAATTCGAGCGACGGCAGAGCCTCGGCGACGCCGGCGAGAGTCTCGCTGTACAGGGCGACGGCGTCGTCAGGCAGAGCATCAACCGCGACCGTCACGCGGGATCCAGCTCTGTCGTCGAGGGGTCATCCGTCGCGAACTCCCGAGATCGCATGACGGCACCGACTCCGAGGAAGCCCGCAAGGCGGACGGCGTCGTTGCCGCCTCGGAGCCTGTTCAGGGTGAACTTCGCGGGGAACTGCTCGAGCAGATCGTTCTCGTCAGCGAACGAGCTCTCGGTTTTGAGGGCGAAGATGCGGGTGGTGTCGAGCGCGCGGAAGCTGTCGATCGAGATGATCGACTTGTCGACGTCGCCGAAGATGAGGCGATCGAACTGCTTCTGGGTGGTCCAGTGCTGACGGACGCGCTTGGCGATGCCGGTCCAGCTGTTCGTTGCGCCGACATAGACCTGTGCGTACTCGTCGAGCACCATCACGTAGAGCCCGGCGACGCCGTCCCACTTCGTCAAGTCCTTCACCTCGACCATGCCGCGCTGGCTGGCGACGGCCGATCGCAGAGCTCGCTCAAACTCGTCGCGGTCGAAGGATGCGAAGTGGGCCATGTTCAGGTCGAAGTTCTGAAGGGCGCGCTCTCGGTGCTCCTCGCACCACTCGTCAGTGAGGATGCGGTGCTCGGCGTCTTCATAGACGCTGTCGAGGGCGTCCCAGAGTTCCGGGTTGTCGTCGCGGTGCCAGCGAGGTGACGACGAGCGCTTGTTGATCGTCGCGTAGACATCGCGGGAGATGCGCAGACCGAGGCCGCGGGTGCTGCGCACCGTGGTGCCGAAGTGCGTCGCGGTCTCGGTGCCGCCGGCGCGCGGTCGGCCTCGGCGGGGGATCGCCACCGGGACTCCCCAGACCTTCCGAGAGAGCCGCGTCTGCCAGCGATGCCAGATCAGCGTGTGTCCGGAGTCGACCAGCGCATGCAGGGTCGCGTTCGCGTCAGCGCCGATGCCGACGTCGAAGATGCGCGCGGGGTCGAACTCTAGGTGCTCGCCGTCAGGGATGAGACCTGCGGTGTCCAGACCCCACGGGTCAGCGTCACGGACGAGGTAGCCGGCGTCGGTGAGTTCCCGGCGCAGCTCTTGAGCCGCTTGGGTTCGCGGCGCCCACACGTGGGTCTCGCGCGGGGTGACGGTGACCTCGAGTTCTATCACCATCACCGCGATTTGATCTTGCAGAGCACCTGAGCGGCCTTGAAAGCCGCGTCGTCCTCGAGGATCGGCTCGGTGCGGATCACCTTCGCCGGCTCGTCCAGTCCGCTGTCGACCTGACGCATCCAGTACGCCCAGCACAGACCAGAACCGTCGGCCGGGCGGCCGTGCTTGGAGAGGAACTGGATGCCGAGCGGCAGCGTGCCATCGTCGAGCTGGACGTGCTCTCGAATCGCGGCGGCGATCGCGGTGGTGAGCACACGGTCATCACCGGTGAGGTCGGACAGCGTGAGAGGCCTCTCTGACTCGCCGTCCTTCGTGGGCCAGGGGCCGGCGAAGAGGTCATGGATGGCAGCGATCGTCTCCGTTGCCGAGGCGTCGATCCACCAACCATCCGGATACTCGATCGTGTACAGCGCACGTCCGTCGCGGAAGGCGCGGGGGAGCCATGAGGCCTTCATGTGATCAGACTCGTCCCACTCGGTGACGATCTCGTTCCAGTAGTCGTCGAGGCTCTTCCCCATCGCATCTGCGGCCGGCTGCAGCGCGCGGCGTTCGGCGTTGATGTCGGTGCGATAGGTCGCCAGCAGCTCCATGAACGCGGTGACGCGGTCGGCGCTGCTGTAGATGGTTCGTCCGATGGTGTCGTAGCGACTCCAGTTGCCGGGGTCATCGCTGGCTTCTCGCGGCTTCGGCGCCAGGGCCCCGTACGACTCTCGGGCGATCCGGAACGAGGACACCGGACCCGCAACGAGTGCGAGTCCGGTGTCCTGGCAGATCCGCCGTGTGCCCGGTTCAGCCACTGAAGCTGTCATCGATCAGGGCCTGAGCGGCGTTGCCCACGTCCTTGAAGCGGCCCTCGCGGATCGCCATGATCGGGGTTTCGTACTCGATCCAGGGGTTCGCGCCGATGAACCAGACTCGAGCGACGTGCTCGCCCTCAGCCTCAGCGACCTTCTGCCACTGCTCGTACGCGAACACGAGGCGCTTCACGACCTCGGGACCAGGCTGGGAGCCGGTCTCTTTCGCCCACTTGTAGGAGGCCTTCGTGTCCTTGGAGCCGGCGAGGGTCGAGACGAGCGTGCCACCCAGCGCCGCGTTCAGGCGACGGGTGACCTCGCGAACGTCGAGCTTGATCACTCTCTTGTGCGCGCCGTGCTTCGTGGCCGTTGCGATCGTCTTGCCGCTCATCAGCGTGCCTCCTGTCCCTTGACTCGTAGTCACACTCTACTCCCGTGACACTGGGAAAGCTATGAACGTGCCACTAAAAAACCACTACATCGACACGAGGCTACGCGGCGCGCACACGTCACGCGTCAGCGGTCCCGGCGATGAATGACTCGACGGCGTCGGCGACCTCACCATGACGGCCCTCGCGGATCGCCGTGATCGGGGTGTCCTCGCGCAGGTGCGGGTTCCCGCCGATGAACCACTGCCGGGCAACGTGATCGCCGTCTGATGCAGACAGGAGAGTCCACTGACGGTGAGCGAACGTCAGACGGTTCGAGGCGTCCGAGCGCGGCTCGGGGCCGTCGGCCCTTGCCCAGCGGATCGGGAGCTTGCGGTCCTTGGATCCAGCGAGGCCTGCCACAAGCGTCGGGCCGAGGGCTGCGTTGAGCTCGCGCACGATGTCGTGGATGTCCATACGCATGGTGCGGCCGTGTGCTGTCGTCGGGGTCAGGGTTTCCATATCGCCAGTTTACCGCCGTACTACCCTATAAGCCACCCTAGTTACACCCATGTGGTGGGGTCGACGGCGGAGCCGTTCATGCGACCGGCTCCGGCGGCGTTGGGTCATTGGGCTCGGCGGTGCGGGAGTTGCAGTTGCTCAGTAGGAAGAGTGAAAGTCCTTCCCTTTGCGGCTGTACTCGTTCTGTTTCTCCGAACACATTCTGGGCGATGTACCGTCGTTGAAAATCCATCGGCGGTACACGCCACCTACGGATAATTACCAGTTCAGAGATTAAATACGAGTTCGAACGTGGGAGAAGTGTGTACCGGCGATTGAAGGCGAGAGTCCATCGGCGGTACACGCAGGGGGCGTGTTTTGGCCTGATCTTTCAAGGGTTTGAGAGGAAGAGAGGAAGGTATGTGACCGATGTACCGCGAGATCCGAGAAAGTCCACACATGCGCGCATGCGCACACGTACGCATATAGTTCCGCCGAAACTGCGGTACATACGGTGCATAGCGCATTTTTCGCAGGTCAGCGTTCAGATCGGCCACAGTGGCGCTGGTACAGAAGTGGTTACACGGCGGCGCTGCACACCCCCGGCGAGCAAATCGTTAGTATCGCTGAACAGGGGTTCTTGTGGCCTCAAGAGGTTGCTCTCCGCGTACCAAATCGGCGGTACACGCCCCGAGACAGAGAAGAAACCCGCGAGGAGCAGATGTTCCCCGGGGCTTCATGGGCCGTCCTGGCGCTGCGCGTTCAGCTCGGAGTGAGCGCGTGAAGATCCGACTGCCTCGGAATCTCCATCTACCGCCGGTAGACGAGATATGGGATGGTCTAGCGATCCCGTAACGGCACGCCACCGCGCCTCATATGCGGCGCGGTGGCGTGCGGTCTCCTCCTCGGCGGTTGCCTCATCTCTGCCGCCGCGGCCAGACGTGCGGCGTCGATCTCAGCAATGATGTGAGCGGCTTCCATGGCCTGGCGGCGAACCCATCGGCTAGCTCGATTCGTCTATCTCGTGCTTGACGATCTCCTGGAGTGCTTCGTTCATCTCCACTCGCGCGTCCTCAGGGCTAAGCTCGCCGGTCAACACGCGTCGGGCGAGTTCCATCGCGCTCGGTTCGGGATAATTCCCTCCGAGCTGCGCGCCCTTTTCGATCAGAGCAAGCGCTCGTTTGACTTCATCAGGGGTCAGTGGAGGCACCGCTCTATTCTCGCTCCAGACACCGCTGCGAGGGAAGCGGGATCACGGGTGATCTCTTTGCATGCGCGTTCTGGACGCCGCGCACTTTCACGACGGCCAGTCGGCGGAAGCACCTCATAACGAGCCTTTTGTGCGACACCGCGACACGGACGAGCTATTGACTGCGATCGTTCGCCGAAGAGGCGAGCGGATGCCTTTGCTTCCCCGAAAGACTTTTCGGGAAGGAAAGACTTTCGGGAAGGAAAGGCTTTCGGGAAGGAAAGGCTTTCGGGAAGGAAAGGCTTTCGGGAAGGAAAGACTTTCGGGAAGGAAAGACTTTCGGGAAGGAAAGGCTTTCGGGAAGGAAAGACTTTCGGGAAAGAAAGGGTTCCCGGGATGGAAAGGTTTTCAGGCGTCGCGTCCGCGAAGCCCCGCTGACCGATTCATTTTCTCCCCGGCGAACCGCTATACAGAGAGGATGCTTCGCACTCGTCTTCTCGCCGCATCGGGCGCTCTCATTCTCGCGGTCGCCGTCGCCGGCTGCTCCGCCCCCGACGCTGACTCGGCGGCTGATTCCTCGCCCTCGGCCTCGGCGAGCACCGTACGCGAAGTCACGCCTTCGCCCTCGGACACCACGGTCGAGCCCGTGCCGTCCGAGTTCCCTCCGGCGCTGCAGCTCGTGAATTATTTCCAAACCCAAGGCCTCGTCGTCGAGGATCCTCGCGACAACACCGCCAAGGGGTGGTGTGACGCCGACGTCTGGGACTGCTCGGAGTTCTTGACCTCCGAGCAGGTGTCGATCGTCATCCTGCCGAGCGCGGATGGCGCCGAGCGGCTGATGGCCACCGGCAGCGCCTACGTCTCCAGCGACGGTCGAGTCGGACTCTCCTTCGCCGCGCAGCGCACACCCGTCGAGCAGCAGGACCAGTTCACCCGCGCGCTCGAGGACTACCTCCTCACGGTGCCCGCTCAGGACTGAGCTTCACTCACCTCACACTTCTACTAACCGCCCGTTGCCCTCCGGTATCGGGGGTTCTTCTTTCGCCGGTGTCCGGCGCTCGTCGCGCGCCTGAGTGGCCGCCGGCAGTGGGGACCGCTCCTGGCCTCGTGGTGGCCTTGACGTGGACTCGCGGCGGTCACTTCGCGCCCACGGAGGGGCGCTCGATGGGGTCACGAGACATGGTTCGGTGCAGATGACCAGCGGGAGGCCACCTGGCGACCAGGGGGAGGCCCGCAGATGGTCACTGCGTGGCCACCCTTGCGTCTCGGGGTCAAGTGTCCTCAAACGGCGCCTCGACTGCGCTCCCGACGGTCGCGCGGTGGACTCGGATTGGTCACTAGACGGTCACAAGGGGGCGTCTAGTGGGCGGGAAGTGACCATCAGTTCCCGACGCTGCCGCGCCGGATTCAGTCAAGAGTCCGACCGATACGCCCCCATCGATGGTGTGACAGCCGTCAGCAGAGAGGCCGCAGCAAGCTGCAGCCTGCGCTGCGCGAGTGGCTAAGGCACCCGCCTCCGGGCGGCCGCGTCGAGGTTGAGTCAGGCTCGCTACGCTCCCCTGGCGTCGCTTCGCTTGAGCTTGTCAACACGGTGCCACTTCGTTCTAAACCGTGTTAACAAGCAAGCCCCGGCTTTCCGGGGACAGAGGATGACCCTGTTGACAGGCTGCCTCCGTCGTTCCTCCTGAGTCAACCTGCCAACAATGAGTTTGAGTCATTCTCTTTACCCCGATCACGCAGCAAATTTGACTCCGATTCCTCGCTGAAGCTCGGCCTCGGGGCCAAAAGAGGAAAAGAGCATAAGAGGAGGTGGCACCGGGCTGCGTTTCTCACCTCGCTTCGCTCGGCGGAAACTTGACCGGTGGTCGGCGTAGCCGACACCTCCCAGGGCGCTTGGCTGTCGCTTCGCTCGGCCCGCTGACGCTGTAGATCTCTCGACCCGGTCTTCTTCTGACTTGTCGAAGGCTCACAGACAGAAGCCCCGCAAGCTGCGTCCAACGTCATCTCGCTGCGGGGAGTGGTTCGTCGTGACTTCCGTGCCGATCGCTGCAGGTTCTGGTGGCAGGTGACTTTGCAAGAACCGCGGGATTCGATATGCGGGTCCTCGGCAGACAGGTTGACCGCTGGTGAGCGCGTGTACCTGCACATGTTCCTGCAACGCCAGGTACGTGGCCGAGGGGCAGAAATCCCAGTTCGTGGGAGGTTTTCGGGCCGTCGGGACGAGGTGATGCAGGCTTTGCACTATTTGCGTCTGATCTGCGATTTTCACAAATGTACCTGGTGTACCTGCCCTCGAACGCAAACCTCTATATAGGAGGCCTACTGGCTCAGGCGAGATGGAGATGTGGACAACGACAATGTCTTTCTCCTTTTCTAGTTAGACCAGGTACACCAGGTACACACCGGGGGAGAGGAGCTTTGAGGTGCAGAATGACGCCGATCTTGATGTAACTGGTGGTGTAACTGGAAGCTCTGATTCCGCAGGTACGTACCAGGTACACACCGCGTGCCGCGCTAGCGGAGGGGCGACGCGAGTGGCAACGCATCGACGGTTGGCATCGGTGTACACGTCGAAGTGTCTGCGGTGCTGTGTACAGTCGTGAGCAAGCCTGAATGACAGTAAAAGGGCAGGGCCAAAGCAGGTCCGACCGGTGGATACGCCAAGCAACCGCTAACGGGTTCGGCTACGAGGTCCTCTTGGAAGTTTGACTTCTAAGGGAGATCCATGTCTTTTTCCACCCCTGTGAGCACGAGCCTGCTGGACTCGTTGATCACGCCGGCAACACTAGCCGAACGACTCGGCACGACCGAGCGCAGCCTGAGCGAATGGCGTATCACTGGCCGCGGACCGAAGTTCATCCGAATCGGTCGCAGCCCCCGCTATCGTCCCGAGGCTGTCGACGAATGGTTGCTCGCGCAAGAGTATGCAAGTACGTCGGAGGAAGCCGCCTGATGGGCAGCGCATACTCGTACGACACAAAGAACGGTAAACGCTGGGAAGCGCGATATCGCAAGCCAGACGGAAAGACCGCTCGCAAAGGCGGATTCACGCGTAAGCGGGACGCTGAGGCGTACATCACCTCGGTGGAGTCCGCAAAGCTGCAAGGCGCGTATATCGCCCCGGGGGAGTCTCGAGTCACGGTCGGTGAACTCGGTGCTGCCTGGCTGACCGCGCATGCCGTCGCGGTGAAGCCGTCCACGTTCCACAGTGACGAGAGTGCGTGGCGCGTGCACGTCGAGCCAGCGTGGGGAACCCGCCGTGTCGGAACGATTCGGCACACCGAGGTTGCTGCTTGGATCGCCGAGCTGAGCGTTGACCGTTCAGCCACGACCGTGAAGCGGTGCCATGGGGTCCTCGCATCGATCCTTGATGGAGCGGTTCGCGACCGCCGGCTCCAGTCCAATCCGGCGCGGGAGGTGAAGACCCCGCGGAAGGTTCGGAAGCAGAGGGCATACCTTACGCATCAGCAGGTCGAACGGCTCGCAACGGCGTCGCTCTATCCCGACGTGGTGCGCTTCCTCGCCTACACAGGTCTCCGTTGGGGTGAAGCGACGGGACTCACGGTTACAGATGTCGATGTGGCGCGACGCCGATTGAACATCTCGTCGAACGCAGTCATCGTCAACGGACATGTGGTCGTCGGGACGCCGAAGACGCACGAACGTCGTACTGTTGTCTATCCGGCCTTCCTGGATGCGGCGATGGCTCAAGCGGTCACGCTCAAGCGACCGGACGAACTGATCTTCCCTGCGGAGACCGGTGGCTACCTTCGGCCGGGCAACTCGAAGTCCGGGTGGTTCGCAGGGGCATGCAAGCGCGCTCGGCTGGAGGACGCGTCTGCTGCTAGGGCGAGCGAGCGCGGAGGGGCGCTTCGTGCGGTCATGCCGCGCGTGACACCCCACGATCTTCGGCACACCGCGGCGTCGCTCGCGATCAGCGCCGGCGCCAACGTCAAAGCGGTCCAGCGCATGCTCGGGCATGCGAGCGCAGCGATGACCCTCGACACGTACGCCGATCTGTTTGACGACGACCTCGACGACGTCGCATCAGCACTCGACAGCGCGCGGGCAGAAGCGTTCGGAGGGGGGCTTCACTACTCGTCTGACGCTAACTGATTCGCGCAGCCTGCATATCGTGGTCGTGCTACTCGCCCAATGTCCCCGCGTCATGCAGGGCTCCGAGAGTGACGAACGGCGGCTGCGCGCCAAGCAGAGGCGTTGACTTGGAGCTCGTGTGAGAGTGACCGCGTGAGAAGTCGCCGCACGCACGGCGCATCTGAATACTCGGGCTGTACTGCGCGTGGACGAGCGATTGTGACCAGTACGGTGAGAGCATGCTCCGCAGACTCGAGATGAAAGAACAATGGCGATTGTTCGAGAAGGGCATGTGGCCCGAAGATCGCCCGCTGGGTCACGCGACCGTCGTGTACGGCCATAACGGCAGCGGCAAGTCCACGCTCGCCGAGCTGCTCTTGAGCCTGGGCGCAGGAAAGGCCGCCACCGGAGTTGTATGGGAGACGAGCGATCAGGTGAAGGTCGCAGTCCCCGCTGGCGGCAGTAGTCCCTCGCCGGCGATGGCTGTCTTCACCCGGGCGTGGGTTCAAGCAAATCTCTCAGAGTTCCTGGCTGGCGAGAATGCCGAGGCCATCGTCACCCTGGGGCAGGAAGCCATCGACTCGAAGGAGACGCAGAAGAGTCTCGAAGAGGAGATCGCCGGCTTGCGCGACAGCGCAGTCGAAGCTGAAGATCTCCGAACCAAGCTCGAGAAGCGCGCAGCCAAGCTTGTGCGCGACGCGCAAGACCGCATTGTCAGCGAGCTTCAGCGATTCGACTACAGCCACTACAGCCGAAACCGCTACTCGGTGGTCAGGGTCGGAGAGATGTTACGAGCTCCGAGGACTGACTTCCCAGACGACGGCGCCCACGCGGACGCTCTCGTGCAACTTGGCGAGGAACCGCCCGTTGCCATTAGTCCAGTACTGGTTGCGCCCCTCGCGCTGAGGGGCGAGCTGAGTGAGCTGGGGTTCATATTGAATCGTACGCCGACACGGGTTGCGCTCGGCGCTCTTGAAGCAGCGCCACACGCACAGACATGGGTTGAGCGGGGCCTAGCGCTCCATGAAGAGCGGGACAACTGCCTTTTCTGCGACGGAGAGATAACGAGTGCGCGGCGACAGCAACTCGCTCAGCACTTCGATAAGAGCTGGCTGGAGATCCGAAGCGCGGCGCAGCAGTTGCTTCGAGTTGTGACCGGACGCAAGCAAGACCTGGAGGCTTGGCTCGACTCGTTGCCGGCTCCGTCGGAACTTGTGAGGGACTTGCAGGTTGTCTATGAACAAGCGGTCGAGCGAGCGCGCGGCGACGTCGACGCACGAGTTAGGAGTCTCGAGCTTGTTGAGGCCGCTCTCGCAGCCAAGGTCGCTGATCCAAGTGCGGTCCCTGACGAACCCGACTGGTCTGTTCTCGGCGACGCAGTCTCCGCAACCGTTCTGTCAGAGGCCGTACACGACCACAACGAACAAGCGAAAGGCCACCGAGAGCTTACCGAACAGCGCAAGTCGGTTGTTCTGGACCACATCGTCGGATCCCACGGCCAGGCCTTTCGCGATTTGGAGAAGCAAGTAGCAGATGCGAAGAGCGCCAGCGATACTGCTGCCAAGTCGGTCGAACTAGCCAGCCGCAATCTGGATCGCGTGCGGCAGGAGCAGTTCACGACGAAGGATATGGCCGACAAGCTCACGCGCGATCTGGCACGTGTCTATGGGAAGGCACATCTCAGCATCGCCGTGACCGATGATGGCAAGTCCTACACCTGTCGACGGGGTGAAAAGGCGGGCACCAATTTGAGCGAGGGAGAACGCACCACGTTGTCGCTGCTCTACTTTCTCCGGAACCTTGAAGATCAGCAGACACACGGTATCGACCCGCGGGAACGCATCGTTGTGATTGACGACCCTTCCAGTTCGCTTGACCGCGAAGCATTGTTTGCCACCCATCAGTGGCTTTTTAGCACTCTTCAGAACTTCGGTCAGTACGTCGTTCTGACTCATGACTTCAATTTGCTACGCCTCTTCATCACATCGCATAGGAGCAGGTGGAGCGCATCTGCCAAGGCTCTGCGCGACGGCGATACCAATGAGGCGAGATTCCCGAGGGTCGCGTTCCTGGAAATGTTCGCAGCCACGAAGGAAGGGAAGCGGGCGACGAAGGTCGGCCCGTTGCCGGATCTCCTGCGGAACAGCACATCCGAGTATGCGTATCTCTTCTCGATGGTGATGAAGGGGGTCCACGACGGCGAGGATCATGAGCGCCTGTTCTTGCTCCCCAATGCCGCCAGGCGGGTACTCGAGTCATTCGCTAGCTATAAGGCACCGCATCTGCCGAACTTCCTCCAGCAGCTGGAAGCACTAGTGCTGGCTGACCCCGATGAGCCATATCGTGACGTGTACGACTTCTGCAATCGCTTTTCCCATGGCGAGGGTAACGAAACAGTCGAAGTGCTCGATGCGAGGGTTGTGCATGGCCAAGTCCGCCGTTGTATGGAGTTCCTGCGGGCGGTTGACAGAGAGCACTTCGACAACATGTGTAAGGCCGTGAAGGTGGACCCCGAAGCGCTCTCGTAGTCGCTTCGATATGTAAGGTGCTCGGCCCGGCGAACAGCTCCAGACCTTGGCGACGCTCGTCCATGTCAGCCCCGCGACCCCAGCGGCCGATGGACGTCGTGACCTGCAACGAGACTGGCCACAGGGGTGCAGCTCTACGTCACGGGCAGATTCACGAGGTGCATACTCAGGCCCCCGTCACCGCTCCCGAGCAGCATTTACGTTTGATGATGGGTGGGGCGACCAAGGTCGCCCCACCCATCATGTTGGCTGCAGGCTTATGGGCCTATCCGACAACGTCGCCGTCCACGTTCTCCTGTGTTTTCAGCAGTAGCGAAGCTCGCACGAGAGTGCTTCTCAGCCCTCGGGCCGCGACCGCGAGCTCTCCCTAGTCGTCGTCGCGGAAGATGACTTCCAGCACGAGTTGCCGATCAGGATCCGGTAGAAGCTTTACCTTCCCGAGGAGCAGGGTCGCTGCAAGATCGGTAGGGAGGATTGATCGCAAACTTCCCCAGTGTGCGGTCACTGCTTGGCGAAACGCAGGGTACCAACGATCCGTCGCTGCCTCCCGCAACCCCTTGAAGATGAACTGAAGAACGTGCGCCGCAGTCCACGACATCGTTAGGGCCGCTCGGATGAAGAGCGCGAGGTTGTCGACTGCTTCTTCTTCTGTGCCCGCGATCCCCGTGACATATCTGGCGCCTACGGCTGCCCAATCCTGCATCGCATCCGGTTCGGCTACGCATCTTTCCATGCCACGAACGATGATCTCGATTTTGCTGGCCGCGGACGTCGGACCGCCGTGCAAGATTGCCTGCCCCAGCCCGGCGGGTGCGAGGCCAATAGCAGCCGCCAGTTCCCAAGGGTTTTTCCTGTAGCGAATCCCAACGAGATGTTCACGAATAAGAGCCGCGTCGATGACGTCAGCTTGCTCTTCGGTGAGCTGCCCGGCGGCACGCATGTACTCCACAACTGTCGGCGTCCCGAAGGATGATATTCCGAAGGCACCAGCTATCTGTCTAGTCGCAGCATCATCGCACCAGAGGGGAACGTCCGCTTCGGCAGCCCGGAGGATCGCCTCGGACCACGCTCCTAAGAGGTCTTCGAATTGTTCGGTCGGAGGCGCCAGCTGTGGCGGATCCGATCGTTCGGCGAGCCGGAGGAGAACGATCAGCTTTTCTGTTAGGCGACGGCGCTCCGCGACCTCCTCCTCGGGAATGAACATGACGGTCGGACCCTGATCGACGGTGCTCGGGACGAAGACATCGCCGGCCCGCTCAAAATCGATCCCCGCATCATTCGCGTCGCGAAGTTGACCATATGTGCCGAACAGTCGTTTGGGAACACGGCTGAGCACTTCCGCGAGGTCGTCATCAAGAGTTGCGAGGGTTAGGGCTGCCGTTGTGTCCAGGGCGGCGCCCCGCAAGCTGGCTACTTCGACGGCCGTGTAGTCCACGGGTCTCTCATCCGAACCACCCGCGAAGCGAGGCGAATGGCGGCTCTTGACGAGTATCTCGGCAAGGCCCCGCCGCGAGAAGTGGGCGATCAACCCGACGGGCAACGACCCATCGCGCAGGTGGGCATCAAGGTCATTGGTAGGGCGGGGACCACCGGCAGCTCGATCGATCGCAGCAAGCAGCTCCTTCGGATCATCTCCCTCCATCGTCACGGCCCAAACCAGACGGGGGCGATCGGGGAAGTCCGTGTGATATTCGTCAGCTAGGGCGAGTAGCTGCACTTCGGTGTCTCGATACTCGATGGGGGCGATTAACAATGCGCCCACTGCTAGCCGTCGAACCTGCTCGTGAGAAGAGAATCTATGGCTCAGACTGAGAACTTCGCTCACCTGCGCCATCTCTGTGCCGAAGCGCTGGAAAAGATGCAGCCACATAGACGCCTGACCGGCGTCATGAGGGACACGGCACACCGGGTGTGCTTTCCATTCCTTGAACGCCTGGAGGTCGTCGGCAGCGTGATTGTAGGCAAAGACCAATGACCAGGCTGCGTCGGCTGCATCGGGTTCGATGCGCAGCAGAGCTCGCGCTGGCAGGATGAGCTCTTCCCACTGCCTGTCCTGATACATCGCCTGGATTTGTAGTCGAAGGGCACGCGCACGTGCCCCCCAGGCTTGTCCGCCCGCAACGATAGCCCGTTGTGCCCGATCGACGGCCTTCTCATGGTCGCCGCGATCGAGGTGATACCGCGCTGCCCGGAACCATTCGTCAGGATCGCCCCACCGACGCGCTGATTGTTCGGCGAGGCGGAGAGCGTCATCGGGTCGTTCGTGTTCGGCGTAATACTGGCCCAGGGCGCGGGCGAGCCTCGGGTTATCTAGCGCCGCGGATGCCGCGCGCGACTCAGCGCCGGGCTGCTCTCGAAACAGGGCCGCAATACTGTCAATCTCGTCGCACAACTGGGCGTTGAGCGGGCGCATGATCTCGACGAAGGGATGCACGATGCCGCGATGAGCAAGAACAGAGCAGATCGCTGCTTTCTCGTTCCAGTCCTCGGTGGCATCTACCGCTTCGGACCATAGTCGGACGGCCTTGTCACCCTCCACTTCGAGTTCAGCCTCACGTGCTGCGAGTTGCAGTCGCATCGAGGCTGATGCGGTTTCGCCCATTAGTGTGTGCGCGCCTGACAGCTGTCCCGTGTGGAGAAGCGCGAGCGCCGCGGCGTTGCGAACACTAGCGTGAGCGGCTTCGGCAGCGGTCGCCTCTCCTTCTGGGGTAGCAGTGAAAAGCGCCTTCGCGCGGTCATAGTCTTGAAGCAGCATGGAGGCTTCGATGGCAAGCACGACTGCCTCAGAGTTGGGAACTCCGGTCCGTCGCTGGCTGTTTCTGATATCGATCGCGAGGCGCCGCGCCGCCGACAGATCTTCGGTTTGAGTGTGAAACTCACCCACCAGGGACCGCGCGATGAGAGCACGAACGCCGATTACGCCTGCGGCTCCAAACCCGTCGGCTTCGAACGCATCTACCGAGAACTCGATAGCCTCGTCGAGTCGTCGCGCCTCGATTAGCTGCTGCGCGCGAATGGAGGCCGCGAGAGCTCGTTGCATCGCTGTCTGCGGAGTCCAGTCCAGCAGGTGCTGCTCTCGCTCGGAGAGCTCGTTGTCCGTTAAGATCGCCTCGATCAACGGGTGCCCGCGATCGTGGGCGAGGAGGTCAAGTGCGTCCGACTCCGAACGATTGATCCCCACGATCTGCACAAGCCAGTACGCGCGTGGAGTGGCTCCGCCTTCGAGCGCACGCTCGATCCAGGCGCGCGCGTTAGTGTGGTTCCCGCAGGTGATCGCTAGGAGACCGAGCCACCCGTCCACAGCTTCGCTCTCTTCGAGCCACGACGGCCGGGCACGAAGCCAATCCTTGAGAGTCTCGCCACGCTCCTGCGGCTTGGCAAGCGTTCGAAGCATCCGGAGCAAGGCCCGCTCGCCGATCGCACCCTCCAGCGCTCGCGCATCCTCCGCGAGCGCCGCGGGAAAGTGGGCAAGAGCGGACTCCATCGTGTCCTTGCCAAGCTCCGCCATCTCTGTGATCGGAACGATAACTTGCTCGTACACCAGCGCTTGGGAGTCACCAGCGCTTAGTTGTCGTGCGGTCGCAGTCCGCAGAAGAGGGAGCAGAAACCCGCTTGGAGGCCCCTCGAGGCCGTCGCATCTAATCGTGTCGAGGAGTTCTCTGGCAGCCGTACCAGCAGGACCATTTGTTTTGCAGGCGGTCATCAAATCAGAGTTCATGAGCGCAGCGCGGAGGGGCTTTAGTGGCACTTTCACGCCTAGCTCTTGCGCCGCGGATGCAGCGCTCCTCGCGATGCGCCATTCAAGCGTCAGCTTCTTCCCGAGACCGACGGCAGCAGAAGTAGCCACCTTGCCGCCGGCAGAGATCGCCGCCCCAGTTATCGGATCAATCACGTTGGCCTCCTTGAGGCGAGCATACGATGGGCAACCGACATGAATAGCGAAAGGCCGAACTGAGCGATCGGGTGCTCCGGTACCACGCCGAGTCGGTCGCTGAGGGTACGGGTCGCGACGTGCGCGACTCACGTCACTCTCGTAACCCGGCGTGTTGAGTCGTCTTCACGCTCACGTTCGTAACCGACTTCTGCCCTGAGCGTTAGCGGTAACGCAGCAGTAACGGAACTCGTGCGGGACTAGGTGAGCTGGTGTGAGCAGATGTGGGTCGCTTCCTTGTTTTTCCGCTGTTCCGCAAGAGCTGGACCCAGGGTCTGGACTGCAGAATGGGTTCAAATCCCACCGTCACCGCCATTTAGGAATAGCCCCGCTTCCCTTTGACTCATTGGGAATGCGGGGCTTTTTCTTTGCCTAAATTCAGTCCGTGGACACGTCCTTGGACCCATTCACCTTGGAACGGGCTCGATCGAGTGCGACCGCCACTGAGTTGAGGTCGTCGTCGAACAGGTCGCTGTACACGTCCAGGGTCATGGCCGCCGAAGCGTGCCCGAGCATCCGCTGCACGGCTTTCACGTTCGCCCCGGCGGACACCGCGAGTGATGCTGCAGTGTGGCGCAGACTGTGCGGCGTCACGCGAGGAAACTTCGGATCTTCGGCCTGAGCCCGCTTCACGGATGCCGCGAACCAGCCGTCACGAGAGTTGGGCAGGCGAAGGTGATCGAACCCGTCCCCGAAGATCAGCGAGTCAAGCGACGGTCGAGACGCGACGGTCGAGTGCAGGCGATCGTCGCCCCGAGCCGATGGCCGAGCTGGGGGCGAATCCCCACGCCCAGCCGGGGCTTACACCGAGAGGGTGTCGATGTGTCGCTGCAGCACCCGGTCGGCCTGGCCGGCGGGATCGTCTGAGGTGTTCCACAGCAGGTGGAGCGCAAGTCCATCGAGCAAGGCGTGCAGTCGTGCCGTCTCGAGATCGGCATCGAGAGCCGGGTCTGTCACTCCCGCCTCTGAGAGCTGTCGCAGCACGGACGAGCACACTCGGCGGACGCCGTCGTGAAGGTCGGCCGCGCTTCCCCTCAGGCTCTCGTCGGTGAGGGCGAGCCGGCTCAGCTGTAGCTGCACGACGAGCTCCGTGCGTCGTGTGTCGTCGAGGGGGAGCAGTTCCCGCATCCACTGCATCGCTCTCTCGCGACCATCTCCCGTGACGGCGCGCAGACGGGCTGCGACGGAGTGTTGGATGCGGTCGAAGCAGAACCGGCGGAGGGCGTCCTGCGTCGGGAACGCGCGTCGGAGCGACGCCGTGGCGATCTCCGCCTCCTCCGCGACCTTGCGCACCGACAACCCGGCGATGCCAACGCGCACCAGTACGCGGAAGGCCGCCGCCTCGATCTCGTCGTTGCGGTCGTCGTGGTCGATGAGACGGGGCATGACCTCATTCTCGTGCAGTGACGGGTGCTCGCTTGGGCCAGATCGAGTAGCTGACGGCCCAGAGCAAATCTATCGCCACGATCACGCCGAGGATCGGGAAGAAGCCGAGCAGCTCGGCGGTGCGCGCCGCGTCGCCGACGAGAGCGATGAGGACCCCGAGGAGCCCCGCTGCGATCGCGGCGGCCAGCATCGTCCGCGCGACATCCTTCCAGCAGGAGATCGTGTATGCAGAGCCGAACAGACGCGGTCGAGGCGCCGCCCCACGAAATCGCGCGGCGAACTTCGCATCCGCCCACGCGATCATCCGATGGCCGTACGCGACCGAGATGCCGATGTAGAGAGCAGCCAGACCGTGGTGCCACGAGGCCGTTCCCCCGCTCATGAGATCGAGGGCGACGAGCGCCAGCAGCACCAGGTCGATGATCGGCGCCGCGAGCAGCAGCATCCTGCCCAGTCTCGGGCGATCGAAGGCGTAGCGGGCGGTGAGGCCGGCTGCGATCGCGATCCAGAAGCCCACCTCGCACGCGATGATCGCAGCAAGGATCATGGGCGGCCCTCTCGGTGATGGTCCGATTATGGTAGCACGGGTGTGCTACCAAAAACCCCTCACTCCTGCCGTAGCGTAAATGCGTGGATATCCCCTCGATGATCATGGGTGCCTCGATCGTCTCGATCGGCTGGATCGCGTTCTGGCCGTGGGCGCAGCTCAAGCGGCTGCGCGAGCTCGAGTCGAACACCGAAGCCCCGATCCTGGTGCTTCCGCCTAGAGGATGTCACCTCCCTGCTCGCGGAGTGGCGCCGTCGTCGATCCGGAGCGCGCGGCGCCAGCGATGCTGGCCGTGGCTGGTCAGGCCGTAGAAGACCGGCAGGATCAGGAAGACGACCGACGCCACCAGCGGGTGCACGAGAACTCCGGCCGCTCCTGCGGCGAGGTACAGGACGACCCCGATGAGGGCGCGGGGGCGCTCCCGCGCGAAGTAGAGCTCGTCGACCTCGTCATGGGTGAGGTCGGGATGACGCGCCAGGTAGGCGAAGAACACCAGCCAGGCTGTGCACAGCAACGCGCCGATGACCGCATAAAGCGCGACCGCGACCCGCTCGTCGGTGAGATCGCCCGTGCGAGCGGTCTCGGCGATCACCGCCGTCGGCCAGGGTATGAGGCCAGCGCGGCGAGCAGTCCGAGGTTCGCCCACTGCAGCCCGACGTCCATCTCCTTGATCCGGAGGAAGGCCGCCTTGTGGTTCATCCAGATCACCGCGAGGTAGACGTATGACGCGGCATACGCCAGGTACGTCGGCCACTCCTCGAGCAGCCCCCGTAGCAGATCGCCGGGCTCGGTCTCGGGCGGCCTGAGGTCGAGGACGAGGAGGGTGATGACGATCGCGATGATCGCATCGCTGAATGCCACGGCGCGCCCAGGGCTCGCTCGTTCCGCCGAGTTCCGGCGCCGTCTCGGACTCCCACGACTCTCTGATGTCATCGTCCTGCCGCCTTCCTCGGTATCCGGGTATGGAGGCGGCAATCGTGCGCGTCTGAGGTCGGTCCACTCAGGGCCTTCCCAGAGCCGGGAGAAGAGAGGACAATGCCCGCGGGACGGGGTCAGGCAGCGCCGTCGGACTCCGGTCGTGTCGGCGGCTGGGCGGCGATGAGCTTCATGAAGGTCGTGAGCAACGCGAGGACGTCGCGTGACGGGTCGAGCAGCGCCTGGATCCGCAGCCCGTCGACCATCGCGAGGACGAGGGTGATCTTCTCGTCCGCCGTCAGAAGCTCGTCTTCTGCGGTGGGCAGCGGGCCATCCGTGAAGCGCGAGCGCATGCGCTCCCGGCGCCCGAGGAAGAAGTCGTGCGCCGGATGCTCCGGGTTCGTGGCGGCCACACTGAGCGCCATCCAGTTGCGCTGGAAATCGGGGTGCGCGAACTCGTCGGCGAGCACCGCGCTCAGGATCTGCTCGCCGGGCACATGCGCGGTCATGATCCGCGCCGCGAGGTCCTCCTCGTGCTCCTCCCGCTGCGCGAGGGCGGCGGGCAGCAGCTCTTCCTTGCCGGAGAAGTGTCGCAGGAGAGCGGCGTGGGTGAGGCCCGCGCGGCTGGCGATGTCGCGGAGCGAGGCCCGCTCGTACCCGTGCTCGGCGAAGCTCGCGAGTGCAGCCTCCGCGATCTCCGCGCGTCTCGCCGGGGTGGTGGCGCTCGGTCCTCGGCGGCGGGGAGTGGATTCGGCGCTCAGTGGAGACGTCATGCTCACACCCTCTCACTTTTGCCTTCTGTTACCAAAGTGGTTACTATCGCTCAGGATTGCAATCGGTTGCCACACGGATTCCGACCGCATCTCACGACGACGCCCAGTGGAGGGCGCCGCGGATCACTGAACGATGAAGGAGTCCAGGTGACCAAGAGCGAATACGACCGCAGCGACACGATCGACTCGATCGCTGCGGCCCAGCCGATAGGCGGGAACACCCCGGACGGCACTCCGCTGGAGCCGATGGCGGTCGCCTCCGAGCCGACCGCCAAGGTCAGTGGTGGCTACATCTTCTGGCTGATGCTGGCCAACTTCGGTGCATCCATCGCGATGATGGTGCCGCTCGCCTACGGGCTCGCGCTGCGCATCACCGAACTCGCCCCCGGGCATGAGGAGGTGCTCGGCTACGTCACCGGAACCGCGCAGCTGATCTTCCTCGTGCTGAGCCCGATGATCGGCATCTGGAGCGACCGCACCCGGTCGCGCTTCGGTCGCCGCACGCCCTTCCTGTTCCTCGGTGCCGCCCTCGGCCTGGTCGGTGCTGTCATCATCGGATTCGCTCCCAACCTGCTGCTCGTCGGCGCTGGATGGGTCGTGGCGATGACCGGCTGGTCGACCGCCGGAGCCGCGATCCAGACCCTGCAGGCCGACAAGCTCCCCGAGGAGCAGCGCGGCAAGGTGTCAGCGCTGACCGGACTCATGACGCAGGTCGCACCGGTGCTCGGCATCGGGATCGCCTACGCGGTGTCGTACAGCACCTTCCTCGTGTTCTTCGTCCCCGCCGTGATCGGCGTCGTCCTGCTCGTGCTGCTTCCGACGTTCAAGAAGGAGGGAAGCTCGAAGGATCTCGTCGTCGACTCCACGGTGACGCTCAAGAAGGTCATCTCGGGCTACGGCTTCAACGCCCGCAAGTACCCCGACTTCGCCTGGAACTGGGTCGGCCGCATGGTCTTCTTCATCGGTCTGTACTTCAACACCACCTTCGGCACGTTCTTCTACGCCCAGCGACTCGACCTTCCCGTCCGCGAGGTGGCCGGGGTCGTCGCCACCGTCGGAATGCTCGGGGTCGTCGCTGCCGCCGGTGGCGCGCTGCTCGGTGGCTTCCTCTCCGACAAGCTCAAGCGACGCCGGCTCTTCGTGCTCATCGCGGCGTTCATCTTCATCGGCGGCGCGCTGGCCGAAGCCTTCGCGTGGTCTCTGCCCCAGCTGATCCTCGGCGCCGTGCTCATGCAGCTCGCGATCGCCGTCTTCGCGACAGTCGATCAGGCCATCGTCTACGCGATCATCCCCGATCGTGCGGAGTCCGGCAGATACATGGCCGTGGTCGCCTTCGCACAGAAGATCCCCAGTGCGATCGCGCCCCTGCTCGCTCCGCTCATCATCACGATCGGTGCGGTGGGCGCCGAGAAGAACTACACGCTGCTCTACCTCATCGGCGCGGTGTTCGCACTCGTCGGCGGTCTGATCATCATGTTCAAGGTCAAGGGAGTGCGTTGAGATGACGCTCGCATCGAACCCGGCATCCGTGCCCACCGTCCCGTACGACCTGCGGATCGACAGCGGAGGCGACGAGTTCATCGTCTCCGAAGCGACGCCCCGGCTGTCGTTCACCGTTCCCGTCGAGCTGGGGGCGCAGACCGGGTTCGAGCTCGAGGCGACTGTCGACGACGAACGTCGAGCGCGTGTCGCCCTCGAGCCCGACACTCATCTCTTCATCGAGTGGCCCTGGGTCCCGCTGTCGAGCGGACAGCGTGTTCGATGGCGCGTGCGCGTGAAGACCGGCGACACGTTCTCTGAGTGGTCAGACTGGGCGTCGTTCGAGTGCGGACTGCTCGACGCGGACTGGACCGCTGAGTGGATCAGTCCCGTCGAGAACACGGATGCGGGTTACGGCGCGCGAGGGGCTCACATGCTCACCCGTCAGTTCGAGGCGACGAGCGTCGTGTCGGCACGGCTGTACTCGACGGCGCTCGGTGTCTACGAAGCTCTGATCAACGGGCATCGCGTCGGTACTGCCGAACTCTCGCCCGGTTCGACGTCGTACGACCGCACGCTCTATGCGCAGGCCGCCGACGTCACGACGCTGATGGCCGATGGTTCGAACTCGCTCGAGATCGAGCTCTCCGATGGCTGGTACCGCGGGCAGGTGGGGGCCTTCCGCCTTCCTGCGGGGTGGGGCACGACCCTCGGGGCGCGGGCCGAACTGCATCTTGAGCTCTCAGATGGGTCGCGACAGGTGATCCGCACGGACGGCGACTGGACCAGCGCGCCGTCTGCGGTGATCCGCGCCGACCTGATGGACGGGCAGACGACGGACTTCCGTGCCCGCGGGGGAGTCGCGGAGTCCGTGATCGTCGGTGCTGTCAGCGGCCCGCCCATCTCCTGGTCGCCTGCACCCCCCATCCGGGTCGTCGAGACGCGCGACGTCGTGCGGGCGTCCCATGTCTCCGACGACGTGTGGGTGCTGGATTTCGGTCAGAATGCCTCGGGCTGGCTGCGCGTGACGGATCTCGGGCCCGCAGGCACGCGCACGGTGATCGACTACGGAGAGCACATCGGACCGGATGGCGATCTCGACACGACGCATCTGGATTCGACCAAGCCGGGCGAGCCGACGGTGGTCTTCCTCCAGCAGGATGAGGTCGTGTCCGCCGGTGGCGGCGAGATCTTCGAACCGCGCCACACGGTCCACGGATTCCAGTACGCGAGGGTGCGCCGGGAAGGTGCTCCCTTCGACGCGGCGACAGCGCAGATGCGCGTCGTGCAGTCGGATCTCCGCCGCACGGCCTCCTTCGAGTCGAGCGACCCTGCGCTGAACCGGCTGCACGACATCGCCGACTGGAGCTTCCGGGGCAATGCCGTGGACGTCCCGACGGACTGCCCGACCCGCGAGCGCCTGGCATGGACAGGCGACTACCAGGTGTTCGCGCCGACCGCCGCACGCCTGTACGACGTGCTCGGGTTCACCCGCAAGTGGCTGCAGTCGGTGCGCGACGATCAGCTCGACGACGGTCGGATCGCGAACTTCTCTCCGGACGGGCGACGCATCAAGCTCAACCTCGACGATCAGTTCGCGATGATGACCGGTTCATCCGGCTGGGGAGATGCGATCACCTTCGTGCCCTGGGAGATGTACACGGCATACGGCGACACCCGAGTGCTCGAGGAGAATTGGGAGGCGATGGTTCGCTGGGTCGAGTGGGTCCTCGGGGCTGCTCGCACGACCAGGCATCACGCCCGAGTCGAGCGTTCGGCCGAGCCACTGCCCCATGAGGCGTACCTGTGGGACGGCACATTCCACTGGGGCGAGTGGACCGAGCCTGTTCCGAAGGCCGACGACGGCTCGCGCCTCGATCCGATCAAGACCAACCCGATGGCCTGGTTCATGGCAGACAAGGGAGAGGTCGGCACGGCCTACCTGTACCGCTCGACCCGGATCCTGGCAGATGCCGCAGCCGTGCTGGGCCGCTCGGAGGAGGCCGTGAGCTATGCGGCGATCGCCGATCGCGTGCTCGACGCATGGCGCGCGGAGTTCGTCACGGATGAGGGGCGCACGGTGCAGGACACCCAGGCGGCTTACGTGCGCGCCCTGTCGTTCGGTCTCATCCCCGAGTCGCTGCGGTCGGCCGCTGCAGACCGTCTCGTCGAGCTGATCCGCGACGCCGGGACGCACCTCGGCACCGGCTTCCTCTCGACGGGCGATCTGCTGCCCGTGCTCGCCGACACCGGTCATGCGGATGTCGCCTACGAGCTGCTGTTCCAGCGCAGCGCTCCCTCCTGGCTGCACATGATCGACAAGGGTGCGACGACGGTCTGGGAGGACTGGGAGGGGATCGATGAAGAGGGCGCTGCCCACGAGTCGCTGAACCACTACAGCAAGGGTGCGGTGATCCGCTTCCTGCACACCCATACCCTCGGTCTCCGGCAGGATGCTGGGTCGATCGCGTGGGAGTCCTTCGTGATCGCTCCGGTTCCCGGCGGCAGGGTCGATTGGGCCAGGGGGCACCTCGACACCCCGCAGGGGCGCATCCGTGTCGAGTGGCGGATCGAGGGTGGCGAGCTGCACCTCGACGCCGACATCCCTGCCGGTGTCAGCGCCACCGTGGTGTTCCCCGACGGCACGACTCGCACTGCACTGCCGGGTTCGTTCGCCGGTGTCGGGGGTCTCGACGCTGTCTTTCGCTGACGGATGTGATGCGCGCGCGGGTGTGCAGACCTAGCGGGTGCGGACGCTCGGCGCCGCTGTCGACTCGCGAACGACCAGCTCGAGGGGGAGCACGACCTTCGAGGGCACCCGATTGCGTTCGGGGTCGATGAGCGTCTGCATCGCGCGCGTTCCGATCTCTCGGAGCGGTGATCGCAGCGTCGTGAGAGCGGGGGCGGCGAGCTCGGCGCTGAAGATGTCGTCGAAGCCGATCACGCTGAAGCTCTCGGGCAGCTGCACCCCGCCACTGCGCGCGGCTCGAAGCAGGCCGTGCGCGACGAGGTCGTTGTATGCGAGCACGGCCGTGACACCGCTCGCCCGCACACGGCGGAGCGCGTCGGCGCCGCCCGCGACGGTCGGGGCATCGACCGTGATCTCGACTGCGGAGATGCCTCGAGTGGTCGCAAGGTCGAGGGTGAGGTCCCAGCGGGCGCGGTTGATCTGGATGTCGCCGAGCCCCAGATAGGCGACGGACCCGTGGCCGAGATCGTGCAGATGGTCCATCGCGGCGGTGAGCCCCATGACGAGGTCGGGGATCACGCTCGGAAGCGACGGCGCCGAGTGGTTCGCCGCGACGATCGGCTTCTCGCGAGCCAGGGCCGCGAGCTCCTCGTCGGCCAGTCTCGACGCGACGACGAGGAGCCCGTCCACGGAGGGCTGAAGAGTCTCGATCGTCTCGAGTTCGAGGTCCGCGGAGGCTTCCGTCTCCGAAACGATCAGCGTGAAGCCGCTGGCGCGCGCGACCTGCTCTGCACCACGGATCAACTCGAAGTGGACCGGGTTCGTGATGTCGGGAAGGACGATCGCGAAGGTGCCGGTCAGCCCGGTGGGCAGTGATCTCGCCATCGGGTTCACCCGATAGCCGAGCTCGGCTGCTGCAGCGCGGATCTTCTCTTCGGTAGCCGCGTTGGTGCGCCCTGGCTTGTTCAGCGCACGAGAGACGGTCGACGGATTGAGGCCGACCTTCTGGGCGATGTCGTAGATCGTCGGACGTCTGCCAGCCCGACCCTCGGTCGCCACCGGCTCGTCGGACGCGTTCGGTTCGTCTCTCGACATCGACGTGTCTTCCCCTCATCGTCGTGGTGACCGGCATCCGGTTTCTCATCGTAAGGCCCGGTCGTCGCAATCGCCGGACGGACAGGCCCACAGAGCTTGGCAACCGATTGACAAATGGTGTTGAAACCGTTCCAATAGGGGGATGCTCCAGCCGCACCGCCGCGACCGCGATCGCCTGCTTCCCGCCGACCCAGCGATGCGCATTGTCGCGCGCGCCCTGTACGAGCGGGTCGCCGACGCCCCGATCATCTCGCCGCACGGCCATGTCCCGGTCGAGTGGCTCGTCGACGACCGCCCCTTCGCTGATCCCGCCGCACTGCTGATCAGTCACGATCACTATGTGACCCGCCTGCTCCATGCGTCCGGTGTCGGGCTCGACGAACTCGGCGTCGGCGGAAGCGCGGCGGACCCGCGCGAGATCTGGCGGAAGTTCGCCGAACGCTGGTCGCTCTTCGCCGGAACGGCATCGGGATACTGGCTCACTGAATCGCTCGAGAACGTGCTCGATGTCCGGGTGCCGCTCAGCGCAGCGACGGCGGATCAGAGCTACGACCACATCGTCGAGCAGCTCGCGACCCCGGCTCTCAGGCCACGGGCGCTGTTCCAGAGTTTCGGCATCGAGGTGCTAGCGACCACTGACGACCCGCTCGACGATCTGTCCGGACATGCGGCGCTCGCCGCAGAGGGACGCGTCGGCAGGGTCATCCCCACGTTCCGGCCCGATCGCTATCTCGACCCGGATGCCGGGGGATTCGCCGACAACGTCGCGAGGCTGCTCGCCGCGACGGGCAACTCCAGCACTTTCGCCGGGTACGTCGCCGCGCTGGAACAGCGGAGGCAGTACTTCATCGAGCACGGTGCCGTCTCAGCCGATCACGGCGTGGAAGTTCCCGAGACCCTCGACCTGACCGCCGCGGAGGCTGAATCGCTGTTCGCCCGAGTGCTGGCCGGCGATGCCGATGCCGATGACCGCCAGGCGTTCCGGGCGCACATGCTCTTCCAGATGGCGAGGATGAGCGTTCAGGACGGTCTCGTCATGACCGTCCACGCGGGTGTCGTGCGCAATCACAACGCCGAGACCTTCCGCCGATTCGGGCCCGACACCGGGCACGACATCCCGCGGCGCACCGACTTCGTCGGTGGGCTGCGTCCGCTGCTCGAGAGATTCGGGCTCGAACGTGACCTGCACCTCGTGCTGTTCGCCGTCGATGAGACCGTCTACTCGCGTGAGATCGCGCCACTCGCGGGCTTCTATCCGAGTCTTTACATCGGGGCGCCGTGGTGGTTCCTCGATGCCCCGGACGCGATGGCACGATTCCGCTCGGCAGTGACCGAGACCGCAGGGTTCTCTCGCGGATCCGGGTTCATCGACGACACCCGTGCGTTCCTCTCGATCCCCGCGCGCCACGACACGGCACGCCGTGCCGACGCCTCGTTCCTCGCTCGACTCGTGATCGAGGGGCGGGTGGATGAGGAGGCGGCCGGTGCGATCATCGACGACATCGTCGGGCCGCAGCCCAAGCGGGTGTTCAAGCTGTGAGCGCTCTCGCCGTGAACCTCCTCGGCACCCGCGCCACGCCGGCGCCTCCGGTGCGGATCGTGCATCTCGGGCTCGGCGCCTTCCACCGTTCGCATCAGGCGTGGTACACCGCGAATGCGGCCGACGCCGAGCAGTGGGGGATCGCCGCCTACAGCGGACGCAGCTCGTCGCTCGCTGAAGCGCTGACTGCGCAGGACGGCCTGTACACACTGGTCGTCCGGTCGCCGGAGGGGGATCGGGCCGAGCGCATCGGCAGCATCGTGCGCGCCCATGGCGGATCGGAGCTCGCTCGCTTCGTGGACGATGTGTCGGCCCGCACGACGGCGATCCTGTCGCTCACGATCACGGAAGCCGCGTACTCGCCGAGGGAGACATGCGCCGACGTGGCAGTGCTGGGCGCCCTCGCAGACGGTGCCGAGCTGTCGCAGATCGAGCCGAGCACGGCTCTCGGACGTGTCGTACTCGCTCTGGAGGCGCGTCGACGAGCCGGAAGCGGCCCGCTCGCCCTGGTGTCGTGTGACAACCTGGCCGACAATGGCGGAGTGCTGCGCGCATCGGTCGGCTCTCTCGCGGAGGCGGTTCCCGGACTCGGCGACTGGATCGACAGCACCGTGTCCTTCGTGTCGAGCTCGGTGGATCGGATCACTCCGAGACTCTCCGACGAGGAGACGGCGGCGCTGGCTAAGGTCTACGACGACTGCGCGCCGGTCGTCGCCGAACCCTTCTCCGACTGGGTGGTCGCAGGCTCGTTCCCTGCGGGACGACCGCAGTGGGAGGCGGCGGGGGCGCGCTTCACCGACGATCTCGACCCGTGGGAGGCGCGCAAGCTCTGGCTGCTGAACGGTGCGCACAGCCTGCTCGCCTCGCTGGGGCGACTCCGTGGTCATCGCACCGTCTCCGAGGCGATCGCCGATGCCGAGTGCCTGCGGGCCGTCGGGGCGTACTGGGATGAGGCGTGCGCGCATCTTCCGGACGAACTCGGTCTGTCGGCGTATCGCTCGGCACTGCTCGACCGGTTCCGCAACCCTCGCATCCAGCATCTGCTCGCCCAGATCGGTCTCGATGCCGACACCAAGGTGCGTGTCCGGATAGCGCCGGTCGCCGAACGGGAGCGGCGTGCCGGTCGCTCCGGTGCGGCGTGCGCTGTCGTCATCGCCGCGTGGTTGGCGGTGGAGGGGCAGGCGGTCGACCGCGAGTCGGTCGCGGGCACGGTCGGCATGCTCAGCGCAGCGCTCGGTGCAGACGCTGCCTTCGTCGAAGCGGTGCACAAGGCCCTTCAGCAGGTGGGGAACCTCACGCTTCGGTAACAAGTTGGCAATCGGTTGTCAAACGATTGATTACCTGCTTTACTGGCGTCTGAGGCCACCCATCTCGTTCGCGTCATCCGCGTCGACAAGCGGTTGCGCATCAACCGTTTCATCCAAAGGAGTATGAACAATGTGGAATACCCGTAAGCACCGTCGCCGCGTGGCGTTGCCCGCTGCGCTGCTCGTCACCGCGCTCGTCGCCACCGGCTGCGCTGCCGGAAGCGACCCCGAACCCGCAGGCACGTCGTCGGCCGTCGAAGAGAAGGACCTCGCCGTCGCGGCGGTGTCTGCTCCGAACTCACTCGACCCGGCGCAGCTCGTCGATGGTCAGCAGATGTTCGTCTGGTCGTCTGTTCTCGACACGCTGCTTCGCAAAGACCCCGAGAACGGTGAGCTGCTGCCCGGCGCCGCCGAGAAGTGGGAGTACAACGAAGACGGCACGCAGTTGACCCTCACGCTGCGCGACGGCATGACGTTCAGCTCGGGAGATCCGGTCGATGCAGAGGCCGTCTCGGCCACGCTTCTGCGCTCGAAGGCCACCCCGGGCGCGGTGCAGAGTCGTCTCGCGGCCATGACCGACGTCGTGGCCGAAGACGAGAAGACGGTCGTCATCAGCTTCTCGGCGTTCGATCCGCAGTTCCTCGACAACCTCGCCCAGGGGCCCGGTGCCATCGGCGACCCGGCGACCATGGACGAAGAACGCACGGCCACGGACCCGATCGGCTCAGGCCCGTTCACGCTCGACGTCGAGAAGACCGTCCCCGGTAGCAGCTACGTGCTGGTCAAGCGGGACGACTACTGGGATGCCGAGAACGTGCCGTTCAAGACGCTGACCGTGAAGGTGCTGCAGGACCCGACCGCCTCTCTCAACGCGCTGCAGGCAGGCGAGCTCAATGCCGCGACCGTGCAGTCGCAGGTGGTCTCGCAGCTCGATGCCAACAAGTTCACAGTCACGGTGAACGATGCGGTGGCAGTGGGGTACCTCAACATCCTCGACCGCGCCGGCGACAAGTTCCCGGCTCTCGGTGACGTGAAGGTTCGCCAGGCCATCAACATGGCGATCGACCGCGAAGGCGTGCTCAAGGGGATCTTCAGTGGAGTGGGCATCGCCACCACGCAGCTGGTCAGCCCGTTCGGCGAGATCTACGACGAGAAGCTGAACGACGAGTACGAGTACGACCCCGAGAAGGGCAAGGAGCTCGTCGAAGAGGCCGGGTACGCCGGCGAATCGTTCCAGATCCCCAGCACCTTCCTTTCGACGACCATCGAGCCCGTCCTCACCCAGGCGTTCGCCGACATCGGACTCACGCTCGAGTGGGTCACGGTGCCGCCGCAGCAGGCGCAGGCGGCCGCGAGGTCGGGTGACTACGGTCTCTACTACCAGATCCTCGGGTTCAACTCGGATTCCGCCGACCTCGCCACCACCTTCGGGGCGGCCGGATTCGGAAACCCGACCGGCTACACGGATCCGACCCTCGACGGGTACTTCGACGAGATCAACAACACCGTGGAGTTCGCCGATGCGCTTCCTGTCTACAAGGAGCTGAACGAGTACGTGGTGGACCAGGCGCTGGTCGCACCTATCGCCTACATCGGATCGACATGGGCCACGGCTGACGGCATCACCTATGTCGGCAAGGCCAACACGCTCGCCACCATCCGCCAGTTCGACGTCACCGAGTGAGTGACCGGCGGGGGTGCGGTTCGCCGCACCCCCGCCACACACCGGGAGCCCCTTGATGCTCAGCTACATCCTCCGCAGACTCGGCGCCGGCGTCGTGCTCGCGATCCTGGTGACCTTGATCACCTTCCTCCTTCTCAGCACGTCGTTCGACGATGTCGCCCAGGCCATCCTCGGCACGTCGGCGACACCGGATGTGGTCGACGATCTCATCGCCGAGAAAGGGTGGGACCGTCCGGTCATCGTCCAGTACTTCGACTGGCTGATCCATGCCGTGCAGGGCGACTTCGGAGTCTCCGTGTACACCTCGCTCCCGGTCGGACCCTCGGTTCTGCAGCGACTCGCGGTGACTCTCTCGATCATCGTCCCCGCGTTGATCCTGACGGTCATCATCTCCGTCGTGCTCGGTGTCTGGGCGGCATCCCGTGGTGGTGTCGTCGACCGCATCGCGCAGGGGATCTCGTTGATCGGCTACATCGTGCCCGGCCTGCTGCTGGCGATCGTCCTCGTGGTGGTCTTCGCGGTGCAGCTCAAGTGGCTTCCCGCAACGGGATTCACTCCGTTCGCGGAGGATCCCGCTGCATGGGTGCGGAGCATCACGATCCCGGTGATCGTGCTCACCATCGGCGGTGTGGCCAACATGGCGGCTCAGGTCCGTGGCCGCATGATCGACGAGCTCCGCCGCGACTACATCCGCACCCTGCGCACGCGGGGATCGTCGACGACGTCGATCGTCATCAAGCACGCGCTGCGCAACGCCGCGAGTCCGGCGCTCACGGTGATGTCGCTGGAGTTCATCCAGATGTTCGGCGGCGCGCTCATCATCGAGAACGTCTTCGCTCTGCCGGGCTACGGCAGCTTCGCGTTCAACGCCTCCCTGCAGGGCGACATCCCCGTGATCATGGGCATCACCGCGTTCGGCGTGCTGCTCGTCACCGTCGTCAACCTCCTCACCGACCTGGCCAACGGTTGGCTGAACCCGAAAGCGAGAGTCCATTGAGCGACGAACGCCCACCCCAGACCAATACGGGCACAGTGACGCCGCCCAGCACCGAGCTGCTCGTCACGCTCGAGAATGCGGCGAAGACCCGCACGTCGACCTGGCGTCGGATCCTCCGCGACCCGCAGGCGGTCGTGACGCTCGTGCTCCTCGCCCTGATCTTCCTGCTCGGGCTGCTCACGCCGTGGCTCGCGCCGCACGGCCCGAACGACGCCGAGCTCTCGATGATCAACGCGCCCGTCGGAACACCGGGGTATCTCCTCGGCGCCGACGAAGCCGGGCGCGACATCCTCTCGCGGCTGCTCCATTCGATCAACACGGCGGCCATCTCCGCGCTGATCGGAGCCGGTGTGGCTCTGCTCGTCGGAGTGGTCGCCGGCCTCATCGGCGGCTACTTCGGCACCGTGACGCGAGCGACCACCGAGTGGCTGTTCAACCTCATCATGACGTTCCCCGGCATCCTGCTGCTGATCATCCTGATGCCGGTCACCGGGGGCGACTACCGCTTCACGATGCTGATCTTCGGCGTGCTGCTGTCGCCGGGCATCTACCGCATCGTCCGCAACCTCGTGCTCGGGGTGAAGAACGAGCTCTACGTCGATGCCGCCCGGGTGTCAGGGCTCGGCAACCTCCGCATCCTCGGACGACACGTGCTCTTCGTCGTGAGAGGGCCGATCATCATCGCCGCGGCATTCATGGCCGGTTCCGCGATCGCCGTGCAGTCGGGGCTCGCGTTTCTCGGCGTCGGCTCGCTGCAGATCCCGAGCTTCGGCTCGATGATCTCGTCAGGCTTCCGCAACCTCTACATCGCCCCCACGCAGTTCCTGTGGCCGAGTCTGCTGCTCGGCGTCATCACGGCGTCGCTCGTGCTGCTCGGCAACGCTCTGCGCGACATCCTCGAGGGCTCCATGCCGAAACCCGCCAAGGTCGGACGCGGCCAGCGTGTGCTCGACAGCGCCGGAGAGGCCACGGCTTCTCGGACAGGACTGCTCGAGATCAACGACCTCGCCATCGCCTATCCGCGTCCGAGCGGCGGCCTGAACGAGGTCGTGCGCGGCGTCGACCTGTCGATCGCCCGTGGGCAGATCGTCGGGCTGGTCGGTGAGTCCGGGTCGGGCAAGTCGCAGACCGCGTTCGCCTCGCTGGGGGTGCTGCCGAACGAGGCGGTCATCACTCGAGGGTCGATTCGCTTCGACGGACGCGAACTCGTCGGACTCACGGATGCCCAGATGCGTCCGCTCCGGGGCAAGGAGATCGCGTACATCCCCCAGGAACCCATGTCGAACCTCGACCCGTCGTACAAGGTCGGCGCACAGCTCGTCGAGGGCGTGCGGTCGGCGCTCGGCGTGACGCGTGCGGAGGCCTCTGCCCGGGTGCTGGCGCTGCTCGAGAGGGTGGGGATCGCTGATCCGAAGCGCACTTTCGACTCGTATCCCCACCAGATCTCGGGGGGCATGGCGCAGCGAGTGCTGATCGCCGGCGCCGTCGCGAGCCGGCCGAAGCTGCTGATCGCCGACGAGCCGACGACCGCGCTGGATGTCACAGTCCAGGCCGAGATCCTCGACCTGCTGCGAGACCTGCAGTCCGAGCTCGACATGGCGATCCTCCTGGTGACCCACAACTTCGGTGTCGTCGCCGACCTCTGCGATCGCATCGCGGTCATGCAGAACGGCGTGATCGTCGAGTCGGGCACGGCCGATCAGGTCTTTGCGCATCCGACGCACGAGTACACGAAGATGCTGCTCGGTGCGATCCTCGACGAGAGCACGGTCCGCACGGATCCGTCCGCCACAGCCTCCGATGAAAGGAACGAGCGATGAGCCTCCTCGAGGTCGATGAGCTTCGCGTCGCCTTCCCGGGACGGGGATGGCGGGCCAAGCCGGTCGAAGTGCTGCACGGCGTCTCTCTCGACGTCGCGCCGGGGGAGACCCTGGGGCTGGTCGGTGAATCCGGATCGGGCAAGACCACGATCGGACGCGCGGTGCTGGGCCTGGTGAAGCCGTCCGGCGGTGACATCCGGTTCGACGGGACGTCGATCGCCGGCATCTCACCTCGGGATCGGCGTCGCCTGTCTCGTGACATCCAGGTCGTGTTCCAAGACCCGTACACGTCGCTCAATCCCTCCATGACCATCGGCGACATCCTCGCCGAGCCGTTGGTGATCCAGGGCGCGACGGCGAAGGATGCCCGCTCGCGGGTCCAGACCCTGCTAGACCAGGTGGGGCTTCCGGCGGATGCCATCGAACGGTTGCCCCGGGAGTTCTCGGGCGGTCAGCGTCAGCGTGTCGCGATCGCGCGCGCTCTCGCGCCCGAACCCCGCCTGATCGTCTGTGACGAACCGGTGTCGGCGCTCGACCTCTCGACGCAGGCGAGGGTTCTCGACCTGTTCGTCGACATCCAGCGGGCGACCGGGGTCGCCTATCTCTTCGTGTCGCACGATCTCTCGGTCGTCCGCCACATCAGTCACCGGGTGGCAGTGCTGTACCGCGGCGACTTGGTCGAGACGGGACCTGCCGAGCATGTGACCTCGACCCCCGACCATCCCTACACCCAGAAGCTGCTGCTCGCGGCACCGGTCGCCGACCCCGCCCGTCAGCGCGAGCGGCGACTCGAGCGCCGCCGCATCATGGAGGCATCATGACCCAGAATCCGATCATCCCCGGCTACCACCCGGATCCCTCGATCTGCCGCGTCGGCGACGACTGCTACCTCGCGAACTCGAGCTTCGAGTACTCGCCGGGCGTCCCGGTGTTCCACTCCCGTGACCTGGTCTCGTGGACGCAGATCGGCAACATCCTCGACCGACCGGAGCACCTCGACGTGCGCACCGGACTCGCGGGTGCCAGTGGCGGGATCTACGCTCCGACGCTCAGGCACCACGACGGCCGATTCTGGATGATCACGACGAACATCCACGAGGTCGGCCGCGGTCACATCCTGACTCATACCGACGACCCCTCGGGCCCGTGGAGCGAACCCGTCTATGTCGCAGGACTCATCGGCATCGACCCCGACATCGCCTGGGACGACGACGGCACCTGCTTCGTCACCTGGAGCGACGTGATGCGTGGCGGCATCTCGCAGGCCGTCGTCGATCCGTTCTCCGGCGAGGTGCTGTCGGAACCGCGGTCGCTGTGGGCGGGGACCGGCGGCGCGCACGCCGAAGGGCCTCACCTGATCCGCCGCGGGGAGTGGTGGTACCTGCTCGTCGCCGAGGGCGGCACGGGGCCCGGCCATATGGTGACGATCGCGCGCTCCTCGAGCATCAGCGGGCCTTTCGAGCCGGCGCCGACGAATCCGATCCTCACCCATCGCAGCACGAGCGCGGCCGTGCAGTCGACGGGCCATTCCGATCTGGTCGAGCTCGCCGACGGATCCTGGGCGCTCGTGTTCCTCGCGACGCGGCCCCGCGGTACGTTCCCCCGCTGGCATACGAACGGGCGCGAGACATTCGTCGCCGGGGTGGACTGGATCGACGGGTGGCCGGTCGTCGACGAGGAGCGTTACGACGTCCCGCTCGCGAAGTCCTCGTTCGTCGAGGACTTCAGGGGAGAGCGACTGCATCCGCGGTGGATATCGCCGGGAATCTCGCCGTCGTCGTTCGCCAGGACGAGCGCCCGAGGCCTGCACCTCGAGCGGGGGCGCGATGCGCTCGGCTTGGGTGCCGAGCGGCTGCTCGCGGTGCGCGCCGAAGATGAGCTCTGGTCGGTGCGCCTGCATGCGACAGGCGACGTCGCGCTCTCGGTCCGGATGGACGACGCGCACCAGTTGCTGGTCGAGCGCGTAGGTGCAGAGGTGCGCGCGCGGATCGTCATCGGTCCGCTGAGCGACGTCGTCGCGAGAACGGACGCGCCGATGGATGCGGTGCTCGAGATCCGAGCCACGGAGTTCGAAGCTGAGCGCGGCGCGCGTCGCGGTCCCGACCTGCTGCGCGCCGGTCTCTCTTCGGCGGAGGGCTTCGTCGAGCTCGCCACCCTCGACGGTCGGTATCTGTCGACCGAGGTCGCCGGTGGTTTCACGGGACGGGTCATCGGTGTCGAGGCTCTCGGAGAGCAGGTCGTCGTCAGCAGGTTCGAGTACGAGTCGGGTGCTGCTGCGGCGGAGTGATCAGTCCTGCGCGTCGGTCTTCAGCTCAGGCACGAAGGTCGACATCAGCGACGTGACGCACGCATCGACGTCGATCGCCGAACGGTCGAAGAGCCACTGCGTGTGCAGCCCGTCCATCGCGCCGATCGTGATCGCTGCGAGGTGTGCCGGGGGCAGGTCCGTCGACAGGCGCCCCTCATCGCCGAGCCGGCTGAACAGGCGGGTCACGAACGAGCGGATGTTGCGGTAGCGCGTCTCGAAGTAGTCGTGCGCCGGGTGAGCGGGCGCCGTTGCCTCACCGGTGAGCACGGCGCTCAGCTCCACCAGGCCGACGCGCCGATCCCGTTCGATCAACGTCGTGGCCATGCCGCGGAGCACATCGAGCGGATCGGCTCCGGTGGTCAAGACCTCGTTGCGTGCGAGATAGTCGGCGCTGCGCTCGTCCTGCAGCGTGAGGACGGCCATGAGCAGATCCTCTTTACGGGGGAAGTGATGCAGCAGCCCGGTGTGGCTGATGCCCGCCCGACGAGCGATCTCGGCCATCGAGGCCCCGTGGAACCCGGACTCGCCGAAGATCGTGAGGCAGGCATCCAGGATGCCGCGGCGGACGGCTGCGGTCTTGGCGTACTGGGCCATCGACACCTCCGGCGATAAAAATAGTGAGGACTTACTATTTTATGTTACCGTTGGCTCGCAATCGGTTGTCACGATTGCTCACGATCGAGAGGATCCCTCAATGACGAACTTCCCCACCGGCTTCCTCTGGGGCGCCGCCACCGCCGGACACCAGATCGAAGGCAACAATGTCAACAGCGACTGGTGGGAGCGGGAGCTGACCATGCCGGGCATGGAGCCCTCTGGCGACGCCGTCGACAGCTACCACCGCTTCCGCGAGGACATCGACCTGCTCGCCGATGCCGGCCTCGACACCTACCGCTTCAGCCTGGAGTGGTCGCGCATCGAGCCGATCGAGGGGCAGTTCTCGCGCGCCTCGCTCGCGCATTATCGCCGTGTGATCGACCACTGCCTCTCGCGCGGAGTCACGCCCTTCGTCACGCTGCAGCACTTCACGACGCCGCGCTGGTTCGCGAACGACGGCGGGTGGACGTCGCCGAAGGCGAAGGATCGCTTTCTGAGCTTCGTGACCCAGGCCACCACGATCCTCGACGGCGTCGAGTGGGTCGCCACCATGAACGAGCCGAACATGCAGGCGGCCATCATGACAGCGATGCGCCGCATGGCCGAGACTCAGGGTGGCCAGTGGACGAGCCCCACGGTCGAGAGTGACACCGAGCGCGAGGGTGGCGAGGAGACGAAGCTCGAGAAGAAGCAGCACGGTGCCTTCCTGCAGGACGCAGACCCCGAGATCGGCCGCGCGTTCGTCGAGATCCACCATGCCGCCCGAGAGATCGTGCGCGCCCGCACGAACGCCAAGGTCGGCTGGACCATCGCGGCGGGCGCGCTCACCGCAGCCCCCGGTGGTGAGGAGAAGCTGAAGCAGATCCGGTACGGCAAGGAAGACGTCTACTGGGAGGGGTCGCGCGGCGACGACTTCGTCGGCGTGCAGGCGTACTCGTCGCAGGAGGTCGACGCGGACGGGCTCGTGCCGCACCCGCCGCACCCCGACAACACGCTCGTCGGCACCGCGTTCCGCCCCGACTCTCTCGCCATGGCCGTGCGCCACGCGTGGGAGGTCTCCGAGGGCGTCACGGTCATCGTGACCGAGAACGGCATCGCCACCGCCGACGACACCCAGCGGATCCGCTACACGGATGCCGCGCTGCGGGGACTCGCCGACACGATCGACGAGGGCATCGACGTTCGCGGGTACCTGCACTGGACGCTGCTCGACAACTTCGAGTGGGGTCACTGGGCCCCGACCTTCGGCCTGATCGCCGTGGATCGTGAGACGTTCGTGCGCAGCCCCAAGCCGAGCCTCGGCTGGTTGGGCGAGGTCGCCCAGCGCAACGGTCTGGCCTGACTGAAGCCGCGTACAGAGACCGAGCAGATGACCGTCGACGTCGACGATCCCCAGGGTGAAGGCCCTGCGGAGGCTGCGGGGCGCGTTCCGGAGGGCAACCTCGCGCTCCCGCAGCCGCCCTCCTTGGCCCCCGCGCCGGACGGCGCGGGGGCCGGGCAGGCGTCCGTCTCGGTGTGGTCGATCGCCCTGCTCGTCGCCGCGACCTTCGGGGCCGGCATGGCGATGATCGTGCCGATGGCCTACTCGCTGGCGGTGCGGCTCGACCAGCTGGCACCCGGGCGCACCGAAGCCCTCGGCATCGTCCTCGCGGTCGGCTCGGCGGCCACACTCGTGCTTGCGCCGCTCACCGGCATCCTCAGTGATCGCCTGCGCAGCCGCTGGGGGCGGCGGCGTCCGTTCACCGTGATCGGTCTGCTGATCGGTGCGGCCTCGGTGCCGGTCATGGCCCTCGCCCCGAATCTCACCGCCCTCACCATCGGATGGACGCTCTCGACCGTGGGGTGGGGAACCGCGGCTGCGTCACTCGGAAACTGGCAGGCGGATCGCCTGCCGCCGCATCAGCGTGGCCGCGTGTCGGGTCTCACCGGTGTCACGATGCAGGTCGCGCCCGTCGTCGGCATCATCCTCGTCGGATTCTTCCGCGACCAGGTGCTCCTCGTCTTCGCGCTGCCTGCCGCGATCGGCGCCGTACTCGTGGTCGCATTTCTCGCGGTGGTGCATGACCCTGACAGCAGGGGGATGGTGATCGAGCGGCGGCTGACCGTCGGCGCACTGCTGCGGAGTTACGGCTTCGATCCGCGCAAAGCCCCGGACTTCGCATGGAACTGGCTCGGGCGCTTCATCTTCTTCTCGGGGCTGACCCTCACCACCAGCTTCACCGTGTTCTTCGTCGCTCAGCGGCTCGAGCTTCGCGTGCCTGATGTCGCCGGAGTACTCGCGATCGTCTCGGCGTCGAGCATCGTCACGGCCACCCTCGGCTCCCTCGGGGGCGGATGGCTGAGCGATCGGGTGGGCAGGCGCAAGCCGTTCATCCTCGCGGGTGCCGCTCTCTTCGCGGCGGGATGCAGCGTCTCGGCGTTCGCCCACGACCTGCCGACCCTCATGGTGGGCACCCTGCTGAACTCCCTCGGCATCGCCACCTTCTCGGCCGTCGCCCAGGCGCTGCTGCTCGACGTGCTGCCCGATCGCGAGAGGGAGGCGGGTCGCTACATGGCCATCGCCCTGTTCGCCCAGAAGATCCCCGGCGTCTTCGCTCCGGTCCTGGGCGGCGCGGTGCTGGCGATCGGAGCCGGCGCAGAGAACTTCACCGCGCTCTACCTTCTCGCCGCCGCACTCGCTTTCGCCGGTGGCCTTCTCATCACCCTCTCGGTGCGCAGCGTCCGCTGAGCCCCCACCCTTCGAAACGGAGCAATGATGTCCTTTCCTTTCCCCGATGTCTCGTCGACCCCCCTCGCCTCGCTGACCGATCTGACAGGACGCACCGCGCTCATCACCGGAGGCGCTCAGGGCCTCGGCCGTGCCATCGCGGATCGGCTCGCCGAGGCCGGTGCGAGCATCGTGATCGCCGACCTCGACGAGGGGCGCTCTCACGCGGCGGCGGGCGAGATCGGCGAGCGCTTCTCGGTGCGGACGGTGGGCGTGCGCATGGATGTGACCGACTCGGCGTCGGTGTCTGCGGCGACCGACGCCGCGGCGGCTGAGGTCGGTGCCCCGGACATCTGGGTGAACAACGCGGGGATCTTCCCCAGCCAGTCCCTGCTCGAGATGAGCGACGAGACCTGGGAGCAGGTCTTCGCGGTGAACACGCGCGGTGTGCGCAACGGCGCCCGAGAGGCGGCGCGTCGGATGCCGCAGGGCGGCGTCATCGTCAACATCGTCTCGACGGCGGGCTTTCGGGGAACCGCCCCCGGCCTCTCGGCCTACGTCTCGTCGAAGCATGCGGTGCGGGGGCTCACGAAGCAGCTCGCTCTGGAGCTCGCTCCCCAGGGTGTCCGCGTGCTCGGTGTCGCTCCCAGCTATGTGCCGACCGAGGGGAACATGGCGATGGCGGCCGCGGCGATGGAGCAGATGGCAGCAGCCGGCATCGACCCCTCGACCATGCCTTCGGCGATGTCGCAGAGTCTGATCGGCCGTCAGGGCACGCCCGACGACATCGCGCGCGTGGTGCTGTTCTGCGCCAGTGACCTCTCGATGGTCATGACGGGCAGCACTCTGCTCGCCGACGCCGGGGAGACCATCTAGCTGGCAATCGGTTGCCATTTTCTCCGAACTCTGCTGTACTGAAACCAAGAACGCAAAGAAGCGCACGAAAGGCCCTTGATGCTCAAGCCCATCGCCACCGCGACCCGTGACCTCGTCAAGCTCGACGGAGTCTGGAAGTTCGGGATCGACTCCCGCCTCCCGGAGGAGCCCTGGCTCGCCGCTCTCGACACGCCTCTCGAAGCAGCCGTTCCGGCGAGCTACAACGATCTCTTCACCGATCCGGCGATCCGCGACCACGTCGGCTGGGTCTACTACCAGCGGTCGGTGCAGGTGCCGCGCGGCTGGGCGGGGGAGCGGATCCTCCTGCGCTTCGACGCCGCGACGCACTCGGCGAAGGTCTATGTCGACGACCAGCTCGTCGGCGGGCACGTCGGCGGCTACACGCCGTTCGACATCGACGTGACCGATGTCGTGAAGCCGGGTACCGCGTTCCGGCTCACTGTGGCGGTCAGCCCCGACCTCAGCAACACCACGATCCCGCCGGGAAAGATCGAGGTCGGCATGACCGGGGCCAAGACCCAGACCTACTTCCACGACTTCTACAATTACGCGGGCCTCGCGCGCTCGGTGTCGCTGTACTCACTGCCGCAGGTGCACGTCGACGACGTCACCGTGGTGACGACGTTCGAGGGCTCGACCGGATTCGTCGACTACCGCGTCGAGACCGTCGGCGGTGCTGAGGTGCGCGTCAGCCTGACGGATGCCGCAGGCGGCGTCGTGGCGACGGCATCCGGTCTTCAGGGGCGTCTCGAGATCGCAGACGTCGTGCTCTGGAAGCCGGGCGCCGCGTACCTCTACGAGCTGACCGTCGAGGCGGTCGACGGGGAAGACGTGCTCGACACCTACTCGCTCGCCGTGGGTGTGCGCACCGTCGAGGTGCGAGGCGAGGAGTTCCTCGTGAACGGCGAGCCTTTCTACTTCACGGGATTCGGCAAGCACGAAGACACGTTCGTCCGTGGCAAGGGTCATGACGACGCCTACATGGTGCACGACTTCCAGCTGATGGAGTGGACGGGTGCGAACTCGTTCCGCACCTCGCACTACCCCTACGCCGAGGACGTCCTCGACTTCGCCGACCGCCACGGCATCCTCGTGATCGACGAGACCGCGGCCGTGGGTCTCAACATGGGTGTCGTCGGCGGACTGAGCGGCACCCCGCCGTTCCCCACCTTCTCGGAGCAGTATGCCGGGGCGGAGACCCACGCGGCGCACGCGCAGCACCTGCGTGAGCTGATCGGACGCGACAAGAACCATCCGTCCGTCGTGCTCTGGTGCATCGCCAACGAGCCCGCCTCGAATGAGGACGGCGCGCGCGAGTACTTCGAGCCGTTGGTGAACCTGGTGCGCGAGCTCGACCCGACGCGTCCGATCACCTACTCGATGGTGATGTTCGCGACTTTCAAGAACGACCAGATCATCGACCTGTTCGACGTCGTGAGCCTGAACCGCTACTACGGCTGGTACATCAACGCGGGCGACCTCGCGACGGCGGAGCTGTATCTGCAGGGCGACATCCAGGGCTGGATCGACCGCACGGGCAAGCCGATCATGATGCTCGAATACGGCGCCGACACGATGCCTGGCCTGCATTCGGTGTGGGACCAGGTGTGGACCGAGGAGTACCAGACCGACCTGCTTGCGATGTACCACCGCGTCTTCGATCGCTTCCCGCAGTTCGTCGGTGAGCAGATCTGGAACTTCGCCGACTTCGCCACGACCAACGGCCTGCACCGCGTCGGCGGCAACAAGAAGGGCATCTTCACCCGCGAGCGCCGGCCGAAGTCCGCCGCATTCGCGCTGCGTCAGCGGTGGCGCGGACTCGACGGACGCAAGCCCGGCACAGACGCGGACACCGGCGCAGACGCCTGACCGACCGCCTTCACGACCAGGAGATACACATGACCATCGACAGGGCCGACGTCATCGTCACGAGTCCCGACCGCAACTTCGTCACGCTGAAGATCACGACCGCAGACGGCGTGACAGGCCTCGGTGACGCCACGCTGAACGGGCGCGAGCTCGCGGTCGTCGCGTACCTCACCGAGCACGTGGTGCCGCTGCTGATCGGGGCCGACGAGTCGCGCATCGAAGACACCTGGCAGTTCCTCTACCGCAGCGCCTACTGGCGCCGCGGACCCGTGACCATGGCGGCGATCGCGGCAGTCGACATGGCACTGTGGGACATCAAGGGCAAGGTCGCCGGCCTCCCGGTCTATCAGCTGCTCGGCGGGGCCAGCCGGAAGGGCCTGATGGCCTACGGGCACGCGTCGGGCAAGGAGCTTCCCGAGCTCTTCGATTCCATCCGGGCTCATCAGGCGCAGGGGTACAGGGCGATCCGGGTGCAGACCGGGGTGCCTACGCTCAAGGCGATCTACGGGATCGCCTCGCAGTCGGCCGACACCGGGGGAGGTGAGGCTCGATACGACCACGAGCCGGCCCGCCGTGGTGCGAAGCCGGTCGAGGAGGACTGGGACACCCGCGCCTACCTGAACCATCTGCCCGGTGTGTTCGAGGCGGTGCGCAACGAGTTCGGCCCGGATATCCCCCTGCTGCACGACGGGCACCACCGCATGACGCCGATCCAGGCTGCACGCCTGGGAAAGGATCTCGAGCCGTACGACCTGTTCTGGCTCGAGGACTGCACCCCGGCCGAGAACCAGGAGGCGCTGCGCCTGGTGCGCCAGCACACCACGACGCCGTTGGCGATCGGCGAGATCTTCAACACCGTCTGGGACTTCAAGGACATCGTCCGCGACCAGCTCATCGACTACGTGCGCGGAGCCGTCACGCACATGGGCGGCATCAGCGCGCTGAAGAAGACGCTCGACTACGCCGCGATGTACCAGATCAAGTCGGGCATGCACGGGCCGACCGACATCTCGCCGGTGGGTATGGCGGCGGCGATGCACCTGGGCCTCGCGATCCACAACTTCGGCATCCAGGAGTACATGCAGCACGGGTCGCGTACCGACCAGGTGTTCCAGCAGTCGTTCACCTGGAACGACGGCTACCTGCACCCCGGCGACAAGCCCGGTCTCGGTGTCGACCTCGACGTCGATGAGGCGGGCAAGTACCCGTACGAGCAGGCATACCTGCCCTACAACCGGCTGCTCGACGGCACCGTCCACGACTGGTGAGCGCACACGCATCGCCCCCGGTCGTGGTGATGGGGGTCTCTGCTGCGGGCAAGTCGACCGTGGGGCGTCTGCTCGCGGCGGATCTCGGCGTCGAGTTCCTCGACGCGGACGACCTGCATCCCGCATCCAACCGGGCGAAGATGAGTGCCGGGACGCCACTGACGGACGGCGACCGGATGCCGTGGCTCGACCGCGTGGGCGAAGAACTCGCCGCGCGGTCGGCATCGGGGGCAGTGATCGCGTGCTCGGCGCTTCGGCGCCGCTATCGGGATCGCATTCGCGCTCGGGTGCCGGACGTCGTCTTCGTGCACCTGCACGGCAGTGATGCGCTGCTCGCAGAGCGCGCGGCAGGACGGACCGACCATTTCATGCCGCCTTCTCTCCTTCGCTCGCAGCTCGACACCCTCGAAGCGATCGACGCCGACGAGGTCGCCGTCGTCGTCGATGTGGGTCGCCCGCCCGCGGAAATCGCCCGCGCCGCCGTCGAATGGGTCGAATCGCTCCGACCATGACACGCTGGGAGCTGGGAGGAACCATGGACGACGATCTGCCCGGCGAACTCGCGGAGCGCATCAGGCGCCGCGGCGGTGCCGCGACCATCTATGACATCGCGGAGCTCGCCGGTGTGAACCCGTCGACGGTGTCGCGGGCGCTGAGCAAGCCCGGGCGCATCAGCAAGAAGACGGAGGAGAGGATCCGTCTCGCCGCCGACCGCCTGGACTTCCAGTTCAACCCGATGGCGCGTGCGCTGCCGACGGGGCGAAGCCACACCATCGGGTTGATGGTGGCCGACATCACCAACCCCGTGATCTTCGGCATCGTCCGCGGTGCCGAGCACACCGCAGCCGCCGCGGGGTACACGCTGGTGATCGCCGAGTCGCAGGAGTCCGGTGAAGCGGAAGCCGAAGCCGTCTCGAGGCTGCTGCCGAGCGTCGACGGGTTGATCCTGGCGACCACCCGTCTGGCTGACGAGCGGATCCTGCGGGTGGCGGAGCGCAAGCCCGTCATCCTGATCAACCGGCAGGTCGACGGTGTGGTCGGCGTCCTTCCCGCGGTGGAACAGGGCGTCTCGGATCTCGTCGCGCATCTCGCCGACCTCGGTCACCGCTCGATCGCGTATCTCTCCGGCCCCGAGACATCGTGGATCAGCCGACGACGGTGGGAGGCGATGCTCGACGCCGCCGAGCGCCTCGGCCTCGCGGTCGTCGAGATCGGCCCGCACACGCCGACGATCGACGGCGGTCGCGAGGCTCTTCGACGGGTGCAGGCATCACGGGCGACCGCGGTGATTGCCTTCAACGATCTGATGGCGATCGGTCTGATCCAGGCCTCCGCCGCCGCGGGCATCCACGTGCCTGACGAGCTGAGCATCGCGGGCTTCGACGACATCTTCGGCAGCGAGCTCATCGTCCCCGCGCTGACCACCGTCCGCGCCCAGCTGCAGCTCGCGGGGGAGCGTGCCGTCGGCAAGGTGCTCGAAGCTCTGGGCGATGCGACCGAACCGGTGAGCGACGATCCTCTCGCGACGACCCTGGTGGTGCGGGGCAGTACAGGACGCGCTGCTCGGAGCTGAGTACCGTGCGGTCAGCTGTGCGGCTTCCTGTCAACGATCTGGCAATCGGTTGCCGAATGCACGGAACTCTGATTTGATGTAACTGTCTCGACAGTGAGACGGTCTGGAGACTTCGATGACGAAAGCACAGCTGGGGAAGCCGCGATCATGAGCGAGTCGATCACGCAGCCGACCGGAGAAGAATCGCGGTGGACTTCCAACATCGGCGTCCACTACGACTCGAAGAAGCCGCTGTCGCGGTACATCCGCTGGTACCTGCTGCTCTCGCTCGCAGTCTCTGCGGTGTGGGCGGCGACGAACGGCATCCTCATGCCGAACCAGATCCAGCTGCTGGAGTTCGGATCCTTCTTCAGCGGGGCAGACGCCGGCGTCGACCTGCAGGCGCTCACCGAACTCGGCCGCGCCGTCGCAGCCGGCGATGTCACGCCCACCGCCGACCAGACCAGACAGCTCGCCCTGCTCTCGGACTTCGAGGCAGCGCGAGCGAACGGACTCGCGCTCGTCACCACGACCAGCGCCATCATCGTGATGATCCTGCAGCCGGTGATCGGAGTGCTCTCCGACCGCACGCGCTCTCGCCTGGGGCGTCGAGCCCCCTGGATCCTCTACGCGGGACTCCTCGGCGCCGTGCTGCTGGTCGCCGTCCGCTACGCGCCCTCGCTCGTCGTGCTCGTCGTGCTGTGGTCTGCCGCCGAGCTCGCGCTGAACGTCGCAGGCAACCCCCTGCAGGCCACAGTCGCCGACCGGGTGCCGCGCGATCGGCGCGGCCGCGTGACGTCGTGGACGAGTATGGGCGCGATCATCGGCGGCATACTCGGCGGCATCGGTGCAGGTGCGCTGTTCGGACTCATCGGACTGGACTTCTACCTGATCCTCGGCCTGCTCGTGGCGATCGCGACTGTGCTTTTCGTCACCCGCAACCGTGACGCGTCGTCGGTCGATGTCGAGCGTGAGCCCTTCGCCTGGAAGCCGTTCCTGCTCGGTTACGCGAGCGCTCTCAAAGCCCGCAACTACCGGTGGCTGTGGATCTCGCGCGTGCTGTTCTTCTTCGGCTACAGCACGTCGACGGTACTCAACCTCTACATGCTGCAGAGCTACATCTCCCCGGCGCTCAGCGCTGCCGAGGCATCCGCGATGGTGCCGATCCTCGGGCTCGCGGGCATCCCCTTCACGCTCATCGCCGTCGCGATCTCGGGGCGGCTCTCCGACCGCGTCGGCCGTCGCAAGCCGTTCATCGTCGTCGCGTCGCTGCTCATGGCGGTGTCGATGGCGATTCCGCTGATCTCGCCGACCCTCCCGGCGCTCTTCGCCCAGGTGATCATCACCGGTCTCGCCTTCGGCATCTACCTGCCGGTCGACAACGCGATGTTCATCGACGTGATCCCCGATCCGGCGCGCGCGGGGCGGGACCTCGGGCTCGCCATCGTCGCCATGAACCTCGGTCAGGCGCTGGCGCCGGCGCTCGCCGCGGTCGTCGTGTCGGCGACCGGCGGCTATCAGCTCGTCTGGGGAGCCGCACTCGTGCTCGTCGCCCTCGCGACCCTCACGGTGGCACCGATCCGCGAGCGGACGGCCGCCGATGCTTAGGTGGGGCATCGTCGGCACCGGCGACATCTCCGATCGCCTCGTCTCCGATCTGCTCGCCCTCGGCGGTGAGATCTCAGCCGTCTGGGGGCGAACCGCAGAGCGCGCGTCGGACTTCGCGACGCGGCACGGCATCCCCTCGTCGACCGACGAGCGGTCCGCGCTGTTCGCTCGTGACGACGTCGACGTCGTCTACATCGCCACCCCTGCCGTCACGCATACTGCGATCACGCTCGAGGCCCTCGACGCGGGTAAGCATGTGCTGGTCGAGAAGCCGATCGCGACCTCGGCCGCCGACGCCGAATTGCTCTTCGAGCGCGCCGCACAGGCGGACCGATTTCTCATGGAGGCGATGTGGATGCGGTTCAATCCGCTGCACGTCGAGGTCTTCGACCGGATCGCCGCGGGAGAGCTCGGTGCGATCCGACACGTGCGGGCGAGCTTCGGCACCCCGTTCTTCCCGCGACCGGGCAAGGAACGGCCGGAGGACGGCGGAAGCATCCTGCGCGACAGGGGCATCTACCCGGTCACGCTGGCCCACTGGTTCCTCGGTGCGCCCGACGTGGTGCAGACGCGAGGAGTCCTCTCTGAGGGGGTGGATCTCGCGGGGCATGCCACGCTCGAGCGCGCCGACGGCGCCTTCGCGCAGCTCGCCTGGTCAGGAGTGGACTTCCTCGATCTCTCGGCAGCGATCAGCGGTGAGCGTGGCTGGATCACGCTGGATCCCATGTTCTGGGCAGGCAGCGATGCCCGCGTTCATGCAGGGTCGGCGGAGCGCATCTTCCGCGAGCCGGAGCAGGTGCGGCATCCCCGAGTGGGCAACGGCTACGGCGCGATGCTCGAGGCCGTGACCGCGGCGATCGCATCCGGTCTGCGCGAGCACCCCTGGCATGATGCGGCGGCGACGATCTCGATCACCCGTACCCTCGACCGCATCCTCGCGGACATCTCCTCCGAGTCGCGCTGATCGCGGCCCGACCCACCCAGAAGGAAACCATGGACATCTCAGGCAAGGTCTTCGTCGTCACGGGCGCAGGAAACGGCATCGGACGCGAGGTGACGCTGCGGCTGCTTTCTAATGGCGCCTCGGTCGCCGGTGTCGACCTCAACGCCGCGGGCCTCGACGCGACGGCGGCACTCGCGGCTGTCGGCACACGATTCACTCAGCACGCGGTGAACATCACCGACCGGGATGCGATCGACGCGCTTCCCGACGCCGTGATCGCGGCTCACGGCCAGGTCGACGGCGTCGCGAACATCGCGGGCGTGATCCAGAAGTTCGTCAAGGTCAATGACCTGCCGTTCTCCGAGATCGAGAAGGTGATGAACGTCAACTTCTGGGGAGTGATGAACGTGTGCAAGGCCTTCCTGCCCCACCTTCTCGCCCGGCCGGAAGCGTCGCTGCTCAACGTCGCGAGCATGGGATCGTATGCCCCGGTGCCCGGTCAGGCGGTCTACGGCGCGTCCAAGGCGGCGGTGAAGCTTCTCACCGAAGCCCTGTACGCCGAGCTGCTCGACACGAACGTGCACGTGACGGTGATCTTCCCCGGTGCGATCAGCACCGGCATCGCCGCGAACTCGGGTGTCGATCTCGGGGGCGATGCGTCAGCCGAGAACAGCGCGTACAAGACGACGACACCCGAAGAGGCCGGCCGAGTGATCGTCGACGCGATCCGCAAGGACCGCTTCCGCGCGACAATCGGTTCGGATGCCGCGGCTATGGATCGCCTGTCGCGCCTCAACCCGAAATTCGCTACGACCATGATCGCGAAGCAGATGGGAGCCCTGCTCGCTGCAGATCAGCCCGCCTGACAACATCGCCATCTTCGTCCGGGGCCACCTCGAGCGATCGCGTCCCGGTCGCGTCCCGAGAAGCGACGCTCTGATGTCAGATGAGAAGGGGCGCTCTGATGCGAGACGAGGATCCGCGGATAGTTGCGATAAGTGGTCTCATCGTCGGCAAGTGGCCAGACAGGGAAGTAAGGAGAGGGTGAGCTGCGGAGCGCAGACAGCGGCACCTCAGCGGCAATGAGCTCACGCCCGCGGAGATCAGAGTGCGACGCATCGGCGTCGCGCTAGGTCGAGCGGGATTCGTCTGAGGCGCTCGCACGCCGTCGGTCATGAGCGATCTCCTGATCACTGGGTCCTTGACCGAGGCGGTACCCGGGGCGGTAGATTCCCGATAGCGCCAGAGCCTGTCATCAGACGAGGGGATCCAGAATGACCACCGCTTCTCCGCCGGTTCCTGCCGCGTGGCATCCTGACCCGTCCGGCCGGAATCAGTATCGCTACTGGGACGGCGTCGCCTGGACCGACTGGGTCGCGAACGACGGTGTGCAGGGGACGGACTATCTTCGTCCGCCCGTCGCACCTTCCGTGGCTCAGAAGAGGAGTACCGCGGCCGAACCGCTCACGAGCAAGAAGGACCCTGAACGCGAGAGGGCGACTCGAACCGGATACCTGCTGCTTGGCGCGGACGGGTACCAGAACACCGAGGTCGCTGGCGAGTTCGCCCGGATGGAGAGCATCCACAAGGCGATCGGTCGGAAGCCGAAGAAAGACGAGGAGATCGAACGCACTGATCTGATCGCCGCTCTCGTTCCAGAACCGACCAATCCGCACGACGAGAACGCCGTCATGGTGCAGATCAACGGGCAGCACGTCGGGTATCTGGAGAAGGAGGTGGCAGCCCTCTACGTCTCCGTGATCCGTGATGTATGGGACTCTGGACACGTCGCGGTGACCGGAGCGCGCATCTGGGCGTCGGCTCGGGAACCGTGGGACTCGTCGCGCAAGCTGAAGTATGTGGCGCGAGTCTCGATCGCCTTGAGTGAGCCTCATCTCGTCTTGCCGATCAACGAGCCGCCGGCTGGGGCGTACAGCATCCTGCCCTGGGGGCCCGCACTCCAGGTCACAGGGGAAGAGCAGCATCAGGATGTCCTCGCGGACTTCACCACTGCCGTGGGTGACGGTATCGCGCTCGGCACGCTTGCGATGATCGAAGGCGGAACAGTGCGCGCACCGAAGACACTGATCGAAGTGCGACTTGATGGCGAAAGGGTCGGCCAGCTCACCCCCGCGTCGAGCCAACACTTCGTCCCGACCGTTCGTCACCTCGAGTCGCAGGGACAGGCGGCTGCGGCGTGGATCAGGGTGAAGGGCAGTGCGATCGCTGCTCAGGCTACGGTCCAGGCCGCCAAAGCACATGAGTTGCCGGCAGATTGGTTCGCAGAGCCGAGCACGATTCCAGTCCTGAACCGAAGCACAAGCCAATCGAGTCCCTGAACGGACAACTTCCCGTGTGTGTCGAAGGCAATGATGAGGGTGGGGCTGTTGGATACCGTGTCAGGAGCCGTCGCGAAGATTCCCGAGGGTCGCCGCAGCGTATTCGACGGTGTCAAACCGCACGTCGCAGCCATCTCCCATCGGACTTTGGGCTTCGAGCCCGATTGTGACTTCCTGATCTTCGGCGCCCAGTGCGAATCCCCGCACGAACTCCCACCGTGTGCCGTCGGACGATGCGTGGAAGGCGTAGACCCTTCCAATGCGTGCGATGCGCAGCCATACTTGGTCGCCCTCGACGACGAACGCGTTCGCGTCGTCCGAGACTCCACGGGTGACTACTGATACGACCATGGGCTTGCGGTCAGGGGAATACTCGAAGCAGAGCTTGGCCCACCGCGTCTCGCCGGCCCAGACGATCAGCACTCCCGCGTCGAACGTATCGACGAAGGAGACCTGGACTCGCGCAGTCAGGGTGAAGTCGCCCTCGGGCGGGCGGCCTGTCAACGAGACTGCGTTCAGCTGACTCTCTGCTGCCACACTGCCACCGCCGCTCGGGTCGATGAAGAAGTCGCTGTGCGGTTTGGCCGTCACCAAAACGGTGTCGGCCTCCACTCGCCACGGCCAGTCCTCCGAGGACTGTAGGGAGAAGGGCACGTCAGGGAGGTCGACTCGAGTGTTCATTGAACTATTGTCGCGAACTCGGCCCCCCATCACATTCTCGGCTCGATGGCGGGATGCCAAGCAAGGCAGCGCCTGGATCAGCCCTCGACGGCCGCGCTCCGCTCCCCCTCCGAGTTCGGGGTCCAGCCGTACCAGCCGTCGTCGGTGGCCATGATTGTCCAGTCACCGCAGGCGAAGACCGTCTTCGCCGTGTACGGGTCTGGAGCATCGTCGAGCACCCACGCGGGCGCCGAGAGCCGCTCCACTTCGGCGCAGTCGTCGGCGAGCGCCGACCCACTGGTGAGCAGGATGACGGCATCCGATGCCTTGTCCACCGTCGATGTTCGCACGGTGATCGCGGTCGCGTCGGCGGGAACCCAGTCGGCGTCGACGTCGGCTCCGTCGCCGAAGGCCTTCACATCGTCGAATGTCGATGTGGCGTGCTTGTGGACGAAGCTGTCATAGGCGGAGCATCCGGTCAGAGACAGCAGTCCCGCGACGATCACGGCGGGTACGGTGAGGGTCGTTCGTGCGTTCATGCACCCAGCCTCGTCGGGCGGCGTCGCCGGGGCATCGGGCGCACGAGGTATCGGCATCCTCCTCGAGGATGATCCCCGACGGCGTGCGGCGTCGACGTCGCAATCCTTGAGTGTGTGGTGACCACAGGGTTTCTACTACGACATGCACTCGACGGAACAAGGCGTCGCCACAGGCGCCGCCGACGGCCAGAATGAGTCAGGAGACGGCCGCGCAGGAAAGGGACCCTTCATGGCGTGGAGCACGAGAGAGGTCGCCGACCTCGCCGGAACCACGGTGAACACCGTGCGGCACTACCACCAGGTGGGCCTGCTCGAGCAGCCGAGCAGATCGTCGAACGGGTACAAGAGCTACGAGGTGAGTCACCTCGTGCAGCTGCTCCGCATCCGTCGTCTGCGCGAACTCGGGGTTCCCCTCGATCAGGTCGATCGTGTCGCCGTCGGTGACGATCGTGCTCTCGCGGCGCTCGAAGACATCGACGCCGAGCTCGCCGTCACGATCGAACGTCTGCAGCAGGCCCGGGTGGAGATCCGCACGATCATCGACGGCGCGACGACGACGGATCTGCCTCGGGGTTTCGAGAACCTCTCCGCACGCCTCACCGAGACCGAACGGTCGCTGATGCTCATCTACTCCCAGGTCTACGACGACGAGGCCATGCGGGACCTCCGAATGATGCTCGAATCCGATCCGGCCGACGTGCGCGCCGATTTCGATGCGCTGCCACCGGATGCCGACGAGCAGACGCGGATCCGCATGGCGGAGAGGTATGCGGTCGGGCTCGCTCATGATCTGACGACCTATCCGTGGCTGCAGGATCCGCTGGCGCATCACCGGGGGCGGCCGCAGATGACGTGGGAGGCGGTCGCGGAGTCGGTCGCCGCGCTCTACAACCCCGCCCAGCTCGATGTGATCGCCCGAGCGCATGTGATCGCGCTGGCGACGATCGCCGCCGGCTGAGCGCGGTCACGACTCCGGCGCCTCGCCTCCGGGCGCCCTCGATTCACAGACGCGGCAGCACCGTCGCCGCGATCACCGTGTTCATGATGACCGCGTTCATCGTGCGCACCACTGCGCTCGATGCCGCTGCGGCACCCCAGTCTCCGTCTTCGAGCTGCTTCGCCCGCGTGTAGACGTCGCTGCCCCAGGGGATCTCCGCGTGGAACTGGGGGAGCGTGCCGCTCGCCGACAGGAGCGCGATGCTCGCTGCGGTGCGGGGGGCCGGAGCATCGCCGTCGACGAGCGCGGCTCTCACTCTGCGGATGAGGCCCGCGCGACGTTCGCTGGCGAGTGTGATCTTCGTCGTCGGGAAGAGTCCGAGGACCTTGCCCTCCGCGCGGTCCAGGTCGCCGCGCGCGACGACACGGTCGAGGACCGGGCCGCGCAGGTGCGGACCGATGCCGGCGAGAACGGCCTGGACGTCCTGAGCCTTCTTCGACAGCGACGTCAGCGCCGGCGCGAGCAGTGGGTCGGGCGCATCGCCGTCGCCGACCGCGCGCACCCGCGTGAAGAGTCCGTGCTCCTCGGCCTCGACACGACCGGCGAGCGCCAGGTCGACCAGCACGGCACCGCCGAGCACGTAGAAGAGGATGTTCTCGCCGGCGATGGTGCCCGAATCGGGTTGGAAGAGCAGGAGCAGGGTGTCTTCGACGATCAGGGGTTCTTCCGACATGGGTGCTCCTTCGGTCTGCGGCGTCGAGGCCGCGACCTGTCGTCATGGCCGTCGCGAGCGCTCGTGGACACACAGTCAAGACGATGTTCCGACCACAGGGTCAAGCGGGTCGGCGATCGGAGAGCTCACGCTTGACCCTGTCCCGGGCACACGGTCTTGGCTGCCCTCTGACATCCGCGGTACGCACCGTCCGCGGCATCCGACAGAGAGAGAAACGACCGATGGACAACCCCTATCCCTGGTTGCAGGACTTCATCAACCAGGTTCCCGAGATCCTGCAGCCGGTCATGGTCGCGCTCGTCGCAGCCATCCCGTACATCGAGGGTGAGGGCGCCGCCGCGTTCGGCATCATCGCCGGGATCAACCCGCTCGTCGCTGCGCTCGCCGCCATCACCGGCAACGTGCTCTGCGTGATCGCGGTCGTGCTGCTCGGATCGCGGATCCGCGGTGGGGTCGTCGCGCGCCGCGCGAGGCGATCGGCGGCGGCCTCGTCCGCAGCGGTGGGCGGCTCGGCACGTGCCACGTCGACGGTGGCCACCGCGACGGCATCCGACGCCGCCTCGGTCTCCGGACCCGCGACAGCCGGCGAGGACGACACGACCCGGCGCGGGAAGGGACGCACGAAGCTGCGGCGCTGGCTGGTCAGGTTCGGCGTCCCCGGCGCCAGCATCCTGGCACCGATCGCTCTTCCGACGATGCTCACCGCTGCCTTCTTCGTCGCCTCCGGCGTGCGCAAGGAATGGGTGATCCTCTGGCAGATCATCGCGATCGTGCTGTGGACGGGAGCTGTCGCGGCCGCTGCTGCGGGACTGCTCGCGCTGCTGGGCTGGTGAGGCGGCGCGCTCAGGTCGCAGCGGGACGTGCCGCCGGAGAGGTCTCGGCGCCCCAGGAGGCCAGCAGGCGCAGCCGCTCGGCCGACGGCGAACCGGGTTCCGCCGTGTAGATGAGCAGAACCTGACCGGGCTCGGCGGTGATCGCGAGCTCCTCGTACACGAGGGTGAGGTCTCCGACGACGGGGTGACGGAAGCGCTTCGTGCCGGATCCGTGGGTGCGCACGTTGTGCGCCGCCCAGAGGCCGCGGAACACCTCGCTGCGGGTGGAGAGTTCTCCGACGAGATCTTGGATCCCCTTGTCGTGGGGGTCACGGCCCGCTTCGGCGCGGACCACGGCGACGCACATGTCGGCGAAGGCATCCCAGTCGGGGTAGAAGTCATGGGCCGCTGGGTCGAGGAACTGGAACCGTGCGAAGTTCGGCGTCCGTCCTCCGTCTCCGATCAGCGGGGAGTAGAACGCTCGGCCGAGGTCGTTGAAGGCGACGAGGTTCTGTCTCTGGTCTCTCACGACAGCGACGGCATCCGTGATGGAGGCCAATGCCCATTCGAGGCTCGGGCGGGGCGGGCCCGGCTTGGCGCTACGCCGGCGGTGACGACCGGAGGAGGGGATGCCGTCGGCATTGCGCGCCAGATCGAGCAGATGCGCGTGCTCGGCGTCGGAGAGCTGGAGGGCGCGGGAGACGGCATCGAGCACGGCCCCGGATGCTCCGGCGATCGCACCGCGTTCCAGCTTGGAGTAGTACTCCACGCTGACTCCGGCGAGGGTGGCCACTTCGCTGCGTCTCAGACCCTCGACTCGCCGGTTCGACCCGGCGGTCAATCCGACGGCTTCCGGCGAGATCCGCGCTCGGCGGGTCATCAGGAACTCGCGGACCTCTTCTCGATTCTCCATGGCACTCAGGCTAGATCGGCGGATCTCCGCCAGGGAACGCCCTGATAGGGAACCCCTCGTTCAGTTTCGCCGTGAACGGCCTCGGACGGCGACGGTCTCAGTCGTCTTCCGTGCGGACGAAACGAGCGGTGAAGCCATCGGGGAGGTCGCGGAGAGTGTCGACCGGGAGGTCGAAGCGACCGATGCGGACCAGCCCGGGCCAGGTGCCGACGGTGCCGTAGTAGAGGACGAGCGAGCGCGTAGGCGCGTAGTAGCCGATCTCGCCCGGCTGCGGAGAGTCCTTCGGCGGCACGCCCCGCAGGCGCAGAGGGTTCTCGAGCGCCGCGACCTTCTCCACACCGTTGAAGTCGGTGAAGACGGCTTCCACAGGGAGGCGTGTCGCCAGGTCCGCGGCGACGGGGTTCGCGTACAGGTCGGCATCGAATTCGAGCCCGGTCGACAGGGTCACACGCAGGTTCATGCTGATCCTCACCTTTCGTTTCCGCGAATGCGAGCTGCATCTCCGCCGATTCTCCCGGATGCCGCGCTAATCACGGGTGCCCTGTCAGTACACCCCTCATCAGAGACTCCCACTCACGGCAGTGCGAGCGGACCATGGAACCATGCACACCGAATCGCCATCTGCTCAGAGCATCCGCAGCCGTCTGCTGCCCTCCCTGCTCCTGCTCCTGACGGTGTTCGGCCCGATCTCGATGGACCTCTACCTTCCCGCGTTGCCCGCACTGACCGAAGAGCTCGGGGCCGTCACATCGGTGGCCCAGCTCACCGTGACCGCATGCCTGATCGGCCTCGCGGCCGGACAACTCATCGCGGGTCCTCTGTCTGACCGGTTCGGACGCCGCGGAGTCCTCCTGGTGGGCATCGTCGCGTACATCATCACATCGGTGCTGTGCGCGCTCAGCCCCTCGATCGAGGTGCTCATTCTGGCGCGCCTGGTGCAGGGCCTCGCGGGCGGTGCCGGAATCGTCGTCGCGACGGCCGCCGGGCGGGATGTGTTCGACGGCACGACTCTCATCCGGTTCTACGGTCGTCTCACGGTCATCGGCGGTTTCGCGGCCATCGTGGGGCCTCTTCTGGGCGGAGTGCTCACTGCCTTCACCGACTGGCGAGGTCTGTTCATCTTCCTCGCCGTGATCGGCGTGGTGATCCTCATGATCACCCTCATGGTGTTCGGCGAAACGCTTCCGGTGGACCAGCGCACTCGAGGCGGGTTCGGCCAGACGCTCGACGACTACCGCACGCTGCTTCGCGATCGAGTCTTCGTCGGTGCCGTGCTGAACCAGGGCTTCCTGTACGCCGCTCTGTTCGCATATCTCGCCGGTTCCACGTTCGTGCTTCAGGACATCTACGGGCTCACGCCGCAGTGGTACGCCGCCGCGTTCGGACTCAACTCCGCGGGACACATGCTCTGCGGCTACATCGCCGGACGCACGGCAGAGCGCTGGAGCGTCCCCGGCACCCTCGCCGTGGGCGTCGCGGTCACCGGTCTGGGATCGATCGGGCTGGTCATCGGGGGCCTCGTGACTCAGCCGCTCTGGGTCGTCATCGTCTCGCTGTTCGCGCTGTCGAGCGGCGTGGCGATCACCGCACCTCCGGCGACGACTCTCGCGCTCTCGGACTATCCGCAGATGGCGGGAACCGCCTCGTCGCTGCTCGGCATGGTCAGGTTCGGATTCGGAGGGATCGCCGCTCCCTTCGTCGGGGTCGCCGGCGCCCTCAGCATGCTCCCCCTCGGAACCGTCACCGTCGCGAGCGTGCTGCTCGCCGCCGCGGCGTGCCTTCTGCTGCTCCATCGCCGCGACCGCGTAAGCGGCGCGCGGCGGCGAGACGAGGCGTTTCACAGCATCTCCCGTCCCTGACATCGACAGAGACGCATCACCGACAAAGGCCGCGCACAACAGAGGAGAGGTAGTCCATGAACATCGAGCCGGGTCGACCGACCACACTCAACCCGCCCGAGCAGTTCGCAGGGAACGTCTGGGTCGACATGATCGTCGTCCCGCATGAGCCGGTGCAGCGCACGACCGTCGCGCGGGTGCGGTTCGAACCCGGTGCGAGGACTGCCTGGCATTCGCACGCGCGTGGTCAGTATCTGCACGTGGTCTCCGGGATCGCTCGCTTCGGGGATCGAGACGGGAACATCGTCGAGGTCCACCCGGGTCAGACCCTGTACACACCCCCCGGTCAAGAGCACTGGCATGCGTCCGCACCCGGCGTCTTCATGGAACACCTCGCCGTCCTCGAGGCGGATGACGGCGCTGACATCGCCTCATGGTGGGGCGAGCACATCACGGATGCCGAGTACGACGGCGCAACCGCAGAAAGGACCCAGTCATGACAGAACGAGGATCAGCCGCAGCGCAGATGCTCGGCGGCTTCGCCGACAAGCTCGTCTCCCTGACAGACGAGGTGCTGTTCGCCGACGTCTGGGAGCGTCCCGATCTCGCCGCGCGCGACCGAAGCCTCATCACCATCGCTGCACTCGTCGCCGGCGGGAACACAGAGCAGCTCCCGTTCCATCTGAACCTCGGCGCGCAGAACGGTCTGACCGAGAAGGAGATCGTCGAAGCCATCACACATCTGGCCTTCTACACAGGATGGCCGCGCGCGATGTCAGCGATCACGAGCGCGAAGGACACCTTCCAAATCGACGAATCCGCCGAAGGAGAGCCCGCATGAGAAACCGCATACTCGCTTCGACGGCAGCGGCCTTTCTGGTTGCAGCGCTCGCGTCGTGCGCGCAGACACCGAGCGCGCCGGTCGACGCATCCACGCCCACGCCCTCTTCGACACCGGCGACCCCCACAGCGCCGGCCACGCCCGAGCAGAGCGTGCCCACTGAGGTCGTCGGCACGGTCGTGCGTTTCACCTCCGACCGTACGAGCGTCGACGTGACGATCGGCGAAGACAGCCCCGCCGTTCGAGACTTCCTCTCGATGCTCCCGCTCGAACTGACGGTCGAGGAGTTCGCGGGCGCCGAGAAGATCGCCTATCTGCCGCGCGAACTGAAATACGAAGGCTCGCCCGGCTCCGACCCGGAGGACGGCGACCTCATCTATTACACGTCATGGGGCAACCTCGGTTTCTACTACGACACATCCGGCGTCGGATACTCCGACGCGACCCTTCATCTCGGAACCTACAGCGCTGACGAACAACAGCTTTCGCTCCTCGAAGGCAGCCCGGTGACGATCGCGATCGTCGGCTGACCACCGCCCGCAGAACGGAGACTCTCGCATGACCATCATCGCCATCATCGGCGCCGGCCCCGGCCTGGGCGCCGCCATCGCTCGCCGCTTCGGCGCCGAGGGCTACAACGTCGCCCTCATCGCCCGAAATCAGGATCGCCTCGACGCGCTCGCTGCGCAACTCGCAGAGACAGGTGTCTTTGCCCGGGGTTACTCGGCGAACGTGCGCGATGCGATGAGCCTCCGGGCGGCACTCGACCAGGCGACGCAGGATGGCGGCCCCATCGAGGTGCTGACCTACAACCCGCTGCCTCAGAAGGAGTTCCTCCGACCCGTGCTGGAGACGGCCCCGGAAGACCTCAACGGCGCGGCCGAGTTCTCGCTCTACGCTCCCGTCGCGGCCGTGCACCAGGTCCTGCAGGGCATGCGATTCCTCAAGACCGGAAGCATCCTGTTCGTCAACGGCGCCAGCGCCGTGCGTCCGCATGCCTCGTACGCCGGAACGTCGATCGCCTTCGCAGGTCAGAGCGCCTATGGGCAGATGCTGCACGAGACGCTTCAGCCCGAAGGCATCCACGTCGGGCAGCTGATCATCCCGCGCGGCATCGAGCCGGGCGACGCCACCCATGACCCCGACGTCCTCGCCGGTGTGCTCTGGGAGATGCACACACAGCGAGGCGACTTCCGACGGTACGCCGAAGCCTTGGACAGCTGACAGCCTTCTTTGCCCAGAGACCGAGCCCCGGAGAGACAGAGATATGACGAAACTTCCTTCCCGCGTGATCAGCACCGCGATCGCGGCACTCGCCGCTTCGACGATCCTGGCCGGCTGCACCCCGTCCGTACAGCCCGACAGCGACCCTGCCCCGTCAGCGACGACCACCGGAACTGTGGTGAGTCCGGCGGAACCCCAGGGGGATCCGACCGTGCTCGCGACCGGACTGGTGACGCCGTGGTCGGTCGCGTTCGCGGGCGAGACAGCGCTGATCAGTGAGCGGAACACCGGCAACATCCTCGAGCTCACCGGAGACACCACCCGGGTCGTCGGCACGATCGAGGGCGTCGTGCAGCAGGGGGAGTCGGGGCTGCTCGGAATCGCCGTCGATGACCAGCAGCGACTGTATGCGTACTCGACCGGACCCGACGGCAACCGCATCCAGCGCTTCTCCCTCACCGGAGAGCCCGGGTCTCTCGCCCTCGGAACCCCCGAGACGATCGTCGACGGGATCGCGGCAGCGAGCTACCACGACGGCGGCCGGATCGCCTTCGGGCCGGATGGCATGCTCTACGCCACCACTGGCGACGCGGGCGGTCGCGACAACGCACAAGATCTCGACAGCCTCGCCGGAAAGATCCTGCGGATGACACCGGACGGCGCCGCTCCCGGCGACAACCCGTTCCCCGGGTCACTCGTCTACAGTTACGGGCACCGCAATCCGCAGGGCATCGCCTGGGCAGACGACGGCACCCTGTTCGCGGCCGAGTTCGGGCAGGACACGTGGGATGAACTGAATGTCATCGCATCTGGAGGCAACTACGGCTGGCCCCTCGTCGAAGGAATCGGCGAGAACACGGACTACATCGATCCGGTGCAGCAATGGACGCCCGACGACGCCAGTCCCAGCGGCATCGCAGTGATCGGCGGCACGGTCTTCATCGCCAACCTCCGGGGTCAGACCCTCCGCGCTGTCCCGGTCGCCGACCCCAGCACCTCCGCCGACTACTTCAGCGGCGCGTACGGGCGGATCCGTCACGTCGCCGAGGCTCCGGACGGGGCACTCTGGTTCCTCACCAGCAACACCGACGGATACGGATCGGGACCCCGAGAGGGTGACGACCGGCTCCTCAGCGTTCCCCTCACCGACTGAACCACCACAGAAAGAGACAGCATCATGCGCGCGACACTCATGTACTCCGCCGGCGACGTCCGCGTCGTCGACGTTCCCGAGCCCACCATCGAGGCGGCCACCGACGCGATCATCCGCGTCACCTATGCCTGCGTCTGCGGGTCCGACCTGCACCCGTACCACGACCTCGGCGACACCCCCGAGGGCCGTCACATGGGCCACGAGGCCATCGGCGTGATCGAGCAGATCGGCGACGACGTCACGACCCTCGCCGTCGGCGACACCGTCATCGTGCCCTTCGCATGGTCGGACGGCACCTGTGCCTTCTGCCGCGATGGCATCACCACCTCCTGCGTGCACGGCGGCTTCTTCGACGCGGCAGCCTCCGCCACCCAGGCGGAGAAGCTCCGCATCCCCTACGCCGATGGCACCGCCGTCGCGATCCCCGCCGGCACCGATGAGGCGCTCATGCCGTCTCTCCTCACACTGTCGGACGTCTACCTCACCGGCTACCACGCGGCCATCCGCGGGGGAGTCGAGGCGGGTAAGACCGTCGTCGTGATCGGCGACGGCGCCGTCGGCCTCTCCGCGGTCCTCGCGGCGAAGCAGCTCGGTGCGGAGAAGATCATCCTGATGGGCCGCCACACAGCCCGCACGGATCTCGGTTGCGAGTTCGGCGCTACCGATGTCGTCGCCGAACGTGGCGCAGAAGGAGTCGCGAAGGTTCTGGAGCTGACTGGCGGCGAGGGTGCTCACGTGGTGCTCGAAGCCGTCGGCCACATGCCCGCCTATGAGCAGGCATACGGGGTCGTCCGTCCCGGCGGAGTGATCTCGCGGGTGGGCGTGCCCCAGTACGAGGATGCAGCGGTCGGTTTCATGTCGCTGTTCGGCAAGAACGCCACGCTCACCGGCGGGCCGGCGACCGTTCGCGCCTACCTCGAGGCGGCCATCCCACAGGTGCTCGACGGCACGATCGACCCCGGTCGGGTCTTCGACCGCGAGCTGCCGCTCGATGAGATCGCCGAGGCCTACCGGCTGATGGACTCGCGAGAGGCGCTGAAGGTGCTCATCCGGCCGTGATGTTCGCGCCGCGGTGGTGAATAGGGGTCACGGCGCTGATCGCGCTGACCGGTTGGAACGGTGTGGGGTGGTCTGGTGGACAGTGGTTCATCTGGGCCTTCCACGCTTCACCGCCGGAAGGTTGACTGGAGAGCGACGAGAGGAATGTCATGTCTGACACGATGATCACCCTGAACAACGGAGTCCTTCTTCCGACGATCGGACTCGGAGTTCTCCAGAGCGAAGGAGCGGAAGCCAGTGCTGCGGTGGCCACCGCTCTCCAAGGCGGATACCGCCTGATCGACACCGCAGCCGGGTACTTCAACGAGCGGGAAGTGGGCCGCGGCATCCGCGACTCCGGCGTGAGCCGTGAGGAGATCTTTCTCACCACGAAGCTCTGGATGACGGATTACGGCACGGATGAGACTGTGCGCGCGTTCGAAACGAGCATCGCGAAGCTCGGCGTCGACTACCTCGACCTCTACCTGTTGCACTGGCCCTGGCCCGCCGACTGGGCTCGCACGGTCGCCGCGTACCGCGCGCTCGAAGGCTTGCTCGCCGACGGTCGCGTGCGAGCGATCGGCGTCGCGAACTTCAGTCCCGAGCACCTGAGGGCCCTCACGAAGGACACGGATGTGGTGCCCGCGGTGAATCAGGTCGAACTGCACCCGAACTTTCAGCAGCCCGCCCAGGTCGCCGCTCATGCAGAACTCGGAATCGCGACCCAGGCATGGTCGCCGATCGGCGGCGTCTACGGGTGGGCAGGCGAGAACGGAGCCGTCCCTCCGCTGCAGAACGAGACCATCCGCGCCATCGCGGATGCCCACGGCAGAACGCCGCCGCAGGTGATCCTGCGCTGGCACCTGCAGAACGGCCGCAGTGCGATCCCGAAATCCGTGACGCCCGCGCGGATCGCAGAGAACTTCGCCGTCCACGACTTCAGTCTGACCGGCGCGGAGCTGGCCGCCATCGACGGTCTGGACACCGGCCGTAGGGGAGCGATCGACCCGGCTGATGTGACGCCCGAGGCCATCGATCTCACCATCGACCCGGCCTGACATGTCGACGCCTGACGAGATCAGCAGCTTCCTCGTATCCCGGCGCGCTCGGATCACTCCGGAGAAGGCGGGTGTGGTCGCCTTATCCGGGCGCCGCAGGGTTCCCGGTCTGCGGAGGGAGGAAGTCGCCTATCTCGCGGGCGTGAGCACCGATTACTACGCGAGGCTCGAGCGTGGGAAGACGCGCGGTGTGTCGCGCGAGGTTCTCGAGGCCATCGCGCGCGCCCTCCAGCTCGACGACATCGAACGCGAGCACCTGATGAATCTCGTGGAGATCACGACCACGCCCCGCAGCCGTGCTCCACGGCGCACGGCCCACGTCGCGATCTCTTCGACCGTGCAGGCGGTGCTCGATTCGCTGGTCGTGCCCGCGCTGGTCCAGAACGCGAGGTTGGACATCGTGGCGGCCAACCGTCTGGGGGCGGCGCTGTACGGGCTGACACCGTCCGACCTCGCGAGCGCGACGTTCAACGGCGCCCGTTTCCAGTTCTTGGACAGCCGCGCGAAGGATTTCTACGTCGACCATGATCGGGGCAAACGCAACATCGTGGCCTTGCTGCACCAGGCGGCAGGACAGGATCCGTACGACGAGGACACCATCCGGCTGGTCGGGCAGCTGTCGACGCAGAGTCCCGAATTCCGCGCGCTCTGGGCGCAGCACGACGTCATCCGCTATCAGCGCGGTACCAAGCGGTACAGACACCCGGCGGTCGGCGCGCTCGAGTTCGCCTACGAGTCATTCGACCTCACCACTGAGCGCGGGTTGACGATGCTCGTCTACACCTTCGAACCGTCGTCACCCACAGCCGAACGAGTCGCGCTGCTGGGGTCCCTCGCTCGGACCGACTCGATCGCCGACGTGCGCGGCGGCGACATCGCCATCGACCACACCTGAACAACTCACACCTCGGAGGAATCGTGAACGAACTGATCACGCTGAACAACGGCGTCCGCATCCCCGCAATCGGGCTGGGCGTCTTCCAGAGCGCCCCGGAAGAGACCGTCGGCGCCGTCGAGACCGCGCTGAAGGCCGGCTACCGCCACATCGACACCGCGGCCGGATACGGAAATGAACGCGAGGTCGGCGAGGGGCTCCGCCGATCCGGCGTCGACCCCGCCGATGTCGTGATCGAGACGAAGGTCTGGGTGAGCGATTACGGCTTCGACGAGACCCTGCACGCGTTCGAGAAGAGTGCGGCGAAGCTCGGCGTCTCGCAGATCGATCTCCTGATCCTTCACCAGCCCATGCCTCAGCATTTCGAGCGCACCGTCGCGGCATATCGTGCGCTCGAGCGACTTCTCGACGACGGTCGGGTGCGAGCCATCGGGGTGAGCAACTTCATGCCTCGCCACCTCGCGGCCCTGCGGGAGCAGACGACCGTGATCCCCGCGCTGAACCAGGTGGAACTGCACCCGTATTACACGCAGGATGCGGTGCAGCGGGCGAACGCAGAACACGGCATCCTGACGCAGTCGTGGTCGCCCATCGGGGGAATCACTTTCTACCCCGGATGGGGCGACGATCGCCGGAGCGTGATGGACGACGACACGATCGCCAGGATCTCGGCGGTCCACGAGAAGACACCGGCGCAGGTCATGCTGCGCTGGCACCTGCAACAGGGGCGATCCGTCATCCCCAAATCCACGAACCCCGTGCGTATAGCTCAGAACATCGACGTGTTCGACTTCGACCTCTCCGCTGCGGAACTGGCCGACATCGATGCCCTCGACCGCGGAGTCCGCGGCGGCCCCGACCCCGATGAGGTGGATCCCTCGACCTGGGGTCTCGAGATCCCGGAAGCCTGAGGAAGCCGAGAGCGCGTGAGTGGAAGCGTCGCGCCGAGCGACTAGTCCGAGCCAGCGGTCATCAGTGCACGATCGGCGGGACGAGCACCGTATGCAGCTCCCGCAGGGTGACGCCCGGGGTGCCGGGAACTCGTCGGACGGCCCCATGGCCCGTTCTCAGATCGCCGTCAAGCCCGTGGCGGTCCGTCAGGAGGTGGGCGAGTTCACCGGCATCGCCACGGCCCGACCGCCCGTTCATGGGCACTGCGACTAGGTCGTGTCCCCGCGGACGAGTTCCCGCATTCGAGGGAGGTCGAACTCATTCCGCTGGGCGTCCGCATCCGCGCGGCGAGAAGACAAGGTGCCCAGATCCTTCATGAGAGCATCCATGAGAAGAGGCTGATCGCCGATCGCTCGGAAGCGGTCTTCGCCCGCGGGCAGCTTCTCGACTAGAGCGCTCCCACCAGGTCCTGCGTGGTGGTGACTCTTCCGAGCGCCGGGAAGACCCGGGTCACCGAGCGCTCGTGCCCTGCGGGGTCGGGATCAGACACCGCGTCGACGACCACCGTGACGTTGAAGCCCAGGTCGGCTGCGGCTCGAGCTGTCGATTCGACACCGAAGGTCGTTGCGAGTCCGACGACGACGACGTCCGTGATCTGCTGCATGCTGAAGTCGCGGGCAAGGGGTGTTCCGGCGAAAGCGCTCCATCCGGCACGTGGATAGACCGGCTCGTCGTCGCGGTTCTCGATCCCGGGAGCGAGGTCGGCGAAGCCTTCCGGCCACACTCGTCCACCGGGTCCATACTCCGTCGCGCCGGCGGCCGTGCCGCTCGACACCACGAAGCTGACGTCGCGATCGGAGCGTCGGAAGGCATCGATCAACTGCTTGACCCGCGGCAGGAGGTCGTCGGCGGGCACGGTTCGCGCGTTCGGCAGCGTTCCGGTCTGCACATCGACGACGATCAGTGCCGTGGTGGGTGGTAGTCGCTCGATCACGGGCATCTCCTCGTCTCCTCTCATCGTCACGCGAAGGTGACGACGACCTTCTCGGCTGCTCCTGGTGTGGCGGCCAGCGCCAGGGCTTCCTGCACCCGGTCGAACGGGATGCGGTCGCTGATGATCAGTTCGTACTTGCGCCAGTTCGCGATGATGTCGTCGGTGACCTCGAAGATCTCGGTGGGGTACCCCATCGAGAGCGCGACGGTGAGCTCGGTCGTGAGCAGTGCGCCGAAGTCGATCTCGACCGGCTTCTTGTGGACGGCGACGATGCCCAGGGTCGCTCCCTGCTTGGCGGCCGCCGTGGCTGTGGCGATCACGGCGGGTGCGCCGGCCGCATCCAGGTACACGTCCGAATCCGGGCGCTCCCCGCGCACGCCGACGACCTGGGGGGCAGTGCCGTGCACCTCGATCAAGCGCGCGAAGACATCTTCTTCCGCCGAGTTGATCACCGCATCCGCTCCGATGAGGAGCGCTTTCTCGAGCCGGTTGGGAACGATGTCGACGACCACGACATGGCCCGCGCCGCGCGCCTTGAATCCCAGGACTGCGCCGAGTCCGATAGGTCCCGCGCCGAACACGACCACCTTGTCGCCGGGCTTCGAGCCGGTGCGGTTGGTCGCGTGCCGGGCGACGGCCATCGGTTCGTTGAGCGCCGCGACCTCCCAGGGGATCTCGTCAGGGATGACCCGGAACTGCGCTCCGGGCCGGGCGTCCTTCAGCACGATGTAGTCGCTGAACCCGCCCTGGGCTCCACCGCTGCCGAGAAGTCCGTCGACCGTGGCCATGACGTTGACCACGACGTGATCGCCGACCTTCGCTCCGTCTACCTCGGAGCCGACCTCGACGACCTCGCCGGCGGGCTCGTGCCCCAGCGGCGTGGCGCCCTGACGGGGCGGGATGCCTCCGTAGGTCGTGTACATGTGATCCGACCCGCAGATTCCGCAGGCCTTCATCTTCACCAGCACATCGCGGTGTCCCGCCGTGGGCTGCTCGACATCGAGCACCTCTGTGGTTCCCGGACCTGTGATCAGCACCGACTTCATCTCATACTCCTCGTTCAGCAGACTGGATTCACTAAACAACATTAGTGACTCTAGGCTGTCGGTGTGGCTGGGAATTCGCGCAAGACTCCGACCGTCCGGGACATCGCTCGGGCGAGCGGGGTCTCGGCGACGACCGTGAGCTTCGTGCTCAACGACACACCCGGACAGACGATCCCCGACGGCACGCGTGAGCGGGTGCGCAGCGCGGCGCGGGAACTGGGATACCCGACCGTGCTCGCCCGCGCTTTCCGCGAAGGCACCACGCGAACGGTCGTCGTCGCCATCGGCGGGCTCCCTCGTGGCACGGCGCTCGATTCGTTTCTCGATGGCCTGGGTGGTGAACTCGCTCGCCACGGCCATTCGGTCGCAGTGCTGCCCTCACGCGGTGATGCGCTCACCCGCACGATCGATGCGATCTCCCCACGCGCCGTGATCGACCTCGGTGCGATCTACTCCGGCGCGGAGAGCGACGGCCAGGACGGCGGGTGGATCGACGGCCTCGCATCGCACACTCTCACGCAGGTCCGCCACCTGGCCGACCTCGGGCACACCCGCATCGCATTCGCGCAGCCCGCATCGCAGAACGTCACTGCGATGGTCACCCTCCGTGAGCGCCATCTGTGCGAGTCGGCGGCAGTGCTGAACATCGCTCGACCGGTGCGACTCACGCTCCCCGATGGATCGGATGTAGACGCCGGTGCTCTGACGGCGATGGTGGAGGAGGGCGTCACTGCTGTGGCCGGTTTCGACGACCGCTCGGCGGCTCGCGTCCTGCGGGCGGCTGCCATGAGCGGCATCCGCATTCCGGAAGATCTGTCGCTCATCGGCTTCGACGATGCGGGGTGGGGTGAGTTCACGGCGCCTGCTCTCACCACCGTGCGGATCGAAGCGTTCGATTACGGCCGCCGCGCAGCGCGAGGCGCTCTCGGTGCATCGACGTCTACGGCGCCGTCGCCGCACTCCCATGTCGTGGAGCGCGGATCGACCGCGGCCGCAGCGCAGGTCTAGGCGGGAGTCGACGGTCGATCGCCTCGTGGCCGTTGCTCAGTTCGAACGGGCTCCGAGAGCGGTGTCGAGCGTGTGCCGGTTTCGCTCGCAGTGCCCGTCGGCGAGCGCCGTGACCATCAGGGAGTGAACCCATTCGTTGACAGCGGGTGCCGCCCTCGCTACTCTGATCTCGGGTCGGTATACCGACTGCATACAATCTTTAATCGGAGCAAGGAGGCCCCGTGAAAAGCTCGTCGAACTCACGTCCCGCAGTCACCGCCATGGCTGTCGCTGTTGCAGCAGGACTCGCGCTCACAGGTTGCGCACCTGCGAGCAGCAACGCCGAGGGCGGCTCCGGTGGTGGTGGCTCCGCCTCCGGTGACACGATCAAGGTGGGGTACATCGGTCCGCTCACGGGCGGCTCGGCATCGTTGGGCGTCCCTGCGCAGCATGGCTTCGAGCTGGCCGTCAAGCACCTGAACGACAGCGGTGAACTCGACCGCACGATCGAGCTGGTGTCGGTCGACGACGAAGCCGACCCGACCAAGTCCGCCGCCGCGGCGCAGCGGATGATCACCGAAGACGACGTCATCGCGGTCCTCGGCGGGCCGAACTCCGGCCCCGTGCTCGCGAACAACCCGGTCATCACCGAGGCGGGCGTCGTCCAGCTCGTGACGATCGCCCAGGCTGACGGCCTGATCGATCCGGAGAGTCCCGGGTACGATCTCACGTTCCAGGTCACCGAGAACAACACCTACAACGTCGGCGCGACGGTGCAGTTCTTCCTCGACGCCGACTACGCCTCGATCTGCGCCGTGGCCGACACGACCGAGTACGGACAGAGCGGAATCGCGTCGATCGAGGCGGTCTTCGCCGACAACGGCCTCGACGTCGCTCAGACCGTCTCGCACGAGGTGAACGCCACCGACCTCACGCCACAGGTGCTGAGCCTCCGCGACGCGGGATGCGAGTCGATCTACCTCTTCAGCTACGGCCAGGACGCCGCGGTGTTCATGAAGACCGTCAACCAGATCGGGTGGGATGTCGACGTCATCGGCGGACGAGCCCTCAACCAGGCGGCGTTCCTCTCGATCGCCGGCGACGCGGGTGACGGGCTCATCTTCCCGAGTGTCATCGACCTCGACAAGGCCTCGACGAAAGACTTCATCGACGCCTACACCGAGGAGTACGGCGCCGATGACGACCCTGCCCACACGTTCTCCGCGCTCGCCTACGACAGCATGATGATGCTGGCCGAGGGACTCAAGGGCAGCGACTACGAAGGTGGCCAGGCTCTCGCGGACGCTCTCGGCGAGGTGACGCTGGACGATGCCGTGTCGGGGCGAGACGGCTCGAGCCTGAGCTTCGCGTTCGGCGACCACCGCGCTCCGAGCGACGACTTCCAGACGTTCTGGACGATCGAGGACGGCGAGTTCGCGATGTACCGCAACGACGTCCCCTCGACGCGCCCGTAACGCCGACCGCACCGACAGAGGGCGACCACGATGTCTACATTCCTCCAGCTCGCAGTGAGCGGGATCGCGCTCGGTTCGATCTACGGACTGATCGCGCTCGGGTTCCTGGTGATCTACCACGCCACCGGCCTGGTCAACTTCGCCCAGGGACAGCTGCTCATGGTGGGTGCCATGACGACCTACCTGCTTCTCATGCAGGTGGGGCTCGGGTACCCGCTGGTGATCCTCGGGGTCATCGTGGTCGCTCTCCTCCTCGCCCTCCTCTTCCGATACGGCCTTCATCGGCCGATGGTGAAGAGGGGCGCTCCCGCCACGAACATGGTGGTCGCCACGATCGCCTTCGGTCTCGTGCTCACCGCGGCCGTCGAGCTCTTCATCGGCAACACGAAGTACGGCGTCGATGCCGTGTTCCCCGGCGCGCCGATCACCCTCGGCGGCATCTCGATCCAGAGCCAGTCGCTGCTCATCGTGGCGGTGTCGTGGGCGCTGGTCGGCGGAGTGTGGTTCTTCTTCACGAAGACGCTCACCGGGGTCTCCCTGCGAGCGGTCGGGTTGAACCGCACTGCTGCCGCGGTCAGCGGAGTGAGGGTGTCCCGGCTCATCACGATCGCCTTCATCCTCAGCGTGGTGGTCACCGTCATCGGCGGAATGCTCGTCGCCCCACTGATCGGTGCGGGGCCCGAGATGGGCCTCTCGATCGCCGTGAAGGGGTTCGCGGCAGCAGTCATCGGCGGGATGTCCAGCGTGTACCGGGGCATGGTCGCCGGCGTCGCGATCGGCCTCATCGAGATGCTGTCGTCCTACTACATCAGCAGCGCCTACGCGCCGGTCATTGCCTACGCGATCCTCTTCCTCGCCCTGGTACTCATGCCGGCTCGAGTCCGACAGAGCGGAGCCCACGCATGAGCACCACCGCCATCCGCACCCAGGTCGAGAACCCGCGCGCCCGACGTCACGGCGTGAAGCGCACGGGGTTCTGGGTCGAGATCGCCGTGAGCGCGATCGTCATCCTCCTGCCGACCTTCATCGGAAGCGCGTACACGATGCGTCTTCTGCAGGACGTGGCGATCTGGAGCATCCTCGCGCTGAGCCTCACACTCGTCCTCGGCTACACCGGACAGATCTCGCTCGGACAGGCGGCGTTCTACGCCGTCGGGGCCTACACATCAGTCATCCTGCAGACGAAGCTCGGCATCCCGGCACCGATCGCCTGGGTGGGTGCGATCGCACTCGGCATGGCGCTCGCCTACCTCATCAGCGTCCCGCTGCTCCGAATACACGGACACTTCCTCGCCCTCGGCACACTGGCACTCGGGCTCATCGTCGAGACGCTGCTCGTGCAGCTCGCCCCGATCACCGGCGGTCACGACGGCATCCGCATCCCCGGCGCGCAGTACCTCGGCGACTGGGTGCAGCTGCGCTTCCCCTACATCGTGCTCGGCGTGCTCGTGCTGTCGTACTGGCTGGTGCGCAACCTCACGCAGCGGAGCGCGGGGCGCTCGTTCCTCGCCCTGCGCGATGACCCGGCGGGCGCCGCGGCCCTCGGCATTCCCGTCGCACGATACAAGACACTCGTCTTCATGATCGGCGGGGGACTGGCTGCGACCGCCGGCGTCCTCTACGCCCATCACACACAGGTCGTCACTCCCGATTCGTTCGGGTTCGACACCTCGATCGAGGTCCTTCTCATCGTCATCATCGGCGGAATGTCGAGCCGCGTCGGCGCGATCGTCGGAGCAGCGGTCATCGTCTTCTTCCCGGAGTGGCTGGTGTTCCTCGAGAAGGCCGAGAATCTCGTGTTCGGTCTGGTCGTACTCGCGCTCCTGCTGTTCCTGCCCGGAGGCATCGTCGGAGGCATCCGCTCGCTCATCGCCACGATCACCCGGCGACGACGCACCGACCCGACCGAGGAGGTCGCAGCATGAGCCTGATCGTCGACGGCGTCACGAAGCGCTTCGGAGGCAACACCGCGCTGTCGGATGTGAGCTTCGAGGTCGCGAGCGGAAAGCTCACGGCGCTGATCGGTCCGAACGGGGCGGGCAAGACGACGATGTTCAACTGCATCGCAGGTCTCCACCGCCCGAGCGAAGGGACGGTCACGCTCGACGGCCGGGACATCACGGGGCTTGCGCCCGCGAAGATCCTCGACGCCGGCATCGCTCGCACCTTCCAGCTCGTCCGGTCGTTCCGGGAGCTGACGGTCCTCGAGACGATCATGGTCGCGGGGCACTGGCGCTCGGCGCAGTCGTTCTGGAACTCGATCCTCGCGTTCCCCTCGGTGCGCAGGAGCGATGAACGCCTGGAGGAGGAGGCCCGAGCGACGCTCGTGGCGCTCGGACTCGATCATCTCGCCGACAAGCGGGTGCACGAGCTTCCCTACGGTCAGCAGCGACTGATCGAGATCGCGAAGGCCCTGATGACCGGGGCGCAGACGCTGCTGCTCGACGAACCGGCGGCCGGGCTGCATCCGGAGGAGGCGCTGGCACTTCGCGGGATCCTCGCGGCGCTCCGCGAGCGCGGCACCACGATCCTGCTCGTCGAGCACAACATGCCGTTCGTGCTCTCGATCGCCGACCACGTCGTCGTCCTCGAGTTCGGCCACAAGATCGCCGACGGCACAGCCGCAGAAGTCGCCAAGGATCAGCGGGTCATCGACTCGTATCTCGGAAAGGAGGAGGACGTTGCTTGAAGCCACAGGCCTCAGAGCCGGATACGGCAAGGGACCGGATGTTCTGCTTGATGCGGAGCTGAACATCGGAACAGGCGAGATCGTCGCCATGATCGGACTCAACGGTGCGGGCAAGTCCACGATCGCACGGACCCTGGCGGGCCTCCTGCCGGTGCGGGCGGGAACGGTCGCCTTCGACGGCGAAGATATCACGACCCTCACCACAGACGAGCGCGCGCGCCGAGGACTGCTGCTCGTCCCGGAAGGACGCGAGCTCTGCGGGAGCATGACCGTCGAGGAGAATCTGACTCTGGGGACCGTTCCGCTGCCGCGTGCTGAGCGGCGACGGCGAGGCGCTGAGAACCTCGAACTCGTGTACAGCCTGTTCCCTATCCTCCAGGAGACGGCGAGACAGGATGCGGGAAGCCTCTCTGGTGGGCAGCAGCAGATGGTCGCGGTCGGGCGAGCGCTCATGGGATCGCCGCGACTGCTCATCCTCGACGAACCGTCACTGGGGCTCGCGCCGCTTCTGGTGCGCGAGATCTTCCAGGTCGTCGCACAACTGAACGCCGATGGTCTGAGCGTGCTGGTGGCCGAGCAGAACGCCGCGTTGGCGATCTCGCACAGCAAGAGGGCGTATCACATCGAACTCGGCCAGATCGCAGAGACCGACGGAGCCAGCGAGCAGCGTTCGCTCCTTCGCGGGGGTGCGCTCGGCGGTGACGAGATCGAGGTCGCGGCCCTCGAGCTGCCGGAGTACCGAGCGATGGGGCGCCGAGCGGCTCGCAGCGGATAGCCGTATACGAGAAGCGGGCCCGAGGAGAACCCCCGAGGGGATGATCCGTCGACCCCGCGACACAGACTTCCACGAACGATCAGAGAGACCAGGCAAGAGATGATCCAGGCGCAGATGGTGATCGATGGCAGGCAGGTACCCGCTTCCGACGCCGCGACGACGGATGCCGTCAACCCCTTCGACGGACAGATATGGGGCACGGTGCCGGTGGCCACGGCGGAGGACGTCGACGCTGCCGTGTCCGCAGCTCGCGCAGCGTTCCCCGCATGGCGGGCGACACCCGGTGTGGAGCGAGCTCGACTTCTGAACCGGCTCGCGGATGCCGTCGAGGAGCACGCCGACCGTCTCGCCGAGTGGGAGACCACCGACAACGGCAAGGTGATCCGCGAGACCCGACCTCAGATGAGCTTCGTCGCGAGGAACCTCCGTTTCTTCGCGGGCTACGCCGACAAGCTCTACGGGCGCACGATCCCCCTCGACAATCCCGCCGTCTTCGATTACACGGTGCGTCGGCCCCGGGGTGTGTGCGCCCTGATCACCGCGTGGAACAGCCCACTCGCTCTGCTTGCGAACAAGCTGCCGCCCGCACTCGCGACGGGCAACACCGTGGTGGTGAAGCCGAGTGAACACGCGTCCATCACGACCACAGAGCTTGCGCGACTGGCGATCGAGGTCGGATTCCCACCCGGAGTCATCAACGTCATCACGGGTGCCGGCGAGACCGGCGACCTTCTCACGCGCCATCCCGGCATCGACATGATCAGCCTCACCGGAGGCGGAGCCGTCGGCCGCCGGATCGCCGCGAACGCCGCCGAGCGTCTGATACCCGTGAGTCTCGAGCTCGGGGGCAAGTCGCCGAACGTCATCTTCGCGGATGCCGACATCCGGCGCGCGGTGCAGGGCGCGGTCGCGGGGATATTTGGGGCAGCCGGACAGACCTGCGTGGCGGGCTCACGACTGCTCGTGCAGCGGTCGGTGTACTCCGAGGTGCGGGACGCCGTCGCGGAGCGCGCCGGGCGCGTGCGGCTCGGCGACCCCCGGGATCCCGCCACCGAGATGGGGCCGGTCGCGAACCGACCGCAGTTCGACAGGATCCTCGCACTCATCGACGCTGCGAAGTCGTCTGGCGCGTCGCTCGCGGCAGGCGGCGGGCGAGCGACCGGCGCCGCGTTGGACGACGGCTTCTACGTCGAACCGACCGTCTTCGCGGACGTCGACCCCACGAGCTCGCTCGCGCAGGACGAGGTCTTCGGACCCGTGCTGTCGATCATCCCCTTCGACGACGAGGCCGACGCGATCCGTATCGCGAACGACACCGAGTACGGCCTCGCTGCGGGGGTCTGGACGAGCGACGTCTCTCGGGCCTTCCGGATGACGGAGGCCCTCGACGCCGGTGTCGTGTGGGTGAACACGTATCGCACGTCTGCTGCGCAGGCGCCCTTCGGCGGCACGAAGCAGAGCGGCTACGGCCGTGAGCGCGGCGAGGAGGCCCTCGATGACTACACGTTCGTGAAGAACGTGATGATCGACACCTCCACCGAGGACCGCGACCCGTTCGTGATCCGCACCTGACCCGCAGCACGAGCTGCCCCACACGTCACTCATCCAAAGGAGCACGACCGATGACCGAGCACCACTCGACCGACCACCGCCCGACCGCCCAGACCGAAGGACACCGTTACGACGTCATCGTCGCCGGCGGCGGCAATGCGGCACTCACCGCTGCGCTCGCCGCACATGATGCCGGCGCACGCGTTCTAGTGCTCGAGGCTGCCAGCCGCGAACTCCGCGGGGGCAACAGTCGCTTCACCGGAGCGATCTTCCGCGTCACTCACGACGGCCTCGACTCGCTGAAGCCCATCCTCGACCCCTCGAACGAGCAGTGGTACCCGCGGGTGTCGGTGGCGCCGTACTCGAGCGAGGACTACGCGGCCGATTGGAACCGCACCTCCGAGGGGCGGCAGGATCCGGAGCTCGTCCGCATCACCATCGAGCGCTCCCTCGAGACCGTCCGATGGATGCACTCGAAGGGCGTCAAGTGGGAGCTCACCGCGAACAAGCTCGTCGACCCGTCGAAGGTCGACGACGGCACCACGATCACGCTCGCTCCCGGAGGTGCGCTCCGGACCCTGCACGAGGGCGTCGGACTCATCGACGACCTGTACGCGGCGGTCGAAGCGACCGACATCGAGGTCTGGTACGACTCTCCGGCGCATGACCTGATCGCGACAGGTTCGACGGTGCACGGCATCCGCGTGCGCAAGGGAGCCGAGTTCGTCGACGTCCTCGGCACCGTGATCCTCGGCTGCGGCGGTTTCGAATCGAACCCCGAGATGCGACTGCGGTACCTCGGACCGGGGTGGGACCTCGTGAAGGTGCGCGGCACCCGCTTCAACATGGGCCAGATGCACACGAAGTCGATCGCCGCGGGAGCCCAGCCGGTCGGTCACTGGGGTGGCGCGCACGCCGTGCCCATCGACGCCGCAGCTCCCCCCGTCGGTGACCTGCGCATCACCGACAAGATGAGCCGGTACTCGTACCCCTACGCCCTGCTGCTCAACCGCGACGGACAACGGTTCATCGACGAGGGCGAGGACAACGTCTTCCTCACCTACGCCAAGACGGGGTGGGCTGTGCGCGCGCAACCGGGTGGCATCGCGTACCAGATCTTCGATCAGAAGACCGCGCACCTCCTCGAACCGCGGTACTCCACCGGCACGCCTGTCGTCGCCGACACGCTCGAAGAGCTCGCGGACAAGCTGGGAGTCAACAAGCGCGGGATGCTGCAGACGGTCGCTGACTACAACACCGCTGTCGCCTCCGACGCAGAGGATCGCGCCGACCCGTTCACGCTCGACGGCGTCTCGGCGGAACCGGTGGGGCAGCCCGCGAAGTCGAACTGGGCCCGCACGATCACCGAAGGACCGTTCGTCTGCTACCCCGTGATGTGCGGGATCACCTTCACCTACGGCGGGATCAAGATCGACGGCGACGCACGGGTCATCACCCAGGAGGGTAAGCCGATGACCGGTCTCTACGCAACCGGCGAGATCACCGGTGGCTTCTTCTTCCACAACTACGGCGCGGGTGCCGGCCTCGTGCGCGGAGCCGTCTTCGGGCGCATCGCCGGCACGAACGCGGCCGCAGAATCGCACACCGACAGCTCTGTCGCAGCGCAGGCTACAGCCGGCGAACGAGAGACCGCGGGGGTCGCATCATGAGCACGACGGTCGCGATCGAACGGATCGGATTCATCGGACTCGGGGTCATGGGCTCGGGGCAGGCATCCAACGTGACCCGCCGATCGGGGCTGCCGGTGTCGGTGTTCGACATGTCCACCGACGCGGTGGATCGCCTGGTGGAGGTCGGCGCGGAGCGCGCGGCATCCGTCGCCGAGGTCGCGGCTCGCAGCGACGTCATCTTCCTCTCGCTCCCCGGAGGCCCTCAGGTCGAGGCGGTCGTTCTGGGAGAGGACGGCGTTCTCGCACACGCACGCGCCGGAGCGGTCATCGTCGATCTCTCGACCATCCCCGTCGAGGTCGCCCAGCGGGTGGGGGCAGCCGCGATCGAGCGCGGCGCCCACTTCATCGACGCACCCGTCGCCCGCACGCGCCAGGCGGCGATCGATGGCACTCTGAGCATCACGGCGGGCGGCGACCCGGCCACCTTCGCTCGGGTCGAGCCCCTGCTGCAGACGATGGCTTCCGACGTCATCCTCTGCGGGCCGAACGGCGCTGGCGCCCTCATCAAGCTCGTGAACAACCTCGTGGTCTTCGAGACCGTCGTCGCGTTGTCGGAGGCTCTCACGCTGATCCGCCGGACCGGCATCGTCGACCCGGAGCTCGCATGGACCGCGCTCGGCCAGGGGTCTGCCGCCAGCTTCACCCTCGAGAACCACGGCCGCAAGGCGCTCCTGCCCGATGTGCACGGCGAAGGCATCTTCCCGGCGGAGTACATGCGCAAGGACATCGGCTACGCGCTCGACCTCGCAGAACAACTGGGCGTCACCCTGCCGTCGGCGATCCTGGCGCACGACCTGCTCGGGCGCACCGTCGACGCTGGATACGGTAAGGCCTACCACACGGCCGTGGTGAAGGTGATCGAAGGAGAGGTCTGATGACGCAGCCGAGCGTGCACGAGATCTACGCGGTGAAGTACGGACAGAACCTCACGGGTGTCCGTGGACACTTCTTCCTCGGCCCGGACGGCGATCCGCATGACGAGCACATGCGACTCGACTACTACGTGTGGGTGATTCGATCGCTCGGACAGGACATCCTTCTCGATGCGGGCTTCACCGCCGAGACCAATCGCACCAGGAAGCGTGACCATTGGGAGGACCCGCATCAGGCAGTGACGCGAATCGGCGTTGATCCGGCCACCGTGCCGATCGTGATCCTCTCGCACCTGCATTACGACCACTGCGGCGATCTCGATGCGTTCCCCGCGGCGAACTTCGTGCTGCAGGAGGACGAACTGGAGTTCTGGACCGGACCGTACGCGTCGCGGGGGGAGTTCGCCCGGCATACGGAAACCACGGACATCGAGCGCATCGTGAGGTTGAACGGCGAAGGGCGCGTGCAGCTGGTCGACGGATTCCACGAGGTCGTCGATGGCGTGTGGGTGCAGAAGGTCGGCGGTCATACGCCGGGGATGCAGGCGACATACGTACGGACGGAGAAGGGCGTCGTCGTGCTCGCGTCAGACTCCTCTCACTTCTTCGAGAACATCGAGCAGGACAAGCCGTTCGCCGTGCATGCGGACGTCGTCGACATGTATCGCGCATTCGACACGATGCGGGAGGCGGCGACCTCCGGGCTCGTCATCGCCGGCCACGACCCGCTCATCGAGGAGCGCTTTCCCGCCGTTCCCGGACACGAAGGCCACGTGGTCCGGATCGCGTGAGCGACGGCCCGATCAGATAGGCATCCAGTGAACGCGACATCGATTCCCGCCGTGTACATGCGAGGTGGCACGAGCAAGGGCGTGTTCCTCCACGCATCCGATCTTCCGTCCGCCGCCCCTGAGCGTGATCGTGTGCTGCTCGGCATCATGGGGAGCCCCGACCCCCTTCAGATCGACGGCATGGGCGGCACCGTGTCGAGCACCAGCAAGGCGGTGATCGTGGAGCCGGGGCCGGGAGACGCCATCACCTACTGGTTCGCCCAGGTCGGGATCGATACGGCGCAGGTCGACTGGTCTGGCAATTGCGGCAACCTCACGACGGCAGTCGGCCCGTTCGCGATCGACGAGGGCCTGGTCGCCGTCACCGAGCCGCTGACTCGGGTGCGCCTCATCAACGGCAACACAGGTGTGGAGATACTCGCCGACGTCGAGACTCCGGACGGCAGGGCGGCGACGACCGGCGACCTGGCGATCGCAGGAGTACCAGGCACCGGCTCACCCGTCGTGACTCGATACCTCGACCCCGCGGGTGGAGTGCTCGGCTCGCTGCTTCCCCTCGGGGCACCGACGAACGCGATCGAGACTCCGAACGGCATGGTGACTCTGTCTGTCGTGGACGCCGCGCACCCGAACGCCTTCGCACGCCTGGATGCTCTCGGCGAGGTGGCGGGGCGCTCCGTCGCCGAGCTGAACTCGGACGCCGTCTTCCTCGCGAATGCCGAACGAGCGCGCGCCTCGGCCACGGTGGCACTCGGTCGCGCCCTCGACATGAACGACGCGACACGGAACGCTCCGGCTGTGCCGAGGCTCATGCTCGTGGGTCCGTCCACCGATGCGGACGCCGACGTCGACATCGTCGCGTTCTCAATGGGGCGCGTGCATCGAGGCCTGCCCATGACCGGCGCCCTCTGCCTTGCGGCAGCCGCATCGATCCCCGGCACCGTCGTCGCCGAAGCCGCCGGCGGTCCCAGAGGCGGACTGCGCATCCGGCATCCGCTCGGAATCACCGAGGCGCAGGTGGAGGTCGATCCCGACGGTGCCGTTCGATCGCTCGGCGTGGTGCGCACAGCGCGCCGACTCATGGACGGCCGCGTCTACCCGCGCGAGAACTGATGGTGCTGTGACGGCGGCACGGAGACGCGTGGCCGCCCCTGAGCGTGGAGGGTGGCTGTGGCGTCCGCTGCTCGGCGCGTCACTGTCCCAGATCGTGCTCTTCGCTGTGCGACCTGCAGCCAGCTACGCAGGGCTCGAGCTCGGCGCAGACCCGGCGACGATCGGGATCATCGCGGCGTCGTTCGCCGTTCTGCCGATGCTCATTGCGCTTCCGCTGGGGGCATTCGCCGGTCGGCTGTCGAGAATCGCGATCGTGCCCTTCTTCTCGGGCATGCTCCTGATCGCAGCATGCATCGTCGGCGCGATGACGACGACGGTTGCGGGGCTCCTCGCTGCGTGCGCGCTGATCGGCGTCTCGAATCTCGGCATCCTTCTCGGTGCTCAGGCGTGGATATCCCGCTCCGCGCCGGCTACGTCGTACAACGACGGTTTCGGCTGGATGACCGCCGGCATGGCGCTCGGGCAGGCAGCAGGACCGCTGCTCGCCGGGTTCACCGTAGGACCGGTGAACCCGTCTCGAGAGGGCATCTCTCTCACCTTCTGGCTGTGCGCGGTCCTGGCGGTGCCGGTGGTAGCGGCCTTCGCAAGCGGCGCGGTGCGACGATACGCCTCGCCGGGAAACGACGATGCGGCCGGCTTCGGTTCGATCCTTCGCACGCCGGGAGTGACACGCGCGATCGTCGTCAGCGCGGCGGTGCTCACCTCGGTCGATATCCTGACCGCTTATCTTCCGGTTCTCGGCGCACAGGCAGGAATCTCTCCTGCAGTGATCGGTTCGATGCTCGCGGTGCGAGGCATCTCGTCGATGCTGTCGAGGCTGCTGCTCGGCCCGCTCGGAAGGCGATTCGGGCAGCGGTGGCTGATCGTCGCGAGCGTTCTCGGCGCGGCCGCATGTCTGGCAGTGATCGCCGCTCTCCCCGCGCCGGCGGTGATGTTCAGCGCCCTTGCGATCGGCGGGTTCCTGCTCGGTATGGGACAGCCGCTGACGATGACCGCCGTGGCGGTCGCGCTGCCGGCCCGCCAGCGCTCGAGCGGATTGGCGATGCGGCTGCTCGGAAACCGTGTCGCGCAACTCGCGACTCCGCTGCTCGCGGGCGCCGTCGCATCGGTGTTCGGGGTTGCGTCGGTGATGGTCGTGCAAGTCGCCGCGCTGACGGCATCGGGGATCTGGGAGGCCGCAGTTCGCGAGCCTCCCAGAGAGCACTGACGGGATCGCGTGCGCGACGACATCCGCAAGTCAGGCAGGCGTGGTCGAGTCGCGTGAGCGAATCGACCACGGCTCAGATCGGACGGCCGAGCAGTCGACTGAGAGACGACGTCCGAGCGCTTGAGGCGTGCGATGCGGCGGCGGCACCCGCTCTCTCCGGGTCGCCGGCGATCATCGCATCGATGATGGCAGCGTGCTCGTCGAGAACGTCGCGCATGCGCTCAGGGCTCAGCGACCGAGTGCCGAACCGGCGGATGGCGACTTCGACGGTCGCCAGCAGGCGCGACAGGTATGCGTTGTCGGCCGCGACCGAGAGCAGATGGTGGAAGTCGACGTTCGCTCGGTAGAAATCGTCGAGGTCTGTGGCAGCTGTCGCTGCCGACATGCGCTCCTGCAGTCTCTGGAACTGCTCGAAGTGCTCGGGCTTTCCCTGCCGTGTCGCGTACTCCGCCGCCAACGACTCAAGGCTGCCCCGCACCTGGTATACCGCCGACATGTCTTCGAAGGAGAGTCTCGTGACCTGAGCTCCGACACCGGGAGTGCGTGCGACGAGCCCTTCTTCCTCGAGTCGATTGAGCGCTTCGCGGACCGGGGTACGGCTGACGCCGAGGGCCTCGGACAGCACGACCTCGCGCAACCAGACATCAGGGGCGAGCACGCCGTCGAGGATCGCCTCGCGGATCGCGTAGACGGTGTCGCCGACCGCCCCGCCGCGCGATGCAGTCGTGGGGCGATACCCGGCGAGCAGCTCGCTCATGCCGTCTGCAGTCGTCGGTACCGACGAACTCATAGCTGACTCACTCTCCTGCGCGCTCCCTCGATCGTCCTGGTCGGAGATTGAAAGCCGTGCGCACGCATTTTAGCCGGGCGTCCGCCGCCGTCAGGCGATGTTCCCGGCACGTCGCCCGAACACGATCCCGGCGGCGAGGCCGGAGCCGCCCGGGTAGTTTCCGCTGAAGAGTCCGCCGAGCATCTCACCGCAGACGAGCAGGCCGGGTATGGCCGTCCCATCTGCGCGGAGGACTCGACCTTCGGTGTCGCCCCGAAGGCCGCCGAAGGTGAAGGTGATTCCGCACGTCACCGGGTAGGCGAAGAACGGGGGAGTCGTGAGGGCTGATGCCCAGTTGCTCTTCGGAGGCGCGACGTTCGCTCTGCGGCCGTCCTTGACGGTCGGGTCCAGCACGATGGTCGTGTCGATGCTCGAATTGAACGTCTCGACCGTCTCGGTCAGAGCACCAGTGGGTACTCCGATGGACCGTGCGAGATCGGCGATCGTGTCGGCTTCGTGAACGCCGACGCCAGGCATGTCGTACTCCTCCGTGCGGAGCATCGGGCGCAACTCGGCATCGAAGATCTGGTAGGCCACAGAGCCTGGCTGCTCGAGGATGACGCCGCCGTACTTCGCATATGTGTAGTTGCGGAAGTCCGCGCCCTCATCGAGAAACCGTCGGCCCTCGGCATTGACGATGATTCCCAAGGGGTAGCTCTGGCGCGTGAGGCGGTTGGTGAGTTCTCGGTTGCTCGCGTTATCCGGCGCTTCGGCGTCCCACTGCACGCTGTGCGCCGTCGACCAATCGCCGCCGCGGTCGGCGCCGATCGCGATGGCTGCTTCGAGCATTCGGCCGGTGTTGTACGGCGTGCCGCGCACGACGGCGTGCTGCCAGCCTTCGCCGAGGTGCTTTCGCCGCAGTTCTGGGCTCGCCTCGAAACCTCCGGCAGCGAGGATCACGCTCTCTGCGCGGAACTCGACGAGGTCGCCCGCAGGATCGACGGCGCAGACACCGATCACCCGCCCGTCGTCCGAGACGAGCAGATCGCGGACTTCGATGCCGTAGCGGACATCTGTTCCGAGCTCATCGGCGATGCGAGTGTGATCTGCGATGAGCCCCTCTCCGCCGCCGACGTTTCCGACGTGCAGACCTCCCCAGAACAGGAAAGAACCATCAGGGCGCTCGTAGGCCTGACGTTCGTACATCAGCCGGTATCGCAGACCGAGCCTCGTCAGCCAGCGCAGAGTCGGGCCGCTCTGCTCGACGAGCACCGCGGTGAGGTCAGGGTCGTTGCGGCCATCCGTCACCTTTGCGAGGTCCGCCGCATATTCCGTGGGGGAGTACGGCGGGACGATGGTGCGCTCATGTCGTTCGTCCGGTTCCAGGGTGTCTCGTAGATCGTCCAGGCCTCCGTGCGCGATACGGGTGGCACCGGCCGTGTAATAGCTGTTGCCGCCGTGCATTCCGACTGGTCCGCGCTCGAGAAGAAGGACTTTGCGCCCGCGGACGGCCGCTGCGTGCGCGGCAGTGAAGCCCGCGTTGCCTCCACCCACGACGATCACATCGTGAGGATTCTCCGTGAGGGTGTCGACCATGACTTCTCGTTCCCATCAGGCGGTCACCGTTAATTGTGTGCGACCTGTATGCAATTTAAGCACACGAGAAGACGTAGGCGAAGTTCTCCGTCGACTACGCGGCGTCGGTATGGCTTTGGCACCTGATGCAGGCGGACGCGTGGGGGAGGGCTTCCAGACGTGCCGGTGCGATGCGTTCTCCGCAGCGTTCGCAGCGACCGTACGTGCCGGCGTCGATCCGATCGAGGGCGGCGGTGAGCTGACGAATCACGGCTCGGTGGGAGGCCGCGGTCTGGTAGGCGACGGGATCCACGGACGGGAGCGCGTGCGGTTCGAGCGCTCGGAGAACGCCCTCACGCTCGTCACGGAGACGCTCGAGCTGTGCTCTGGTCTCCGCGATGTTCGGAAGGGTGACGACAGTGGTGAGATCGGTCATGGCTGCTCCTTGGGTACAAAAAAAGCGCCGCAGGTGCGACGCGCTGGGTGGGATGTCGGGTAGACCGAGGAACGGTTTACGGGGACGCAGCGCGAGAGACGGACCGGATCAGCAGGCCACCGTCGGTGAACTGCTGCCGGGGCGGGAGAATCTCGTGTCGGGCTCCTGCGATGTCGACTGCGCTCGTCACCACAGACGCGTCAGAAAGACGCTCCGTACGGGTGAGGGCAGCCGACATGGTCATGGCCCTCACCATAGCCTCACCCACGGAAAAAGCAACTCTGGCAGCCGAAACCCCGTGGCGCTTGCGTTCTTTGCAGCGGTGGCTATGGTGAGGGGCATGGCGGCATTTCTTTCCGCGCGATTCTCCTGTCGCAGCGGTGCCGCCTGCCCGGCTTGCTGCGGCGAATTCCTTCCTGGTGGACACCGGAACGCGATTCTTGCGCATCCGCCGCGCGCCCCCGAACGGTTGGTGAATACCAAAGGGACGGTGAGCGTGTCACTTCCGTGACGCGCTTCTTGGCGTAAAAAGGACAGGTAATTGGTAATCGAAACCGCCCCGCTCGCCCGCAAGGGATTCGAGGACGACATCCGAATGATCGATTCGTCGACCCGCGTCGTCGAGGTCAGTGGAGATCCGCTGGCATGCCTCACTCCGATCGGTCGCGCCGATCGGCCCCCGCGGCTCAGCCCGACCCTCTTCGTCATCGGGGTCGACGCACGCTGCGTGCACACCAGATCCGGCTTCGCTGCTCTTCTGCAGAGCCACAAGCGCAGTGTTCCGCGGATTCCGTCCTCGGTATCGCACATCATCATCGTGATTCACCTTGCTGACGACCTCCCCGATGCGTGGATGTCCACGCGAGTGCACCGATGGGTGCTGTCCATCCACCGACGCATGCAGCGCACCCGTGGCATCGATGCGGACGTAGCGGCTCTCTTCGTGAATCGCTCCGTGAGTTCCACGCTCATCGCCGTCCGGCTGGAAGAACTCGCACAACGTCCCCCCGGGGCGAACCCCGCAGCGGTGCTGACCCTCGATGAGATTCGAGGCCAGACGATCGCACAGGCGTCGACGAATGATTTCATCTGATAAAAGCGGCTCAGGGGTCGCGGTCGTAAGGCAGGCGAACGGGCGCGAAAGACTGCGTTTGGCAGTGATTTGACTTTCCATGGAAGTGGGTTATGGTCAAAAGTCACGCGCCAGCCAGAAAAAGGGGAAGCGATTTTATGTCCGGTAAGACACCCAACACTCGAGGGGCGAAAAAGGCCCCGCAAATGTCCATCAAGGAAAAACGAGCAGCGAAACGCGAAAAGCGCGAGCCGGAAGAATTTCTGAAGCCGCGCAAGGTGGCCAGCCGCTGATCAGCGGAGTCCGTGCACCCCTGACGATGGTCGACCAGACTCCTCACGGAGTGTTCGGCCATCGTCAGCACCCAGGCCGCGCACGGTGATGCGCTCGCCGCGCCGTCGGGGGATGCCCGCGACCGCGCGGAGTCCGTAGCGTGGACCGCATGGATATCGCTTCGATGATCATGGGCGCCTCGATCGTCTCCATCGCCTGGATCGCCTTCTGGCCGTGGACGCAGCTGAAGCGCCTTCGCGAGCTCGAGGCGGGTTCCGCTGCGGATCCTGACCAGGAGACCTAGGCCCCGGGCACCGGGGTCAGGCGTCAGCCGTGTCGTCTCGGTCGACTTCGTCGTCCTCGCTCAACGACCGGGGGAACTCCGGGGCCGTTCCGGTCGTCGAGCGATCAGCGGAGCAGCGAGACGAAACGTGATGGATGTGCGGGATCGGCTCACGCCGAGAAGACGGGGCTGAGGAAGCGTCTTTCGTAGCGGCGGATGCACTGCGTTCTGCGGGCGAGTTCGAAGGCCTCCACGCACTCGGGATCGGTCTTCGAGGCCGTGCGGTACCTTTCGTACTCGGCCAGTGAGGGGAAGGTGAACAGTGCGAACGCTTCGTCGCTGTCGCCTTCGCTCGGCAGGAAATAACCGTGGTGGGTTCCGCCGTGCTTCGCCACCAGTCGGATCCAGGCGCGGCCGTACTCGGTGAAGTCGTCGAGCTTGTCCGGGTCGATCTCGTAGCGCAGGTGAACGGTGATCATGACGTTCATCCTCTCAGAGGGCGGGGACTCGATCGTCTGCTCGTTCGGCGACCACCGGAGCGACCGCTTCGACGGTCGTAGGATCGACCCATGCAGACGCGCACACTCGGCAATGACACCGTCGGTCGTATCGAGGTCGGGGCGGTCGGGCTCGGACTGATGACGTTCGACCAGACCGGTCATCAACCCCGGGAGCAGTTGCTCGACACCGTCCGCGCCGCCCTCGACGCGGGTGTCACGCTCTTCGACACGGCCGACGCCTACGGACCCGGCCAGGAACTCGGGCCTGACGCGCAGGGCGAGAACGAGAAGCTCATCGCCTCGATCCTCGACGAGTTGGGCGTGCGCGACCGCGTGCTCCTCGCCACGAAGGGCGGCGCCTTCCGCACTGACGGCGGCGGCTGGGATCACGATGGGCGGCCCGAGCACCTGCGCCGTGCCGTCGACGCCAGCCTGTCCCGCCTCGGGGTGGAGCAGATCGCACTGTGGCAGCACCACCGCCCCGACCCCAAGATCGACTACGCCGACATCATCGGCACCCTGGCCGAGATCGCTGCCAGCGGCAAGGTTCGGATGATCGGAGTGTCCAACGCCGACCCCGGTCAGATCCGAGTGGCGCACGAGACGCTGGGAGACAGCCTCGTCAGCGTGCAGAACCAGTTCAGCCCGAAGTTCCGCAGCAGTCACCCCGAGATCGATGTCTGCACCGAGCTGGGGCTGGCGTTCCTGGCTTGGAGCCCTCTCGGTGGGCTGTCGGACGCCAAGGAGCTCGCCTCCCGGCATCCGGCCTTCCAGAAGGTGGCCGAGGCCCGAGGCGTGAGCGCCCAGCAGGTCGCGCTGGCGTGGGAGCTGGCGCAGTCGCCGGTGCTCATCCCCATCCCGGGTGCCAAGCGGTCCCAGTCGATCCGCGACTCCGCTGCGGCCGCCGACCTCGAACTGACCACGGACGAACTCACCGCACTCGATCAGGACTGAGTCAGCCGCAGGATTCGTACGCCGTCACCGGGCCGACGGCCGGCCCGCCTTGGACAGTCTGTGTGACCACCGAGGTCGGGATGTAGACCCTGGTACTGCCTCACAGTCAGGGTCAGGACCGCAGCCCGATGTGCCCGCGCGCCGTCGTTCGTAACGTCGAAGGCGAACGAAAGGCACGACATGATTCGAGTTCAGTCTCTGACGAAGCACTACGGCGAGAAGGTGGCCGTGAACGGCATCGACTTCACCGTCGAACCGGGCACGGTCACCGGATTCCTCGGACCCAACGGGGCCGGAAAATCCACCACCATGAGGATGATCGTCGGCTTGGACCGGCCGACCGCGGGCACCGCGGAGGTCAACGGTCGGGCCTACGCGGATCTGCCCGCACCGCTGCGCGAGGTAGGCGTTCTGCTCGATGCGCGCTCGGCGCACAGACGCCGCACCGCCTACAAGCACCTGCGGGCGATCGCGGCCACTCATGCCATCGGCGCCGCCCGCGTGCGCGAGGTGATCGAGATCGCAGGACTGGATGCTGTGGCGGACAGGCGGGTCGGCGGATTCTCGCTCGGCATGAACCAGCGGTTGGGGATCGCCGCAGCTCTGCTCGGAGACCCGCAGACGATCATCCTCGACGAGCCGGTGAACGGCCTCGACCCCGACGGCATCCTGTGGATCCGCGGCCTGCTGCGACAGCTCGCGGGGGAGGGGAAGACCGTGCTGCTCTCGTCGCATCTGATGAGCGAGATGACGCAGACGGCCGACCATCTGCTGGTCATCGGCCGGGGGACGATTCTGGCGGACGGCCCTCTGCACGACGTGGTCGCGGGTGTGACCCGATCCGTGGTGCGCGTGCGGACCAGAGAGGTCGAGCGACTCCTGAGCACCCTCGCGGGCCCTCAGGTCACCATGACGACGCACCCGGATGGTGCGGTCGAGATCGAGGGCGTCGCCGCCGAGGACGTGGCGCGTGCCGCGTCCGATGCAGGCATCGTGCTGTACGAGATCGCCACCGTCGAGGGCTCGCTCGAAGACGCCTACCTCGCCCTCACCGCGCACGACACCGAATACCGCGCGACCGCGCAGGACGCCACCGAAGGAGCCGGACGATGACCCTCACCACCAATCCCCGACGAGCGGATGCGCGCACTCGCCGCCCCGCGTTCGCCCACGTGCTGCAGTCGGAGTGGATCAAGCTGTTCAGCCTGCCCTCCTCCGTGCTCGCCCTCGCGGCGATCTTCCTCATCGGGGTGGGCGGCAGCCTGTTCCTCGGCGTGACGCTCGAGTCGTCGGGTGCGCCGTCGGTGCTCCTGATCGAGCGCACCATGGCCGACGTCACGGTGCCGACCGTCGTCCTCGGCCAGATCATCGCCGGTATCCTCGGAGTCATGCTGATCGGCGCCGAATACGCATCGGGCTCGATTCAGCCCACGTTCGTCGCGGTGCCCGACCGGCTGCGCGTCCTTCGCGCGAAGGCGGTCGTGGCGTTCACCGCCATCACCGCGACCGCCCTCGTCACGGTGTTCAGCGCATGGGCGCTCACCACGCCGATCTATGCACAGTTCGGCCTCGCGGCACCGCTCACCGCACCCGGGGTCGTGCTCGCGCTGCTCAGCTCGGCGGGGTATCTCGGGCTCTGCGCACTCTTCGGGGTGGGCATCGGGGCACTCGTGCGATCGACGACCGCGGGAGCGATCATCGTCTTCCTGGCCACGCTGCTGCTCCCCGTCCTGACGTCGCTGCTTCCGTACGGGCTGCTGTCCCGCGCTCTGCGCATCGCCCAGCTGGGCAATGCGGGCGATGCGATGAGTCGCGTCGGGGCAGAAGGCGGTCCGTTCCTCGACCTGTGGAGCGGTCATATCAGCGTCGGTGCGGGGTGGATGATCGCGGCTGTCTGGGCGGCGGTCGCGCTCGCCGCGGGCGCGATCGCCCTGCGCACGAGAGACGTATGACACCGCGGCGATCCGATCTCGTGGCTCTCGTCGGGTATTCGGCGGTCTCGCTGGCTCTCGGGTACCTGTCGCTCGAGTCGTCTCTGACCACCCCCGCGTGGGCGCTCGTGGCGCTCTTCCTCGCCGGCATCGCGACGATCCTCGTCTCGCGACGGCATCCGCTCGTGGCCTTCATCGCGGCGCTCGCTCTTCTGCCTCTGTCGTTCGCCGGCGGATCGGGCGCCGAAGCGGTGCTGGTCGTCGGGGCGCTGTACCGAAGCGCAGTCGTCACCAGGCCGCAGCGTGCCTGGCTGGCGTTCGCCGCGGCGGCCGTGTCGGGCACGGTCGCCGCGCTGGTGCTGTCGATCCGCGTGCGCCTCGGCCCGCCCCTGCTCGGGCTCGCACCGCGGGTGGACGTCGACGCCTGGCCTCTAGACTGGCTCGGCATCACCACCGTCGTGATCGGGGTCTCATTGATCTCCACCCTCGTCGGGGTTAACGTCGGTCACCGGCGGCGCGAGCTCCGCACGCTCCTGGACCGAGCGGATCAGATGCGCCGAGAGCGCGACCAGGAGGCGCATATCGCTGCCGCGCTCGAACGAGAGCGGATCGCACGGGAGATGCACGACGTGATCGCCCACAGCCTCGCCGTGATGATCGCGGTCGCCGACGGTGCGCAGGCCGCGGCGGCCGCTCGACCGGACGAGTCCCGCCGGGCGATCGGGCAGGTCGCCGAGACCGGACGCCGGACGCTCGTCGAGATGCGTCGCCTGCTGACGACGGTCCGCGGCGAGGGCGACGCGGTCGACCGGCAGCCGACGCAGGCGACCATGGAGCGCATTCCGTCTCTCGTCGAAGAGTCGCGCAGCGCGGGTCTGCCTGTTCGATTCGAGCAGACGGGCGTCATCGATGCCGATGCCATGGTGGGGCTGACGGTCTATCGCATCGTGCAGGAGGCGCTGACCAATGTGCTGAGGCACGCGCGCGACGTGCAGGATGTCGTGGTGCAGATCAGCATCGGCGACGACGACGTGTCGATCCTCGTGGAGGACCGCTCGGCGCCGGCTCGCCCCATCGCCGACCCGGGCCGCGGCCTGGTCGGCATTCGCGAACGAGCCGCGTTCTACGACGGGCACGTCGAAGCCGGGCCCCGACCCGGCGGAGGCTGGCGCGTGTTCGTACGACTGCAGACGGAGAACCGATGACGACATCCGATGACCACGCCTCCCGGATCCGCGTGCTGATCGCCGACGATCAGGAGCTGGTGCGTTATGGCCTCCGTCTCGTGCTCGAGGCAGAGGACGACATCCAGGTCGTGGGCGAAGCCTCCGACGGGGCAGCTGCCGTCGACGCCGCGATCGCGCTGGGGCCAGACGTCATCCTGATGGATGTGCGCATGCCCGGCACAGACGGCATCGAAGCGACGCGCCACCTCACCGCGCGGCTGCCGCGAACCCGGGTGCTCGTGCTGACCACCTATGACCTCGACGAGTTCGCCTTCGGGGCGCTGCAGGCCGGAGCCGCAGGATTCCTGCTCAAGAACACCCGACCGGCTGAACTCGTCGCCGCGATCCGCACGGTCGCGACTGGCGACGCCGTGGTCGCCCCGCGGATCACCTCCAAGCTCATCGAAGTCGCCCTGCCGCACCTGGCTCCTCGCACCCCGCAGGCTCAGGATCACGCCCTCTCGGTGCTGACCGACCGCGAACGCGACGTCTTCGTGCACATCGGGCGCGGCCTCACGAACACCGAGATCGCGAAAGCCCTGCACCTGAGCGAATCCACGGTCAAGGCCCACTTCGGCCGCATCCTCGTGAAGCTCGATCTGCCCCATCGTGTGCAGGCGGTCATCCTGGCGTACGAGCTCGGCGTAGTCAGGCCCACTGGCCAGTAACCCCGCCGCGCAGGGCCGCCCATCTTCGCAGACTCGCTGCGGAGTGTCTACCACTGCCGTGCGCCCGTGTTCGTTGTCAGACTCGGCGCATGGTCTTCATCGGTTTTCATGCCTCGCACGAGCAGATCGCACCGAGCGCGCTTCTCGACGCGGTGATCGGCGCCGAGCGCGCGGGGTTCGACGGGGCGATGTGTTCCGACCACCTCGCGCCGTGGACCAGGGCCCAGGGCGAGTCGGGCTTCGCGCTGAGCTGGATCGCGGCAGCGCTCGCCTGCACGGAGTTCTCGATCGGAATGGTCAATGCCCCCGGCCAGCGCTATCACCCGGTGATGATCGCCCAGGCATTCGCGACTCTCGAGGAGATGTTCCCCGGCCGCTTCTGGGCCGCGATGGGCAGTGGCGAGGCGGTCAACGAGCACGTGACGGGCGAGGGCTGGCCTGAGAAGCATGTCCGCAATGAGCGACTGCGCGAGAGCGTCGACGTCATCCGTCGACTGATCGAGGGCCAAGAGGTCGACCACGACGGCCTGGTGCGCGTGCACCGGGCGCGAGTGTGGAGCAGGCCCGCCGAGCCGCCGCCGCTGTTCGCGACCGCCGTGAGCGCCGAGACCGCCGAGTGGGCGGCCTCGTGGGCGCAGGGCCTGGCGACCGTGGCCCAGGAGCCGGCCGCGCTGCAGCGCGTCGTCGAGGCCTACCGCGGCGCCGGGGGCACGGGGCCCTTCGTCTTGCAGGTGCACCTCAGCCTCGCGGAGAGCGATGAGGCGGCCTTCGCCATCGCCCGCGACCAGTGGACCAACGGTCTGCTCTCACCCCCGGCGACGTGGGATCTCGAGCAGCCCGAGGACTTCGAGGCGGCGGTGGCGGGCCTCGACAAGGGCGAGCTGCGAAAGGCCGTGTTGGTCGACCACGATGCCACGGCGTTGGCCGGCCGCATCGCCGACCTCGCGGAGATCGGATTCGATCGCGTGTATCTGCACCACGTCGGCACCGAGCAGTCGTACTTCCTCGCCGCCGCAGAATCCGAGCTCATCCCCGCACTCAAGGAGCGACTGTGAAGATCACCGATACGAGCGACCTCTGGTGGAAGACCGCGGTGGTCTATTGCCTCGATGTCGAGACCTTCCTCGACTCGAACGGCGACGGGGTCGGTGACCTGCAGGGCCTCGCGCAGCGCATCGACTACCTGTCGCAGCTCGGCGTCACCTGCCTGTGGCTGATGCCCTTCTATCCGAGCCCCGACCGTGACGACGGCTATGACGTCAGCGACTTCTACGGCATCGACTCGAGGCTCGGCAGCCACGGCGACCTCGTCGAGGTCATCCGCACCGCGCGCGATCGGGGGATGCGGGTGATCGTCGATCTGGTCATCAACCACACCTCTGACAAGCATCCGTGGTTCCTCGCCGCCAAGCGCAGCGTCGACTCGCCCTACCGGGACTACTACGTCTGGCGCGACGACGCGCCCCCGAAAGGCCAGAAGAACGCCGTCTTCCCCGGCCAGGCGAACGGCATCTGGGGCAAGGACGAGAAGTCGGGGCAGTGGTATCAGCACAGCTTCTATGAGCACCAGCCCGACCTGAACATCGCCAACCCCCGCGTGCGAGACGAGATCGCGAAGGTCATCGGGTTCTGGTTGCAGCTGGGCATCTCGGGCTTCCGCGTCGATGCGGTGCCTTTTCTCCTCGAGATCCCCGAGGGCGCCGGCATCCCCGAGCCGCACGAACTGCTGCGCGACATGCGCCGGTTCCTGCAGCGTCGGTCGAGCGAGGCGATCCTGCTCGGCGAGGTCAACCTGCCCTACGACGAGCAGGCGCAGTACTTCGGTGGCGACGACGGCGACGAGCTCACGATGCAGTTCGACTTCGTCGGGATGCAGTCGCTGTACCTCTCTTTTGCCCGCAAGGATCCGGGTCCGCTGATCGAGGCGCTGCGTGCCCGTCCCGTGCTCGGCGCCGAGGTGCAGTGGGCGAACTTCCTGCGCAACCACGACGAGCTGACCCTCGACAAGCTCAGCGACAGCGAGCGGCAGGAGGTGTTCGAGACGTTCGCGCCCGACGAGCGCCAGCGGGTGTTCGGACGAGGCATCACCCGGCGGCTCCCGCCGATGCTCGATGGCGACCCGCGCCGCGTCCGCATGGCCTACAGCCTGCTGTTCACCCTGCCCGGCACTCCGGTGCTGTTCTACGGCGAGGAGATCGGCATGGGCGAGAACATCGAGATCCCCGGCAGGGAAGCGGTGCGGACTCCGATGCAGTGGTCCGACGATCGCAACGGAGGATTCTCGGATGCCGTGCCGAGCCGTCTCGTGGCTCGCCCGCCGTCCGACGGGTATGCGCCGGAGCACGTGAACGTCGCCGCCCAGCTGGATGACCGTGGCTCCCTGCTGTACTTCATCCGCGCCCTCACCTCGAGCTACCGGATCTCCCCGGAGCTCGGTTGGGGCACGTTCGAGGTCATCGACCAGCCCGCCGAGTCGCTTCTCGTGCACTCGCTGACGGCCGACGTCGGACGCATGATCGCCCTCCACAATTTCGCAGAGGTGCCGGTCACCACGTCGTTCCGACTGGCTGACGAGCCGGAGGGCACGACTCTGGTCGACCTGCTCGAGTCGTCGCGCCTGGCGCTCGATCCGAAGGGCGGGGTCGAACTCGAGGTGCCGGCATACGGCTATCGCTGGCTTCGCGTGTCGCGCCCCGGCGACGGTCGAGTGACCTGAGCCCCCGGGTTCCTCTGAGTCACAGCTCCCATTCGTCGAACGGAAGGCTCCACGGGCCGTGGTCCGGCTCGACATGGTCGTCTTTCTCGACCGAGATCACCACCCGTGTCGTCGCGCGGATCAGCACGCTGATGCTCCGCCCCTCGGCAGACATAGTGACGAACGCGGGCGGCGAGGATGCGGCCGCTTCGATCTCCGCCATGATGTCGCTCAGGGGTTGATCGTCCTGAAGCACGAAGCTCGTGCCGTCGATCTCTATGTGAGTCCTCACGGTTCTCCTTCCCCTCGTCGGCGACGTTAGGCGAGCCGGGCGAGTGTGCAGAGGGCCTTGCGCCTGAGACGCGCAGTGGTTAGCGGATTCGCCGCCGAGGGTGGGCGACACTCTCTACGATGGGGTGATGCAGGTTCTGGACACTCTCGCTCTCGTCGGTGAGGTGCTCTCCTGGGTGGGCCTCGGCGTCGGCCTGCCGCTGCTTCTGCTGGGGTTTCTCATCCGCACCGTCGAGGGAGCGTGGCTGCCCATCGAGATCGCCGTCATCGAGCGCGACGGTCTGCTGATCGGGCGCTGGTTCGCCGGCGGAGACTTTCACGAGCGGCCGCTGAAAAGACATGAGTCCGCCGATGCGGAGGACGGCTGGGCCGACGGAGTGGTCAGCGCGAACAACCCCGCCCATGCGCGGGTGGGAGAGCCGCCCCACACGCGGCGCGTCATCCTGACTCTCGGGATCGTGTTCGCCGGCGTCGGGTTCGTGGGGCTGGTCGTGTCGCTGCTGCCGCTGCTGGTGTCCTAGCTCGATAGTGTGACGCTCATGCAGGACCCCGCCGACATCCCCGCATCCACACCGATGGATGACTGGTTCGACGCATTGAGTCGTCCGACGGGCTCTCCCGGGGGAGGAGCCGCGGCCGGTGTGATGCTGGCGATCGCCGCATCGCTGATGAGCATGGTCGGCGGGTACTCCGATGACGACCCGCGAGCGGCGGACATCCTCGACCGCCTCGCCCGGCAGCGGGCCGAGGCGCTGCGGGCGGTCGAGGCGGATGGCATCGTGTCAGCGAGTTTCGGAGCGGCCCTGGCGCTGGCGACCGACGACCCCTCCCGCGATGAGCGCGTCCGTGACGCCGCCGTCGAGGGGGCCAGGTCGGCGGCGCGTGTCGGGCTGATAGGTGTCGGGATGCTGCAAGACGTGCGTGTGCTCGTCGAGGTGGGCAACCCTCACATCGTCGTCGATCTCGCGGTCGCCGCAGAGGCGCTCCTGGCCGGATTGTCGGGGGCGTCCTTGAACGTCCGCGCGAATCTGCAGATCGCGCGTCGCCACCGGTCGCCGGCCGCTGAGATCGCCGACCTCGAAGCCGAGATCAGGCGCCTGGCTGATGCGAGGCGACAGGTCGCTCAGATCATCGACGAGCTGTCCGCCCGTCTGGACTGAGATCGACGCGGCGGTATCCGTCGCCGTGCGGTTCGACCGCACCGCCCTCGATGAAGCTGTCTATCCAGCCGAGCATCGGCCACTCGCCCCAGCGCTCGGCGAACAGGGCGCCGTTGCGCAGGATGTCGTCGAGGTGACGCCACGGCGGAGAACCGGCCGGGTGCCACTGGTGGTAGGCGTGCGCGCCACCGACCCATTGCACTCGCATGCCGTGCGACCGAGCCCGCCGGCCGAGGTCGGTGTCTTCGGCGCCATACCCCTGGTACGCCTCGTCGAAGCCGCCGAGGCGCGTCCACGTCTCTGCGGTCACCGCGAACGACAGCGACCAGAACAGGTCGAACTCGTCATCGGTCGCCGCCACGATGGCCCCGTCTGAGGGCAGGGGGCGAGCCGGATGCGGCCGGGTCATGGCGCTGAGTTCGAGCATCGTCGAGGGGCGCTGCACACTGTGCAGGTAGGTCACCGGTCCGCAGAGCAGGTCGTGCGGGTGGGCCTGCGCCGCGCTGACGTATCTCTCGAGCAGGTCGGGCCCTGGCAGGCAGTCCACATCGAGGAACACCAGCAGGTCGACACCGTGAGCCAGCGCGAGGGCGGCTGCGGCGTTGCGCGCCGCACCGACGCGCATGCCGTCGCGGCCCGGAGGCACATGCGCGAACAGGGCTGACGGTGCCGAGGGTGGCGCATCGACGTCGAGCCATGCCTCGACACGCACGACGTCGATGCCCGGCGTGCGCACCTCGTCGAGGAATCGGCGCTGGCGCTGCAGGTGGTCGAGACGGTTCACCGATGCCGGGGTGATGACGGCGACGCGGATGCTCATCGCGCCAGCTCCTCGATCGCGGCCGCGGCACGTGCGGCGGAGCCCGACACCTGCCACGCCTGCCAGTCGGGTGCGGTGTCTGCTGCCCGTCGGATGCTGTCGACCACCTCGGCCGGTGACGCGTCAGCCGCGACGGTCTGGGCGAGGCCGTGCGCGGCCATCACACGGGCCATGTCCTGCTGCTCGCCGAACGGGCGCTCCTGGGCGATGACGACTGTGTGGGCATCTGCGGCCGCGAGATCGGCGATGCTGTTCTGACCCGCCGCGCTCACGACGACGGTCGCACGGCACAGCAGCGGCCACACGTCGTCGACGCGATCGTCTCGGCCCGCCCCTGCGCTCTCGACGACCCACCCGTCTGCGCTCAGCAGCTCGATCGTCTGGGCGAGTCGCAGCGGGTCGAGGGCGAGGCCGAGGAACAGCACGCGACGCACTGCGTCAGCGTCTGCGGTGTCTGTGTCTGCGTCGGTGTCTGTGTCTGCGTCGGTGCGAGCGCGGCCGTCGTAGCGCGAGATCGCGCCCACCGGTCGCACGCGGTCTTCGCGACCGACAAGGGCCTTCGCAGGGATCATGCCCGGAGCCCACGGCGCCAGGATGCGGTCGGCGAGGTCGTACCCGAGACGGTGCGGCGCGTCGGTGCGATCGCCCGGTTGCGCGACGGCGATCGTCGGCACCCCGAGCAGGCGAGCGAGCGTCGTGACCTCGACGCTGACGTCGACGACGAAGACGGAGGTCGGGTGAATGGCCACCCACTCCGCGATCGCGGCGAGACGGGCCTGGTGCCCAGGGTGCCTCAGCGGCGCCCAGTGCAGGTTGCCTCGGGCCGTGACGTCGCCGAGCTCATGCGCCTCGCGGCGCACGCCGTCGGGCCCGACGACCGCATCGGAGTCCGAGGGCAGCTGCACCCAGATCGTGCCCGGGGCCAGCGACTCGGGTTCGGGAAGGCTCGAGAACACCGTCACCTCGTCTCGGAGGTGCGGGCGGATCGCCTGCATCCGAGTCATGTGGCCCCAGCCGTGATGATGCACGTACCAGCCGATCATGCGCCGACCGCCTCTACGAGCTCGTGGGCAGGCACCGCGCTCTGAGCGGCGACGGAGAGAACCCGCTCGATCTCGCGGTGCCTGTGGTCGAGCGAGTGGCGAGCAGAGGCCGCCTCGCGCACGTCTTGGCGGCGCAGTCCGAGTCGCGACTGCCCGACCAGCGCCGCTGCGGCGTGGGCGAGAGCGTCGGTGTCGGCGGCGGGCACGATGGCGGTGCCGGGGATTCCGGCCAGCACCTCGCTGGTGCCGCCGGAGTCGAACGCGGCGACGGGCGTGCCGGTCATGAGCGCCTCGGCCATCACCAGCCCGAAGGGCTCCGACCACACCGGGGTCACGAGAGCGACCGATGCGGCGCCCACGAGGGCCGAGAGCTCGGGCTGTCGCAGCGCCCCGACATAGTCGATGCCGCCGCCGAGAAGCGGCCGCACCTCCCGATCGAAGTACGCGGAGTCGCCCACTCGGCCCGCGAGCTTCAGGCGCGCCCCGGCGCGTCGGGCGGCGATGATGGCGAGGTGCGGTGCCTTCTCGGGCACGATGCGTCCGAACCACACCCAGTCGCCTCCGCCGGGCCCCAGGCTCCACTGCGCCGTGTCGACGCCGTTGGTGAAGACGAACGCCTCGACGCCCTCGGCCGACCAGGCCCGAGCGGTGTACTGGCTGACCGCGAGAAAACGGTGCGGCGACGAGCCGGCGAGTGCGTTCGAGGCGATCACCATGTCGGCGAGGGGCGGTGTGTGCAGCGTGGTGACGACCGGCACTCCGATGTCACGGCTCCAGAGGATCGGATCCCCGTGCAGGCTGTGATTGTCGATGACGTCGACGCGGGTCGCGGGGGAGTCGAGCTGATCCCGCACGCGCGCGAAGGCGTCGGTCATGAGTCGGCGGTGTCCCTCGGGGAAGTCGGTGTCCGACGCATCCCGTGACTGATGCCACCGGGGGCTCGGCAGGTGCAGATCGATGTCGTCGCCGAGGAAGTCAGACCCTTCTGCCGCACAGAGCTGCACGTCGTGACCCCGGCTGCGCAGCCAGCGCACACGGTTCCACACCACGGCCTCGAGGCCGCCGGCGTGCGGCTGGCGAAGGGCGTGACGCTCGGGGGCCACGACCAGCACCCGCAACCGCTCGCGACCGATCACGCGCTGGCCGCCGTCGAGATCTCGGCGCATGCGGTGGCGTAGAGCCGGGCGTGCGCGTCGCGCACGCCCTCCCGTTCGGCCACTCTCTCGGCCCGTCGCCGATCGACCACCGATGCACGGGGCGACGCGGCGCGCGCGTCTGAGGCGAGGGCCACGGCCTCGACCAGCGTCTGCGGGTCGTCGAGGTCGATGACGAAGAAGTCATCGGGATGCTGCGAGCTGATGTGCCCGACGTCCGTTCCGGCCACGGGCACCCCCAGGTCGTAGCAGAGCTCGACCCATCCGGAGTGGGTTCCGTGCAGGTAGGGCAGGACGAAGAGGTCGAGTCCTCCGATCCAGGCATCGATGCCCGCGTCGCTCAGACGCGGAGTGCGTCGCACCCGCACTGCGGGGTGCGCGTCAGCGGCGGCGGTCACGCGGGCGGCTGCGGCGGCATCGCGGATGCTCTCGTGCATCAGCACCTCGAACTCGACCGCCCGCCCTGTCTGTGCGAGCAGCGCGGCGGCGTCGACGGCTGCGCGCACCGCACGTTCGGCGGCGATGTTCGGGCGCAGGTCTCGCAGGTGGATTCCGATCCGCAGGGTCTCGTCGACCGCGCGCTCGGGCGCTGCGGCGCCGTCGAGCAGGGTGGGGTGAGCCAGCACCCGGCTGCTGCGGTGCCACCGCCGTCCGATCTCCTCCGCGGCCGTCGAGGTGAGTGTGATGAGGTGATCGGCCGACGGGATGATCACGTCGAGCAGCTCTCGATAGTGCCGCTGATCGACCAGCTGCGGGTTCTCGAGGTCGTGCACGGTGTACACGACGGGCCTGCCGAGCCGGTGCGCGGTCTCGAGAGCCTCGCGCAGGTCATCGGCAGAGAACGACTCGAGACCGAAGTGCACGTGCAGCACGTCGAAGTCTGCACCGTGTGCGTCGAGCCACTGCGAGGTCAGCGCGACCGGCGGCCACCACACGTCGGCGGGTGCACCCGCGACGGCAGGGTCGGGCAGAACGCGCACACGCTGTGCGTCGGTGATCGCACGCACATAGGGGTGGGCGGCCGGAATCGAGGCGACGCGAATGAGGGCAGGTTCGGTGACGATGTGGTTCTCCGTTGGCGGGCTGAGCACCCGACGTGCGTGTATCGCGATGACGGAGGGCCGCAGGGCAATGGGGGACGCAAGACTGATGAGATCGAGGGGGTACGTTCATATCATGAGCCAAGATCACGAAGTGGGCACGGCCGTTGCGCCGGAAGGCTCTCTGGTGCTAGCGCGCCGCAGGCACTACTCGGAGTTCTACGGGCTCGACCCTCTGCCCGAGCGTTTCGGGGTCGTCCTCGGCAACTGCCAGGCCGAGTCGCTGCGCCTGGTGATGGATGCTCCCGAGCACCGCTTCGTGCGCGTTCCCGCCGTGCACGAGATGACCGCCGCCGATGCCGTGCGTCTGCACGAGATCGTCCGTGCCGCCGACACCGTGGTGAGCCAGCCGATCCGCGACGACTATCGCGATCTGCCGCTGGGCACGCGCCAGATCGCCGCCGCGACGGATGCTCGCGTGCTGACCGTCCCTCCGGTGCGCTTCGCGGGCCTGCACCCCTTCCAGGCCGCGATCCGCGTGCCCGGCGTCGAGGGCGACCCGCCGATCGTGGCTTATCACGACATCCGCACGCTCGCCGCTGCCGCCGGCATCCGCGTCGTCGCCGCGCTGACACCCGACGGGGTGCGCGCAGTGGGGGAGTCCTCGATCGACACGCTGCGCGTCCGCGAGCAGAGCGCAGACGTGCGGGTCTCCGACCTGTTCGACGCGGTCACGGCCGATCACGCGCGCACCGTCAACCACCCGGGTGACGCGGTGTGGATGCCCTTGGGGGCCCGCGTGCTCGGGGCGCTCGGCCACACCGGTGGCCCCACAGACCCCGGCCGGCCGCTGCTGAATTCGGTGCGGGCGCCGCTGCAGCCCGAGGTCGTCGAGGCGTGGGCGCTGCCCGACGAGCCTCGCGCGCACTGGATCGTCGACGGCGCACCGATCGACGATGCCGAGGTGCGGGCCGCCCACCTCGAGTGGTACGCCGCCCACCCCGAGTTCGTCGATGCCGCCCTGACCCGTCTCGCTCCGCTGCTCGACGTCTGGCGGGCGCGATGAGCGCCGCTCCGCTGCTGCTCGTGCACCCTGGCACCCACGGCGTCGCGATGTACGGGCGCGAGGTGGCCTCAGCCGTGCGCGCACAGGATCCGTCGATCGGCACGATCGATGCGGCCGATCTGGATGCCGTGCCGGCTGACACCGCGCTGCATGTGCACTTCACCGATCGTCTGTGGGGCGATTCTCCCGAGCAGGCGTCGCTGGCGTTCGGCGCGCTCGCCGCGCGCCGAGCGATCAGCGTCACTCTGCACGATGTCCCGCAGGCGTCGGACGGCGAGCGCAATCTGCCCCGCAGGCGAGCGGCATACGCGGCCGTGGCCTCAGCCGCGCGAGGGGTGGCGGTCAACAGCGAGCACGAGCATGCGCTGCTCCGCGAAGAGGGAGTGTGGTCCGGCCCCGCGGTGAGCATCCCTCTGCCCGTCGCGCTCGATCCCGACATGCAGCGGATGCCGGCGGATGGCTCCGTCGGCGTGCTCGGCTACTTCTATCCCGGCAAGGGACACGATGAGGCGGCCCGTGCGGCGGCGCAGGCGGGCATCGGCAGCATGACGGTTCTCGGCCGCGCCTCGGAGGGTCACGCCGCCGAACTCGAGGAGTTCGTCCGCCGTGCCGGTGCGCTCGGGGTCGACGTCGAGGTGACGGGCTGGCTCGACGACGCCGAGATCGCGCGGCGCGGCCGCGCCGTGTCGGTGCCGGTGATCGCACATCGTCATGTGTCGGCATCCGGCTCCCTGGCGTCGTGGATCGGATGGGGCCGGCGACCCGTCGCGGTGCGCAACCGCTACATGGACGAGATGGCGACTCTGCGCCCCGGCACTCTGCAGACGGTCGACGAACCCGAGCTCGCGGTGGCGGTGCGGCAGGCTTTCGAGCACCCCGAGTCGACCTGGCACGGGCTGACGAGGCTGCCGATGTCGTGGCCGGAGGCGGCCGAGGCATACGTGCGCTGGTGGAGAGGGCTGGCCCGGTGACGCGGCGGCCCTGGGTGGTCGGCAACAGGTGGAACACGCTCGACGGAGTCGACCCCGAGACCCTGCCGACGGTGTCGGTGATCGTCGCGCACTACGAGCAGCCGGCTGAGCTCGCTCGGACGCTGTTCGCCCTGTCGGCGCAGGACTATCCGCACGAGCTTCTCGAGATCATCGTCGCCGACGACGGCTCCGCGGGCGACGTCCGGGTGCCTGACGGGGTGATCCTCGTGCGCCAGGAGGATCGGGGCTTCCGCCTCGCGGCCGCACGCAATCTCGGCGTGCGCGCGAGCAGCGGCGACGTGCTCTGCTTCCTCGACGCCGACACCGCCCCCGAGCCCGGGTATGTGCGAGCGCTCACCCGTCTTCCGGCTCTGCTTCCCGAGGCCGTCACCGTCGGACGCCGTCGGCACGCGGACTTCTCGGGCATCGCTCCGGAGGCACCCGTGCTCGAGGCCGTCGTCGACCGTGAGCTCCCCGAGCCGTCGTGGCTCGCGCGGGAGTACTCCCGAAGCCGTGATCTGCTCGACGCCGACGACCGGTCATACCGGTTCGTCATCGGCGCGGTGATCGCCTGCTCGCGCCGCCTGTTCGACGAGACCGGAGGGTTCGACGAGTCCTTCTCGGCCTACGGGGGTGAGGACTGGGAGTGGGCGCATCGGATGTGGCAGGCGGGCGCCGTGCTCGCTCACGTGCCGACGGCCGTGGCGTGGCACGACGGGCCCGAGTGGGCAGAGCGGAGCAGTTCGGGCCTCGAGCGCGCGAACGCCCAGACGATGAGGCTCGTCTCGTCGATCCCGGTCGGCGGTTCGGCCCCGCGAGGCGTGCTGTCGGACGTGCCCGACCTCATCGTCAGGCTGCGCGGAACGCACACCCCGGCGGCGCTGTTCGTCGCCGTGGATTCGATTCTCACCGCGTTCCCGCTGGCGCGGGTGGTGGTCGACGCGACGGTGCCGGCCTTCGTGGGAGATCCGCGCATCGTGGTCGGCGGTGGGCAGTTCGACGCCCGAGTGATCTGGGAGCTCGACAGACCGGTCGTGGTGCTCGAGCCGGCCTGGATCGCCGAGCGCATCGCGGGTCTCGGCACGGGCGACGTCGGCAGGGTCGATCTCGTCGACGCCGAGGGCTCGTCGCTGGGAGTGCTGCGCTCGCGGCGAGCGATGCGCCGCGCCGCGCGGTGGGGCACGTCAGACGCCTTCGAATCGCACCGCGCCGTCGCGGACGGCATCCACCTCCTGCGCTCAGACCCGAGGGTGGAGGCCTGGGTCGGAGGTTGGGGTGCGCGCGATCAGTTCTGCTGAGCGTACAGTTCTCCTATGGGGAAACTGGAGTACAACAGCTCGCGGCCGGCGATCGAGATCGAAGAAGTGACCTTGGCGCACGTGAAGATCGTGATCGGCACGAAGCTTCGTCGCAACGAGAGCTTCATGATGACCTGGCTGCCGAAGCCGGAGGCGTCATCGGGCCGCCTGACGATCTGGGTGCACCCCGCCATCCCGCTGGTGTTCGAGTTCGATCTTCCGACCGTGCACGCGATCGACCCCGCGCGGGTCGCTCACATGATGGATCAGCTGAACTCGCGGGGCGAACTCGTGCTCGACCAGCTCTGAGCCGCACGGCTCGGTCAGTCGGGGTCAGAGCAGGTCGTAGTGCCCGCCGAAGGGGAAGTCGACGTCTCCCGTGTCGCGGGCGTCGAAGAGCACCGTTGCCACGCTGATGGACACCCGTGAGCGCGGCGTGACCAGAAGACTCACCTGACGGTTGCCGACGACGACGAAATCGACGAACGTGCCAGCCGTGGCGATCGCCTCTTCGATGCGGCGTTTCAGCGCCTCGAGGTCCTGGTCCTGGGCGAGGAGATACGTCACTCCGTCGGCCAGGATCTCCGTCTGGATCATCGTCTTCTGTTCTGCCATGCACTCCACACTACGAGGAGTGACGGCCCTGACCGCAAATCGTTATCAGTCGCACCGGGCCGGGGCAAGGGGCGGACGGAACGGCCCGAACTGCTCTAGAACGGAACCATGCAGACGATCATCTACGGCGGCGACGCCTATCTCACGGGGGACGACATCGCAGATGCGCTGCTGGCATACGGGCGCGCACTGGGCGAAGAAGAGCGTGCCGAGCTCGTGGAGATCCCGGTGCAGGAGCCGGACGGCGCGATCGTCACGGCGAAGTTCCTGATCGGACCCGCCAGCCAGATCGTGGCCAAGGAAGTGCCCGGCAGAGGGCCCGAACTCGAAGACCCCGAGCTGGTCGACCGGTTGCGCACACTCACTCGCGGCGTCGAATCGCCCACGACCTCTCCGATGGAGATGCCCGACGACGGCTCGTACGACCTCGGCTAGAGACGCGGCTGTCGCACCCGCGCGACGCCCCCATGGGTCACTCGTGCTCGGGGAGTATCGGGCTCGACCACCCCGGGTCGCGACCCATCTGCGCCGCGCGCGAGACGGACGTCGCGCCGAACCTATCGCGCAGGGTGTCGAGAACCGTGTCGAGTCGTTCTTCGTCGCCCCAGTCGATCGGCAGCTCTGGCTGCGCGCGGTCTGCGTGGTCGAGGTGCGACAGCGACAGCCCGATGAGGGTGATGCCACGCTCGGCGATCTCGGGGAGCGCGGCGGCGAGCAGTGCTCGAGCCACCGTGAGCAGGATCGCCGTGCGATCGGTGGCGGATCCGAGCGTGCGTGATCGGGTGGCCTTCGCGAAGTCGCCGAAGCGCAGGCGCAGCACCACCGACCGGCAGACCCGGTCTCCGTCACGCAGCCGCCGCGCGAGTCGGTCGACGATCTGCGTGAGGGTCAGATCGAGCTCCTCGGCCGAGCGCGGGCCCTTGCCGAGTGCGCGCTGCGAGCCGATCGAGCCACGGCGCCGAGTCGTGTCGACCGGACGCGGATCCCGCAGACGGGCGAGGGCGTGCAAGTGCGCGCCGACGGCCTTGCCCAGCATCCGCTCGGCCGACGACGACTCGAGCTCGGCCAGCTGACCGACGGTGCGGATGCCATAGCGCTGCAGTTTCTCAGCGGTGACGGCGCCCACGCCCCACAGTCGCTCGACCGGCAGCGGCAGCAAGAACTCCTCTTCGCGGTCGGGTTCGACCACGAGCAGTCCGTCCGGTTTGCTGACGGCGCTCGCGACCTTGGCGAGGAACTTCGTGCGCGCGACGCCGACCGAGATGGCCAGCCCGACCTCGGTGCGCACCCGCTCGCGCAGACGCACGGCGACCTCTTCGGGGGTGCCGACGATGCGCCGGAGCCCCCCGACCTCGAGGAACGCCTCGTCGATCGAGAGCCCCTCGACGAGCGGCGTCGTGTCGCGGAAGATCGCGAAAACGTCGTGGCTCGCGGCCGAGTACGCCTCCATGCGCGGGGGCACCACCACGGCGTCCGGACACAGCTGCAGCGCCTGTCGCCCGCCCATCGCCGTGCGCACCCCGCGGGCTTTGGCCTCATAACTCGCGGCAAGCACGACCCCGCCCCCGACGATGACCGGCCGGCCGCGCAGCTCGGGGGCATCGCGCTGCTCGACCGAGGCGTAGAACGCGTCGAGATCGGCGTGCAGCACGGTGGCTTCGCCCCGCATCCTGTTCTCCCGTCGACGTGCAGATCGTCGCACGCACCGGGGACATCGGCTCAGGCCGGCAGGGCGACCTCTCGGCAGCGCCTAGGCCCCGAGGCCCACGCGGTCGACCTTGCGGTGGTACCGCATTCCCGCGAGGCCGCCGAGCACAGCGCCGACGAGGGTGACGACGGCGGCGCCGAGTGCGGTGAGGATGCCGGTGATGGTCGCGGTCTCGGCGGTGACCGGAATGCGGGGGAAGCCCTGCAGGTTGCCGAGGATGTCCCACTGCGAGCCGGCGATCGCGGCGATGATGGCCACGACGATCGCGATCGCGACCGCCCAGATCCAGACCGCGATGCCCTGCTTGGCTCCGCTGAAACGGGCCATGCGGCCGGCGACGTATCCGCCGGCGAAGTAGGCGACGAACAGCACGACGCCGATGACGATCGCGGCGATGATGGCTCCGCCGCCCACGGCGGCCTCTGCCGCCTCATCGGCTGTGACGTCGCCACCGAGGCCGAGTGCTGCGCCGATCGCCGAGACGAGGGCGGTCAGCAGCACCGTGGCTCCCATCGCGGTCAGCCAGCCGAAGAACGCCGATCCGAACTTGAATCCGCCGAACTCGGCCTTCTCACGATCATGGACCTCTCCGCGGTGCACGACATCGCGATCGGCGGGCACGACCCGATCGGCGGGCGCGACATCGCGATCGGCGGGCAGGACCCGATTGCCGGGCGCGACATCGCGATCGGCAGGCACGACGAGGTGCTCGGAGTTCGAAGCGGCGGCCGGGGTGCCGACCTCGCGGGGCGGACGGGGATCTGGCGTGCTGTTGGTTGCGCTCATGCTGCGACGGTAGGGATTCGACGCCCGTCGAAGAAGGCGCTTGTTCGCAGCCCGACATGCGCGTATAAGGCCTGAGCTTACGCCGTAAGCCCGCGCGGTTTACACCGTAAGTCTGATGTGCGCAAGGGACGTGGTGAGATGCGATCAGGGGGTTTAGAAAGGGCCGACCGATCGCATCCGATCGGACCGCGAAAGGAGCCCCCATGTCGGACAACTATGAGACGACGAGCCCCCGAGGCTCGGACGTGCACTCCCAGAATCCGTCAGGCACGGTCGATGCTGCGAAGCACGAGGCCGCTGACCTGAAGGACACCGCCTCCGCCCAGGCGCACGACGTCGTCGGCACAGTCAAGGATGAGGCTGCCAGCGTCGTCGGAGAGGCGAAGACCCAGGCCAAAGACCTCTACGCGCAGACTCAGCGCGAGCTGAAGGAGCAGGCCGACACCCAGCAGCAGCGGCTCGCGGGCGGTCTCCGCTCGGTCAGTGACGAGCTCGGCTCGATGGCCTCGAACTCGACCGGCAGCGGAATCGCCGGCGATCTGGTGCAGCAGGTCTCCGGCCGCCTGTCCGCGATGTCGACGTGGCTCGGCGACCGCGACCCCAGCTCCGTCCTCACCGAGGTCAAGGGCTATGCGCGGCGCAAGCCCGGAACGTTCATCCTCGCGGCCGCCGTCATCGGCGTCGTCGCGGGCAGGCTCACCCGGGCCCTCGCCGCGAACGCATCCGACGACAAGGATGCCTCCCCGGCACCCGTGCCGCCGCCCGCGCAGGTGCATCCGGATCCGTCGGTCGCTGTCCCGGTCGGTGCGCCCGCAGGCGCATCGGGCGCGACCCCGCTCTACGCGCAGACCGCGTCGGAGCGACCGGACATCCTCGGAGAGGCCGGTCATGACCGACCCCACGCCCTCTGAAGCCAAAGCCGCGTCGACCTCGCTCGGCGATCTGCTCGGTGAGGTGACCCGTGACATCTCTACGCTGATGCGCCAGGAAGTCACGCTCGCCAAGGCAGAGCTCAAGGACTCGGCCGCGAAGTCCGCCAAGGGGGCGGGGCTCATGGGCGCTGCCGGCTACGGCGCGCTGATGGCCGTGTTCTTCCTGTCCGTCGCCCTGTGGTGGGCGCTGGGCACTCTGATCGGCGGCGGGTGGTCCGGCGTCGTCGTCGCAGCGATCTGGGCGATCATCGCCGCGATCCTGTTCGTCGTCGGCCGTGGCCAGTTCTCGCAGGTCGAGGGCGCCCCCCAGACGGTGGACACCCTGAAAGAGATACCCGAAACGTTGAGAAGGAATGAGGAGAACCGATGAGTGATTCACCCGATGCCATCCGCGCCGACATCGAGCGCACCCGTGAAGACCTGGGCCTGGACGTCGACGCCCTCGCCGACAAGGTCTCGCCCTCGAAGATCGTCGACCGTCAGGTGGACCGCGTGCGCGGTGCCTTCGGCTCGATCCGCGAGCGTGTCATGGGGGCCGCCGACGATGCGGGCTCTTCGCTTTCGGGTGCGGGGTCGCACATGGGAGATGTGAAGGACCGCGCAGTGGCCAAGGCCGAAGGCAACCCCATGGCGGTCGGCTTGATCGCCTTCGGCGCAGGCCTCCTGCTCGCCTCGCTGTTCCCGGCGTCATCGAAGGAGAAGGGCCTCGCCGCGTCCGTCAAGGATCAGGCTCAGCCCCTCGTCGACGAGGTCACGGATGCTGCGAAGGAGGTCGGCGAGCACCTCAAGGAGCCCGTCAAGGCTTCGGTCGCATCCGTGCAGGAGTCCGCGCAGGATTCCATGGCCACGGTCAAGGACGACGCACAGACCGCGGCAGGCGAAGTGAAGGACCAGGCGCAGCACTCTCGCGAGAACCTCGCGAGCAGCTGACCCGGTTGGATCAGGCGGACCCGCCTCGCGGCGGGTCCGCCTTCACGATGGAGGAACCCCGATGACCAGCACCACGCGCGGTCGCGACCGCACCGCCCCGGATCCCGAGGCATCTGACAAGCCCGACTCCCCGGATGAGCTGCACAAGCGCTCGTGGAAGTACGTCCTGCAGAAGACGATCCGCGAGTTCTCGTCCGATCAATGCACCGACATCGCCGCAGCGCTGACGTACTTCGCGGTGCTGTCGATCTTCCCCGGCCTCATCGCGGTCTTCTCCTTGCTCGGAGTGTTCGGGCAGGGACAGGCCGCCAGCGACGCGGTGCTCGAGATCGTCGAGCAGATCGCTCCGGGCGACACGGCAGACGCGATCCGCGGGCCCATCGAGCAGTTCGCGGGTTCTCCGGCCGCCGGATTCGCTCTGGTGACCGGCATCCTCTTGGCGATCTGGTCTGCCTCCGGCTACGTCGGGGCGTTCAGCCGGGCCATGAACCGCATCTACGAGATCGAAGAGGGGCGGCCGTTCTGGAAGCTCAAGCCGACCCAGCTGCTCGTCACGATCATCACTATCGTGCTCCTCGTGGTCGCTGCGGTGATCCTCGTCGTCTCGGGCCCTGTCACCGACGCGGTGGGAGACGCGCTGGGCGTCGGCGAGGTGCCGAAGACGATCTGGTCCATCGCCAAGTGGCCGGTGCTCGCCCTGCTCGTCGTGCTGATCGTCGCGATCCTCTATTACGCCACCCCGAACGCCAAGCAGCCGAAGTTCCGCTGGATCAGCATCGGCGCTCTCCTGGCGATCATCGTCCTGGGCCTGGCCACCCTCGGCTTCGGGTTCTACGTGGCGAACTTCTCCAACTACGACCGCACCTACGGCTCTCTCGCCGGGATCATCGTCTTCCTGCTCTGGCTGTGGATCGCTAACCTCGCTCTGCTGTTCGGTGCGGAGTTCGACGCCGAGCTCGAGCGCGGGCGCCAGCTGCAGGCCGGGATCGCGGCCGAAGAGGACATCCAGCTCCCTCCCCGCGACACGCGCAAGAGCGACAAGGCGGCCGAGAAGGAGCAGAAGGACATCGAGGAGGGGCGAAGGATCCGCACGGAGTCCGGCGCGGACGACTGATCCGGGCGGCCCTACTGCGTGAGCCGGAGATTCAGGCGATCGAGGAGGGCTTCGAGCGAGATGTCGAACTCTTCGTCGCTCCTCTCCTCACTCAGCAGCGGACGGAGACGCACGACCTCGGGCGCATTCGCCAGATCCTTCTGTCCGTCGTGCTCGGGGATGTCCGCTCCGCCCTCGTCGAGCGGCTCGGATGCGGGTCCGGTGTCCGCTCCGCGCACGGCGGACTCCAGAAGCAGGTGTCCCAGGAGCAGGCTGGTGAACGAGCGGTAGGCGTCGACGGCCTGCTCGTCCGTGAATCCGTAGCCGATCAGCGCGCTCAGGAAGGTGTCGACGACCTCGACGCTCCGCAGCGGCGGCCGCAGCCACGGGGCCGCCGGGTGACGCGTGGCCACGAGCGGGAACGCTCTCGGGTGTGCGATCGCGATGCTGCGGACCTCATGCGCGACGGTCTGCAGGAAACCCTGCCAGTGCTCGGTGAGGGTCGGATCCAGGTTCGCGTTCAGGTTGCCCATGAGCCGCGCGACGACGCCCTCGAGCAGATCCTCGCGGCCGTTGACGTAACGGTAGAGCGACATCGCCTCGACACCGAGCTGCTGCGCCAGCGATCGCATCGACAGAGCCTGTGGGCCGATGGCGTCGATCTGCGCCAGAGCGGTCCCGATGATCAGCTCTCGGCTCAGGCCCGCGGGTGCGGGGCGAGCCGGCTTCGGCTGCGAACGTTTCGGCATGCCCCCACGGTACTCGGCTCAGGCGGCGACGAGGCGAGACGAGAAGGCGCGGATGCGCTGCACAAGCGCATCGAAGGTGGCGTCGAACGCGGCGGCCGTGCCGATCCGAGCCGGGTCGCGGATCGACCAGTGCAGGTCGTCGCTGTCGTGGAGGCGTTCGTGGGCGTCGTCGCACACCGTGATCACCAGGTCGCCGTCGGCGCGCACATCGTCGAGATGGCGGGGCTGATGGTCGCCGTCGATGACGAGTCCGTGTCGAGCGGCCGACGCGGTGGCCTCGGGGTTCACCTTCTCGGCCGGTCTGGTGCCTGCCGAGGCGACCGCCACCGGGCTCGTATCGCGCCAGATCGCCTCGGCGAGCTGCGACCGTGCGGAGTTCGCGGTGCACACGAACAGCACACGACGGGGCGGGGCGACGCTGGGGGGCGCGAGAGTGCTGAAGACCTCGGGGCGCAGCCCGATATAGCTGCGCCGTCTGTCGAACTCCGAGCGGGTGCGCGCGATGATCTGCGCTGATTCGAGCACTCCGAGGTGGTGCGCGATGAGGTTCGAGCGGAGGTCGAGTGCCGTCCCGATCTCAGAGGACGACAGATCTCCGAGCGTCAGCAGGTCGACGATGCGCAGGCGCGTCTGATCAGCGAGTGCGGCGAAGATGCCGGCGCGGCGTTCGAGATCGGTCATCATTCCCATCCTTATCACGGGACGGTGAATGTGTCCATGCCCATTGACTCAATCTACGCTGACCCTATTCTGGTCGTCGCGAGTCCGCGAACGCGGGCTCGGAGAGGAATGGACATATGGGTATCGGAAGCGGCATCGCGCTCTTCGTCATCGGAGCGATCCTCGTCTTCGCACTCAACATCGACACCGGCGGCTACGTCGATCTCGACCTGATCGGCTACATCCTCATGGGTGCAGGAGTCGTCGTCTTCCTGATCAGCCTCATCCTCGTGATGCGCAGTCGGCGCACCGAGACCGTCGACCGCACGGCCGTCGACCCCGCGACCGGCGAGCGTGTGACCCGCCGGAGCATCCGCGACAACGAGCCCCTCGCCTGATCTCGATATGACCGAGGCGCAGCGCGGCACCGGCGCGATCGTCGTCGGTGCCGCAGCGACCCTCGCGTTCGTCGTGCTGCGGGCCGTGGTGGCCCTCGGCGGTCATGAGCCGCTCGTCGTCGACATCTGGTGGCACGATCTCATGGTCGCGCTCAGCAGCGACGCCTGGCTCGTCGTCGCCTGGGTGCCCGCCGTCGTCGGCGGCACGATCGGCATGATCGTGGTCGGCGCGCTGCTGATCGCCGTGTTCCTGTGGCGCGGGCGGCGGTGGGATGCCGCGACGCTGGCGATCGCGATGGTCACCGTGGTCGCGATCGGAGCGACCATGGCCGCGGTGATCGGCCGGACGCGTCCGGCCGACTCGCTCGCGGAAAGCGTCGCGACCTCCTTCCCGTCCGGGCACACCGCCGTCGCCACGACGGTCGTGGTGATCCTCGGGCTCGTGCTTCGGCGACGGTGGGTCTGGGTCGTCGGTGTCGCGTGGGTCCTCCTCATGATGTGGAGCCGCACCTATCTCCACGCCCACTGGCTCAGCGATGTGGTCGCCGGAATGCTCGAGGGCGTCGCTGTCGCCACGTTCGTCTGGGCTTGTGTCGAGGCGATGCGCGCGCGCCGCCTCGCTCGGTCCCGCAGCACCTCAGACATCTCCGAAGAACCGATCGAAAGCACCGTGAACCCATGAACACTCGCGACTCGGCCGCCTCCACCGCGAGGGCCGCTCAGGACTCGACCGCCTTCCGCGTGCTCGCCCGCGTCGGCTACGTCGTGCTCGGCATCCTGCACATCCTGATCGGCGGGATCGCGATCTCGATCGCCAACGGTGGCGGTGGCGAGAACGCCGACCAGGGCGGTGCCCTGCAGCAGATCCAGCAGTCGCCTGCCGGTGTGTTCCTGCTCTGGCTGATCGTGCTCGGCCTGTTCGCGCTCGCGATCTGGCAGATCGCCGAGGCCGTCGTCGAGCGCGATCCCGATCCGAAGAAGATGTGGGCGCACCGGGCGAAGTTCGTGGGCACGGCCGTCGCCTACCTGGCGATCGGCGCGACGGCTCTGGTCTATGCGCTCGGTGGCCAGTCGCAGTCGTCCGAGTCCTCGCAGTCGTTCAGCGCCCAGCTGCTGGCGGCGCCGGCCGGTGTCGTGCTGCTCGTGCTGGTCGGGCTCGGGGTGGCCGCGGTCGGGATCGCCTTCATCGTGCGCGGATTCACTCGCGCTTTCATGGAGCACCTCTCGGTGCCGTCGGCGAAGGCGCGCTCGGGCATCACCGCGTTCGGAGTGGCCGGCTACGTCGCCAAGGGCGTCGCGGTCGGGGTGGCCGGAGTGCTCTTCGTCATCGCGGCGCTCACCCACGACCCCGAGACCGCCGGCGGTCTCGACTCGGCGCTGCGCGCTCTGGCCGGACTGCCCTTCGGTCCGGTGATCCTGTGGGTCGTCGGCGCCGGTCTCGCTCTCTACGGCCTGTTCTGCTTCGCCCGCGCCCGCTACGCCCGCATGTGACGCGGTAGCTGCCCTCGCGGGTCGCTCTTCACTCCTCGTCGGCGAAGACCGAGCGCGCCACGGCGATGGCCGCCATGGCGCGGGGCCAGCCCGTATAGAAGGCGAGATGGGTGATGGCCTCGACGAGTTCCTCCTCGGTCACGCCGTTGTCGCGGGCGAAGGCGAGATGGAACGTGAGCTGCTCGGCCGCGCCGAGGGTGACGAGAGCTGACACCGTGACGAGGCTGCGGTCGCGGGGCGAGAGCTCGGGACGCGCCCAGACCTCGTCGAAGAGCACGGCGTCGGTGTAGTGGGCGAGGGCCGGGGCGATATCGCCCACAGCTCGCTGTCCGCCGGTCCAGCCGCTCATGCCTGCGCCTGCCCGTCGTACTCGGCGTCGGTGATGTGCTCTTTCCAGATGGTCGTCGTCGCGGGGTCGTCTCCGCTCTCGAGCATCGCGATGTGCTCCATGAACGTGCCGTCTGCTGATGCGTGCCAGTGATCCTGGCCCGGCGGGGTGTAGAGCGTCTGCCCCGGGTGGACCTCGATGATCTCCCCGTCGCGGGTGCCGAAGCGGGCGATGCCCTGCGTGACCCGCAGGTACTGGCCGCGCGCGTGCGAGTGCCAGGCAGTGCGGGCGCCCGGTGCGAACTTGACGATCGCGACCGACATCCGCTGGTCGCTCTCGTGCGGCACGGCGACCATGTCGACCCAGACATCGCCGGCGAACTGCTCCGGCGGGTTCTTTGTCGTGGACTGCGTGGGTTCGAGTTTCATTGCTTCGCTCCTTCTTTCTGCAGCGGGTGCTGAGTGCTGTCTGCGGTGGGAGGGCCGTGCTCCACGACCCCCCCCGCAGACAGGCGGTTCAGTCGGTGGTGAGCAGCACCTTGGTGGCGCGACGCTCGTCCATGGCCTTGTATCCCTCGGCCGCCTGCTCGATGGGCAGCGTCAGGTCGAAGACGATGCCGGGGTCGATCCGGTCGGTCATGATGAGGTCGATCAGCTCGGGAAGGAACCGGCGCACCGGTGCCGGTCCGCCGAGCAGGCTGACGGTCGAGAAGAACAGGTCGAGTCCGTCGAGCTCGACGCCGTGGCTGACGCCGACGTAGCCGATGTGTCCGCCGGGGCGCGTGGCGTGGATCGCCTGCATCATCGACTCCTGCGTGCCGACGGCCTCGATCGTGGAGTGCGCGCCGTAACCGCCTGTGAGCTCCTTGATCTTCGCGACACCGTCGTCGCCGCGCTCCTCGACGATGTCGGTCGCGCCGAACGTCGTCGCGAGGGCCTGACGGTCGGCGTGGCGCGACATCGCGATGATGCGCTCGGCGCCGAGCTGCTTGGCGGCGAGGATGGCGAGCAGCCCGACGGCTCCGTCGCCGACCACCGCGACGGTCTTGCCCGGGCCTGCCTCAGCGGCGACAGCGGCGAACCAGCCGGTGCCGAGCACGTCGGATGCCGCCAGCAGACTGCGGGTCTGTGCCGGCGTCGGGTCGCCCTCGACTGCGACGAGGGTGCCGTCGGCGAGGGGGATGCGGGCGTAATCGGACTGCGTGCCGACCGCGCCCATCATGACCTGGTGGATGCAGCGCGACTGGAAGCCGGCCCGGCAGATCTCGCACGTGTTGTCGGAGGCGACGAACGACCCGACGACGAAGTCGCCGACCTTGATGTCGCTGACCTCGTCGCCGATCTGCTCGACGATGCCGATGTACTCATGGCCCATCGGGGTGGGGCTGTTCACCGGCTCGATGCCGCGGTAGGGCCAGAGGTCAGAACCGCAGATGCAGGCGGCGGTGACCCGGATGATCGCATCCGTGGGCTCGACGATGGTGGGCCGCGCGATGTCGTCGACGCGGACGTCTCCGGGGGCGTGCATGACGACGGCGCGCATGGTGGCTGTGCTCGTGATGTCTGTGCTCATGGTCTCTGTGCTCATGGTGTCCAGCCTGTCCCTCTCGGAGCGCGTGAGGGAGTCCCTGTCGAGGGGTGTACTGGAAGAACCTCCCTCAGCGCGCCACTGCGGGGTAGCGTCCTGAGCATGGACAACAGATCCGAGGTCCGCGAGTTCCTGATGACCCGCCGCGCACGTGTCGCGCCGGAGTCGGTCGGCATCGCCCCCGGCACGAACAGACGCGTCGCGGGATTGCGGCGCAGCGAGGCGGCGGCGCTCGCCGGCGTGAGCGTGGAGTACTACGCCAAGCTCGAACGGGGCGCGATCGCGGGAGCCTCGGCGGCGGTGCTCGACTCCCTGGCATCGGCTCTCCAGCTCGACGACGCCGAGCGGGCGCACCTTCTCGACCTCGCGCGCGCGGCCGACGGCATCCCGTCGAGCGGTCGCTCGCGGCGGCGCACGGCGAAGCCCGGTGCCGCCCGCCCCAGCCTGGAGTGGGCGCTCGCGTCGATCACCGACGCGATCGCGTTCGTCCGCGACCCTCGACAGAACCTCGTCGCCACGAACGAGCTCGCTCGTGCGTTCTACTCACCGGTGATCGGCGACGGCGGTCGCACCCCCAACCTCGCCCGCTTCCAGTTCCTCGACCCGGCGGCGCGCGAGTTCTATCCGGATTGGGATCTCTTCGCCGAGATGTGCGTAGCGATCATGCGCGCCGAGGCCGGGCGCGACCCGCACGACAAGGGGCTGCAGGATCTCGTCGGCGAGCTGTCGACCCGCAGCGAGACGTTCCGGCGGCTGTGGGCCGCCCACGACGTGCGCATTCATGGCGCCGGCACGAAGCGGTTCCAGCATCCGCTTGTGGGCGAGCTGACGCTGGCGTACGAAGAGCTCGCCATCACGGCCGAACCCGGCAACGTGCTGCTGGTCTACTCGGCCGAGCCGGGCTCGCCCTCCGCCGAGCGTCTCGCGCTGCTCGCCTCGTGGTCGATGCAGCAGCCGCACGGCGAGTCCGTCGATGAGACCTCGGCCGCGCAGTCGAACGGCTGATCTCAGACATCGCCGACGCTACGGTCGGAGGGGCGGGAAGGTCCAGCTGCCATCCGCGATCTCCGGTCGCGGGCGGTAGAGCCGCACGAGGTAGTTCCATCCGTCGGGTGTGGGAATGGCGTTCGCCGTTCCGGCGGGCCAGTCACCGAACCTCACCGTCATCGAGCCGTCCGGATTCGGCTCGCCGGTGATGCTGTTCACGGTGTAGGCGCCGGCGTCATTGGGTTCGAAGTAGCCCACGGCGTTGTACACCGAGATGGACCAGAAGCCGTCGACGGGAACGTCTGCGACGGTGAGCTCGTATCGCCCGGGAGGCAGACCCGGGTCCACGCCGATGTACCTCGCCTCGCTGGTCGGCAGGCCGCCCCAGCCGGCCGCCGTGCCGATGAGGTGTCTGATCGGGTCGGTCTCCTCGATCGAGCCGAACATTCGGTCGAACCCGGTGAGTCGTCGGGCGAGAGCGAGCAGGGCATTCCGCGTGTCATCGAATGACACGCGGTCGTACTCGGGCGATACGAAGGGTGACGCCGATCCCGCGTTCACGTCGATCCGATCCTGAAGCGCCGCGACGGCTTCGAGATCCGAGGCATCCTGAGGGTCGACGAGAATGCGCACTGCCAGCACGACGTAGGGGGATCCGAACTCCTCGACGCTCAGTGTGTGCTCCCCGGGTTCGTGGAACACGCGGTTGATGTAGTGGTCCTGGTTGACGACCATCGCCGAGAGGTAGCGGTCGCCGTGCTCGGGAATCGTGAAGAGGGCACCGTCGGATATGTCCACGACGGCGAAGCTGTAGAGCGTGTCGCGGTTGAGGCGGATGACGGTCTGGCTGTCCACCGCGGCGGGCGCCCTGTTGTGCAGGAACCGGTTCACGCCGCCCGCGTCTCGCTGGAGGTCCTGGAGCATGCGATCGTTCTCGGCTCGGACGAAGTTGTCGGCGTTCACGATGAGGGCCATATCCGATGCTCACATATGGGCTTCGGCGCGCGCCACCCCTGAATCGAAGTCGCCTAGATGGTTGCTCCCGGTCTACAGTTGCACTTTCGCAACCAATAGCGTATAGTTGACTCTTATCAACTTTCTACACAGGAGCTCTCCACTGTGACCCACATCACTCCCACCTCTTCAGCCGAGGCGCCGCGTTCGCCTCGCGAGGTCTTCACCGCGATCTCCGGCCTCGTCGTCGGCATGTTCGTCGCCGTGCTCTCGGGCACCGTGGTGTCGACCTCGATGCCCGTCATCATCGCCGACCTCGGCGGCACCCAGTCGCAGTACACCTGGGTCATCACGGCCAGCCTTCTGGCGACCGCCGTCTCGACGCCCATCTGGGGCAAGCTCGCCGACCTCGTCGATCGCAAGATCCTCGTGCAGCTGTCACTCATCATCTTCACCGTCGGCACCGTGATCGCCGGCTTCTCGACCGACACCAACATGCTCATCGCCGTGCGCGTGATCCAGGGCATCGGCGTGGGCGGCCTCATGTCGCTCGTGATGATCGCGGTCGCCCTCATCATCTCGCCGCGCGAGCGCGGCAAGTACATGGGCGTCGTCGGCGGCATCATGGCCCTCGGCACCATCGGCGGCCCGCTGCTCGGCGGACTCCTCACCGACGTCTGGGGCTGGCGCTCCAACTTCTTCGTCGGTGTGCCCTTCGCGATCCTCGCCCTCGTGCTGCTGCAGTTCACGCTGCACCTGCCCAAGCCCCAGCGAGACAACAAGGTCTCGATCGACTACTTCGGCATCGTCCTGCTCGCCGTCGGCGTCTCGACCCTGCTCATCTGGGTCTCGATGGGCGGCAGCGAGTTCGATTGGGACTCGTCCACCAGCATCATGCTCGCCGTGATCGCCGCAGTCGCGATCGCCGGCTTCATCACCGTCGAGTTCTTCGTCAAGGAACCGATCGTGCCGATGTCGCTGTTCCGCAACCGCACTTTCACGCTCTCGGTCATCGCCTCCATCGCCATCGGAGTCTCGATGTTCGCGACCTCGGTGTTCCTCGCGCAGTACTTCCAGCTCGCTCGCGGCGCCACGCCCACCGAGTCCGGCCTCATGACGATCCCGATGATCATCGGCCAGATGGGCGCGTCGATCATCATCGGCCAGCTCGTCAGCCGGTTCGGCAAGTGGAAGGGCTGGATGGTCACCGGCTCCGTCCTCACCACGATCGGCGTCAGCCTGATGTCGACCCTGCGCTACGACACCCCGTTCCCGCTGGTCGCCGCCTACATGTTCGTGCTCGGCGCAGGCCTCGGCATGGTCATGCAGAACCTCACCCTCATCGTGCAGAACGACACGGCTCCGCAGCAGCTGGGCGCCGCCTCGTCGAACGTCAACTTCTTCCGCACGATCGCCGGCACCATCGGCGTCACGGTCATGGGTGCGACCCTCTCGACGAGCGTCGCGAACTACATCACCGATGCACTCGACGGCTTCACGCCGACGACGCCGGAAGAGGTCGACGCCCTGAAGCACCTCGCTTCGGGTGACGTGCCCAAGGTCACGCAGCTCCCCGACACGATCCGCACGATCGTCGAGGGCGCCTACGGCCACGGCATCGCCGACGCGTTCATCATCGCCATCCCGCTCGCGCTGATCGCCATCATCGCGATCGCGTTCATCAAGAACAAGCCGCTGTCGACCAAGAACGCCGCCGAGCAGCTGCGCGAGCAGGCCGAGGAGTCGGTTCTCGAGGTCACCGAAGCAGAGGTCGGTGCCACGATGTCGACCGGAGCGATCCGCCTCTCCGGCGCCGAACGCACGTCGACGTCGACCGGGTCCGTCACGGTGCTCGATCGTCAGAATCAGAATCAGAATCAGAATCCGGAGTCGAGGCACTGAGGTGATCACCTCAGACGCCGCGGCATCCCCCGATGTGGAGAGTGCCCTCGGTGACCTCCAGACGCATCTGAACCTCATCTTCGCGAGGACTCGGACGCTCTGGAGGGAATCGGCGGCCCGCATCGATCCCGAACTCCAGGTCAGCGGATACAAGCTGCTGGCGTTCATCGAGCGCGCAGGCACAGCCAACGCGCACGAGCTGGCCGATCGCTTCGAGCTCGACAAGTCGGTCATCAGCCGACAGGTGCGGATGCTCGAGGAGCTGGGTCTCATCGAGTCCCGCGCCGACGAGCGCGACGGGCGGCTGCGCGTGCTGACGCCCACGCCGGCCGCGTGCACGGTGCTCGCCGAGCTGCGTCGCGACCACGCGACTCGTCTGCGCACGGTCGTGGCCGAGCTGACGCAGGACGAGATTCAGGCGGCATCCAAGGTCTTCCGGCTGCTCGCAGAGGTCTGACCCGCGCACTCGCCGGTCGCTCCCACGTGACGTCGCGGCTTGTCGATCGACCTCTTCTGTGGTTCAGTCGAATGTCTTGTCTACGCGATTCGGCGTCCCAAGACCGTACAGAACGGTGCTTCGGTGAACTGGATCGCCTCCAACCTCGGCCTGATCTTCGATCTCACGATCAATCACGTCCGTCTGGCGATCGTGCCCATCATCCTCGGCTTCGTGATCGCGGTGCCGCTGGGCTGGGTGGCCAGCCGCAATCGCATCGCCAGGTCCTTCATCATCACCACGGGCAGCCTGCTCTACACGATCCCGTCCCTGCCGCTGTTCGTCATCCTGCCGGTCATCCTCGGAACACGGATCCTCGATGACACGAACCTGGTGGTGGCGCTCACGATCTACGCGGTCGCGATCATGCTGCGGTCGGCGACCGACGCATTCGGATCGGTCGATCGCTCGATCATCGAGTCGGCGAAGGCCATCGGCTTCTCGCGAGGCGGCCGGTTCTGGCGCGTCGAGTTCCCTCTCGCGGGTCCGGTGCTGATCGCCGGCCTCCGCGTCGTCTCCGTATCGACCATCGCTCTCGTCTCGGTGGGCGTGATCATCGGCTCAGAGAACCTCGGCTATCTCTTCCAGAACGGCAAGCAGCGCGGCATCCTCGAAGAGGTCGTCGTCGGCATCGTCATGAGTCTGCTCATCGCCCTCGTCTTCGACCTGATCCTGGTGGCGATCGGGCGGGTCCTGATGCCCTGGAGCCGCGCCGCCGACGCGAGGGGGTCGAACGGCGATCCCACCGACACCGGCGCCGATGCCGACAGCGTCGTCATCCGTCGAGTGCTCGCGCCCCCGGGGGCGGGTGTCCGATGAACTTCTTCCTCGATGCCATCGCCTGGATCTTCGACCCAGCCAACTGGGTGCCGGGCTCGCAGAGCCCGCTGCCCATCGGCGACCGACTCGTCGAGCACCTCATCTACTCAGGTGTCTCGCTCGTCATAGCGATGCTCATCGCTCTTCCGCTCGGCTTCTACATCGGGCACACCGGGCGCGGTCGACAGTTCGTGATCGGGTTCACCGGCGGCATGCGCGCTCTCCCGACGCTCGGACTCCTGTTCTTCCTCACCATGGTGCTGCGCTCGGGTCTCAGCACCACTCCGGCGGTTCTCGTCGGCTCCGTCATCGCGTTCGTCCTGCTGGCGATACCGTCACTGCTCGCCGGCGCCTACGCCGGCCTCGAGAGCGTCAGTCGCGAATCGATCGACGCGGCGCGAGCGATCGGGATGACGGAACTGCAGATCCTGCGCAAGGTCGAGATCCCCCTTGGCCTGCCGGTGATCATCGGCGGCATCCGCTCGGCCACGCTGCAGGTCATCGCGACGGTGACGATCGCCTCCTACGTCGGACTCGGTGGCCTGGGGCGCATCATCTCCTCGGGCATCGGCCTCAACGACTACACCGTGATCCTCGGAGGCGCGTTGCTGGTGACCGTTCTCGCGCTGAGCGTCGACGGCGTCTTCGCGCTCCTCCAGCGTCTCACCCGCACTCGGGGGCAGTCGACCCGCCCCCTCCGCAGTTCTTCGCAGCGCAAAAGGTCGGATGCCGCTGTGGCGCCGACCCTCGACGAAAGGATCCCCGCATGACCTCTCGAGCCCGCAAGACCCGGCTGGCAGCCTGCCTGCTCGCCGTCAGCACCACCGTCGCACTCGCCGGCTGCGCGACCGCCGACCCGACGTCATCCGGCGGCGAAGCGGCCGAGGGCGACGCCATCATCGTGGGTTCCTTCGCCTTTCCCGAGAGCGAGATCCTGGGCGAGATCTATGCGCAGGCACTCGAGGCCGAAGGCTTCGAGGTGTCGACCAAGTTCAACATCGGTCCGCGACAGCAGACGATCCCCGCCCTGCAAGACGGTTCGATCAACCTCATCCCGGAGTACAACGGCAACCTGCTGGCCTACTACGACACGGCCTACGAGGAGCGGACGACCGAGGACGTCGACGCCGCGCTGCCGGATGCCGTGGGCGCGGACGACCTGCAGGTGCTCGACTCGGCTGAGGCCGAGGACAAGGACGCCTATGTCGTGACGAAGAAGACCGCCGAGGACAACGACCTGGAGGAGATCGGCGACCTGAAGGCGCTGGAGCCCTTCTCGCTCGCCTCGAACCCGCAGTTCGGCGAACTCGGCTACGGCATCCCTGGTCTGCGCGACGTCTACGGCGTGGGCGTGGAAGCGGGTCAGGTCACGTTCGTCCCCTACGAGGACTTCGGCGGCCCCGACACGGTGCAGGCACTCGTCGACGGCACGGTTCAGGTCGCGGACATCTACACGACCTCGCCGGCGATCAAGGCCGAAGACCTCGTCGTCCTCGAGGACCCCGAGAACATGATCTCGGCGCAGAACGTCATCCCGCTGCTCTCGAAGGACATCTACACCGACAAGCTCGCAGAGGTGCTCAACGGGATCTCGGCGAAGCTCACCACCGACGACCTGATCGAGCTGCGCGACCGGGTCGAGGGCGATGAGAAGGCTTCGGCTGCGACAGCAGCGGAAGAATGGCTCACCGAGGCCGGCCTGCTCGACAAGTGATCTGATCGAAGCCCCGCCGTCTCTGAGACGGCGGGGCTTCGCCGTAAGCTGGCGAGCATGAGTGCCTCGCCCGACGAACCCGCCCGCGAGGGCGCGCCCGCCGCTGACATCGACGGTGCCGAGCCCCTCGATCCGGCCGAGCTCGACCAGGCGATCTCGAGGGTCGAGCACGAGCTGGGCCGGCTCTTCGCCCGCATCCGGGTGAGCTGGCGTGAAGCCGCGCAGACCGTGCATCCCGACCTGCAGCCGCTCGGCTATCAGGTGCTGACGTCGATCGCGACCGGCAAGGCGACCTCGGCCGGGGCGATCATCGAGCGCCTGCAGACCGACAAGTCCGCCGTCAGCCGGCATGTGCGCCAGCTCGAGCAGCTCGGGCTGGTCGAGAGCGTCGCCGATCCTGACGATCGCCGGGCGCGGGTGCTCGTCGCGACCGAGCTGGCGCAGGAGCGGGTCGCCCTGGCTCGCTCCCGCTACGAGGCGCGCCTCGGCGAGCGGCTGCGCCGCTGGTCGGCCGAGGACCTCGATCACTTCGCCGAGCTGCTCGCCGCGTTCGGCGACTGACCGAGGTCGGCGGCGCTCTCGTCGCTCAAGGGCTGGACTGGACAACGAGCCAGGACGAGACTGATTCCACCACTACAGGAATGAGGAACAGTCATGGCGTACAGGGTCGGATACTTCGTCGGAAGCCTCTCGTCCACCTCGATCAACCGCATCCTCGCGACCGCGCTGATCAGGCTCGCTCCGTCTGATCTCGAGTTCTTCGAGATCCCGATCAGAGACCTCCCTCTCTACAGTCAGGACTACGACTCCGACTACCCCGCTGTGGCGGTGGACCTCAAGGAGTCGATCGCTTCGGCGGATGCCGTGCTCTTCGTCACACCCGAGTACAACCGTTCGATCCCCGGGGGGCTCAAGAACGCGATCGACTGGGCCTCGCGGCCGTGGGGCCAGAACTCGTTCGATCACATCCCGGCCGCCGTCATCGGAGCATCGGTCGGCGCGATCGGCACGGCCGTCGCCCAGCAGAGTCTGCGCGGCGTGCTCAGCTTCTGCAACGCCCGCCAGATGACCGCCCCCGAGGCCTACATCCAGTTCTCGCCCGACACCTTCTCTGATGACGGCACGGTCACGAACGAGGGCACGGCGAAGTTCCTTCGCGACTACCTGGTCGAGTTCCGCGACCACATCGAGCGCGTACTCACTGTGTTGCCGCGCGACACGGATGCGTGAATCGACTCGCGTCGCAGGTCGTCGCGACCGCTACACCACCGCATCCGCGTAGCCTGAAGGACATGACGCTCACGAAAGCCCGCACCGCCGCCGAGGTCGTCGACTGGAGGCGTCGGGTCTTCGCCCTGTACGACGCCGTGCGCCGGGCGGACTCGGCCGAAGAAGCGCACGAGCTGTGGCGGATCGAGCGCGACGACCTCATGCTGCACCACGCGGCGAGTCCGCTGCTCGCTGACGATCGGCCGATGTTCGAGGGGCTGTCGATCGCCTCGTACGATCCGCAATGGCGTTTCGAGCTGCCCATCCTGTCCGCGGAGCCCGGCGGCTTCGACTTCGCGACCGGCACCGACGGGGTCGTGCCGTTCGAGCGAATCGGCAGGGTCGAGGTTCCCGACACCGGATCGCTCGACGTCTGGCGGCTGACGACCTACGGCGGCGGGATCTTCATCCCGGTGCGTGACGCGCTCGCCGGGCGGTCGGGTGGCACCTACGGGGGAGGCCGCTACCTGATCGACACGATCAAGGGCGCAGATCTCGGATCGGATGCCGAACGCGGCACGATCGTGCTCGACTTCAACTTCGCCTACAACCCGTCCTGCGCGTACGACCCCGCGTGGGCGTGCCCGCTCGCGCAGCCCGGCAACGTGCTGCCGGTGGCGGTTCCGGTGGGCGAGATATACGGCGGCGCCGCCGCCTGACCATCCGGCGTGCATATCGCGGTGGGGGAATACCGCACCCGTCTCGGGTCTTGTTCTGAGCGTGACTCTTTTCGAACCGGCCGTCTTCGGCGCCCTCAAGCTGTCCAACCGCGTCGTCATGGCGCCCCTCACCCGCACGCGTGCGGACGATGACGGGGTGCCCACCGAGACCATGGTCGAGTACTACCGCCAGCGGGCGGGTCAGGGCCTCATCATCTCGGAGGGCACGTGGCCGGCGGCCGAGGGCAAGTCGTACTTCGGGCAGCCCGGAATCGTCACGCCTGAGCAGATCGCCGGCTGGCAGCCCGTCGCCGACGCCGTGCACGAGGCCGGCGGCACCATCGTCATGCAGCTGATGCACGGCGGCCGCGTCTCGCACCCCGCGATCTCGGGTGAGACGCGCGTCGTCGCGCCGAGCGCGCTCGCCGCGCCCGGCCAGACCCACACCCCCGAGGGCAAGGTCGACATGCCGGTCGCCCATGCCCTGACCCTCGACGAGATCCCGATGGTCGTCGAGCAGTTCGCACAGGCGGCGCGCAACGCGATCGCCGCGGGCTTCGACGGCGTCGAGGTGCACGGTGCGAACGGCTACCTCGTGCAGGAGTTCCTGTCGCCGGTGTCGAACATCCGCGACGACCAGTACGGCGGATCGCCGGTGAACCGCGCGCGCTTCGCCATCGAGGTCACCCGTGCGGTGGCCGAGGCCGTCGGTGCCGATCGCACCGGCATCCGCCTGTCGCCGCAGCACAACATCCAGGGCGTCCTCGAAGAGGATGACGACGACGCGCTCGCCACCTACCTCGCCGTCGCAGAAGGCCTCGCGCCCCTCGACCTCGCCTTCGTCGACATCCTGAGCGCCGCCCCGACGAGCGAGCTGGTGCAGCGCATCCGCCGCACCGCCGGTGCGCCGCTGATCGTCAACTCCGGCTTCACCTCGCCCACGACCCGCGACGAGGCCGAGACCCTCGTCGACGAGGGATGGGCCGATGCCGTCGCCGCAGGGCGCCCGGTGATCGCCAACCCCGACCTGGTCGAGCGCTGGCGTGAGGACGCCGAGCTGAACGAGCCGCGCCCCGCGCTGTTCTACGGCCGCACCGCCGAGGGCTACACCGACTACCCGTCGCTCGAGGCCGTGCGCGCCGACGCCTGAGCGCAGGCCCAGGGGTTGAGCAGGTGCAGGCCGGGTCGGCCGCTCGAGATGCCCCTGTCGGAGTGGGATCGCGGAGCGTACAGTGACCGCATGATCACCGACGATCCCACTCTGACGAATCCTGATCACTACCGGACGCTCTGGGAGAACGAGTTCGTCCGCGTGCTCGAGTACACCGATGCGCCAGGTGATCAGACGACTCCGCACGACCACCCGAACAGCGTCATGGTCACCCTGAGCGACTTCTCGCGCCGGCTCTCAGCCGGCGACCGGACCTTCGACACGTCGCTGCCGAGCGGACAGGCGGTCTGGATCCCGGCCCAGAGGCACTCGGGCGAGAACACGGGAACGACACCGACGCACACGATCCTCGTCGAGCTGAAGGGCGACGCGGCGGGGGAGATGAACCCGGCCGCTCTGGGCCCGCGGACCTGAGCGCCTGCGTGCGGGGCCGGGCCGTCGACGCCGGACGGCTCAGCGCCGCACGACCCGAGCGCGCGTCTTCGCGACGCTGCTGAGGGTGGCTCGAACGGGCGTGCCCAGATACAGACCGAGCGATGCCCCCGAGGCCAGCGCGATGCCGATGACCACGGCGTCGACCAGCGACCCTCCGATGCCCACCACGCCCGATGCCGTCCCGGCCGAGTGGATCATCTCGAGCAGCCCCTGGAACACCGCGACACCGGGCACGAGCGGCACGATGGCCGCCGTCGTCACCGCGACGGACGGCACATGCAGCTTCACGGCGATCAGCATCCCGATGAAGCTGGCGAGCAGTGCGCCGATCGCGCTCGCCGCGGCCGGATGCAGGTTCAGGCCGACCATGGCCGAGTACCCGGCGATTGTCACGGCGCTGAGCAGCGCGCTCACGAGGATGATGCGGATGCCGGCGCCGTTGAAGACGGCGACGGCGATCGCGATGATGATCGCCCCGAGGAACTGATTCAGCAGCGGACCGAACGGGGCGGGGTCGTCGGGCAGGCCCATCGTGAACCCGAGCACGCTGCCGACTTCGAGACCGACGAGGATGCCGATCACGACGCCGAGCGTCTGCATCGTCAGATCGAGGATGCGCCCGCCCGCGGTGAGCGCGAAGCCGTCGATCGCGTCCTGCGCGGCGCCGACGACGGTGAGTCCGGCGAGCATGAGCACGATTCCCGAGGCCACGATGATCGAGGGGCGGATGCCGACGAACGGCTCTATCCCCGCAGAGCCCAGCGCCGAGACGGCGACCGCCACCACCGTGGTGACCAGGCCTCCGGCGATCTGGCTGAAAAACAGGGGAACCCTGACGCGCGCGAGACCCGCCTGGGTCAGTGCCGCGCACAGCGCCGCGACGAAGGTGAGTCCGACGATGAGCGCCGAGGCGCCGAGCATGATGCTGACGCCGACCGCCAGCAGCGCTCTGGCCACGATGACGACCGGCTGCTGGTAGCGGAACGGCACACGGCGCAGCACGCGGAAGGCGGTGCGAGCCGATTCGAGGTCGAGGCCGTCGTCGATGTCGGCGACCAGCGCCTGCACACGCTGCAGCTTGGCGTGATCAGGTGCCGCCACCCGCACGACGCGCACCAGCGTCTCTGGCCAGACCTCGCCGCTCAGATGGAACGAGACCGTGATCGAGTTGTAGGTCACATCGACCTGCACGTCTCGCATGCCGTACGCGGCGCAGACGCGGGTGATGGCCAGCGTCACCTCGTGGGCGGAGGCGCCGACGCCGAACATCGACTCGCCGATTCGGGTGGCGAGATCGAGGACCCTCGGCACGGTGCGTTCGTCGATGACGGGCATCGCCTCGGTGTGGGCGACGGCGGAGGGATCGGTGTGCAGGATGCGTTGTACGGAGGCGAGCAGTCGCCGCGGGGGGTTCGGGGACACCTCCCCATTCTCCCCTTCGTCAGGCGTGCGCGGGAACGTCGAGACGCTCAGCCGGCGGTGCGGTGCCCTCTGCGGGCTCGGGCACGAGGTACAGACCGCTCGGCGCACTGGCGGTGAAGGCGAGGGCTTCGATCCAGGCGCGGTTGATCGAGGGCTGACGGCTTCCGCTGTACTTGAAGACGAGCGAGCTGCCGGCATGCACCCAGACGGTGGTGCGGCCGCCGCCGACGCTCATGTCCTCACGCCAGGTGAAGCTGAAGGGCTCTCCACGCCGCAGCTTGGCGGTGATGACGAGCTGCAGGTGCGTGAGTGCACGGTCTTCGATGTCGGCCTTGACGCTGCCTTCATAGACGAGCTTTCCCATGATGATCTCCTCGCTGCGCCACGGAACCCATGTCATGAGACGGGATCTGATGATCACCGGTGGTGCTACCAGCATCCCATAATATCGTGGGCCGGCGGCTGTGCATCCGCCGGCCCATCACGCCGTCTCTCAGGGCATGCGACCGAAGGTGGCGTCGATGTCGGCCATCTCCATCGCGGCGGTCGCCTCGATCAGCGCACGCAGCTCCTTGTCGGCACCCGGCGAGAACTCCTCGAGCCGCTCGGGGGAGATCGTCATCGGCGCGCCGACGGGGGCCTGCTCGCTGGCATCCAGGGTGGTGCCGTCGTTCGACGGCGAGGCGCCCTGGAAGATCTTGCCCGCTTCGGACTGGGCAGTGAGATCGAATGAGTAGTTCTTGCTCTGCAGACCGAGGTCGAGCAGCTTCTTGACCTCGGGGAACTGCTCGGCGTTGGTCTTGGGAATGGGCAGCGACGTGCGCCAGTTCACCCCGAGAGTCTCGAGTGCCTTGGCATACGCGTTCTCATGCGCCTGGTCGCGGACGATCAGGTACGAGATCGTGCTGCGGGCGGTCTTGTTGTCGGTCATCTCGTACAGACGGCACTTCTGAAGGCGGCCCGTCGACTCGAGCATCAGGTTGTAGAGCAGGTCGAGCACGAGATTGCCCGAGTTGTAGACGTAGCTTCCCGACCAGGGGTTGCCGACGGCGTCGACGGGCAGAGCGCCCTGAGCTCCGACCAGGTAATGGTGGATGTTGCTCGTGTCGAGTGCGATGTTCAGGGGCGTCGCGCCGCCGGCGCCGGGCTTGTCGACCGGATCGGTCGGCTTTCCCTGATACTGCGGCGATCCGTCGAGCAGACGCGAGATCGTCGTGCCGATGAGCTCGACGTGGCTGATCTCCTCGGTGCCGATGCCCTGGATCAGGTCCTTGTACGGCTTGCCGTCGGGGCCTCTGAAGTTGATGCTCTGGAAGAGGTACTGCATCATCGTGCGCATCTCGCCGAACTGTCCGCCGAGACCCTCCTGCAGTGCGTTCGCGGCGGCGGGATCCGGCTCGTCCTGAGCGATCTCGTTGATGAACTCCTGAACGTGGAAATACATGTCGGCCTCCGTCGGTCGTTGCTGGGGTGTCGGGCCACTGTGCGCCTCTGCGACGGATCGACCTCCTCCCTCGACGGGGCGACCCGATGGACGTACTATGCGTGCCGACAGAGCGCGACCGGCCCCACACCCGCACCGGGGAATTGTCAAGGCCCGTGGTGCGCGGACGCGACCGGCGTACTCTGCGAACCAGAGTCCACAGGACACCACAGTGGGCCGTAGCGGAGCTGTTCGTGTCGACAGCGGATGACTTCGGAGAAGAGGTCGTCATGGACGCCACCGGTCAGACCATCCGCACTCGCCCACGCGACACCGCGCGCGGCGGATCGAGCGCCTTCACCGAGCTGGCGCTGCAGATCCGCGAACGCGGACTGCTGCGCCGTCGGTACGGCTATTACTGGACCAAACTCATCGCGGCACCGTTGGTCGTCGCGGTCAGTCTCACAGCCTTCGTGTGGATCGGCGACACCTGGTGGCAGCTGTTCACCGCCGCCGTGCTCGCGATCGTCTTCACGCAGATCGCGTTCCTCGGCCACGACGCGGCGCACCGGCAGATCTTCGTGTCGGGGCGGTGGAACGACTGGTCCAGCATCATCCTGGGCGATCTGCTCGTCGGCATGAGCTACGGCTGGTGGCAGCACAAGCACACGCGCCACCATGCGAACCCGAACAAGCTCGGGACCGACCCTGACATCGAGCTGCCGGTCATCGCGGTCACCCCTGAGACGGCCGCACGGCGGCACAGCGCGGCGGTCACCTGGCTGCAGGCGCACCAGGGGCTGCTGTTCTTCCCGATCCTGCTCTTGGAGGGGCTGTCGCTGCACGCGTCGAGCGTGCGACGAGTGGTCACCCGCGGGCGCCTCGAGCGGCGGTGGGCCGAGATCGCCTTTCTCAGCATCCGGATGATCGGATTCGTCACGCTCGTGTTCATCGTGCTGTCGCCCGGCATCGCGTTCGTGTTCCTCGCGGTGCAGCTGGGCCTGTTCGGTTTCTACATGGGCATCGCGTTCGCGCCGAACCACAAGGGCATGCCGGTGGTTCCGAAAGACCTGACCCTGGACTTCCTCCGGAGGCAGGTGCTGATGAGCCGCAATGTGCGGGGGAGTCGCGTGATCGATGTCGTGATGGGCGGCCTGAACTATCAGATCGAGCACCATCTGTTCCCGTCGATGCCCCGGCCGCACCTGCGTCGGGCAGCTCCCCTCGTCGCCGCCTACTGCGACGCCCACGACGTGAAGTACACGCAGGTCGGGCTGTTCGCGTCGTATGCGATCGTGGTGCGCTACATCAATCGGGTCGGACTCGGCGAGCGCGACGTGTTCTCCTGTCCGCTCGCCGAGCAGCGCGACCATCTGGTCGCGTCAGCTCGCTGACGAACGCCCCGCTGTCAACCCTCTGTCGCATCGCTCGCGCACGACGGAGGGTGGCAGTCCGCATTCGATGAGGAGGACGCATCATGAAGGCACTCACCTGGCAGGGCACGCGCAACGTGACGGTCGAGGAGGTGCCCGATCCGGTCATCGAGCATGCGACGGACGCGATCGTCCGGATCACCTCTTCGGCGATCTGCGGCTCCGACCTGCACCTGTACGAACTGCTCGGTCCGTTCCTCGACAAGGGCGACATCCTCGGCCACGAGCCGATGGGCGTCGTCGTCGAGGTGGGCGGCGCCGTGCGTGATCTGGCGGTCGGCGACCGGGTCGTCGTGCCGTTCAACATCTCGTGCGGCCACTGCTTCTTCTGTCTGCGGGGCCTGCAATCGCAGTGCGAGACGACGCAGGTGAAGGAGTACGGCAGCGGCGCCTCGCTGTTCGGCTACACCAAGCTCTACGGGCAGGTCCCCGGCGGACAGGCCGAGTATCTGCGGGTTCCGCTGGCCGACTACAACCACATCAAGGTCGCCTCCGACCTGCCGGACGAGCGCTACCTGTTCCTCAGCGACATCCTGCCGACCGCCTGGCAGGGCGTCGAGTACGCGAATGTGCCAGACGGCGGAACGCTCGCAGTGATGGGACTGGGGCCGGTCGGCCAGTTCGTCGCCCGTGTGGGCGCGCACCGCGGCTATCGGGTGCTCGCGGTGGATCCCGTCGCCGAGCGACGCGAGATGGCCGCCCGACACGGTGCGGAGGTCTTCGACCTGACCGACGACATCGTCGCAGAGCTGCGCGATCTCACGGACGGACGAGGGGCGGATGCCGTCGTCGACGCCGTCGGCATGGAGGCGCACGGCAACCCGGGCATCAAGCTCGTGCAGCGCGCCGTCGGCCTGCTGCCCGACCCGGCAGCCAGACAGGTCTTCGACAAGGCGGGCATCGATCGCCTCGCCGCCCTGTACGCCTCGATCGACGTCGTGCGCCGCGGCGGCACGGTGTCGCTCAGCGGCGTCTATGCGGGGGATGCCGACATCATGCCGATGAAGACGCTGTTCGACAAGCAGGTCAGCATCCGCATGGGCCAGTGCAACGTCAAGCGCTGGATCGACGACCTGATGCCACTGGTCGAGGACCTCAGCGACCCACTGGGCGTGATGGATCTCACGACCCACACCGCTCCGCTCGAAGACGCCCCCGCGCTCTATGAGACCTTCCAGCGCAAGGACGACGGCTGCATCAAGGTCGTGCTCCAGCCGTCCACCGTCTGAGCGACAACGCGTGTGAGCGTCAGCGCGTCGCGTCGAACTGCGCGGCGGGCGCGCTCTGCTGAACTCGACCGCGGATGAAGAACAGCAGGACGATGCCCACGATGATCACGGCGGGGTTGCCGAGACCCGCAAGAGCGCCGAGTCCGCCGTCGACCGGGTACGCGGTGTACAGGAAGATGCTCGGGTCGGTGCTGGCGTGCAGCAGGATCGGGGCGATGATCGTGCCGGTCACCCGCATCGCGAGGTACATGCAGACGCCGAATCCGAACGTGTAGACCAGCTGGATGGCCGTGGCGAACAGCGACTGCCCGGTGAGCAGGTTGCCCGCATGCAGGAGGGCGAACAGCGCGGAAGAGATCGCGGCGACGGCGATCTCGCGCTGCCCCGCCTTGCGGAGCAGGTTGACCACGAGACCTCGCGTCAGCACCTCCTCGGCGAATCCGATGAACACGCCGGCCAGCAGCCATGTCGCCACGACCTCGAACCCGGCAGCGCCGTAGTCGACCGAGAGGAAGTGGAGCACGTTGAACAGAAGCACGACGACGATGGCGATCCACATCCAGCCACGACCACGGATCGGCTGCGGGGCGAAGACCTCTTTCAGCCAGCCGACGGATGCCGCGAACGCGACCAGCAGCAGGCTTCCGACCAGGATCGGGATGACGTAGAACACGAGGAGGCCTTCGGCGCTCTGCGGGTCGTCGATCTGAGAGGCGATCGGGGTCAGCAGCAGCGACAGACCGTTGTACAGGACGAAGTACACGACGACGAGGACGAGGGCGCGCCACCAGCCGCCCTTTTCCCAGAACCGTCGCCAGCCGGACTGCGTCACATCGGTCATCGTGCTTTCCCTCCGCGTCCGCGCGGGTCGCGGCTCTCGACCAATATATGGGTGGGCCTACGTCAGGTGAGCGCGCCCCTCGGCGAGGTATCCCAACCGGTGCAGTGTCTCTGAGTTGCGCCAGCGCAGCAGGGGAGTGGTGATGACACCGGGCAGCAGTGTGGCGGGGCCCTCCACCGGTTCCTCGTCGATGCGCACCATCGTGCCACCGTCATACGAGCGGACACGCAGCGTCACCCGAGCCTCGCCGATCGGCCAGCCCTTCGCACGCATGACCATCCGGTGCGGAGGATCCCATTCCTCGACCACGGTCGTGTCGTCGAGCAGGGCGGGCCAGACGCCCACCGAGTGGTGCAGTTCGGCGCCGGGCTGCGGCCAGGTGTCATCGACGTCGCGCATGCGCGAGGCGCCGACGACCCACGCCGGGTAGAGCCAGGCGTCGGCCAGCACCCGGAACACGTCGTCGGGGTGGCAGTTCATCGTGCGGACGTTCTTGGCCATGGCGGCTCCTTCTTCTCGCGCGTCTCTGCATCGTCCTTCCATCGGCGCCGTCACCCCAGGGGGTTGACGGCACGGGATGCCGGGGTGCTAGCACACGCCCCGTATCCGCGCCTCCCCCTGGAACAGGGCGCTCGACTCTGCGAACGTCGGGTCATGGCACTCATCGATCTTCCCGTTCGCGCCGCCCGCAGATTCGGCGCTCTGGCGCACGACGACGCACCCACACTGCTCACCCGCGGCTACGGCTTCGGCCCACGGATCTGGCGCAGGGTGCGACCGGGTGCGAGGTCGGCGCCGATGCGTCTGCTGGGCGATGACACCGTGTTCGTGCGCGGCGTCGAGGGCGTCGAGCTCTTCTACGACGAGACTCGCATCGCGCGCTCCGGGGCCATGCCGGCCCTCGTGCAGGAGAGCCTGTTCGGCCACGGCTCCGTACACAGCCTCGACGGACACGAGCACAAGCATCGCAAGGCCACATTCATCGACGTCGCCTACGACGACGAGCAGGTCGCACGGTTGACCCCGTGGCTCGAGCGCGAGTGGGAGCGCGAGCGGCAGGCGTGGCTCGACGGCGGCACGCGCAGCGCCTACGACGCGGCCGTCGGCGCGCTGGGCCGCGCGATCATGGGGTGGGCGGGTGTGCCGGGCACGTCCGCAGCGAAGACGCGGTGGGCCGTGCGGCTCGCGCAGATCGTCGACGGGTTCGGCTCGCCGTACTCGCCGGAGTACCTCGCCGCCCTGGCCAACCGGTGGTGGTCTGACCGCCACTCCGCTCGGCTCATCGAGGCGGTGCGGCACGGCGGGCTCAGCGCCGAACCGGGAACGGCGCTCGAGCAATGGGCGCACCACCGCGATCAGGACGGCGAGCTGCTCCCCGCCCGCATCGCGGGCGTCGAGCTGCAGAACAGCATCCGCCCGATGATCGCGGTCGCGCGCTTCGTCGCGTTCGCTGCCAAGGCGCTCAACGAGCACCCCGAGTGGCGTGAGCGCATCGCCGCCGAAGCCGCCGAACGGGGATCACTCGTCGGCGGACCGCTGTCGATCATGTTCGCGCAGGAGATCCGCCGTACCTCCCCGTTCGTGCCGATGCTCCCCGGGTGGGCGATCGCCGACGTCGAACTCGACGGACACAAGGTGGATGCCGGAGGACGCGTCGTGCTCGACATCCTCGGCACGAACACCGACGACCGCTTCTGGGCGCGTCCTGAGCGGTTCGACCCGGAGCGCTTCCGTGATGTCGGCGCAGACTACGAGGCGCTCGCCGCGTTCATCCCGCACGGCGGAGCAGACGTCGCGACCGGTCATCGATGCCCCGGCGAGAAGCTCGCGATCGCGGGCCTCGGCGCCGCTGTCACGGTGCTCAGCGATCCCGATCTGCGAATCCTCGACGACGGTCTCGACGTCAACCGACGTCGGCTCCCCACCAAGCCCCGCTCCGGTGGCAAGGTGCGGTCGGCGACGGCACCCGCGTCGAGTGGCTGCCCCTTCCATCGGCAGTGAGACTGCGCCGGGCCGAGGCTCGGCTGAGGGTGCCCGACCGGCTACGGTAGGGCACATGTCACCGGCCCTCCGTACCTTCGGGCGCATCCTCACGCGGCACTGGCCTGCGCTCATGGCCTGGTACCTCGGGGGTGAGGCTCTGCACCGGGTGCTCATCGAGTTCGCCGGTTTCGTCGGCGGTCACACCACGCTCGGCGGCCTGCTGCTGCTGCCGCTGGCTGTCGCCGCCCGCCTCGTCTCGTACGTCGCGATGTACCTCACAGTGCGACCGTCGCTGCCGCACAGCCGGAGGGAGGATGCTGGCGGGATCCGCGAGTTCGGCTCGGCGACGCTCGCGGCGATCCTGCCGTTCTTCGCGTTCTACACTGCGTGGGGTCTGCTCGACGCCGACCAGATCGAGTTCTTCCAGATCGCGCTCGCCGTGGCGCTGCCCCAGTCCGGGGAGGGATTCTCGCAGATCGGCGACCGCGGTGGGCTGATCTCGATCGGTGTGCTGCCCGTGACGGTGCTCGTGATCGCCCTTGCTGCTCGTGTGCTCCTCACCCGCTTCGCCGACCGACTGCCGCGCTGGACCATCATCCTCGCCACCTATGCCGAGGTGCTGTGGACATTCATGCTGTTCACGCTCGTCGCGCGATGGTGGGCGAGCGTGCTCGACTGGTTCGCCGACCGCCAGGCGGTCGGCTGGCTGCGAGGGTTCGGCGACTGGTTCGCCGTGAACCTCGAGCCCATCGCCGCGGTCTGGGAGGGAACGTCCTGGCTCGTCGGAATGCTGATCGCCGCTCTCATCGTCCCCGCTGCGTGGCTCACAGTGGCCGGCGTGATCTTCGGCACGACCTTCGACTCGACCCCGGCGTTCTCGCGGTTCGGCGGGGGAGCGGCCCGCGGTGCGGCGATGAGCATCGCGCGCACCCTGGTGATGCGACTGGAGGGCCTCTGGGCGGCCGTCACGGTTATCTGGCGCGGCGGACCGCTGCTCTTCGGCGCCTACGCGCTGGCCTATGCGGTGTGGGCGTTCGCCGAGCAGGCGGGAACCCGCGGCGTGCTGCTGCTCATCGGCGGCCATGAACGGTGGTTCTGGGCCGGGGTCTTCCCGCTCATCACCGTCGCAATCGCGGCGGTGGCCGAGCCGCTGAGGGTGGCGATCGTCGCGACGGCGTACGACGGCGTCATCGGCCGCCCCCGCTCTGGCCTCGACACCCGGCCCTCAGGGGTCGATGCGGAACCGGGCGAGGTCGTTGTCGCTCCCCTCGATGTCGAGGAGGAAGGGACCGTCGGCGTCGTCGGGAAGCAGGAAGGTCAGCAGGATGCGGTACGACGCAGGCTCGGGAAGGCATGAGTTCTCGCCCTCGTCGGAGGGTACGACGAGACTCTTTCGAGAGCTGAGCCAGGTCCGATCCGTATCGATCTCGGTGAGTGTGGCCTGCCCGCAAAGTGAGGCATCCGACCCGCCGCTGGACTGCAGTCGGATGCTGAGCACGCGTGTGTCCTCGGGGCTATCGAACTCACCCCACTCGGTCGGCCCGAGCGTGAGCGTCTGCCCCGCGATGTCGACCGTCGACTCGGCCTCGATCACGCGATCGGTCGACCGGACGCTGGGCACGATGTCGAGCCACACGGTGGCGCCGAGCATGGCCACGACGGCGATCGCCAGTGCGATCAGTGCCCGGCGCTGCCTCCTCCACCACGTCACGGCGCGCTCAACTCAGGGTCGTCGAGCTCGACGCTCGGAGTGCGGGGCAGATCATCGAGGTCGAGCGGGATCGTGATCAGGTCGTCGAGCTCGGCGGTGAGATACGACGAGGTGAGCCGCAGCTCGGCGCGTCCGGACGTGACATCGGGCGGCAGCTCGAAGGCCAGGGTGCCGACTGTGTCGATACCCAGCCGCAGCGGGGTCGACATCAACGACGCGTCCGGTCGCTCGCTCGCCTGGAACACGCGGTCGCCGACGGCCAGCGTCGCCAGATTCAGCGCAGCGTCGACTTCTGTGTGCGCGGCCGAGGCGATGACCGTCACGACGAGCCAGTTGCCCTCCGCGCTCCAGTCGGCACCCGGCACCGCGACCTCATCGGTGAAGGTCGCATCGGTCGCCGCCGCGATCAGGGTGCGTGACTCGACGGGATCGCCGAACGATCCGTGCACCTCGGTGGGCGCGATGACGTCTTCGTCGGTGGGGGTCACGGCGGTCACGGCACCGGCGGCGATCACCAGGGCGGCACCGAGCAGCCAGGGCGTCGCGCGCCTCACGGTGCCTCCTGCGCGGTCATGGAGATGCGCGAGCTGAGTGCGGCGGGGCGCCAGCTGACGGCTCGCGACGAGAGGACGACCTGTCCACGGCGCGTCTCCGCCTCATACACGTCGAGCGACACCGCACCGTCGGGGAACGCATCCTCGGGAACGGTCCAGGCGAAGGTCACCTGGCTGGGGACGCCCGGCTGCAGGATCACCTGCCCCGATGAGCCGTCCGCCCGCCATACGTCGACCGAGTCGGTCGCGGTGACGCCCTTCAGTGCGAGGAGCGGATTCTCGGTGTTGACGAACCCCGTGCTTACTCGGTCGGCGGTGGTGCCGACCCCGATCGGTGAATCCGAGAGGTTCTCCATCCGGGTGCTCATCACGAGGAACTTCTCGCCCGGCTCCGCCTCGAGGTACTCCGATTCGATCTCGGTGGCGAACTCGGCGTCGAGCACGGTGATCGCATACATCGAGGTGCGCGCCTCGTCGTCTGTGCCGAGCATGGCCGGTGACGCCTCTGCCCTGGCGAGCCCGCCCATCGCCGCGACGACGATGGCCAGGGCGACCAGCGCGGCAGCCGCAAGCCAGATCCAGCGGGGCAGCTCTGCGACGGCGTGAGCCCAGCGCGAGAGGGCTGCGCGAACGACGGTTCGGGCACGCACTGCGGCAGGTGCGGCGGATGGCGCGGCTGATCGCGTCGTACCGTCGTGATCCCCCGTCTTGCTCACGAGGTCAGCCTACTCACGGCATCGAGGCCCGAGCGATCAGGAGCACGTCTCGAACACGTACTCCTCGTGCCCCGGCGTGACGAGGTCGCGATCCCGCAGCACCATCGACGCGGGCGCCTCGTCGTCGGAGCACATCTCGGCGAACGACCGCGGCAGCTCATCGGAGTACTCGATGTCGATCACGGCGTCGCCGTAGACATCGGTGAAGGCTCCGCACTCCTGATAGACGGAGCACTCCTCGACCACCGCGAAGTCGAACCCGGCGCGCTCGCGCAGCAGGGGCGCATCCTCGGCGGCGTTCTTCTGCCCGGCGGCGAGCCCGGAGTCATGTGCGACGTCGACGAGCAGCGCCGCGAGGGCGAGGTTGTCATCGAGGGTGAGCGCGCCGTCAGAGCGTGTGTACGAGTCGAGGTTGTCGAACTCCACCGCCTCGAACCCCGATTCGGCACACCCCTCGATCCACGGACCGACGATCTCGGCGATGCGCTCGCGGCGGTCGTCGGTCGACGTGTCGAGCAGCGCTTCATCGGGCCAGTCGGGGTCGAACACGGGCTCGCCGTCGCTCTGCAGCACCAGGTCATCGGGCCAGGTGTCGAGTTCACTCGGCTGGGTCTGGAATCCGTTCACGTAGCAGATCGAGTAGAGCCCCTCGGCGGGGTCATCCGAGCGGTCCCGCCCGACGATGCCGACACCATCGGCGGGTGCGTAGGCTCCGCCGAGCTGGTAGTCGGGGATCTCACCTGCGGGTGGGGGCGAGAAGGACGCAGGTGGATCGGAGATGGTCGTGACGCATCCCGAGAGCGCGAGGATCAGTGCGGTGACAGTGAAGACCGCGGTCGCCCGCCTCAGTTGCCGGCCCCGTACAGTGCGGCGATCTCTTTCGAACCCATCCCCTGATCGTACGTGCCGTGCTGGGGCCACCCGGCCGGGGAGTCCTCCCACTCCTCCTGCCGGCCGTAAGGGAGGAGGTCGACCAGCCCCTGAAGCTGACTCATGCGCTCGGTGCCGCGTCCGTTCGTGTGCCAGGTGCGATACACGGTGTCGCCGTCGCGGAGGAACACGTTCACGCCGAAGCCCTCGTTCGGACCGGCATCCATGTCGGCGCCGAACGTGCTGTCGGAGCTCGAGAACCACGTCATGCGATTGCCCACCCGGTCGCGGTAGGCCAGTGCCTCCTCGATCGGGCCGTTGGTGACGATCACGAAGCGCGCGTCGTAGTACCGCTCGAGAAAGTCGAGCCGCGTGAACTGCGACGTGAACCCGGTGCACCCGGGGCACTGCCACTCGTTGCCGTCGGTCCACATGTGGTTGTAGACGATGAGCTGTCGATGCTCGTCGAAGATCTCCGGCAGACGCACCGGCCCGTCGGCCCCGACGAGCACGTAGTCGGGCAGCTCGACCATCGGCATCCGCCTGCGCTGCGCCGCGATCGCATCGAGCTCTCGCGTCGCCGCCTTCTCTCGCACACGCAGTGCGTCGAGCTCGCGGCGCCACGTGTCGGCGTCGACGACGGGCGGAAGGGGCGTCTGGGTCGTGCTCACGGTGGACCTCCGGATGCTCGGGAAGACGGTGCACCCAGTGTGCGCCCGCCCACCGACATCGTCAACCGATCGGCGAAGGGGCGTCGACCGCCGGCGTCTCGACCTCTTCGGCCGGATTGCGCCGGATGCCGATCCACGACACGACCCCGCCGAGCACGAGCAGCGCTGCCGTGACCCAGGCCGCGTTGTGGAAGCCCGCGAGGTCGAGCGTGCCACCGATGATGGTCGACAGCATGGCGACGACGAGCAGTCCGGCGACGCGCGAGACCGCGTTGTTCACCGCGGAGGCGATGCCCGAGCGCGACTCGTCGATGGCGCCGAGGATCGCCGAGGTGAGCGGCGCCACGGTGAGCGAGAGGCCGAGACCGAGCACGATCATCGCCGGCAGCACCTGCCACCAGTAGTCGAAGTCCTCGCCGACGAACAGCAGCATGAGCGCGCCGACGGCCATGATGAGCGGTCCGACGGTCATGAAGATGCGCGGGCCGAAGCGCCCGGCCCATGAGCCTGCGCGCGAGCTGAGCAGGATCATCAGGATCGTCATCGGCAGGCTCGCGAGGCCGGCTGCGGTGGCGCTGAGACCGGCTCCCTGCTGCAGGTAGACGCCCACGACGAAGCCGTTCAGTGACAGGGCGGCATAGACGAAGAGGGTGGCGAGGTTGCCCCACGCGAAGTCGCGCACCCGGAACAGCGAGAGCGGCATGAGCGGCGACTCAGACCGCTGCTGTCGCACCAGGAACCAGGCGAACAGGGCGGCTCCGATCACGCCGGGCAGCCAGATGGCGGGGGACTGCCACCCGAGGTTCGGCTGCTCGATCAGCGCGAACACGACCGCGCCGAGACCGATCGCGCACAGGGCGCCGCTGAGCCAGTCGACGCGCACCCCGCTCGGGTGCTCCTGCAGCTTCAGACGCGAGAGCAGCACGAGCGTGACGGCGATCGGCACGACGTTGATGAGGAAGACGAATCGCCACGACAGGAAGTCGACGAAGAGTCCGCCGAGCAGCGGGCCGACCAGCTGCGCGGCGGTGGTGAACGCCGTCCAGACGCCGATCGCCCGTGACTGCACGTCGGCGCGCATGGTCGCGGTGATCAGCGCGAGCGAGCTCGGCACCAGCAGAGCACCGGCCGCTCCCTGTGCCGCTCGCGCGATGATCAGGATGAGGGGATCGGGTGCCGCGGCGACCGCGACGGATGCGACTCCGAAGGCGATGAGGCCGATGCGCATCACGAGCACCCGGCCGTAGGCGTCCGACAGCGAACCCGCGAGCAGGATCAGCGCGCTGAGGGTGATGAGATACGCGTCGACCACCCACTGCTGGGTGGTGATGCCGCCGCCGAGTTCATCGCTGATAGCGGGAAGGGCGACCGTCACGACCGTGCCGTCGAGGAAGGTCACGAAGGACGCGAGGACGGCGACCGAGATCACGAGCCGCTGCAGCGGCGCAAAGCGAGAGGATGCCACACGGCGACACTACTGCCGCCAGGGGACATCGGGGGCGGTCAGGTGGTCTCCGTGCTCGCGCGATACAGCTCGCGCAGACCCGCCGTGCCGTGGTCGGAATAGGCCCTGCGCTGCCGGTCGGCTCCCGTGCCGTCGGCGCGGATGCGGGCGATGCCGTCCCCGACGAAGTCCTCGTCGCCCAGGCGGGCGAGCGTCGGACGCAGTCTGTCGAGCAGCGCGGTCGCGACGTTCCAGAACGGCGCGATCTCACCGCTCGCCGGGTCGATGAGGCGTGCCTCGGTTCCGTACCGCGCCGCCGTCCACAGCGAGGCGTCGACCGCGTCGACGCCGATCTCGGGTGCGTCGTCGATCGCGTCACTCACCATGAGGGCGCGGGTGAGGGCCGCGGCGAGCAGGGTGTCGTCGACCGTCAGCTGCGCGTCGAAGACCCGCACCTCGACGGTCGGGAACCGCTCGGAGAGACGGATGGCCCACGACAGCGAGCTGGCGTCGGCGATCGCCTCCATCGCGACGAGCTGGTCGACGTGCGCGCGGTAGGCGTCGAGGTCGCGGAAGTGCGGCGGGCTCCACGACGACGGCAGTCGCCGGATGAGGATGCTGCGCCAGCTGGCGAACCCCGAATCCCTGCCGTGCGTGAACGGCGCGTTGCCGGTGAGTGCCAGCAATGTCGGAAGCCAGGCGCGCACGCGGTTGAGCACGCGGATGCGCTCTTCGTCATCCACCTCCTCGACGTGGACGTGCAGTCCGTTGACCTCGTGCTCGCGGGTGATCTCGACGAGCTGCGCAGCGACCGCGTCGTAGTGCGGCGAGGAGACCACTGTGAACCGGTTCGGTGAGATGAACGGCGTTCCGGTGGATGCCATGATCGCGCCCTGATCCGCGGCATACGTGCCGATCAGGCTGCGCGTGCGGCGCAGCTGCGTCTCGGCATCCGCTCTGGTGGTCGACGGCGACGTCGCCGACTCGAGCTGACAGGTGAGGTACTCGGGGGTGAGGCCCGCAGCAGCATCCTCGGGCAGGCGTTCCCTCGTGGCCGCGCTCAGCGCCGAGGGGACGAGTGTCTGCTCATCGAGCAGCACGAATTCTTCTTCGATGCCGAACCGGGCCATGTACGGCGAGGCCCTAGTGATCGCGCAGAGCCGCGACGAGCTCGGCCTTGCGCTTGCGGCTGTAGCCGGTCAACCCGATCTCCTTCGCGCGCGTGCGCAGTTGCTCGACGGTCCAATCCTCGTAGTCGCCGTGCTCGCCACCCCGGCGACCGACGGCGCTGCGGCCGTCGCGAGCGGCAGCGTTCGAGATGCGGGCGGCTTTCTCCTTCGAGGCGCCGTCGTCCCGGAGCTCTTCGTACAGCTCGGGATCCTTCAGCGAGTTGTTCCTGCGTCCTGGCACGTCGTCTGCTCCTCTCGCACGGCGGGAAGGCCCGAGTCAAGGCCCTCGGGTCATGGGGTGAAGCGGTCTAGGTTAGGTGACCGTAGATGGGCGCCTCCCCCGCGCCCCGAGAAGGGAAGACCGATGAACATCCTGCTGATCATCATCATCGTCGTTGCCATCATCCTGGCGATCACAGGCGGGCTCGTGCAGTCCCTGCAGTTCCTCCTGTGGGTCGGCCTGGTGCTGCTGGCCATTGCCGTCATCGCCTGGTTGATCCGAGCGATCTCGGGCAACCGCACCCGCTGATCCGCGCAGTGAGGCCCGCTCAGGCGGGCCTCACTCCGTTCGCGATCAGTCCCTGGAGCTGTCGCGCAGGTTGTCGCCGACGTTCTTGGCGGCGTCCTTCACGTTCTCGCCGGCCTGCTTGGCGGAGGCCTTCGCCTGATCGCCGCGGCCCTCGGCTTCGAGCTTCTCGTTGTCGGTCGCCTTTCCGACGCCCTCCTTGATCTTTCCGCCAGCCTTCTCCGCTGCGTTCTTGATGTCGTCTGCTCCACTCATGGGGCTCTTCCTTTCATCAGTCGATCAATGTCCCTCCACGGTCGCACGGGTCGAGAATCCTGCACACGGGATTGACAACGGCGAGCACTCGTGACAGCGTCCGCGAGGCATCGACGTAGATGCCGCACACGACTAACCTGGCCCCAGGCGGGTGGTCCTGCCCGCTCTCACCTCGGCTGCGGTCGACGACGGAAGCGGTAGAACATGGACTCGATGATGATGGGCGCCATGCGCTCGAACATGATGTCGATGCCTGACATGGCGACGATGGACATGTCTGTCATGCAGGCCTGCATGGATGCGTGTTCGGCCTGTGAGCAGGCGTGCACGGTGTGCTCGACGCAGATGATGGACTGCTCGCCCGCATGCATGAACTGCGCCGACATGTGCAACACCATGATGCGGTCGATGATGCGGATGCAGGGCATGACCCCCGCGTCGATGATGGCCATGCTCGACGCCTGCATCGCGATGTGCCAGACCTGCATGGACGAGTGCATGCAACACGCCGACAACAGCGAGGTCTGCAAGATGTGCGCTCAGGCATGCAAGGACTGCATGGACGCGTGCATGGCCGTCAAGGACATGATGATGGCGACCGCCTGAGCGGTCCCGGCAACGCAGAGGTGCTCAGCCGAGCGCGACGTTGAACTGCGTGCGGCCGACTGCCAGCACGCCGTAACGCGCGTGGAGGGCGATCGGCGTGCCCACGGGGGCCTCGAGCGCTGCGCTCGAGGCGTTCCACAGTGTGTGCGTGGTGCCGTCGAGCGTGCGCACGATCAGGTCTCCGGTAGACACGTCCGCGTGCTCGACGATCGCGTCGGCCCATTCGCTCGGCGTCGCCGAAGCGATGCGCGCCTGAATCAGGTGCAGCGCGTGACCCGCTTCGAAGGAGGAGCAGGCGAAGCCGTGGCGGCACATGCACGCAGAACGCTCACGCACCGAGAGGGGCGAAAGGTGGTTCAGCGGCGTGGACAAGGTGGTCTCCTTCGTGAGCGGACGTTCCGGCAAGAGTAGGTCGGCCTCGCGAGAGAGGGAACCCGCGCCGACACGGTGTGAAACAAACGGGCGTAGACTCGCCGGGTGCTGTTGTCGAAGAGTGCTCTCCGGATCTCGGATAGAGCGCAGTGGGGAGCCGTGGGCGCGTTGAGCGCCACGGACAGAGGCTGACGATCGGCCGGAGGCGGAACATCCCGTCCCCGGAGCCACGTCGTACCCGGCATCCGTCGTGATGTCGCCCTTTGACTCTCCTCTGCCGCACCCCGCGGCCCACACGAAAGCACTCTTCTCATGCGTCCCATCGACGAGCGCGCGCTGCGCGCCTCCTTCATCAACGCCTCCCGCAAAGAGGTCTCCGACCTCACACTGCCGCCCGGCTTCGCCGAACTCGACGTCGAGAAGCTCGACTACCTCGGCTGGGTCGACCCCAAACTGCCTCGTCGCTCGTACGTCGTGGCGTGGGTCGATGACGTCGTCACCGGAGTGATCCTTCAACGAGCCGAGCAGCGCGTGATCTCGCGAGCCCAGTGCTCGTGGTGCGACGACGTCACCCTGCGCAACGACGTGCAGCTCTACGTGGCACGCAAGGCCGGCCCTGCCGGCCGCAAGGGCGACAGCATCGGCACCCTCGTGTGTGCAGAGTTCGGGTGTTCGCAGAATGTGCGGATGCTGCCGCCGCTGGCCTACGACGGCTACGACCGGGAGCTCGCGCGCGAGCTGCGCATCCTCAAGCTGCAGGAGCATGTGAGCGCCTTCATCACGTCTGTGAAGGGCTGACCGCCGAGGACAGGTGCCTGCACGGAGCATGGCACTCCGTGCAGGCATCATCCTCGAGCGTCTCCTCGATGTCCTATGCCGTCCGTACGATGGGCTGGTGAAGCTCCTTCTCCTCTCGCTCAATCCCGGCGCGATGCGCTCGTTCCTCGACCCCGCGTCGTCGGGTGCGGCGCTGCGGATCGCCTACGTCGGCGATGCCCAGGACGCATATGCCGACGCGCCCTTCGTTCAGGCCGAACGTCGCGCGATCGAGGTCCTCGGTCACGAGCTCGTCGACATCACGGTCCGGCACACCACGCCATCCGACTTCGAGTCGACGCTCGACGGCGTCGACGCCGTCTACGTGGCAGGCGGAAGCACCTTCGCCCTGCTCGAATCGCTCAGAGTAACGGGCAGCGACGAGGTGCTCGTCAGACGCGTGCGAGATGGGCTGCCCTACATCGGCCTGAGCGCAGGCGCGATCATCGTGGGCCCCGACATCACCCCGGCGTCGCTCATGGACGACCCGCATGACGGGCCCGCACTGACGGACCACAGGGGATTGGGGCTGATGGGTCAGACGGTGATCCCGCACGCCGACGGGATGCTGCCGCACTACCCGCCCGCGCTCATCAGCGAGACGGTCGCGACGTACGGATCGACCCACCGGCTGCTGCTGCTGCGTGACGATCAGGCGCTGCTGATCGAGGGCGATCGCGAGACGATGGTCGACTCGAATCCGTAGGAGCCGAGCTTCACACGACCCCGCCTCACACGATCCCCTCACACGACCCCCCTCACACGATCTCGAGTCGCGCCACCGTCTCCTCGTCGTCGCAGGCGCTTCCGACCCAGAGGCGGATCGCGCCCGGTTCGACGCGCCTCACACCGTCGAGCCCCGTGAAGGCGAGCCGGTCGATCGGCACGTCGAACTCGACGAGCGCATCGGCACCTGGTGCGAGCGCGACCCGTCGGAAGTCCAGCAGCTGCGCGATCGGGCGGGTCACACTGGCGACCTCGTCGTGCGCATACAGCTGCACGACATCCGTCGCCGCGACCTCGCCGGTGTTGCGCACCCGCACCGTCGCCCGCAACGTCTCGCCGGGGGCGATCGACTCGGGCGCGGAGAGCTCGTCGTGCGCGAAGGCGGTGTAGCTCAGGCCGAAGCCGAAGGGCCGCACCGGGGTGGAGTCGGCGCTGGTGACATCAGTGCGTCCGCCGAGCACAGGGTGCAGATACGAATAGGGCTGCGCCCCGGCCGACCGCGGCAGCGAGACAGGCAGGCGGCCCGACGGTGCGACGCGCCCGCTCAGCAGACGCGCGAGAGCGGGGCCGCCCTCCTCGCCGGGGAAGAACGTCTGCAGCACCGCTGCGGGGATCCCCGCAGACGCGGTGCTCGTCGAGGCCGACGCATCGACCGCTCCGAGCCCGGTCATGGTCCCGGCGGCACCCGCGCGGGCAGGCAGCGCCCAGTCGAGAACGTACGGACGCCCGGTCATCGCGATCAGGATCACCGGAGTGCCGGTTGCGACGACGGCCTCGACCAGTTCACGCTGGATGCCGGGGAGTTCGAGGTCGTCGACGTCGTTGCCCTCGCCGACGGTTCCTCGTCCGAAGAGTCCGGCGCGGTCGCCCACGACGACGATCGCGACGTCAGCCGCAGCGGCGGCGTCGACCGCGGCGGGGATGCCGGAGCGGTCGGCGCCGTCGACCTCGCATCCGATCGTGGAGGTGATCTCGGCCGAGGGGAACTCGTCGCGCAGTGATCCGGTGACTGTGGGCAGATCGATGCCCGCAGGGGTGTCGGGGTGGTGGGCGAGCACGTGATTGACGAACGAATAGCAGCCCATCAGCGCTTCGGCGCTGTCGGCGTTGGGGCCGATCACTGCGATCCGCGAGGTCGTCGTCGGCGCGAGGGGGAGTGTGCCGTCGTTGCTCAGCAGCACGATCGACTCTTCGGCAAGACGCCGTGCGAGCGCTCGATGCTCGGCCGGGTCGAGATCGATGTCAGTCGGAGGGGTGTCGAAGTCGGCATCCAGCAGTCCGAGCTCCTCTTTCTGCGCGAGCACCCGGCCCACCGCCCTGTCGATCATCTCTGACGAGAGCCGACCGTCGCGCACCTGCTCGGCGAGGGTGACGAAGGCGTCGGGAGAGGGCAGCTCGACGTCGATTCCCGCGGTGAGCGCGAGCCTGGCTGCCTCGGCAGAGTCGGCGGCGGCGCGGTGCATGCTGTGCAGGAAGTCGACCGCGAAGTAGTCCGACACGACCACTCCGTCGAACCCCCATCGGTCGCGCAGGATGCCGGTGAGATAGCGCGCGTCGGCGGTGACGGGCACGCCGTCGATGTCGACGTAGGAGTTCATCACGCTGCGAGCACCGCCCTCGCGGATCGCCATCTCGAACGGCGGAAGCAGCACGTCCTCGATCTCGCGCTGCCCCGCGCTCACGGGGGCGTGGTTGCGTCCCGCCCTCGAAGCGGAGTACCCGATGAAGTGCTTGAGGGTCGCGTGCACGCCCTCGGACTGCAGGCCACGGACATAGGCGGTGCCCACCCGCCCGACGACCAGGGGGTCTTCGGCGATGCACTCGTCTACCCGACCCCAGCGGGGGTCGCGGATGACGTCGAGCACCGGAGCCAGGCCCTGATGGATCCCGAGGGAGCGCATCGATGAGCCGATCGCTCGGCCGACCTCCTCGACCAGCTCGGGGTCGAAAGCCGCGCCCCACGCCAGCGGCGTCGGGAACGTCGCCGCCTTCCAGGCGGCGAGACCCGTCAGGCACTCCTCGTGCACGAGCGCCGGGATCCCCAGCCGCGTCTGCTGCTGCAGACGGCGCTGCTCGGTCCACAGCCACGCCGCCCGCTCGACGGGGTCGACGGGACGGGTGCCGTACACGCGGGTGAGGTGACCGATCCCGTGCACTGAGGCGTCCTCGTAGCGCGTCGAGCTCTTCTTCTCGCCCGACATCGGGGCGACCACGTCGACGCCCTGGTCGACCCAGAAGCCGACGAGCTGCGCCTGCTTCTCTTCCAGAGTCATGCGGGCGAGGAGCGCCTCGACGCGGGGGGAGTGCGGCGCGGAGCCTGCGGGCTGCAACATCATGTTCTCTTTCTCGTTCTCGTCGACGTGGGGTGTCGCGACGGCGACCGCATCAGCCCTTGACTGCACCGGTCAGCCCTCCCACGATGCGCCGCTCGAACAGGCTGAAGAAGATCAGCGCGGGGATCATCGACAGTGATGTGAACGCGAGCACTTTCGCGGTGTCCACGGAGTATTGGGATGCGAAGGACTGCACGCCGAGCGGCAGCGTGAACGCGGCATCGTCGTTGAGGATGAACAGCGGCAGGAGGTAGCCGTTCCAGCTGCCGATGAACGCCAGAATGCCGGTGGTGATGACTCCGGGGAGCGAAAGCGGTAGCACCATCCGCCAGAAGAACCCGATGCGACTGCATCCGTCGATGAACGCGGCCTCCTGGATCTCGTCGGGGATCGCGCGCAGGAACGGCACGAGGATGATGATCGTCGTCGGCAGCGCGAACGCGATCTGGGGCAGGATCACTCCGCCGAGCGAGTTCATCAGGCCGAGACTGCGCACCACGATGTAGAGCGGGGTGATCGCCACGGTCAGGGGGAACATCAGCCCGGCGGCGAAGAACGCATAGAGCACCCCGCGGCCGGCGAACCGGTACCGAGCGAGCACGTACGCCGCCATCAGCCCCAGGGCCACCGTGCCGACGGTGGTCGCGAGCGCGACGATCGTCGAGTTGCCCACGAGCCGCCAGAACACGCTGCCGGTGAGAACGTCGAGGTAGTTCGACACCACCCACGGCTGCGGGAACCCGGATGGATCGGTCGTGATCTGCGCGTTCGTGCGGAACCCGCCGGTGATGATGTAGGCGATGGGCGCCAGCATCAGACCGACCGCGATCAGCGCGACGAAGTACACGGCGGGGTTTGCCCACGGCAGCCGAGGCTTCGCGGCGCGACCCGAGCGAGCCTTGCGCTGGGTGACGAGCACCGAGGTGGCGGTCATCGGACGGACTCCTTCTGTGTGGTGGCGTCTGCAGCCGTGTCGACGTCTGCGCCGGCATCCTGCAGCGCGGTGTTCTGCCGCGCACGCGATCGGGCGTTCTTCTTCCTGCCCGATGCGCCGGTGAGAGCGCCGTCCGTGTCCTTGCGCAGCACCGCGCGCTGATAGATGAGGGCGACCACGAGCGAGATGAGGAAGAGCACGACCGCGACCGCATTGCCGTAGCCGTAGTTGCCGGCGTTGCGCCCCTCAGAGACCATGTAGGTCGCCATGGTCGAGGTGCCGGCGGTGGATGCGATGTACTGCCCCCAGATGATGTAGACGAGGTCGAACAGCTGCAGCGAGCCGATGATCGACAGGAACGCCCAGATGCGCAGGGTGGGTGCGAGCAGCGGCAGCGTGATCCGCCACTGGATCTGCCAGTAGGACGCGCCGTCGATGGCCGCGGCCTCGTTCAGCTCCTCGGGAATGCCCTGCAGTCCGGCGAGGAACAGGATGACCGCGAAGCCGACGTACTTCCAGGTGATGATCGCCATCAGCGTCCAGATCGCGATCCCGGGGTCCGACAGCCAGTCGGTCGCCAGGAAACCCAGACCCATGTTGGTCAGCATCGCGTTGAGCGCGCCGTTGGTCTGCAGCATCAGGCTCCACCCCGTGCCCACGACGACCTCGGAGATCACGTAGGGCACGAAGATCAGCACGCGGATCAGCGACTGGCCTCGCATCTTGCGGTTCAGCAGCAGCGCCAGCACGATGGCGACCGGACCCTGGAGCACGAGGGAGAACACCAGGATGAAGCCGTTGTGCGCGAGCGCGTCGTGGAAGAGGGGATCCTGAAGGATCGTGAGGTAGTTCTTCAACCCGACGAAATCGGTGGGCGGGCCGTAGCCCTGCCAGCTGAAGAACCCGTAGTACGCCGCCATCAGCACCGGGAAGATGACGAAGGCGAGGAAGACGAGCAGGGCGGGCCCGGCCAGAAGCATCACTTCCAGCCGGGCACGCGTGTCACGCTTTCGCTGCGGCATCCTGCACAGCCTTGACCAGGTCCTCGGCGCTGCTGTTGCCCGCGAGCAGATCGACCACCGCGACGTTCAACGCATTGCCCACGTTCTGGCCGTAGACCGTGTCGAGCCACTGCGTCGCGTACGGAGCCGCGTTGTACGCCTCGAGGATCGTCTGCAGGTAGGGCTCGGTGACGGCCTCCTGCGCGACGGTGTTGACCGGCGGGGCGTTGAAGGCCTTGTAGTACGCCGTCTGCACGTCCGAGGTGCCGATGTAGTTCAAGAAGTCGACGCAGGCGTCGGGTGCATCGACCGAGCACGAGTAGCCGTCGACGCCGCCCATCATCGAACCGGGTTCGCCGTCTCCGCCGTCGACCTCGGGGAACGGGAACCAGCCGAGGTCGGCCAGCGGCTTCTCGTCAGGGGTGAGAGAGCCGATGACGCCGGGGTTCCACGCGCCCATGAGCTCCATGGCGGCCTGGTGGTTGGCGATCAGGCCCGCAGAGCTGCCTGCGCCCTGCTGAGCGGGGGTCGTCAGGAAGCCCGAGTTGAAGGGCTCGGTCTCGGCGAACTCCTTCAGGTCTTCACCGGCGCGTACCCAGCACTCGTCGGTGAAGTCCATCTCGTCGGCGGCCTTGGCGAGGGTGTCCGAGCTGCACTCGCGCAAGGCGAGCCAGTAGTACCAGTGCGCGGCCGGCCAGGCGTCCTTCGCGCCCAGCGCGATCGGGTCGATGCCGGCGCCCTTGAGTGCGACCGTCGCCTCTTCGAGCTCGTCGAGCGTCGTCGGGTTCTCGGTGATCCCCGCCTGATCGAAGAGGTCCTGGCTGTAGAAGAGGCCGCCGGGCAGCACGGCGACAGGCATGGCGTAGATCTTGCCGTCGAGGCTGTTCGCCCCGTAGGAGGCGTCGGGGATCTCTTCGGCTGCGGGGCCGGAGATCGCATCGGTGAGGTCCTTCAGTTGGCCGGCCTTCACCATCGCGGCCATCTTGCCGCCGCCGCGCTGCAGGAAGATGTCGGGAGCGTCTCCCGAGTTGAGGGCCGTCTGCAGCTTGCCGTCGAGATCCTCGTTCTGGATCGACTGGATGTCGATCGTGACACCCGGATTGTCCTTCTCGAAATCGGCGACCGTCTGTTCCCAGAACTCCACCCCTGGGCCGGTCGTGGAGTTGTGCCAGAGGGTCATGCTGGTGTCGCCGCCGTCGCCGGTGCCAGACGAGTCTGCGGTGCAGCCCGAGAGCGCGAGCGCTCCGACGGCCATTGCTGCGACCGCGGAGGCGAGGGGGAGCCTTCTGCTGTTCATGTGATCGTTCTCCTCATCGAGTTGCGCACCGCGTCGTTGCGGGGCGCATGCGGACACTCGGGTGAGACCGCAGTGGGATGAGTCTTCTGTCGGCCGAGAGAATCGTCAAACGTTTTCGAAAACAGTTTCCATGTCTCACGGCGCGCGGCTACGCTGGCGTGTCATGGGGGCACGAACGACGATCCACGACGTCGCGAAAGCGGCAGGAGTGTCGGTGTCGACCGTCTCGAAGGCGGTGAACGGCCGATACGGGATCGCGGATGCCACAGTGCAGCGCGTCCTCGACACGGTGAAGGAGCTCGGCTACGAGTCGAGCCTCGTCGCGAGCAGCATGAGGGCGCGGCGCACGGGTGTGATCGGCGTGCTCCTGGCGGACTTCGAGCCCTTCAGCGCCGAGATCCTCAAAGGCGTCGGCTCGGCCGTGCACGACACGGCGTTCGACCTGCTCGCCTACAGCGGGTCGCACCTCGGCGCAGGCGACGGCTGGGAGCGGCGATCGCTGAGCAGGCTCTCAGGCACGTTGATCGATGCGGCGATCATGGTCACCCCGACGGTCGTCAGCGCCGGCACCGAGATCCCGGTGGTCGCGATCGATCCCCACACGGGCCGGGCTGATCTGCCCACGGTCGAATCCGACAGCTTCGGCGGCGCGCTCGCCGCGACCAGACACCTGATCGAGCTGGGCCACCGCCGGATCGGCTTCGTCGCGGGCCGACCCGATCTCAGATCTGCCGGGCTCCGAGACGCCGGCTACCGCAGGGCCCTCTCCGACGCGGGGATCCCACTCGATCCGTCACTCGTCGGCGTCGGGCGTTATGAGCTCGATGCCACCAGGGAGTCGGCACGCATCATGCTGAGCGGTGCGTCTCGACCGACGGCGATCTTCGCGGCGAACGATCTCTCGGCGATCGCGGTGATCGATGTCGCCCACGAGCTGGGTCTGCGGGTTCCGGACGATCTGTCGGTGATCGGGTTCGACGACGTGCCGGAGGCCACCAGAAGGGCGCTGCCGCTCACGACGATCCAGCAGCCGATGCGCAAACTCGGGGCCGTCGCAGCAGACATGGTGTTCACGCTGCTCTCGGGGCAGGAGATCGACGAGATGCACGTGATCCTGCCGACGCGGCTGGTGGTGCGGGCTACGACCGCGCCGCCGAGGTGAGTTGTGCCCGTGTGGCGTCCGCTCCGGTGACTTCGCGCACGCGTTGCCACGCGGCATCCGACAGCTCCGTCGACAGCCGCAGGAACTCGGCGACGCTGCGCCTGCCCGGCCAGTCAGCCGGCAGCATCGAGGGCGGCAGGCCCGGATCGACGTAGGGCAGCACACGCCAGCGGTCGATCAGCTGCACGTAGGCGGCGAACGGTGCGTGCGCAAGCGTCTCGAGCGAGGACTGGAACTCGAGGTGCTCGGTGCGCAGGGCGTCGAGGTCCCACCAGTCCGCGGCCGCCTCCGGCAGGGTGCGCGCGGTCGTCGGAGTGCCGGCCTGGAACAGCGTCACCCACTCGCTGGCGTCGAGGTCGTCGACGATCTCGAGAACCTCGTCCTGAAGGTGTCCAGGACAGATCCACAGGGCGGGAGACACGACGCCCGCGCCGATCCACTGCAGGCGGCGGCGCAGCTGGTGCCTCGTGGCGCGGGCGCTCTCGGGCATCGAGAACGAGATGAGGCACCAGCTGTCGGCATCGGTCATCTCGCGCATCTCGAAGATGCGTCGATCGCCCCGCTCGAGCATCGTGGCGGCATCCGGATTGAGCCGATAGCCGACTGCGTGTCTGCGCTCGGCGAGCAGCAGCCCCTTCTGCTTGAGGCGGGTGACGCCGGTGCGTGCCTGGGCCGCGGGAATGCCGAGATCGCCGGCGAGCGCGACCAGATCGGCCGCCGAGATCCAGCCGCCGAGGGGTCGCAGATACAGCCCCACCAGGGTGCGCAGCAGCGATGCCGTGCTGCCGGGGCGTGCATCGATATCGTCGAGCACGGGGCCCACGGCGGCGTCGGTGCCGCTGCTGCTGTTCGTGGCTGCGACCATGGCTGCGTCGGCGACCGTGTCAGCGGTCATGCGACTCCAGGGCGTCGCGCACGGCGAGGACGCCGGTGAGCGTCTCGACGTACGAGGTGCTGAGCGGCGAGAGCCCCAGGCGGATGCCGTCGGGGAAGCGGAAGTCGGGGATGATGCCGTCGGCCCACAGACGCTGCGTCACCGCCCGGAAGTCGGGGTGGCCGATCGTGACGTGGCTTCCTCGGAGTGCGGCATCGCGCGTGCTGAGCAGCCGCACGCCGAGCGGGGCGAGGGCCTCGTCGTAGGCCCGCACGGCGAAGTCGGTGAGGGAGAGCGACTTCTCGCGGATCGCCTCGATCGACGCCTGCTCGATGAGGTCGAGCATGCCCTGCATCGCCAGCATCGAGGTGATCGGGGGAGTGCCGCTGAGCAGCTGCCGGATGTCGCCGGCCGGCGCGTACTGCGGTCCCATCGCGAAGATGTCTGCGGCGCTCCACCAGCCTTGGATCGGCTGACGCAGCACGCCCTGGTGTTCCCGTCGCAGATACGCGAACGCCGGCGAGCCGGGGCCGCCGTTGAGGTACTTGTACGTGCATCCGACCGCCATGTCGACGCCCCAGGCGTCGAGCTGCATCGGGATCACGCCGGCCGAGTGGCAGAGGTCCCACATCATCAGGGCGCCGACCTCGTGCACCGCGGTCGTGATGCCGGGCATGTCGGCCAGGGCGCCGGAGCGGTAGTCGACGTGGCTGAGCGAGACGAGGCCCGTGCGTTCTGAGACGGCGGCGACGACGTCGGCGATCTGCACCCCGAGCACCGGGTCGGGCTCGATCCAGCGCACCGTCATGCCGGTCTCGGCGGCGACGCCCTCGGCCATGAACCGGTCGGTGGGAAAGTTGCCGGCCTCGATCACGAGCTCGGTGCGCGACGGGTCGGCGGTCGCGGCGGCGCGCATCAGCTTGTAGATGAGCACGCTGGTCGAATCGGCCACGACGGTCTGGCCTGCAGCGGCGCCGAGCGTGAGGCTGCCGATGCGATCGCCGAGTTCCATCGGCAGCGCCATCCACTGCTCGTCCCACGAGCGGATCAGGCGGGTACCCCAGTCGTCGCGCACGAACGCCGCGAGCTTCTCAGGAGTGTCTTTCAGCGGTCGTCCGAGCGAGTTGCCGTCGAGGTAGGCGCCGACGCCCGGAGCATCCGCGAATGCGTCGAGGTGGGCGTGCAACGGGTCGGCGGCGTCGAGGGCGCCGGCGAGGTCGAGGAGCGAGCGTTCGATGGTCGCGGCGTCGCGGGTGTCTGTCATGTCAAGCCTTCAGATCGGCGCTGGTCAGCGGGCGGGCGAGTGTCGGATCGGCGTCTGTGGCGGGGAGCCGGAGCAGTAAGGATGCGGGATCGAGGGGATTCTGCGGTGCGAGAGCGCGCAGCAGGTCGGTGCCGTCGATGCCTCCGTCGCGGAGGGCGGCGAGCTCGGCGGGGTTGAGGTCGACGGGTGTCGGTCCGTTGCCCATGTCGGTGCCGTAGAGCACGGTGCCGCCGGCCTCGTGGAAGCGGCGGACGTTGTCGACGGCCGTGGAGCGTGTCTCGCCGTCGGCGTCGTGGATCGCGAGCGTCGAGATCCACGAGACGGACGCCGCCTGGGCGACGAGTTCGGCATCGTCGAGGCGCTCGGTGAACGGGGCGTGAGCGAGGCGCGCGGCGCCGAGAAGGGCTGTGCGCCGAGCTTCGCCTGCTCCCTCCACGTGTGCCACGACGGGGAGGCCGCGTGCGGCAGCGGCCTCGACGATCGCGCGGAACAGGAGGTCGCTGAAGACGGGCCCGGCGGAGCTGTTGCTCGCGACCTTGATGCAGGATGCTCCGGCATCCGCCATTTCGCCCACCGCGCGTTCGGCGGTTGCGGTGTCGGCGATCTCGCGGAACGATCCGGCGGGGGCCCAGTGGCGGTCGCTCGGGTAGCCGCCGACGGGAGTGAGGAACGCGCCGGCGAACTCGACCGAGACGGGGTGCGATGTCCGGCGCGGAGTCTCGTGCGGGGTCGTCATTCCGTGCGGGGTCAAAAACGCACCGGAGAACGTCGATTCGGATGCGTTTTTGGCCCCGCAGGGATCTGCGGATGCGATTTTTGCCCCGCGCAGGGCGGCGGAGAGCGTGGCGATGACCGCGGGGTTCGCGCCGAGATCGACCACGCGACCCAGCGTCGACCGGTGCAGCAGCGCATGGTCCACGAGCTGCAGGTGCACGTGGTGGTCGGTGAAGCCGCCGATGATCACGCCGTCGAGCCTCGGCCGATCGGAGAAGGGCAGATCGGATGCCGGCGGCTCGTCGCGCAGCAGCATCCGCTCACCGTCGAGGTCGATGATGCCGTCGCGCCATCCTTCGCCGTCGAAGAAGGTCGCCGCCTTCATCAGCCGCCGATCTCGGTGCGCACGGTGTAGAGCTCGGGGAAGAACGTCAGATCGAGGGCGCGCTGCAGGAATCCGACTCCGCTCGAGCCGCCGGTGCCGACCTTCATGCCGATCGTGCGGGCGACGGTCTTCAAGTGGCGGAAGCGCCAGAACTGGAAGTTGTCTTCGAGGTCGACCAGGTCTTCGCAGGCCTCGTAGAGGTCCCAGTGCTGCTGGTGGTTCTGGTAGATCTCGCGGATCGCGGGCACCAGTTCGGGGGTCTCGCGGTACGGGAGACGCACGTCCCGCTCGAGGATCTCGGCCGGGATCGGCAGGCCGCGGCGCGAGGCGTAGCGGAGGAACTCGTCGTAGAGCGTGGGCTTGTGCCACTCGGCGGTGAGCAGTGCCAGGTTCGCGGGGTGGTCGGCGAAGACGCCGAGCATCTTCTCGTTCTTGTTGCCGAGGGCGAACTCGACAGCGCGGTACTGCACCGACTGGAAGCCCGACGAATTGCCGAGCGCTCCGCGGAACTGCGCGTACTCGGTGGGGGTCAGCGTCGCGAGGATCGCCCACTGCTGCGTCATCACGTCTTGGATGCGCTTGACCCGCGCGACCCGCTTCAGCGCTTCGCGCAGGTCATCGCTGGCGAGCAGCTCGCGGGCCGACGACAGCTCATGCAGCAGCTGCTTGAGCCACAGCTCGGTGGTCTGGTGCTGGATGATGAACAGCAGCTCATCGTGGTGCTCGGGGACGCTGACCGGATTCTGCGCGGTGAGCAACTGGTCGAGCGACAGGTACGACCCGTAGGTCATGCGGCCGGACAGATCGGTGACGATGCCGGCCTCGAGCTCGCGCTCGTTGTTCTCGGTGCTCATGGGTCGCTTCCTGTCGTGACGGACAGGGCAAACATATAACAATCGTGGCGAGCGTCACAATAGTGAAATGTCGCGCTGGTGCGCGGTCAGAGTCTCGGCGTGCGCGGCGGCGGGGTGCGGCGTTCGCCCGGAGCGCCGATCGCCTCGAACGCGGCGGCGAGACGCAGCAGGGCCGTGTCGTCGTATGCGCGGCCGGCGAACGTGAGCCCGATCGGCATGCCGATGTCGGCCATGAGTCCCATCGGCACGGTCACGGTCGGGATGCCGAGGTGGCGCACGGTCAGGTTGCCGTTGGCGATCCAGGTGCCGTTGCGCCAGCCGAGGTCGGCGGAGGCCGCGTTCACGTCCATGTCGGCGGGGCCCACATCGGCGACGGCCGGGAACACGACCGCGTCGAGCTCGTGCTCGTCCATCCACTCTTCCAGGTCGACGCGACGCGTCTCCTCGAGCGCGCGCAGGCCGTCTGCGAGCTCGGGAATGTCTTCGAGTCCGACGCCCGGGTTGGCGCGCACCCAGTCGGGGTATTCGGCGATGTCGTCGTCGAAACCCGTATAGCGGTCGGGGAGTGCGCCCTCCGGATGCGGGAAGATCCCCGCTCCGTCGACGGCGGCGAGCGTGTTCAGCCGCGGATCCCCGTTCGCCTGCAGGAAGTCCTCCCACCCCCACGCCGACAGATCGACGATCTCGCGTCGCAGATACTCCGGCGACACGAGACCGCGCGTCGCGACGGTGGGTGCGCCCGGTCGGTCGCCCTCGTAGTTCGTCACCACGGGGAAGTCGACCTCGACCACAGTCGCGCCGGCGGCGTCAAGGTCGCGTCGTGCCGCTTCCCAGCGCGCGATCACCGAGGCGCGCGTCTCGATGCGCTGCCCTGTGGGGCCGCCGATGCCCGGTTCGGCGGCGGTGCCGGCATGCGGGTCGGCGTTGATGTACATGCGCGGAATGCCGATGCGGATGCCGCGCAGAGCTGTCGCCGCCTCGGCGGCCAGGGCGGAGTACGACTCCGGGCGCACGTCGGAAGAACTCGGCAGCGTCACCCATGGTTGTGCGCGCCAGAAGTCGCCACGCACCTCGGCATCGTCGGCGACGATCACGTCGAGCACTTCGAGCAGGTCGGCCATCGTGCGCGAGTGCGGCACGACGACGTCCATGGTCGGCACGAGCGGCCAGTTGCCGCGGGTAGAGATCACGCCGCGTGAGGGGGTGTAGGCGCAGAGGGCGTTGTTCGTGGCGGGGCCGCGACCGCTCGACCATGTCTCCTCACCCAGGCCGAAGGCTGCGAAGCTCGCCGCCGTCGCGGTGCCTGAGCCGTTCGACGACCCCGAGGCGAACGGTGCGGTCAGGAAGTCGGCGTTGTATGGGCTCTCGGCCCGGCCGTAGACGCCGCGCTGCATGCCGCCGTTCGCCATCGGAGGCATGTTGGTCAGCCCGAGGCAGATCGCGCCACCCGACCGCAGGCGTTCGATCGTGAACGCATCGCGCTGCGCGATGAGGTCGGCGAAGGCGGGGCTGCCGGCGGCCGCGGTCAGCCCGCGCACCAGGTAGCTGTCCTTCGCTGTGTACGGGATGCCGTCGAGGGGCCCGAGCGTCTCGCCGCGCGCCCGACGTGCATCCGATGCCTCTGCCTCTGAGCGGGCGTCGGGATTGCCGACGATGACCGCATTCAGAGCGGTCTCGGTCTCGGGGCCGTCGTAGGCGTCGATGCGCGCGAGGTACGCGTCGACGAGCTCGACGGCGGTGGTCGTGCCTGTCTCGAGCGCTCGCCGCAGCTCTGCGATGGACGCCTCGACCACGTCGATCATGCGGGAACCCCCACGCTCGGCTGCTGCTGGGTGATGCAGTGGATGCCGCCGCCGCGGTCGAACAGCGGACGCGCATCAACCGTGACGACCCGGCGCCCGGGATAGACGTCGGCGAGGATCGCCCGTGCCGCGGCATCGGCCTGCTCGTCGCCGAACCCGCACGCGACCACGCCATCGTTCGTGACCAGATGATTGACGTAGCTCCAGTCGACGAACCCTTCGTCGTCGCGCAGAGTCGCCGGCGCGGGCAGGTCGACGATCTCGAAGCGGCGACCCGCTGCATCCGTCTGCTGCGCGAGATGCGCGCGCAGCTCGCGGGTCACCGCGTGGTCGGGGTGCTCGGGGTTCTGCTGTTCGTGCAGCAGTAGGCGGCCGGGGGAGACGATCGTCGCGACGATGTCGACGTGCCCGTTGGTGCCGAAGTCGTCGTAGTCGCGGGTGAGGCCCCGAGGCAGCCACACGGCCGTCGTCGCCCCGAGCGTGCGCGCCATCTCGGCCTCGACGCGCGCCTTGTCGGCGTAGGGGTTGCGGCGGGGGTCGAGCTGCACGGTGTCGGTGAGCAGCACCGTGCCCTCGCCGTCGACGTGGATTCCACCGCCTTCGTTCACGAGGGTCGAGCTCACGAGCTCGGCGCCGACGGCCCCTGCGATGATGCGCGCGTGCTGCGCCGCCTTCTGCCACTGCGCCCATGCCGGCGCGCCCCAGCCGTTGAAGATCCAGTCGACCGCGCCGAGCACGCCGGGCCGCTCGTCGTCGATCACGAAGGTCGGGCCGGAGTCGCGCATCCAGAACTCGTCGACCGGGGCCTCGACGATGTCGATGCTGCTGCTGAGCATCCGCCGAGCGCGGGCGACCTCGGCCGGGTCGACGATCATGGTGACCGGCTCGAACTCGGCGACCGCGTGGGCGACGGCCGTCCACGTGTCATAGCCCTTGTCGCGCTCGGCCGCCGTCTCGCCCAGCGTGGGCCCCTCGGCGGGGAACGCCATCCAGGTGCGGTCGTGCGGTGCGGTCTCGGCGGGCATGTGCCAGGCCATGGTTGTCTCCCTCGCTGCTGATCGCGACCTCGGGGATGAGGAGCCGTGATCCCTATTGAACACGTGATCAACGAGTGATACGGTAGCCCGTGATGGAGACCACGTCAAGAGCCGCCGCTCCCCGCCGGCTGCCGCCCGAAGAGCGCGAGCGCTCGATCCTCGACGGTGCCGTCGCGCTCGCAGCAGAGAGCGGGCTCGAGGCCCTCACCGTGCGTGCCGTCGCGGCCAGGGTCGGCGTCACGCCGGCTCTCGTCGCGCACTACCGGCCGGTGATGGAGTCTTTCGTCGCCGAGGTCTTCACCACGATCGTCGCGGCCGAGCGAGACGAGGTCATCGCGTCTTATGACCCGAGCGTCGACCTGCGCACCAACCTGCTGCGGCTCATCGAGACGCTGCTCGACGACTCGCGCGACGACGTCGCGATGGTGTGGGTGCAGTCGTGGGCGCTGGGGGCCCGCAACGAGGCGCTCGGCACCAGAGTGCGCACCGAGATGGACCTCTGGCACAGCGCGCTCGAAGACCTCATCGCCCGCGCGATCGTCGAAGACCCGGTGCTGAGAGAAGACCCGCTGAGGGTAGACCCCGACTCGTCGGCATGGATGCTGCTCGCCATGGTCGACGGCATGAGCGCCCACTCGCTCGTGCACTGGGCGCCCCGCGATCGAGCCGATCTCGCCCGCCGCACCCTCTCCGCGGTGCTCGATGTTCCGGTGCGAGATGTCCCGATGCCAGCCACTCCCGTGCCCGACGCGGCACAGCCCGCTGAACACCCCGCTGAACACCCCGCTGAACACCCCGCACAGCCGGCAGAAACCCTCAGGTAAGGACAGCTCATGGGAGCAGAACGCATGCACGCGGCCTCGGCCGAATCGACGGCGATCGTCGACGCGGTGCTCGACTACTCACGACGACGGATGCTCGCGGCCGATGTGCCTCTCGACAAGCCCCAGTCGCCGGCCGAACTCGATCGTCTGGTCGGAACGACGATCACCGACGCCGGTCTCGGTTCGCAGCGGGCGCTCAGCGTGTTCGAGCACATCCTCGCTCCGGCCTGCCTGACGACGAGCCACCCGTCGTATCTGTCGTTCATCCCGACCGCCCCGACGATCGCATCGATCGCATTCGACCTCGTGGTCTCGGCATCCGGCCTCTACGGAGGCAGCTGGCTCGAAGGCGCAGGCGCCGTGCACGCCGAGAACGAGGTGCTGTCGTTCCTGGCCGCCGAGTTCGGCCTCCCCGACACCGCCGGTGGCGTGTTCGTGCAGGGCGGCACGATCGGCAATCTGTCGGCGCTCGTCGCCGCACGCGAGGCGGCGAAGACGAAGCTGCTCGAGGCGGGCAAAGAGCTCCCTCGTCGGTGGAAGATCGTGTGCAGCGTCGAGGCGCATTCCTCGAACAAGTCGGCGGCGAAGGTCATGGATGCCGACGTGCTGCTCGTGCCCGCGGGTGACGACGGCATGCTGAGGGCGGATGCCGTGCGTGAGGCGCTCGCCGAGCACGGCGACGAGATCTGCGCGGTGGTGGCCACTGGCGGGTCGACCAATTTCGGCATCGTCGACGACATCGCCGGCATCGCCGCCCTGAAAGACGAGTTCGACTTCTGGCTGCACATCGACGGCGCCTACGGGCTCACCGCGATGCTGGCGCCCGAGGCCCGCGGCATCTTTGCGGGCGTGGAGCGCGCCGACTCGGTGATCGTCGATCCGCACAAATGGCTGTTCGCACCCTTCGACTGCTGCGCGCTGCTCTATCGCGACCCCGATGCGGGGCGTCGAGCGCACACGCAGCACGCCGAATACCTCGACACCCTGACCGACGCCGGTGACTTCAGCCCGTCGGACTACTCGATCCAGCTCACTCGCCGCCCTCGGGGGCTGCCGCTGTGGTTCTCGCTCGCGACCTACGGCGTGACCGCCTATCGCGAGGCCGTGAGCGCGACGCTCGCCCTGACTCAGCGGATCGCCGCCGAGATCGCCGCCCGCCCCGAGCTGAGGCTCGTGCGTGACCCGCAGCTCTCGGTTGTCGTCTTCGAACGCGAGGGCTGGGAGCGCGCCGACTACGACCGCTGGTCAGACGAGCTGCTCCACTCGCAGCGGGCATTCGTGGTGCCGAGCTCGCACGCGGGGCGCCCGAACACCCGCTTCGCCATCCTCAACCCGCTCACGACGTTCGATGACCTCGTCGGCATCCTCGACACGATGAAGTAGATCGCCGCGCCCGATCTGCTGCTGAACGTGGCACTGTGTGCAGATCGGGACAAGGCGCCCTCATCGGTTGGTGTGGGCGTTCAAGAAGTCGATCGTCTGCTGCAGCGCCGTCTGGGCGTCGGGCATGTCGAGGTGGAACTGATACTCGTGCGGCAGGGCCGGCTCGTGCGGCGCCGGCCAGAACAGGGTCGTGACATCGACTCCCAGCTCATCGAGGCGCTTGGCCATCGGGATCGACTGCAGCCAGGTGAGTCCATCGCCGTTCCCGCCCGAGATGTACGTCGTCGGGAAGTCCTCGGTCACCCAGTCGATCGTCGACATCGTCGAGCCGGTCGAGTCCTCCGCCCAGGTCTTGGTTCCCGCATACGCCCACATCGACGTCTTCAGGCCCCAGCCGACGACACCGTCGAGCGCCGCGAGTGCCGCGAGGTCGTACACACCGCAGTTCAGCACGGTCGCCACGACCTGCTCGGCCTTCAGCGCCGGGGTGATGTCCATGATCTCGGCATAGTCGGAGCTCGTCATCAGAGTCGCCATCTGGCTGGCCAGCTGGCCGCCGGCGGAGTCGCCGGCGAGCACGATCTGGTTCGGATCGACGTTCAGCTCATCGGCGTGCGCGTCGATGTATGCGAGTGCGTCGTTGAGCTGGTGCACCGCGAGCGGATACACGCCCTCGGGCCCGATCGTGTAGTTCACCGCGATGGTTGTGTAGCCCTCGGCCGCAAGGATGCGCGTGTAGGGATCGACGTTCTCCTTCGACCCCGAGATCCAGGCGCCGCCGTGGATCCAGACGACCGTCGGCAGCGGCCCGGTGGCGGATGCCGGCGTGAAGACGTCCATGGTGGTGTCGGCGCCGCCGTCGGCATAGGCGACGTCGAGCTGCTCGGTGAGCTTCGTGTCGGGGACGTGCTTCTCCATCTCGGCGGCGGTCTCGTCGCCGCCCTTCGTGAACACCGAGCGGATGAGCATGGCAGAAGGCCACGGGGTGAGCGCGCCGATGATCGCCACCACGGCGGTGACAAGGAGGACCAGCCCTACCGCCACCTTCGTGCGGTGCCACGGACGGCGAGCCTTCTTCGGGCCGACGGATTCGTCTTCGTGCGCGCTCGTGGTCATGGAAACCCCTCTCCGCGCATCATCATGGCAGTATTCCGGTCGACATCGACATCGACATCGACATCGACATCGACATCGACATCGACATCGACATCGGCATCCGGCACCGCATCGGCATCCGCTCGCCCGCGTGGTCAGTCGGCCGTGAGCCCGGCGATGATGCGACCCATCGCATAGTCGAACGCCTGGTCGACGTCGCCGCCCAGACGGAACATGCCGGCGAGCTCCATCTGCAGGAACCCGGTCGCCCAGGCGGTGAAGAGGCGGGCGGCGTCGAGAGCATGGTCAGGCCCCACGAGGTCGGCGCAGGAGCGCAGCACGGGAGCGGAGGTGCGGTGCAGGGCGTCTTCGGGCGCGGATGCTGTGAACAGCAGGCGGAACGCCTGGGGGTGCTCGTGCGCGAAGGCGCGGTACGCGGCGGCGAGGAGGGGGAGTTCGTCGCCCGCGGTGTCGAGCCTGCTCGTCAGCGCATCGGCGGAGGCCTCCGCGACCGCCGACAGAAGGGCCTCGCGATCGCGGATCCGCTTGTAGAGAGAGGGCGCCCGCACGCCCACGCGCTCGGCGACAGCCTGCATCGTGAGTCCTGCCGGCCCGGCTGATTCGAGGATGTCGCGGCCGGCGTCGACGATGGCCGCGAGCGAGGTTCGTTCGGGGGTCGGCATCCGAGACTCCTTCATGGCTATTGACAATAGCTATGATAGCTACGTACTGTAGCCATCATAGACCACTGCGAAAGGGATGACCATGAAGCTCGCACCGCACCTGCATCGACTCGGCAACGACGTCGTCGCCTCCTATCTGGTCGACCTGCCCGAGGGGATCACGCTCGTCGACGCGGGTCTGCCCGGTCATTGGAACGATCTCCAGAGAAAGCTGACCGAGATCGGCCGCCCGCTCTCCGACATCCGCGGTCTGGTCCTCACCCACGGCGACGGCGACCACATCGGCTTCGCCGAGCGACTGCGCAGCGAAGCGGACGTGCCGGTCTTCGTGCACAGTGCCGATGCGCATCGGGTGCGCACGGGCGAGAAGCCGAAGACCCCGATGGGGCCGGCCCGCATCGGTCCGACGCTCGGGTTCTTCGCCTACAGCGTGCGCAAGAACGCACTGCGCACGCGGCACGTGTCAGAGGTCGTGACCGTCGCCGACGGCCAGGTGCTCGATCTCCCCGGATCTCCGATCGTCATCGGCATGCCGGGTCATTCGCCCGGCAGCATCGCGGTGCACATTCCTGCGGCGGACGCGGTCTTCGTCGGCGACGCGCTGACCACGCGCCACGTGCTGACGGGGCGTGTGGGCCCTCAGCCCGCGCCGTTCACGGACGAGCCGCAAGAGGCCGATGCCTCTCTCGACCGGCTGGCGGCCGTGTCGGCATCCTGGGTGCTTCCCGGACACGGAGCACCCTGGCGGGGGTCGCCCGCCGACATCGCCGCGGCCGTGCGCGCGATGGGCTAGCGCTCGGCGAGCACCGCGGCCGTGTCGGTGATCGTGATCTGCGGCGGGTAGAGACCCATGATCCGGATCGCGGCTGCGTGGTTCTCGGCCGTCGATCCGGCGCACGCGTCGGCCGCGATCGTCACGTGCGCCCCGGCATCCGCTGCGGCCAGCGCCGTCGAGATGACGCAGCAGTCGGTCGAGACTCCCGCCAGCACGACGTGCGGGCCCCGGCCCACGACCTCTTCGATGGCGGAGCCCCACTTGCCGAACGTCGGCAGATCGAGGGTCGCGTGCGGCGACAGGTCGACCGCATCGGGAACCAGGTCGAACAGTGGGTCGCCGGACGGCTGGTCTGCGAACGGCCACGCGGCGAAGTAGGCGCCCCACGACGTCGAGCGGTCGGCGGTCGGCATCCAGCGCGTCACGATCACGCGCTCGCCGAACGACTCGGCGAGCTCGCGGATGCGGGGCATCACATCGCCGAAGAACGGTGATGCCCAGGCCGAGTCGGGCGAGGCGAAGATCGCCTGCGGGTCGATCACGACCAGCCAGGACTCGGTGCTCACGCAGCGGCCTCCTGGGCGCGGATGCGTCCGGCGCGAGCGAACCAGGTGAAGACGAACGACAGCACCAGCGCGAAGAACACTCCGAGGTTCGCGTAGGCCCAGTCGCCGTCGACTCCGCCGACGAGGCCGAGCAGATAGCCCTGCCAGTTGTTCCACGGGGCGGCATCGGCGAAGCCGTTGAGCACGAAGCCCCAGCCGATGACGCTGGCGACGACCATCGTGCCGATCGAGATCCAGTCCCAAGCGCCGTATCGGCCGCGGCTGTCGAACAGCGCCTCGTCGTCGTAGTCCTTCTTGCGCCGGAGGATGTCGGCGATCAGGATGCCGGCCCACGAGGCCAGCGGCACTCCGAGCGTGATGAGGAAGCTCTGGAACGGACCGAGGAAGTCGGTGGCGAAGAACACCACGTAGATCGTGCCGATCGTGAGGATCACTCCGTCGATCGCCGCGGCCGACGGGCGGGGGATGCGGATGCCGAGGCTCAGCAAGGTGAGGCCCGACGAATAGATGCCCAGCACGGCGCCCGAGACGAGCGCGAGCACGGCGGTGAGCAGGAACGGCACGAGCACCCAGAGAGGCAGGAGCGTGGCGAGGGCGCCGATCGGGTCGGCGGCGATCGCGGCGCTGAGGTCGTCGTCGGATCCCGCGAGCAGCAGACCGAAGACGACGAGGATCACGGGCGCGACCGAGCCGCCGATCGTGTTCCAGGCGACGATCGCCCCATCGGATGCCGTGCGTTTCTGATAGCGCGACCAGTCGGCGGCGATGTTGATCCAGCCGAGACCGAAGCCGGTCATGACCATCACCAGTGCGCCGACGACCTGGCCGAGGCCGCCATCCGGGCGCGCCATGACGGCGGCGAGGTCGATGCTGGGCGCGGCGAGGACGATGTACAGGATCGTCACGGCGCCGGTGACCCAGGTGAGCACCGACTGCAGCTTCATGATCGTGTGATACCCGAGCACCGAGGCCACGACGATCAGAGCGGCGACGATGACGGTGGCGGTGATCTTGAGCGCGATGCTGTCGCCGTCACCGCCCAGCTGCGTGATGACGGTGGCTGTGGCGAGCACGGCCATGATCGCGAGGAAGGTCTCCCAGCCGATCGAGGTCAGCCACGAGACGATGCCCGGCACCTTCTGCCCCTGCACGCCGAAGGCGGCACGGGAGAGCACCATGGTCGGTGCAGAGCCGCGCTTGCCGGCGATCGCGATGAGTCCGCACAGCAGGAACGACACCACGATGCCGATGACCGACACGATCGTCGCCTGCCAGAACGAGATCCCGAAGCCCAGCACGAACGACCCGTACGACATGCCGAACACCGACACGTTGGCCGCGAACCACGGCCAGAACAGGTCGCGAGGCTTCGCCGTGCGCTCGGATTCGGGGATGATCTCGATGCCCGCGCGCTCGATGAGAGCAGGCTTGATGTCCGTCATGCCATCATCCTGGCACTGCGCAGGCCCGGTGAGGGCACTGCGAGGCTCAGCCGGCGAAGAAAGCCCCGGCGACTCGGGTGAGGTCGTGCAGGTCCGAGACACCGGCGAGCTCACGGGCCGAGTGCATCGACAGGATCGGGATGCCGACGTCGACCGTGCGGATGCCGAGACGCGTCGCCGTGATCGGGCCGATCGTCGACCCGCAGCGCACGTTGTTGTTCGACACGAACTCCTGCGTGACCACGTCGGCGCTGTCGCACCAGTCGCGCCAGGCGGCGGAGCCGATGGCATCCGTCGCGTATCGCTGGTTGGCGTTGAGCTTGAGGATCGGGCCTGACCCGAGCACCGGCTGCACCACGGGGTCGTGCTTGTGCACGTAGTTGGGGTGCACCGAATGGCCGACGTCGCTCGACAGGCACCACGACGACGACAGGGCGCGGCGACGCTCGGAGGCGTCGGCGCCGAGCGCGTCGTACACGCGTCCGAGGATGTCCTCGAGCAGAGGGCCGGCCGCGCCGGAGCGCGAGTTCGAGCCGAGCTCCTCGTGGTCGAATGCCGCCAGGATCGCGATCGGTCCGGATGCCGCGGTGTCGATCGTCTCGAGTGCGACCACCCCGGCGTGCACCGACGCGAGGTCGTCGAGACGACCGGAGGCGAAGAACGCGCGATCCTTGCCGAACACCGCCCCGCGTGCCGTGTCGGCGATCACGACGTCGTACCCGCGGATGTCGGATGCCGTGACTCCGGCCGACTCGGCGAGCTCGGCGAGGATGTCCGCCTGCGTCGGGTCGCCGAGGCCCCAGACGGGCTGCGTCTGGAACTGCTTGTCGAGCGCGAGGCTCGTGTTCGCGTCACGGTCGAGGTGGATCGCGAGCTGGGGGAGGCGCAGCAGCGCTCCCGTGTCGGCGAGCACCACCCGTCCGTCGGCGAGGGCCAAGCGTCCCGCGAGGCGCAGTTCGCGATCGAGCCAGGAGGTGAGCAAAGGACCGCCGTACACCTCCACGGCAACCTGCAGCCAGCCCTTCGACCCCGTCGTCGGCTGCGGCTTGAGCTTGAAGCCGGGGGAGTCGGTGTGAGCGCCGAGGATGTGTGCGGGTGTGGTGGCGGTGGCATCCGCCGGCACCGTCCACGCGATCGCGGCGCCGTCCCTGACGACGACGTAGCGTCCGCCAGGGGTCACCTCCCAGGCCTGTTCCTCTTCGAGGCGCGCGAACCCGGCATCCTCGAGTCGCCTGGCCACCTCTGCGGCGGCGTGATAGCTCGAGGGCGAGGCGGCGACGAAGTCGGCGAGATCCTCGGCGTGGGCGAGAGCGTCCGGGGTGACGGGCATGGGGGCCTTCCTGCAGGGGCGGTCCTTCGATCGTAATCGCCGTGCGGACGACGACGATCCCGTCGCGTGGAAGGGGCGTGCCGTTCACCTCCCGGACACTCACGGCGGTTACTGTCGCTCTCGATAGCGCCTAGGGTTCCGGGGTTCGTCCCGTCTGGTCCGAGCGGCGCCACGGCGCCCCTCCGCAGGGGTGCCGTCATCTGACAGGACAAAAGCCCGGAGGACCCTGTTCGTCGCGCCCGCGATGAACGGAAGGGTCTCTCATGTCTCCTCTCGCTTTCGCTCTCGTCATCGCCGCAGCGATCACCCACGCCGCCTGGAACATCGTCGCCCACGGCGTGAGCAAGGCCGGAACGCCGTTCCTGTGGTGGGGCGCCGTCGGCGGAACCGTCGTGTGGATCGGAGTCATCCCCTTCACGGGCGGTCTCGGCACCGATGACCTGCTGGCTTTCACCCTGGGGGTCGGCGTGTCCGGGGTGCTCCATGTGGCATACATGGCGGTGCTGCAGCGGGGATACCGCGAGGGCAACCTCTCGACCGTCTACGCGACAGCCCGGGGAACCGGTCCGTTCCTCTCGGTGATCGTCGCCATCCTGCTGTTCGGTGAGCGGCCGTCCGCCGTCGCCCTGGTGGGCGTCGCCGCGATCATCGTCGGAGTCGTCGCGATCGGGCTCGTCGACCGGGGGCGCCCCGAGCGGGGCCGCTCGCTGGATCTCGGGCTCGTCTTCGGGCTTCTCACGGGTGTGGCGATCGCGATCTACACGATCTGGGACGCGCATGCCGTGCGCACCTGGAACCTGTCACCCGTCGCCTTCATGGTCGGCACGATGCTGCTCGAGATCCCGTTCTACTCGCTGGGCGTTCGCGGCCGGTGGGCGGCAGTCCGCTCGCTCGGCCGCACGCAGTGGCGCCGCATCGTGGCCTTCAGCATCCTGTCGCCGCTGTCGTACATCCTGGTGCTCACGGCCATCCGGATCGCTCCGGTGGCCCTGGTCGCGCCGCTGCGCGAGGTCAGTGTCGTGCTGGTCAGCCTCTTCGGGGTGTTCGCGCTCAAGGAGAGCAGGCCGGGGTGGCGTCTGGCGGCTTCCGCGGTCGTCGCCGGCGGCATCGTGCTGCTCGCCCTCTAGACGCGGATGCGGTGCGCGGTGCGGATGTGTGCGCAGGCTGTGCCCGGCCGGGCGTGCGGGGAGCGGATGCTGCGGATGCCGGTCGTGGTTGGGCTGCTGTGCGGGGTGCGTCGGGTTCTGCGCGTTGCAGGGTGTGCCGCCCGGCTGGGCCCGCTGCGCCTGATGGTTGGATGGATGCTGTGTCAGCGGGATGGAGTCTTCGAGCGAGCGGCCTTTCTGATGCCTCCTGGATGGCGGAGCTGCGAGCGGTCGTGATGAGACCTGACCTCGAGCGACTGGGCCGATATGACCCGGTGCGCGTGCGGCAGCGCTTCCTCGACGCGTTCGTTGCCGAGAACACCCGCGTGATCGTCGTCGACGGCGAAGACGTCGGTCTGGTGGCGGTGAGGAGCGAACCCGACGCGCTCTGGATCGAGCACTTCTATCTCGCGCCGCACTCGCAGGGCCGCGGGATCGGGGCAGCCGTGCTCGCCCATCTGCTCACAGACACCGACGGCACGCGACCCTTTCGGCTCAACGTGCTGCAGGCCAGCGCGGCACGTCGTCTCTACGAGCGGCACGGCTTCGTTTTGGAGAGCGAAGACGCTGTCGACGTCTTCATGAAAGCAGAGCCCTCTCGCCGGTGATGGTGATGGTGACGGTGGCGATGGTGCTCCTCCTTCTCGGCTGTCCTGTTTTCTCTGGCTCTTTCGCCGTTTCGTGACCGCTGGCTGCACGGGGGTGGTGCACTGTGCTGGGAGATCGGAATATCGCTTTCAACTGGGGTAAATACGACCGGTTTCGGGTGCTGGATGTCGGTGGTGGCGGGTTGACTGAGGGGTATGAACAGCACCGCGGACATCCTGGATCGGGTCATCGCCAACCTCGATTCGGTGCTGTCCGACGACAGGTTGGCGGGATTGTCGGATGCCGAGCGAGTGGGAGTTCTCGTGGCGGCGGGGGCGGCGTTTCGGCGGGTGGAGGCGGTGGTCGTCGAGACCGTCGCGACCGGCGAGGTGGGCGGTTTCCCGCACTCCGCGGGCTGTCGCGGTGAGAACGAGCTGTTGCAGCGGACGGTGCTCCTGGATGCGCGGGGTGCGACCCGGGTGGGGAAGGTCGTCGACCGGGTCCGGCGGGACGTGAGTCTGGTGTCGGGGGAGCGGCTTCCCGCAAGGTGGCCGGAGTTGCGGACGGCGCTGCTCGACGGGGTGATCGGGGTGGACGGGTTTCTTGCCGCGACAGGCCCGATCGAGCGGGTGTGGGACCGGCTCAGTGTGGATCAGCGGCTGGCGGCGGATGTGGCGTTGGCGGGGGCCGCACGCGGGCACGGCCTCGAGGTCGACCCCGATCTGGAGGTCGGCCCCGAAGTCGACCCGGACGAGCCGGGTCCGTCGCCGACGACGGAGGATCTGAGAGCTCTGGCCGAGGATCTCGCGTCGATGTTCGACCCCGATGGGGAAGAACCCAAAGATGAGGACGCGAGGCGGCGGCGGGGCATCACGATCGGCCGTCTGAAGGATGGTGTGCACGCGATCCGCGGGTATCTGACCCCGGATGTCGCTGCCCAGTTCCAGCTCATCATCGACGCGTTCCTCAACCCCAAAGGCGACGGCCCGCCCATGCCGGGAGTGTTCTTCACCCCCAGCAGCGGCACGGATTCGCGTGCGGATGCCAGGGCGGATGCGCGTGCTGACGCCGATATGGATGCCGATGCCGATGCGGGCTCAGGAGGGTTCGCCGAGGGCTTCGACGCGGATGCCGGGTCGGACACCTTTCCGAACGCAGGAGGTGACGATGCCGGCGATCCGTTCAACTCGGATGAGCGGAGCGTGCTCGACGACCGCACTGCGGCGCAGAAACGCCATGACGCTCTCGCTGCGGCGCTCGCGATCGCGGCTCGACACAAAGACATGCCCACCCTGGGCGGGGCCTCACCCGTGCTCGTCGTCACCGTCGACGCGAAAGACCTCGCGCACGGGTCAGCCTTCGGTGCAGGTGCAGGTGCAGGTGCAGGTGCAGGTGCAGGTGCAGGTGCAGGTGCAGGTGCAGGTGGTGTTGGTGGCATGGCTGCTGACAACGGCGGGTGGGCGACGATTCTCGGTTCCGGCGCGCACGTCCCCGTGTCCGTCGCGGCCCAGGCCGCGTGCAGCGGGGTGATCCAGCGGGTCTTGTTCGATGAGGGCAGGATCATCGGGATCACGACCACGGACAGGGTGTTCACCGTGCACCACCGGCGGGCGATCATCGCGCGTGACAAAGAATGCCTGATCCCCGGCTGCCACGTCCCCGCGTCCTGGTGTGAGATCCACCACGTCACCGAGCACGCCAGGGGTGGGCCGACGCATACGGATAACGGTGTGCCGTTGTGCTGGTGGCATCACCGAAGTCTCGACACCTCCCAGTGGGAGATCCGCATGACCGACGGACTCCCAGAGATTCGCGGGCCGAGGTGGTGGGACCCCGCACAACGCTGGCGCACCCCGAAACTCAGCCTCCCCGCCGATCGGCTACCGACACGCCTCGCCCGAACGGGTTGACGAGCGACCTGGCCGCTGGCTGTCTCGCGCGCCTGCGGTCCGGTCGAACTTACAGCGGGATCCGAGCAGCGAACAGGTCCCAGCGCAATCCGGCCTAGCGGGACGCGACCGTCGAGTCCGATTTCAGCGCGAGCCTGATCTCAGCAGACCCTGACCTCAGCGGAAGTCGACCAGGCCGGCGTGCGCTGCCGTGACCAGGATCTGCACGCGATCGCGAACGTGCCACTTCGACATGATGCGGCCGAGGTGCGCTTTCACGGTTCCCTCCGACACGATCAGCGTGCGTGCGATCTCAGCGTTCGACATGCCCTGCGCGAGGCGCTGCAGCACTTCCTGCTCGCGATCCGTGAGCGCCTCGAGCGAGTCGTCGCCACCCACCGGCTCGGTGTCGCGCACGTGCTTGATCAGCAGCGAAGCGATGCGTGGTGACAGTGAGCTCGCCCCGCTGTACACCTCCCGCACACCCTCGAGAATGCTCGCCGCGCTGGAGTCCTTCAGCAGATACCCCGACGCACCGGCACTCAGCATCGGAAGCACGGTATCGCTGCCGTCGAGCGTCGTGACGGCCAGGATCTTGACCTCGGGCCAACGCTCACTGATGACGGCAGTCGCCTCGATGCCGTTCATCTCGGGCATCTGCACGTCCATCATCACGACATCAGGATGCTCGCGCCCCACGACCTCGATGCCCTCGAGCCCGGACTCCGCTTCAGCGACCACCGTGATCTCCGGGTCTCGTGAGACGAAGTGAGAGAGCGCGGAGCGCACCAGGGGATCGTCATCGACGATCACGACGCGGATTTGGGACATGGAGGAAGCCTAACCGGGGTGCACCAGCGGTGCGATCCATTAGACCTTTGGCTATCGAGGTCTAGACGTGCGACAGATGTGGTGCGTGAAGATCACCGAGAAGATGAGTACATCGCTAGTCAAAAGTGCAATAAAGGAGGTGAATCTCTATGTCTTTCTGGAACCAGGTTGGACTCTTCTTCGGCTTCTACCGTTAATCTATATGGCGGAAAGGAGATACTGAAGTATGGCCTCAAGTCTTCCGGCGGGTGAACGCGCAGACGTCACCCGACTCGGAAAGGGCGAGAAGCTCAGCACGATCGAACGGATCGCCGTACTGGCGGTCGTCGGAACGATCGTCACCTTCGACATCGTCGGACTGTTCCTTCCTCCGGGATTGGATCCTCTGACGGCGGCACTCGGGATCGCATCCACCGCGGTCTTGGCCCTGTATCTCTGGTCGCCACTGATCGCGACATACGCCCTCGGCGTGGTGTTCGCACTCTCCTTCATCCCCGGCATCGAAGCCCAGGTGCTCACAACCGCCGCTTTCGCGGCAGGCTTGATCGTGCGTCTGGGATGGACCTCCTTGGTTCTGTCCTATGCCGGAGTTTTCCTCCTCGCATCCGCACTGGTCGTCACTGGCGACTCGAGGGATGCCTTCAATATCGCGATCTTCCTGGTCGGCGCTGCAGTATCCGGTGCCGTCGGCTATGCGCTTCGCATGGCGTTCGCTCGAGGGCGGACTCTGGAAGTGCAGCTGGCCGAGAAAGCAGAGCAGGAACGTCAGGCCGTACTCGCTGAGCGACGTTGGATCGCCGGCGAGTTGCACGACAGCATCGCGCACCACCTCACCGTGGTGGCGCTGCACGTGCAGATGCTCGACGACGATCGCACCAGCAGCGAATCGCAGGAGGCGATCCGCATCGCCGCACGCAAGGCGATGACCGACCTCCGCTTCGTGATCGATCTCGCAGACGACGGACCCCGCTCAGAGGGCATGCCCTCGGGTGACCTGGCAGCCTCCGTCGACGAAGCTCAGCAGGAGTTCGAATCCGCGGGCCACGCGGTGGTCGTCGACGGCGACCCCTCTGATGAGCGCATCCCGCGCGCAGCTGAGATCATCCTCGCGCGCATCCTGCGAGAGTCTGCGACCAACGTCCTCAAATACGCGGGCGAGGGCGAAGTCGCCATCCGATTCGACATCGATGACGACGCCGCGAAGTTGACGGTGAGCAGCCCCCTCTCGGCGACGCCGCGTCGCGAGCTCTCATCCAGCCGCACCGGAGTCGGGCGCATGGCCGAACGCGTCCTCGGCGCCAGCGGCGAGTTCAGCGCCGGCGAAGTGGACGGACGCTGGGTCGTGTCAGCGCTCCTGCCGATCGTCTGAACGAACCGATATTCCAGCATCTCGGGGGCGAGATTCACTCGGATTCCCCGACCGGTATTCCGATACTCTGGGAGCAGAACCGCGGAATTCCGCGGTTTTGGAAGCAATGAGTAGACGAAAGTCTAGGGTAGGTCTCGACTATAGACCGTGTTCCATGGTGTAGCCGGGAGCATACATTGGGTATACCCCAGAAATAGCGCATCCCCAGCGCTGTGATCGCGAGCGCGGTCTTGGAATCTGATCCCCAACGCGCTCGCGATCGGCTTCTTCCCTTGAGGAATCGAAGTCGACCGGCAGGCTCCTAGCCGCCCACCGCACGCATGTAGTGCCCGTCCGTCGAGATCCCGGATGCCGCGACGGTGAATCGCACCACCTCACTGAGGTAGCGGTCTTCGGACGCTTCGAAGATGCGTCCGCTCGCATCGCGGGACATGCGGCTGAGCCGAAGGATCGGCGTTCCCTGCGGCACCCGCAGCAGCGCGGCATCCTGATCATCGGCCGCGACCGCGTCGATCTGGTGCTCGAGCCCGACGATCGGGTGTCCGACCGACCCCAGATACTCGGTGATCGAGATCTCGTCGGTGTCGACGTCGAACAGCCGGCGCCCGACGGCCTCGGTGTAGAAGAGGCGTTCGAGCATCGTCGGCCGACCGTCGAGCAGCCGCAGCCGCACGACGCTGACGATCGTGTCGTCGGGGGAGACTCCGAGAAGATCGGCCCGGTCGCCTGCCCGACGAAGGCTCAGCTCCTGCGTCTGTGCGCCGGGAGTGACGCCGAGATCTCGGGCCCACCGCGTGAACGGCACCGACATGTCGACAGCCTGGCTCGCCTTGCGGGAGACGACCCGTGCGGGTCGGCCTCGTCCTGTCTCGATCAGGCCCTCGCTGCGCAAGGCAGCCAGCGCGTTTCGGATGGGACCACGAGACGTGTGCCAGCGTTCGGCGAGCTCTGACTCGGTGGGCACGTCATCGCCGGGGCGCAGAGTGCCTGCCGCGATCTGAGCGCGCAGGTCGTCTGCGATCTGGGTGTATACAGCTTCGGCCACATAGGCATACTACTTGGCTGCCAGGAGGGGAGGTCCAGCGTTCTGTTGACGTTCATTCCAGGAACGTCCGGGTGAACGAAGCTTGAACTCTTGCAAGTTAGGTATATATCTCGGCCAGTGCCCTGTCAGAGTTGCTCGTGGATCACCCCCCTCCCACTCTGAAAGGTCCTCATGAAGCTCCGCGCTCTCCCCGTACTCGCCGGTGCCGCGATCCTCGCGCTCGGCCTCGCCGCCTGTTCCGGCACCGCAGAGGCCACCGGCGCGTCCGGTGCCGACGCATCGTCGACCGCGAGCGGCTTCGCAGTCGACGAGAACACGCTCGTCTTCGGCGTCGTGCCCGACTCGGTCGACACCGAGACGAACTACCAGCCGCTGATGGACTACATCGCCGAGATCACCGGCAAGTCGGTCGAGTATCACGAGTCCACCGACTACGCCGCCCTCATCGAGGCCGCTGTCGCGGGCAAGGTCGACGTCGCCTCGTTCTCGGGCTTCACCTACGTCACCGCCACCAACAACGGCGCCGAGCTCACCCCGATCTCGTCGATCGTCACGGAAGAGGGTCAGGAGCCCGGATACTTCTCGCAGGCGATCGTGCCGGTCGACAGCGACATCTCGAGCATCGAAGACTTCAAGGGCAAGAAGGTCTGCTTCGTCGACCCGTCGTCGACGTCGGGATACCTGTTCCCCTCGTACAACCTGCTCGAGGCGGGCATCGACCCCAAGACCGACATCACCCCGGTCTTCGCGGGAAAGCATGACGTGAGCGTGCAGAAGGTCGGCGAAGGCGTCGAGTGCGAGGTCGGCTTCGCCGAGGACTCCGAGGTCGAGAAGTCGGATGCCGTCAAGGTCATCGACGAGACGATGGTGCCGGGTGCGCCGCTCGTCTACTCGTCGACCCTGCCTGACGACGTCGCGCAGCAGCTCATCGACGGCCTGTCGGAGATCACGATCGACGACATCATCGCCGCCGGCATCGACGGCGCAGACACCGACGCGTTCCGCAGCGTCTTCTTCGCCACGAAGCCGGTCGATGACGCGTACTACGACCTGATCCGCGACATCTGCAAGGAGACCGAAGCGGAGCAGTGCCAGGGCTGACCCCCGGTCGCTGACCCCCAGTCGGCCGAGCGCCCTTCGTCTCATCGCCTCGCTCCAGGCGAGCCCCGAGACGAAGGGCGCTCACCCGCAGACATCGCACCCCACCATCTCCCGAAGCACGCAAGCCCCCCCCAGCACGACCGGCTCCCCCCGAGCACGCAAGCCCCAGCACGACCAGCCCCCCAGCACGACCAGCCCCGAGCACGAAGCGAAGACACTGGAGAACTGACATGAACACGGCATCCGATGCCCTCATCCGCCTGAACGGCGTGACGAAGAACTTCGGCTCGACGACGGCGCTCAAGAACGCGTCGCTGCAGGTCTCGCGCGGCGAGATCGTCGTGCTGCTGGGGCTCTCCGGCTCGGGCAAGTCCACGCTCCTGCGCCACCTCGACGGACTCGAGGTTCCGACCTCGGGTGACATCGAGGTGCTCGGATCCCAGGTGCCGACGCTCAAGGGCAAGGCGCTGCGCCGCCTGCGCAGTCGGGTGGGATTCATCTTCCAGCAGTTCGAGCTCGTGCCCTCGCTCACCGTGCTCGAGAACGTGCTCACCGGATCGCTGTCGGAGGTTCGCGGACCGCGACTCGGGCTCTGGGGCTATTCGAAGGCCGCGAAGCTGCGCGCCCTCGAGCACCTCGACCGCGTCGGACTCCTCGACCGCGCCTACCAGCGCAGCGACACCCTTTCGGGCGGTCAGCAGCAGCGCGTCGCCATCGCCCGCGCCCTGATGCAGAAGCCCGACATCCTGCTCGCCGACGAGCCTGTCGCCTCGCTCGACCCCGAATCGAGCGATCAGGTGATGGCGCTGATCCGCGAGATCGCTGCCGACGAGGGCCTCACCGTCGTCTGCAGCCTGCACCAGGTCGACCTCGCGATCTCGTGGGCCGACCGCATCGTCGGTCTGCGCCACGGCGAGATCGTGCTCGACACCCCCACCGGCGACCTCACCAAGGCCGAGGTCATGGAGATCTACGGCCGAGTGGCCACGACCACCGCAGAGATCCGCGCCGTTCAGGACGAGCTCACCGAGATCGCGGTCGACATCGCCGACATCGACAAGGCCCGAGTCTCGTGACCGTGCTCTCGGACGCACCCTCGGCGCCCGCGGCCCCAGGACGCTCCACCGTCTCCGATCGCGCGCCGCGGCGCCCGATCTCGGCCGAGCGCATCGCCGCCGGACTCACCCTGGTGGCTCTCCTGGTGCTCGGCATCCTCGCGGTCGAAGAGGTCGGCATCTCGATCCCCGCGATGGTGCAGAGCTGGGGCAACGCCGAGAACTTCATGGCCCGTGTCGGCGGACTCTCGTTCCCCGAGCCTGCCGACCTCGCGTGGCTGATCGCCCTCACCGTGGGGCTCGTGCTCGTCGGCACCCTGCTCGCCGCCGTGCTCTCGGTGCCGATCGCGTATCTCGCAGCCTCCAACACGACCCCCGGCGACGGCTGGCGGGCCGCGGCCCGATTCGTGGGAGTGCTCACCCGCGCGCTGCCGGACGTCGTGCTCGCCATGGCGTTCGTGCTCATGTTCTCGCTCGGCACTCTCCCCGGCATCCTCGCCATCGGCATCCACTCGATCGGGATGATCTCGAAGATGTTCGCCGACGCGATCGAGCAGATCGACGAGGGACCCCGGCTCGCGATCCGCGCCGCCGGGGGATCGAAGATGCAGGAGTTCGCCTCGGGGATCCTTCCCCAGGTGCTGCCGAGCTGGGTCGCGACGGTGCTGCACCGCAACGACATCAACCTGCGCGGCAGCGTCGTGCTCGGCTACGTCGGCGTCGCGGGCCTCGGACTCGAGATGTCGTATGCGTTCAAGTCGCTGAACTACGGCAAGGGCCTCGGCATCGCACTGGTCATCTTCATCCTGTGCGTCGCGATGGAGATCGTGTCGAGCCTGGTGCGCGGGGCGATGCTCGGACAGCAGAAGCAGACCCGGTCGTGGATCGATCGCATCATCCACCCTCGGCTCAGCGGCTCGTCGAGCACGAGCACGACCGCACGCCCCGAGTGGGCCGCCAGCCCAGAGACTGCGGTGCGGCGCCCGTGGACGGCAGAGCGCGTGCGCAACACGAGCGGCATCATCGTGGCGGTGCTCGTCGTGATCGGCAGCGTCGTGGTCAGCCAGATCAACTGGCTCGACTTCTTCACCTTCTGGGCCAAGCTCCCCGAGGTCGCCGCGAAGTTCTGGCCGCCGTCGTTCGGCAGCTACGAGGCATCGGCGATGTTCGCCGCCATGCGCGACACCGTTGCGATCGCACTCGCCGCGACCGTGCTCACCCTGCTGCCGTCGCTGATCCTCGGCTCGCTCGCGGCGAGCAACGTCGCACTCAGCCCTGGTGCACGCGGCGTCGCGCGGTTCCTGCTCGTCGGCATCCGCGGCATCCCCGAGCTGATCCTCGCGATCGTGCTCGTCGTGATCACCGGGCTCGGTGCGCAGGCGGGCGTCATCGCGCTCGCCATCGGCGGCATCGGACTGCTCGGCAAGCTGATCGCCGACTCTCTCGAAGAGGTCGACCGCGGCCCCGAGCGGGCGCTGCGCGCGGTCGGCGCCACTCGCCTGCAGACCTACACCTCGGCGACCGTGCCGCAGGGCATGCAGGCGCTGATCGGGCACAGCTTCTACATGCTCGACACGAACATCCGCGCGGCGACGATCCTCGGCATCGTCGGCGGCGGCGGAGTCGGCTACTACCTGCTCAACGCCAGCCAGGGATCGCGCTACGAGACGGTCACCGCGATCGTGCTGATGATCCTCGTCACCGTGCTCGTCGTCGAAGGACTCGCGATGTGGATGCGCAAGGTGTTCCGATGAACGGCACGCAGCACAGCAGCACGCAGCGCAGCGGACTCACCGACAGCGCTGATCTCGTCGTCGTCGGCTCTGGCATCATCGGCCTCGGCGCGGCCTACGCCGCGGTTCGACGGGGCCTCACGGTGATCGTCGTCGACAGGGCGGATGCCCCGGTGGGGGCGACGATCCGCAACTTCGGCCATCTCTGCATCGGCGCGCAGACCGGCGAGGCGCGCCGCTATGCCGACCGCTCTCGCGACCTGTGGCTGCGCCTCGCTCACGACGCGGACTTCTGGCTGCGCGAATCCGGCACGCTGGTCGCCGCCCGTCACGCAGACGAGATCGCGGTGCTCGAACAGGCGGCGGCCGACGGCGGCATCCGGATGCTGGAGACGGACGAGCTGCTGCGTCTCGCCCCGCTCCGTGCCGAGGCGATCGTCGGCGGCGCGCACATCGAGACCGACCTGCAGACCGATCCGCGCACCGCCGCGGCAGCGATCGTTCGGCACCTCGCAGCGCACGGAGTCGACTTCCGCTTCCGCACAGCGGTGACCTCGGTCGCCGGGCGACGCGTCGAGACGACGAGGGGCGCCCTCACGGCCGGCGTCGTGGTCGTCGCGGTCAATCACGACGTCGACCAGCTGCTGCCCGAGGTGGCAGAGCGCGTCGGTGCCGAGCGATGCGCGCTCGACATGATGCGAGCGGCGGTGACGTTGCGGCATCCGCTCGCCGCCCCGCTGCTGACCGGCTGGTCGCTCGTGCGGTACGGACGCTTCGCCGACGGAGCGGCGGCCGTCGCGCTGCGTGAGCGCCTGCATTCCGAGCGCCCCGACCTCGCGGCACTCGACCTCAACCAGATGTACACGCAGCTGCCCGACGGCACGCTCATCATCGGCGACTCGCACGCCACGTCGAGCGCGCCAGAGCCGTTCCAGCCGGAGGCGGCGTTCGCCGCGTTCCTCGCCGAGGCCGAGGCGCTGTTCGACATGCCGGCACCGCGGGTGCTGGAGCGCTGGCAGGGCGTCTATGCGAAGGCGCAGCACGAATTCCTCATCGACAGGGTCGAAGAGGGGGTGCTGGTGCTCGCCGCGACCACCGGCATCGGAATGACCACGGGTCTGGGGCTCGCCGAAGAGAATCTCACCGCCGCCTTCGGGTGGGCACCCGCAATGGAAGGAACCTCATGACCACGCAACTCTCCGCACCTCCGGCACTCGAACTCGTCGTGCTCGACATGGCCGGCACGACCGTGCTCGACGACGGGGTCGTCGAGACGGCGTTCCAGCGCGCCGCCGAGCGCACCGGAGTCGCAGATCGGATGCCGTGGGACGACGCTCTCGCCCACGTGCGCGCGACCATGGGGCAGTCCAAGATCGACGTCTTCACGCACCTCGCGGGTGGCGACCGGGCCGCAGCCGAACGGGCGACGGCGGCGTTCGAGCGCGCCTACGCCGAGATCGTGGCCGAACAGGGCGTCACCGAGATCCCCGGGGCGGCGGATGCGATTCAGGGCCTGAAGGATGCCGGTCTGACCGTCGTGCTCACGACTGGGTTCGCTCCGTTCACCCGCGACGCGCTGATCGACGGTCTCGGCTGGAACGACCTCGTCGACCTGGCGCTCTCGCCGGTCGATGCCGGACGGGGCCGCCCTGCGCCCGACCTCGTGCTCACAGCGCTGATCCGCACGCAGACCTCGTCGGTCGCGTCGGTCGCCGTCGCAGGAGACACCGTCAGCGATGTCGAATCAGGGCGCCGCGCCGGTGCCGGCTTCGTGGCCGGTGTGCTCACGGGCGCCCACGACTCGAGTGCCCTCGAACTCGCCGGCGCCGACGTCGTGCTCGCAGACGTGACGCGTCTTCGCAGCGCGCTGGCCGAGCGCGGGCTGCTTCCGCTCGTGCCCACCGCCTGAGGTCTGACATGGGAACCCTGCTGATCCGACCTCCAGGCCATCGCCGCGACGTCACTCTGCGCCCCGCGGCCATAGCGATGGTGTGGATCGGCGAAGGCCACCCGCACGAGACCATCGCGGTGCCCGGCGTCGCTCTCGGCGAGAACGACGTGCTCATCGCGGTCGAGATGTCGACCATCTGCGGGTCCGACATGCACACGGTGCAGGGTCGCCGATCGGCTCCGGTGCCCCTGGTGCTCGGCCATGAGAGCGTCGGCCGCGTGATCGCCATGGGCGATGCCGGGGCGGTCGCCGTCGACGGCACACCGGTGCGCATCGGTGACCGGGTCGTCTGGTCGGTGACCATCTCCTGCGGCACCTGCGACCGGTGCGCACAGGGCATGTCGCAGAAGTGCCGCACGCTGGGCAAATACGGCCACGACCGCATCGGCGTGCACGGCGATCTCACCGGAGCCTTCGGCACGCACGTCCAGGTGCGAGCGGGCACCGCGATCGTGCGGGTGCCCGAGTCGCTGCCCGCCTCGGTGCTCGCGCCGGCATCCTGCGCGACCGCGACCGCCTGGGCTGCCGTCGCCAGAGCGGCACGCGATCACGACCTCGAGGGCGCAACCGTGCGCATCCATGGGGCAGGACTCGTCGGACTCTCGGCCGCCGCGATCGCCGTCGAACTGGGCGCGACGGTCGAGGTGCTCGACCCCGCGCCCGCACGGCTCGCTCTGGCGGCGCGTTTCGGTGCCGGCCGCATCGATCGCGACCCGGACGTCGTGATCGAGGCCTCGGGACATGCCGTGTCGGAGGCGCTTGCGGGCGTCGGCACCGGGGGCACGGTCGTGCTCGTCGGAAGCGTCTTCCCTGCCGAGCCCGTGCCGCTCGACGCCGAGAGCATCGTGCGTCGGCTGGTGACCGTCACCGGCGTGCACAACTACACCGGAGCCGAACTGGCCGAGGCTGTCGGGTTCCTCGCCGGACGAGGACGCGCCTACCCGTTCGCGGATGCGGTCGGCGAGGTGCGGCAGCTCGCGGCCATCGACGAGGCGATCGCCGCGGCATCCGCTCCCGGTGCGCCGCTGCGCATCGGCCTCGTGCCGGGGCGCTGAATTCGGAGCGATTCGCGGGAGCGCCTCAGCTGACTGCCTCGTCCTGCACGGTCGACGCCGACCGTGAGCGGCGAGGGCCCGCGGGCCTGATCCCCTCGGCATGGAAGGCGAGCAGCCGCATCGCGGTGTCGACCGTCTCGTCGAGCACGTCCTGCGGATCGCCGGTGAGCGCCAGCATCCGATGACCGACTCCGTCGCCCGTCGCCCACCCGATGAAGACGGTGCCGGGGTCGTGCCCGCCCTCGGCATCGGGGCCTCCGACGCCGGTGGTCGAGATGCAGACGTCGGCGTCGAAGAGCCGTCGCGCGCTCTCGGCGAGATGCTCGGCGCACTCGGCCGAGCACGGGTCGGTTCCCGGTGTGAGACCGAGCAGGCTCTCTTTGACATCGGTGAGGTAGGCGACGATGCCGCCGGCGAACCAGTCGCCAGCATTGTTACCCGCGCCGATCGTGCTCGCCAGACGGCCCGAGGTCAGAGACTCGACGACGCAGATGCGCAGCCCGCGCTCAGCGGCGACCTCGCTCAGGTGATCCAGCGACGACTGCTCGGCCGTCACTTCTCCTCAGCGGAGTCGGCGTGCGTCGGCGCGTCCGATTCGATGTTCGCCTCGTCGGAGTAGTCGGGCCGCGGCGGCTGCAGGGGCTGATCGGAGTACTCCCCGCCGAGGCGTCCGCCGAAGGGGCGACCGTGATCGGCGAACTCGTCGCGGGCGTAGACGAGCTCCCACTCGCCGACAGTGAAGCGCGCACCCGTGCGCAGTGTCTGCGATCGGTCACCCGGGTGCGTGGCGGTGGCGTCGGGGTTGCTGTTCATCTCGCCCGCGCCGTGCAGCTCGAGCACGTACTCGTCGCGGTCGTCGTGCGTGATGGTCGCGTGCACGGGGTCGGCGCCCTCGAGTCGCAGCTCGTTGTCGGCGGCCGAGCCGATGCGCACCACGTCGATCTCGAGCGCGAACTCGGAGCGCTCTCCGTCGCGGGTGACCCGCAGGCGGGGGTTGCCCTCGCCGAACTCGGCGTGAGTGGTCGTGGGGGTGTAGCCCTCGTCGGAACGGTCGTCGATGTGTCGTGCGTTCATGGTGGGTCTCCTCGCAGTCCCTGTCAGGATATGCGACCGACGATTCGCACGCAGGGGGTTGACTTCGGTGCCGGTTTCCGCGACGTGATGAGCCCGTCCGTTGACATAATATTCAGGGCGAAGACCCGGACACCTGAGGAGACGCGGAATGGGCAAGTTCATCTACGAGGGCAGCGTGAAGACCGAGATCGAGGACCGCGCTCTCACTCACCTGCAGCTCGTGATGACCGCCAAGCTGCGCCGCGCGGAGCCTTTCCCGTTCAGCTGGCGCGAGGACGCCAGCGTCGGAGGCGGCCGCACGACCGTGTGGGTTCAGCCGGGCAGTTCGCTCGTCTTCAAGTACTTCGGCAGCCGGCAGCCGTCGATCAACCGGGCCTGGATCGAAGCGCTCGCATTCACGGCCAACGCTCCGAGCGGTCTGTATCTGGTTCCCGAGCCGCAGGAGACTCCCGCCGCCACCGGCGAAGACGCGCCGCCCGCTCCCACGGCCTGAGCGGGTCGAGACACCCGTTCGCCTGCCACGCCGCGATCCTCGATCGCGGCGAAGATTGTCAACCCCCTGCCGAGGGCGTCGGGAGGCCGCGAGTCTCGATTGACGCCCGACCCACGCCACGAACGGTGGCCGCGAGTCGCGAGGAAGAGGAGACACCATGGCAGACAGCACGCCCGACCCCCGCAGCCAGCACCGCCAGGAGGAGTTCCCCGCGCAGCAGCAGGACCAGCCGGGGCTGACCGACCAGATGCGCCCGGTTCCCGACCACGGCGAGAAGTCGTACGTGGGTCACGCGCGGCTCGAGGGTCGTCGAGCCCTGATCACCGGCGGCGACTCGGGAATCGGCCGGGCCGTCGCGATCGCCTTCGCCCGCGAGGGAGCCGACGTGGCGATCGTGCACATGCCTGAGGAGCAGTCGGATGCCGATGAGACGATCGAACTCGTCCGCGCCGAAGGCAGGCAGGGGCTGAGCCTCGCCGGGGATCTGCGCGACGAAGCGTTCGCGACGGAGGTGGTCGCAGAGACGAGGAGCAGCCTCGGCGGGTTGGACATCCTGGTGCTCAACGCCGCATATCAGCACGACATCGACGGCTTCGAGAACCTCGAGACCGACAGGATGCGGCGCGTGTTCGAGACGAACCTGTTCGCTCTGCTGTACTCGGCGAGGGCCGCGTACCCGCATCTGGAGCCGGGCTCGAGCATCATCGTGACGTCGTCCGTGCAGGCCTTCGAGCCCTCGCCCAACCTCATCGACTACGCGATGACGAAGGCGGCGCAGGTCGCGTTCGTGAAGGCGCTCGCCGAGGAGGCTGGCGAGCGTGGTATCCGCGTGAACGCCGTCGCTCCCGGGCCCATCTGGACGCCGCTGATCCCGGCCACCGGATGGAGCGACGAGCGTGTGAAGACCTTCGGCTCCGACACGCCTCTCGGCCGCGCCGGGCAGCCGGCGGAGCTCGCCGGCGCGTATGTGTACCTCGCCTCGGCCGAGTCGTCGTTCACCTCCGGCGCGGTGCTCGCGGTCACCGGAGGCAAGCACCTCTGATCGCCCGAATTCGCGGCCACCTCCCTGCGCCGTAGGCTGGCGGGGTGAAGCAGTCCGCGTCGTCTCGCCCGCTCGTGGGCGTGGCACTCGTCGTCTGCTCCTGCCTGTCCCTGCCGTTCGGGGCGGCGGTCGCGGCACAGCTGTTCCCGGTGCTCGGCCCGTGGGGAGTGACCTCCCTGCGCGTCGCGATCGCGGCGTTGCTGCTGGTCGCCATCGTGCGCCCGCGACCGGTGCGCTGGACGAAGGCCCAGTGGCTCGCCGCCTTGCTGTTCGGAGTCTCGCTCGCCGCGATGAACGGCTTCTTCTACGCGGCCATCGACCGCATCCCGCTCGGACCGGCCGTCGCGATCGAGTTCCTCGGACCGCTGGTGCTGGCGGCCGTGCTGACCCGACGCCTCGCCGATGCCGCCTGGGTGGGCGTCGCGTTGCTCGGCATGGTGCTGCTATTCGTCGACGGACTGATCGGCGCCGAGCCGCTCGACCCTCTGGGCGTCATCTTCATCCTCATCGCGGCGGCTTTCTGGGCCATGTACATCCGCATGAGCGCCCGAGTCGGAGCGATCATCCCCGGCACCAGCGGGCTCGCGGTCGGGCTCGTCGTGGCTGCGGTGCTGCTGATCCCGGTCGGGGTGCCGGCGGCCGTCACCGTCGCGGGTGACATGCAGCTGCTCCTGCTCGCCGCGGTCACGGCTGTGCTGTCGTCGGTGATTCCCTACAGCTTCGAGCTCGCGGCACTCCGCCGTCTGCCGCAGCGCGTGTTCGGCGTGCTGCTGAGCCTGGAGCCCGCGTTCGCGACGCTCGCAGGGTGGCTGATCCTCGGGCAGTCGGCGACGCCGCTGAGGATGCTCGCGATCGCGCTGGTCGTCGCTGCGAGCATCGGCACGACTCTCGGCGTGCGGCGTCAGCGCCGCCGCGCCGATGCCGCCGCACGAGACGACGACACCAGCGCGGACGGTGAGGGCCGCGGCGACGAGACCGGGCCGTTCACGGCGCCGATCCCGCTGCCCGAGTGAGCGTCGAACGTCAGGCGCTGACCCCGGCCGGCACGGGCAGGGGATAACGACGCCGCAGCAGCATGCGCTGCACCAGCGTCCAGACGACGGTGACCGTGAGGTAGAGCGCGGCTGCCAGTGGCACGAACACGGCGAACACGGCCGTCAGATAGTGCAGCGCGCTCGTCACCCTCAGCATCGTCGGGGAGTTCAGCGGTGAATCGTCATCGACCGGCGCCGGCCGGAAGACCCGCCGCGTGATCTCGGCCACCGCGATCATCACGACGATCAGGGCGCCGAACACCAGCAGCGTCTCAGGCGTCGCGGTGCCGCCGAAGACGGCCGAGACGAGGCTCGTGCCCAGCGGCGCACCGAACAGGTCGTGTGTGAGCAGGTCGTTGGCGTGCCCCGCGATGTCGGGGCGGATGAACAGCGTGTACAGGATGCCGACGACCGGCGCCTGGGCGAGGACGGGCAGCATGCCGGCGAACGGAGACGTGTTCTCGGAGCGATAGAGCTCGAGCATCTCCTTCTGCAATCGTTCGGGGTTCTTCTTGTGGCGGCGCTGCAGCTCGCGCAGTCGGGGCGCGAGGCGCGCCCTGGTCTGCTCGGCCTTCGCCTGTGAGACGCCGACGGGAATCAGCAGGGCGCGCACGAGAAGCGTCACGAGCACCACAGCGAGGGCTGCGGCGGATGCCCCGGCGAGAGGTTCGAGCAGCGAGGAGAGCCCGGCGAGGGCGCCGTACGCCGCATCGAGGAGGAAGGTCAGGGGTGGGAAGGCGAAGATGTCCATGGAAGTCCGTTCGTGTGTCGGGAAGGGTCGGCGAAAGCCGCGCAGTCCCGTACGAGGACGGACTACGCGGGAACGGCGACTCCCGGCGCACGAGGGCGCGGGTGACCGGCGGCATCAGGATCGCTCTGCGCGAGCAGCGTCGAGACGTCGATCGCGCGAAGCGGATGCGGAGCGGTGCCCGGCGAGGGCGGTGCCAGGCTCAACGCGACGACGATCGTGAGCGTCGTGAGGGCGATCAGCGCGATCGCCACACCGAGGGCAGCGGCATCGGGCACCGCGATGATCCCGAGCGCGGCCGCGACGAAGCCGAGCATCTGCCCGAACCACTCGCTCACGCGCGCCTCCCTGATCCCTCACGCCGAGAATATCACCGGCATCCGAGCACGGGATCGGTCGTCCCCGATCGCCTCGGAGCGGGGGAGCGGGGATAGCCTCGACACATGACTGATCTGCGTGCGCTGCTCGGCATCGAACACCCCGTCTTCCTCGGTCCGTTCGGCGGGCTCTCGTCGGTCGCGCTCGCCGCAGCCGTCAGCGAAGCAGGTGGGCTCGGCGGCTTCGGGCTGTACGGCTACGACGGCGACCGCATCCGCTCGATCGTCTCGTCGTTGCGAGAGGCGACCTCGCGCCCGTTCGCCGTGAACATCTGGCTGCCGACCGGCGACGAGGTCGAGCCGAACCCGCAGCACACCGTGTTCGCGCAGGCGCTGCAGCCGTTCTACGACGCAGTCGGCCTCGAGGTGCCGGCACGCCCCGAGCGATACGTGCCCCCGCTCGACGAGCAGCTCGACGCGATCTGGGAGTCGGCGCCGCCCGTGCTCAGCACGGTCTTCGGCATCCCCTCCGGCGAACTCGTCGAGGAGGCGCATCGGCGCGGCATCCGCGTCGTGGCGACAGCGACGACGGTCTCCGAAGCCGCAGCTCTCGACGAGGCGGGGGTCGACGCCGTCATCGCGACCGGCTTCGAGGCCGGAGGTCACCGCGTGTCGTTCCTGCGACCGGCCGAGGAGTCGCTCGTCGGCACCTTCTCCCTCGTGCCGCAGGTCGTCGACGCCGTCGATGTGCCGGTCATCGCGGCCGGCGGCATCGCTGATCGGCGCGGCGTCGCAGCCGCCTTCGCGCTCGGTGCTTCGGGCGTGCAGGTCGGCACGGCCTTTCTGGCGACCGCCGAGTCGGCTGTGAACCAGGCGCATCGCGACGCCATCCGTTCGACACCCGCCGACGGCACCGTTCTCACGCGGGCGATGAGCGGCCGCCTCGCCCGCGGGGCGCGCAACCGTGCGGTGCGGGCGATCGAGGCGAGTGGAACCATCGCCCCGTTCCCGATGCAGAACTGGCTCACCGGGCGATTCCGGGCTGCGGCGGGCGAGCAGAACCTCGGCGAGCTGCAGTCGCTCTGGATGGGTCAGGGCGCACCGCTCGCCCGCTATGCGACCGCTGCGGAGGCCTTCGCCGAGCTGGTCGCCGGGGTGCCGCAGAAGCCCTGAATCAGAGGATGACGGTCGAGCGGCCGTGCACGATCACACGGTCCTCGGCATGCCACTGCACGGCGCGCGCGAGCACGAGGCGCTCGACATCGGCGCCGCGGCGCTGCAGCTCGGCCGCCGACTCGGAGTGCGTGACGCGCGTGACGTCCTGCTCGATGATCGGTCCCTCGTCGAGGTCGGCCGTCGCGTAGTGGGCGGTCGCCCCGATCAGTTTGACGCCGCGGTCCTTCGCCCTGGCATACGGGTTGGCCCCGATGAAGGCGGGCAGGAACGAGTGGTGGATGTTGATGACGGGGGCGCCGAGACCCGTGATGAAGTCGTCGCTCAGGATCTGCATGTATCGGGCGAGGACGACGAGATCGACGTTGCCGCGGAGCATCTCGAGCTGACGCTGCTCCATCGCCTGCTTGTCGCCCGAGGGGATGTGCACGAACGGCACTCCGAACGAGCGCACCGACTCGGCGAGGTCGGGGTGGTTCGAGACCACCATCGTCACGTCGATGTCGAGCTGGCCGCGCTGCGTGCGCCACAGCAGCTCCATCAAGCAGTGGTCGTACTTCGACACGAAGATCGCGACCCGCTTGCGGCGGGCGGTGTCGTGCAGCGACCACTCCATGCCGAAGCGCTCGGCGATCGGCGCGATGTCGGCCTCCAGCGCCGTGCGGGCGGCTGAGAGCCCGGGCAGGTGGATCACGGTGCGCTGGAAGAACCGACCACCCTCGGAGTCGGTGGAGTGCTGGTCGAGGGAGATGATGTTCGCGCCGTGGGCGGAGAGCACTCCGGCGACGGCGGCGACGATGCCGGGCTGATCGTCGCAGGCGATCAGCAGGCGGGCGGTGTCGGGCTGAGACATGGGGGGCTCCTCGGGGGTGTGCATCGATTCTGCCGTGGATGCGACCACCGGGCGAATCGTCGCTGCCGGGTCGCTACTCTGGGAGCGTGGACGCGGGCGATCTCGGACTGGTGCTGATCCCGCTGCTCGCCGTGGCAGCGCCGCTGCTCGCGCGCGGCATCCGACCGGTCATCCGGGTGCCGATCATCGTGTTCGAGCTCGTGTTGGGGATTCTCGCGGGGCCGGCCGTGCTGGGCTGGGTCGAGCCGACGCCCATCCTCGAGAAGCTCAGCGACTTCGGTCTCGCGATGCTCTTCTTCATGGCCGGGTCCGAGATCGACTTCCGCGCCGTCTCAGGGCGCCCGCTCGCGCGGGCCTCGATCGGCTGGGGCATCAGCGTCGTGCTCGGCATAGCGATCGGCTTCTTCCTCGCACCCGGCGAGGGGATGGTCGTGATCGCCATCGCCCTCAGCTCCACCGCACTGGGCACGCTGATGCCGATCCTGCGGGACGCGAAGGAGACGGACACCCCGTTCGGCCGTGCGGTCACCGTGATCGGGGCCGTCGGCGAGTTCCTGCCGCTGATCGCGATCTCGCTCTTCCTCAGCACCCGCACCACGCCGCTCGCCACCGCGGTGCTGCTGGCCTTCGTGGCGCTGGCCGGGTTCGCCGTGCTGATGGCCCATCGGATGCAGCACGGGCGTCTGCACGCGTTCGTGCGCGCCACACTGCACACCTCAGACCAGTTCGGCGTGCGCTTCGTGCTGCTGCTCATCGCGTCGCTGGTCGGTCTCAGCGTCATGCTCGATCTCGACATGCTGCTCGGTGCGTTCGTCGCGGGAGCGATCTGGCGCATCATCATGGCGCGGGCGCCCGAGAAGGACGCAGCGGCGATGGAGACCAAACTCGAGGCCATCGCGTTCGGCCTCTTCGTGCCGATCTTCTTCCTGTACACCGGCGTGAACTTCGACCTCGAGGCGCTCACCAGCTCGTCGTCGGCGATGCTGATGCTGCCGCTGTTCCTCGTCGCGCTGCTCGCACTGCGCGGCACCACCGCGCAGCTCTCCGCCCCGCCGGGCGCGAGCGTCAGGGACCGCACGGCGCTCGGGCTGCTGGCCGCCACGGGCCTGCCCATCATCGTCGCCGTGACGGCCATCGGGGTGGATCAGAAGATGATCGACACCGGCACGGCCGCAGCGCTCGTCGGGGCGGGGATGCTGTCGGTGCTGCTGTTCCCGCTGCTCGGCATGCTGCTCCGCGGTGACGCAGCGCGCCTGGTCGACCCCACACTGGTTCGCGCGACACCCCAGGGCGAGCTGTGACGACGGCATCCGCGCTGATCGCCGAGGCGGTGCGCGCGCTCTCTGGCCTGCCGCAGGAGGGGCTCGGCGAAGAGCGCGAGTCGCGGTGGCGCGGGCGCCGCATCGTGCGCGTGGGTGCGGCTTGGCACATCGGAGTGCTGCTGCTCACCGATACGCATGCTCTGGCGACCGCCGAGGTGCTGCGCGCTGCGGACCCCGGCCGCCGCGGCTACACGGCCGAGTCCGCGCGTGAGCGCGCCGAGCGACGCGCGCTGGCGCTGAAGGGCGGGTTCGACGAGGGCGACGTCGTGCACGTCGGGTGGTCGGTGATCGACCTCGACGCGGTGGATGCAGGTGGGTCATCGGGCCCGCTCGCGATGATCGACGAGGTTCCTTCGGTGCGGTGGAGCAGCGCCGGAGGATGGATGCCGTTGGAGGCATACCTTCGCGAACGTGTGGAGCTGCTGCGCGGCTGAGGCCGCAGGCCGTCTGGCGCGGGTCGCCTGACGCTGATCCGCTCGGTGTCAGGCTGCGGCGAACGTCTGCGCGAAGCGGCGCAGCAGAGCCGCGCCCTCTGTGACCGATGCCGAGAGCACCTGCCCCTGCACGGCGTCGAACTCGTCGGGGTCGAAGTATCCGGTGGTGCGGTAGAACGTCATCCGATCGGCGAAGTCCCTGGGGGTCGGCTCAGGGTGGAACTGCGCCGTGTAGAGGTGAGTACCGACCCGATAGGCCTGCACCGGGCAGGTGTCGTTCGTCGCGAGCAGCACTGCACCCTGCGGCAGAGCGGCGGCACTCTCCTTGTGGGCGGTGAAGACGGTGAGGGCGGGGGAGCTCGGGCCGAACACCGGATCCGCTGCGCCGGCCTCGGTCGTCTCGATCACGGTGGCGCTGGCCCTCTCAGGGGTGTCCGTGGTGACCTCGCCACCCAGCATCCGCGTCACCACGCCGATGCTGAAGCAGGTGAAGAAGACCGCGATCCGGCCCTCGATGGCTCGTCGAGCGATGTGCTCGAGATCTGCTTCGACGCGGAGCTGCACTGCAGACTTCTCGGCGTCGCTCACGTTGAAGGGCGAGCCGCCGACCACGACACCGCTGTACCGTGCGAGGCGGGCAGGGTCGAGGGGTTCGGTGAGCAGGTCGAGGCGGTCGACGACGTCGACGCCGAGCGCCCGCCGGAACGAGGCGTGCTCGGCATCCGCCGCCCCGAGCTCGGGGCGCACACAGACGTAGAGAAGCGAGACCACCACGAGAGTCTAACGACGACGGGAGGGGGCCGCCGTCACCGTGGTCATCGAGACGTCACGCTCGAGTCATCGTGACGAGTTGGATGTGCGACCGCGCACGATTCCGATGAACGTCTCGACATCGGGGGTCGTGTGGTCGCGGTGCCAGGCCAGGGCGACCGTCGACGTCGGACCGTCGACCAGAGGCCGGTGGTCGACATCCTTGCGATGGTGCATCCGCGCGAGCGACATGGGGACGATCAGGATCCCGGTTCCGGTGGCAGCGGTCGCGATGGCTTCTTCGACCGGCAGCGACGCGAACGACGGTGAGACGGCACCGGGGATGTCGATCGGACCCAGCGGGCCGTCGGTGGGGATCATCACGATCTCACCGGCGAGGTCGGCGATGGTCAGCTCGTCGGCCACGAGCAGGTGCGAATCGATCGAGGCGACCACGACGGGCACTTCGTCATACAGGGTGATGACGTGCAGGGGCTCGTCGGCCAGCGGCAGGCGCACCAGCGCCGCGTCGAGGCCGTCGAGCGCCTCGCGCTGATCGGCGACCTCGATCGGCACGAGTTCGACCGGCACGTGCGGCATGCGCTGCTTCCAGGCGTCGATCCACTTGCCTGGCGTGGCGCCCGGGATGACTCCGAGCCGGAACGTGCGCGGCTCGTCGGATTCGGGTTCCGGCGCATCGAACACGACCTTGGCGGTCTTCTTCGGCGGCTTGGGCGGCGGGAATCGCTGTGCCGGTGCCGCCCTGTTGCGTCGCACGGGCGAGCCTTTGCCGGCACGCCCTGCCGGTCGTCGTCCCTGAGTCGCCATGTGCTCCAGGATACCCGGCGCAGGCGGTGAGACGGTCTGAGATCGCGGCCGTGATCAGGCCGCGAGCCACAGCCCCTTCGGGTCGGTGGCGACCGTCAGTCCGGCGGCGACCGTCTCGTCGTCGCCGATGCGAGCGCCGCGCACGATGCGGGCACCTGCCCCGACTTCGGTGCGGACCCCGATGTGCGCGCCGTCTCCGACGGCAGCGCCCTGGCCGATGTGTGCGTGCGCGTCGACGTGCGCACCCTCGCCGATCACGGCATCCGGTTCGATCCATGCGCCGCGGGCGATGGTCGCTCCCGCGCCGATACGCGCGCCGGGTTCGATGTAAGCGCCCGCCTCAACATGCGCCTTCGGATGGACCTTCGCGCCATGCGCGACGAGACCGCGACCGTTGGCGTGCTTGCGATACCGCAGCGTCGCGCCCTGGTCGTTCTCGATGTCGACGTAGTTCTTGCCCACGATTCCTCCCCGTGTTCCGGAGTGCTCCGGATATATCAATAACCACGGGTGTGCCAGATTCATTCCCGAGCATGGATGCGGGTCATCGCTGACACGCGGGGCACCAGAAGGTGATGCGCTCACGGGTCGGATCCGCACCCAGTTCGCCCCGCTTGATGAGGGTTCCGCAGCGACGGCAGGGCTTGCCGGCACGGCCGTAGACCCACGTTCCCTGGCCGGGTCGATCGACTCCGGTGAAGGTCCGGTGCCGACGGTCGCGGTTTGCTCGGATCGTGCGCACGCCGAGGTCGAGCAGCGCGGGCACGTCGACCTCCGGCGCGGGGGTGGTCGGCAGGATCCCGCGCAGGAACAGGAGTTCGGCGGCGTACTCGTTGCCGAACCCTGCGACGTTGCGCTGGTCGAGCAGGGCGACGTGGATGCTGCGGGAGTCGGCGCTCACGCGTCTGGCGGCTTCGGCGGCGTCCCAGTCGGGGCCGAGGGGATCGGGCCCGAGGTATCCGACGAGCTCGTCTTCGTCGCGGGTCGGCACCACCTCGATCTCGGCGAGGTCGATGCCCACCGCCTCTCGCTGCGCGGTGCCGACGATCGCGCGCACCTTGAACGCCGGATGCCGCCACTTCTCACCCGCCCGGTAGACCAGCCAGGCCCCATCCATGCGCAGATGGGAATGCAGTGTGCTGTCGCCGATGCGCAGCAGCAGGTGCTTGCCGCGGGCGATCGAGGAGACGATCGGCTGACCCGTCGGATCGAGGGTCGCGAAGCGCGGGACGCGGAGGTCGAAGCGCGCCACCTCGGCGCCGACCAGCGCCTCGTCGAGACGTCTGGCCGTGCGGAAGACGGTGTCGCCCTCCGGCATCAGACGTGCCCTGATCCGGCGGGCGGCGGCAGGGGCGCGGAGACGCTGCCCGGTGCGGGCGGTGCGGGCGGTGCGGGCGGTGCGGGCGGTGCGGACTGAGGCTGTGCGGGCTGAGGCTGTGCGGGCTGAGGCGGTGCGGACTGAGGCGGTGCGGGCTGCAGCGGGGTCTGCTGCGGCAGGGGAGTGCGCTCCAGCATGGTGCGGGCGAGAGTCGTGGCGCCTGCGACGGCGGCGGGCATGACGGCGACCGCACCGCCGGGAATCAGGAAGCACAGCTGCGTCGCGACGCCGAAGCCGAGCACCCGCGCGCGATTGCCGCGGAACAGCACCGCACGGTCGGCAGGAGTGAGTTCGCGGGCGTCGAAGGCCCGTTGCGTGAGCTCGCGTGCGAGCATCCGCCCCGACAGCACGACGCCGCCGACCGCCGCGAGGATGCCTCCCACGAGCGGGACGAGCCCGAGCAGCAGCACGAAGATCGCGATCAGGATGCCGAGGAGCACCAACCGCAGTCCCTCACCGACCGCCATCCAGAATCCGCCGCCGTCGGAGGGCGGCGCGTCGCCGAGGTCAGCCTCGACCGCACGCCAGATGCGCTGATAGAACGGGTCGCCGATGGCCAGGGCGAGGGCGCTGAACACGGCGCTCGCGAGAGCGAGGGCAGCGGCGAAGATCACGATGCCGACAGCGGCTCTGAAGACGGATCGCCAGGCGGGGATCCAGCCGTCTGCGAAGGGTGTGATGGCGTCGGAGATCGGCGCGAGCGACAGGGCGAGCGGCACGAGACCGGCGAGCAGCACCACCGCCGCGATGAGTCCCGGCACGAGTCCGAGGGCCATCAGGCCGGGGCGCCGTCGCCAGGTGCCGAAGCCGCGCAGCAGAGTGCGGATGCCGTAGACGAACTCCCCGATCATGCGTCCAGCCTAGGAGGGCATCGTTCCTCTGGCGACCGCGCGCAGCATCCGAACATCCACCGCGACCAGCGATGCGACGTGAAGAGTGGCCGGAACGCGGGTGCCGTCTCCGACGACGACGGTCGTGCAGCCGGCGGCCATGGCGGATGTCGCGCCGACGACGGAATCCTCGAGTGCGACGCATCGGTGCGCCGGAAGGCCGAGAGCCTCGGCGGCGCGCAGGTAGGGATCCGGCGCGGGTTTCGTGCGCGGGGTGTCGTCTGCCGTCACGATCACGTCGAACACCGAGAGGTCGACGGTCTGCGCGAATCGCTCCACCCAGTGCCGGGGGGAGGAGGTCACGAGAGCCAGCGGCACCTGTGCGGCTGCGAGTGCGACCAGCAACGGTCGAGCGCCGGGTGTCCAGGAGACGCCGCCGGCATACGCCTCGAGCGACCGTCGATCGAGCTCCTCAGCGACCGCCGACGTTGTCATCTCGAGCGACAGGCGGCTGCGCAGGGTGGCCGCCGCGCGGTGGAGGTCGAGGCCCTCCAGGGCTGAGACGAGAGCGGGGTCGTTCGCCCCGCTGTGCCGACGCACGAACTCTTCGACGACGACCAGCCAGGTGCTCTCGGTGTCGAGAAGCGTGCCGTCCATGTCGCTGAGCACTGCCCACTCGGCTCGTGGCGCATCAGCTGAGCGCGGCGTTCGGTCGAGCATGGGGCGTCCTCCGGTCTGCGACCTCGAGGGACCGCTCAGCCCATCCGACCGGACGAGGCGAGCGGCACGGCGTCCGTCCGAGAACTCCCGGTGAACGCCCGTCGGCCGGCGGCTGAAGTCCGATGGACAGGTGCGTGCACGTGTGCAGCGCGCTGGTCGGCAGAGGACTTTCCACCCGCCGAGCGCGGATACGCTGACGGCGGCGTGCCAGCCCTGTTCCGGGCGGCGAGGTCGGGAGGAGACGTCACATGCATCGCTATCGACAGATCGCGCGCGATCTGAGCATCCAGATCATCGACGGGGCGTTCGACGAGGGCGGGATGCTGCCGCCCGAGGAACAGCTCTCCCGCACCTACGGAGTCTCCCGCGGCACGGTGCGCAACGCGCTCGTGCTGCTCGCCCGTCAGGGAGCGATCGCGCCCCGCCGCGGATCGGGATGGCTCGTGCGCACCACCGTGCAGAGTCAGCGCCTCTCGGAGATGCGGTCGTTCGCGCAGTGGGCGCGGAGCCGCGGGATGGAGCCAGGGGGACGAGTGGTGTCGCAGCGCCGCAGAGCCCCCACAGCCCTCGAGCTGAGGCAGCTGCGCGGTGGGTCCCGCGCCGGTGACGTGCTCGAGGTCGTGCGACTGCGCCTGCTCAACCGACGCGTCGTGATGCTCGAGCGCACGGCCTATCCCGCGTGGATCGCGCCGATGATCGAAGCGCTGTCGCCTGAGGAGTCGTCGGTCGTCGGCGCGCTCGAAGAGCGCCACGGCGTGCGCATGGTGCACGGGGAGCACTCGATCGATGCGATCGCCGCGTCCAGCGAAGACGCGCGGCTGCTCGAGGTGCGGCGCTCGAGCCCCCTGCTCCGCGTGAATCGGGTCAGCTACGCGGCAGACGGTCGCGCCATCGAAGCGGGGGACGACCGGTATCTGGCAGACACCATGTCGTTCCAGGTGCAGGCATCTCTGCAGGGCACCTCTCTGACGAGACAGGCCAACTGAGGCGAGCCGACGACCCGCCTATCGAACCGGCCGGGTCCTCTGCGGTGGACTGCTGTGCGCACGCGTCCAGCAGGATCCGGCCGAGGAGTCCGGATGTGGCCGTCCGTTCACCTTCCGTGCATCCGCGGTTGGGTGTCCGCGGCGACGCTCGAGACATCAGCCCATTCGTCTCGAAAGGACGACACCCATGCATCCCTTCCGACCTCAGACCCGAACCAGGGGTGTCGCCCTGGTCGGCGTCGCACTGTCCGCCGTGCTGGTCGCCAGCCCGATCGCCGCGAGTGCGCAGGTGCCGACCCCGGTGCCCCACGAGGTGGTCGCGGCCGCCGAATCGTCGTTCCAGATCCCGACCGGCGCTCTCGTCGCCGGCAGCACGGTGCGCATCGAGTACGCGACCGACAGCCCCGACGACACGAACTGGATCGGGTTCTACCGCGACGGCGAGGTTCCCGGTGGTGACGGTCAGACCTCGGTCACCTGGATGTATGCGCCCGGTGCGTCGGGATCTGTCGAGCTCGAGGTTCCTGCCGCGGCCGGCGTCTACACGGTCTGGTACCTCGCCGCAGACGGCTATGAGTCCCTTGCGCCGCAGCAGACCGCGACCGTGAGCGCTGCCGACGGCGAGCTGATCCCCGGCGACCCTGCGGCCGTCGTCGACATCGCGCCGGTGACCACGGTCGTCACGACCGATGGCGTTCTGCTGCGCGAGGGCTTCGACGCGGGACTGCCCGAGAGCTGGTCGGTGGAGTCCGCCTCGACGATGGACGGCGTCGGCACCGCCGACTACCGAGGCTGGTCCGCCACGACGCGTGACGAGTGGACGGCGGATGTCGACGAGATGCGCGCACGTTTCGCCCGCCCGCTCGCAGGCTTCGCAGTCGCCGATGCGCAGCAGTTCGGTGCGCAGCCGTTCTCGTCGACGATGACCAGCGCCGCCGTCGACGTCGAGTACCTGCGGTCGCTGGAACTCTCGTTCGACAGTCACTACCGCGGTGCCCCCGCGCAGACAGGTGTCGTCCGCGCGAGCTTCGACGGAGGCGACTGGGCGGAGGTGCTGCGCCTCGACTCCGCATCCGTGGCCGACGGCTACGACCCGCTGCAGCTGAACTACATGCAGGAGATCGGGATCGACGTTCCGGTCGGTGCCGCCGAGGTGCGATTCCAGTGGCAGCTCGACGCACCGGATGCGGGCTCGCGCTACTGGGCGATCGACTCGGTGACCGTGCGTCAGGGTGCGCTCGCGACCGAGCAGGCGGCGACGACGCTGTGGACGGTGTCGGACATCCAGGGGCACCCTCAGGACTTCGAACACGGCCTCAACGATCTGCACGAGCTCGCTCCCGACCCCGCGGGTCTGCTGATCGTCGGAGACCTCGTGAACTCCGGCACGCCGACCGAATGGGACGAGATCTACCAGGTCATGGAGAACACGATCGCGATCCGGCCCGAAACCACCGTCGCGTCGATCGGCAACCACGAGCGCTATGCGAGTGGAGGTTTCGCGGCGAACTTCGAGCGTTTCCTCGCGTTCGCCGAGCGCGACAAGGCGTATGCCGAGTACGTGCTCAGCGGCCCGGGTGGGCAGGTCCCGGTGATCACGATCGGTCAGGAGATCAGCGGGCCGTCGGACGTCGCGATGACCGACGAGCAGGTGGACTTCCTCGAGGAGCGCCTCGCGCACTGGACGGCACAGGGCTCGCAGGTGATCGTCAACACGCACTTCCCGCTCGGAGACACCGTCTCGGCCTCGTGGATCCCCTGGTATCACGACCATCACCTGATGAACGATCGCCTCACGAGCATCCTCGGCAACTACCCGAACGCGGTCGTCTTCAGCGGCCACACCCACTACCCCGCGACGCTGGGTGACTGGGCGGTGCAGCGCCGCACGGCGGACGGCCACCCCGACGGCTTCTGGTCGGTCAACACGGTGGCGATGCACGTGGGCTGGGATGCTCGCGGCGAGAACACCGAGGGCATCAGCGAGGTCACGATCGGCGACGTCAACAACGGCCTGATCGTGGAGTCTTACGGCGATCGCATCGTGGTCAAGGCGCTCGATTTCTTCGCCGATGAGCAGATCCGCGAGGTCACCATTCACAACCCGCTCACGCCGTATGCGGCTGACGTCGTCCCGGTCTCCGAGCGGCCCGCGGACTACTCCGCTGTCGACGAGGCTCTCGCAGAGGTGCCGGCCGACCTCAGTCCCTTCACCGCTGACAGCGTCGCCGCGCTGAACCGCGCGATCTCCGCTGTCGAGCGGGAGCTGACCGCAGCCGACCAGCCCGAGGTGGATGCGATGGCAGCGGCGATCCGCGCCGCGATCGACGGACTGGTGCGCATCGAGGACGAAGGACCCGGCGCTGATCCCGGTTCTGGCCCTGACTCCGGCTCGGGGTCGGGCGCTGGTTCTGGTTCTGGTTCCGGTTCCGACGAGGGGGCGGCCGACGGCGACCTTGCGACCACCGGCTATGACCCCGGTGTCACCTGGGTCCTCGCACTCGGGCTGCTCGGTCTGGGCGGAGTGATCCTCCTGGTGAGACGCCTCGTCGCGCGTCGCTCATCGTCAGATGCTGCGGAATCTAAGCTGCTGAGCTGACGCTCTGCGTTGCAGTCGCGACGCCGTCGGTCCGTGCCTCGAGGTGCGGATCGGCGGCGTCGTCGTGCAAGTGGCAGGTGGCAAGTGGCAAGTGGCACGTGGCAAGTGCCGCGGGGTCAGATCGCCTTGCGCAGCGTGTAGCCGCGGGGGGTCGCGACGAACCCCGCCTCTTGCAGGGCGAGGGCGAGCTCAGTGCCGTAGACGCCTTCTCCGTTGACCTTCTCGACCGTGAGAGTGTCGAGACGACGGGCGCGCGCCGTCGCGGCGAGGTCGGTTGCCGCGGCCCGCAGCACCTCGGCGTCGTCGGTGAAGCACAGCACAGTGCGGCCGCCCCGTTCGAGGTAGAGCACGAGCGAACCGTCGACGAGCACGACCAGGCCCCCGGCCTTGCGTCCGGGGCGATGCGAGACGTCGTCGCGCTTGGGCCATCCGAGGGCCGCGCCATAGGGATTGGCCGGGTCGGTCGCGGCGAGCGTGACGGCCTTGCGCGGTGCCGGGTCGGCGAGTCCGGCGAACGTGCGCAGGCGATCGACTGTGGCAGATGCCGCGAACTGCGCGGCGCCGAGCCTCTCGATCACGTAGCCGCGACGACAGTGCCCGGCCTCTTCGAAGCCGGCGAGCACGCGGTAGGTCTGAGCGAAGCCGCCGGGCACGCCCTCGGCCTGCACCGCGCCTCGGGTGACGACGCCGTATCGGTCGAGCAGCAGCCCCGCGGTGACGGTCGCGCGCCGAGCGGCATCGGTGTCGACGGAGGGGAGCAGCGACCAGCGTCCGCCGATCGACGAGGGGCGCGCCGCCGTGCGCGCGAGCGACATGCCCCGGTAGGTGCGGGTGCGCGGGGCGCGTCGCGTCACGCGGTGGGCCTGCGACCCCCCGGCCAGCAGCGACCGGATCGGGGCGAAGGTGTCGTTCGTCACGCGCCCCGCCCAGGTCAGCGACCACAGTGCCTCGAGCACGGACTGCTCGTTCTCGGCCCCGGCCATCTCTTTCAGCTGGGCGGCGAAGTACGCTCCGCCCGCCTCGAGGGCGGCGAGCACCCGGGCCTCGAGCGAATCGGTGGCGATCTCGTCGTCGGGCTCTGGGAGTGTGAAGGGCGCGAGATCGGCAGGGTGCAGCGAGACCCAGCCGTCACGGCCGGGCAGCGTGCCGTGACCCGACCAGATCACCTCGCCCGCCGCAGTGAGCTCGTCGAGCAGGGCGGGGGAGTAGTCGCGCACTCGAGAGGGCAGCACGAGTGACTCCCAGGCGCTCGCGGGAATGGGCACCCCGGCGAACTGCTCGATCACGGCGAGCACGCCGTCGAGTCCTTCGAGCGGACGGCCGAGGTGCTGCCAGTCGGGCAGGAAGCGCGCATACGCCTCGGGTGACACCGGTTCGACGCTGCCTCGGATCGCGGCGAGCGACCGCATCCGCAGTCGGCGCAGCACCTCGGTGTCGCACCATTCGGTCTCGTTGCCCGTGCCGGAGGCCTCGGGCAGGAAGTAGCCGCTGGTCAGTCGGCCCGAATGCTCCAGCCGCTGCAGGGTGTGTCGCGCTACGGCCGCGCCGAGGCCGAAGCGCGTCGCGATGGCATCGGTCGTGAAAGGGCCGTGCGTGCGGGCGTACCGCGCGACGAGGTCGCCGAGCGGATCGGCGAGGGGTTCGAGAAAGGCGACGGGGATGCCGGTGGGCAGCGCCGCACCGAGTGCGTCGCGCAGGCGGCCAGCGTCTTCGATCGCGGCGACGCACGTGGTGCCGGCGACCGTGACCGGGATCGCGCGACGGGCGGCGATCAGCGCGTCGAGGTGTTCAGATGCCGAACCTGTCTCGGGGTCGAGTCGCGCGTCGATCTCGGCCGCATCCATCGGACCGAGCATCCGCAGCAGATCGGCGACGCCCTCGAGGCCTCGCGCGTGCCGCTCGGGGTCGAGGCGCTGCGCCTCGCGCTCGAACTGCGTGATGACGTCGGGGTCGAGGAGCTCGCGGAGCTCGACCGTGCCGAGCAGCTCGCCGAGCAGCGCGGGGTCGACCGAGAGAGCGGCCGCCCGACGCTCGGCCAGCGGCGAGTCGCCCTCGTACATGAACGCGCCCACGTAGCCGAAGAGCAGGTCGCGCGCGAACGGCGAGGGCTGAGACGGCTGGGTCTCGACGAGTCGGATGCGCCGGTCGGCGATCGACACCGCGAGCTTGCGCAGCGACGGCAGGTCGTAGACGTCCTGCAGAACCTCGCGCAGGGTCTCGAGGATCACCGGGAACGTCGGATGCCGGCGGGCCACTTCGAGCAGCTGCGCCGAGCGCTGGCGCTGCTGCCACAGCGGCGTGCGCTTGTTCGGGTTCATCCGAGGCATCAGCAGCGCACGGGCCGCGCACTCGCGGAAGCGGGAGGCGAACAGCGCCGACCCGCCGACCTCCTGCGTGACCAGCTGTTCGAGCTCGTCGGGGTCGAACACGAAGAGCTCTGCTCCGGGCGGCTCCGCCTCGGCATCCGGGATGCGCACGATGATGCCGTCGTCGCTCGCGACCGCCGAGCCCTCGACTCCGAGGCGTTCGCGGATGCGGGCGTTGATCGCCAGGGCCCACGGGGCGTGCACCTTCATGCCGTACGGAGAATGAAGGATGACCCGCCAGTCGCCGACCTCGTCGCGCCCCCGCTCGACCGTGAGCGTGCGGTCGGTCGGCAGCGTGCCTGTCGCCTCCCGCTGCTCGGTGAGGTGCGCCATCAGGTTCATCCTGGCCTGCGGGTCGAGACCGGCGTCGATGAGCCGCTGCGCCGCCTTCTCGGGGGTCGCCGCCGACACCTCGCGCGAGAACTCTCCGAGCGCCTCGCCGAGTTCGAACGGGCGGCCGATTCCGTCACCGTGCCAGAACGGCACCTTGCCCGGCTGGCCGTATGCCGGGATCACATTGACCCGGTCATGCGTGATCTCGGCGATGCGCCAGCTCGTCGTGCCGAGAGTGAACACGTCGCCGACGCGCGACTCGTAGACCATCTCCTCATCGAGCTCGCCGACGCGGGCACCGGTCGACTCGCCGGCGACGAAGACGCCGAAGAGTCCGCGGTCGGGGATCGTGCCGCCGCTGGTGACGGCGATGCGCTGGGCGCCGGGGCGGCCGGTGAGTGTGCCGGCGTCTCTGTCCCACACCAGACGAGGGCGCAGCTCGGCGAACTCGTCGGAGGGATAGCGACCGGCGAGCAGGTCGAGTGTCGCCTCGTAGGCCGACCGGGGGAGGGACTGGAACGGCGCCGACCGGCGCACGGTCTCGAACCACTCCTCGACGCTGATCTCACCGAGGGCACTCGCCGCGACCGTCTGCTGCGCGAGGATGTCGAGCGGATTGCGCGGCACCTGGATCGCCTCGATCTTGCCGGCCAGCATCCGCTCTGTGACGATCGCGGTGTGCAGCACGTCGCCCCGGTGCTTGGGGAACAGCGCAGCGCGGCTGATCTCGCCGACCTGGTGGCCCGCTCGACCGACCCGCTGCAGGCCGGAGGCCGCCGACGGTGGCGCCTCGACCTGGATGACCAGGTCGACCGCACCCATGTCGATGCCGAGTTCGAGGCTGCTCGTCGCGACGACGCAGCGCAGGACGCCGGACTTCAGCTCCTCCTCGACCTGAGCGCGCTGCTCTTTCGAGACCGAGCCGTGGTGAGCCTTGGCGAGCACGGGATCGGCTCCGGCTGTCGCGCCCGCTTGCGCCATCATGGCCGCCGGCACGGATGCCTCGGGCAGGGCGACGCCGATGCGCTCGGAGTAGATCTCGTTCAGGCGCCCGGTGAGCCGCTCGGCCAGCCGCCGCGAGTTCGAGAACACGATGGTCGACTTGTTCTGCAGGATGCGGTCGACGATCGCCTCCTCCACATGCGGCCAGACGGAGCCGGTGACCTCGGTGTACTCGGCACCCGTCGCATCACCCGCGTCTTTCGGCGCGCCGGGAGGCGGTGGCGGGTTGGTCATGTCGTCCATCGGGACGATGACGCCGAGCTCGAACGTCTTCGATGCGGGCGGGGCGACGATCTCGACCGGAGCGGCGCCGCCGAGGAACCGCGCGACCTCGTCGATGGGACGCACGGTCGCCGACAGCCCGATCCGCTGGGCCGGCTCATCGTGGCCGTGCAAGCGACGCAGCGCGTCGAGACGCTCGAGGCTCACCGCGAGGTGGGCTCCGCGTTTGGTGGCGGCGACCGCGTGAACCTCATCGATGATCACGGTGTGCACGTCGCGCAGAGTCTCGCCGGCGCGACTGGTGAGCATCAGGTAGAGCGACTCGGGGGTGGTGATCAGGATGTCTGGCGGGTCGGAGACCAGCTTGCGACGGTCGCTCGACGTCGTGTCGCCCGAGCGCACGCCGACTGTCACGGAGGGGGCCTCGACGCCGAGGCGCCTGGCCGACTGCCCGATGCCGATCAGCGGAGAGCGCAGGTTGCGCTCGACGTCGACGCCGAGGGCCTTCAGCGGCGAGATGTAGAGGATGCGCGTGCGCGAGCTGTCTTTGGCTCGCGCGGGCTGCTCGGTGCGCTCGCGGAAGACACTGTCGATCGCCCAGAGGAACGCAGAGAGGGTCTTGCCCGACCCGGTGGGCGCCACCACGAGCGCGTGCTTGTGCGCGGAGATCGCCGTCCAGGCGCCCGCCTGTGCCGGCGTGGGCGCGGGAAAGGCACCCCGGAACCAGTCTTGGGTGGCGGGGGTGAACCGGTCGAGCACATCACCCATCAGTCCATCTTCGCCGAGGCCACCGACATCGGGGTCGGCGAGGACGAGATCCGCGCCGTGGCGCCCGCCGCTCGGCAGGCGCCACGGGCGTCACCGTACCTCGTGCACCGCACCCTCGGCGTCGATCTCCAGCGTGAGCCCCAGGCCGAGACGGGCGAGGAACGCGTCGTCGTGACTCACGACCAGCACGGCCCCGCGGTAGGCCCGCAGTGCCTCGACGAGCTGGTCGACGGTGTCGATGTCGAGGTTGTTCGTCGGCTCGTCGAGCACCACGAGGTGCGGCGCGGGGTCGGAGAGCAGCAGCTTCGCGAGCGCCACCCGGAAGCGCTCGCCGCCCGACAGAGCCGCGACAGGCCGCTCCGCCGTGGCTCCTCGGATGAGGAACCTCGCGAGACGGTTGCGCAGCTCCTTCTCAGGCACGTGAGGCGCGGCATCCGCGATGTTCTCGAACACCGACCGGTTCTCATCCAGCCCGTCGACCCGCTGCGGCAGGTAGCCGATGCGGTCGGTGAGCGCCGTCGCCGTCAGCACCGGCTGTTCCGTATTCAGGAGAGATTCCTCGGCAACGCTCGCCGAGCCGCCGTCCGGAGGGATCGACGGCATCTGTGCTGAATCGTGAACACCGCCGGCGGCATCCGCCACCAGCCGCTCGAGCAGCGTCGTCTTGCCGGCCCCGTTGCGACCGATCAGCGCGACGCGATCGGGGCCCTGGATGATCCACGACCTCACGCCGTCGCCGATCATCGCGATGCGCCGCGAGCGGGACACCTGCGGATCCGGAAGCTCGATCTTCATCGACGCATCCGAGCGCAGACGTCGCCCCGCCTCGTCGAGCGCGGTGCGAGCGGCATCCTCTTTCGCGCCGACCTCGGTGCGCAGCTTTCCCGCCGACACCTCGGCGGCCATCTTGCGACCGTGCGCGATGATCTTCGGCACGCGCTTCTCGACCTCTGCCTTCTTCGCCGTGCGGGCGCGGTGCGCGAGCTTGACCTCGGCCTCGATGCGCTGACGCTTCTCTTTGCGGAACTCCTGCTTCGCGGTGACCTCGGCCTGCCTGGCGGCCTCCTGTTCGGCATCCAGCCAGGCTCGCCATTCGGAATACGGTCCGCCGAACACGCTCAGAGTCTGGGCGTAGAGCTCGGCGGTGTCGTCCATCAGCTCGAGCAGGGAGAGGTCGTGGCTGACCACGATGAGAGTGCCCTTCCATGACCTGACCATGGCCGCCAGCTTCGCGCGGGCGTCACGATCGAGGTTGTTGGTCGGCTCATCGAACAGGGTGATCGGAGCCCGGCGCAGACGGATGCCGGCGATCGCGACGAGCACCGCCTCACCGCCGGACAGCTCGCCGACGCGTCGGTCGAGGAACTCGGGGGCGAGCCCCGCCTCGGCCAGGGACAGCTCGGCTCGGGCCTCGATGTCCCAGTCGTCGCCGACCGCGTCGAAGTGCGCCTGATCGACATCGCCCGCGGTGATCGCGCGGACGGCATCGAGGGTTTCGGCGAGTCCGAGCAGCTCGGACACCCGGCGGTCGACGTCGAGTGTGAGCTGCTGCGGCAGGTATGCGACCTCACCTGTCGTGGTGAGGATTCCGGTCGTGGGGCTCAGCTCGCCCGCCATGAGGCGGAGCAGCGTCGACTTGCCGGCGCCGTTGCGGCCGACCAGCCCGGTGCGACCGGATCCGAAGGATCCCGAGACCGATTCGAGCGCGGTCGTGCCGTCCGGCCAGGTGAAGGTGAGTCGGTCGAGGGTGACCGACGCGTGAAGGGTGGGTACTGACATGGTGTCTCCTGTCGAGTGCGAGGGTGCACTGACACCGGTCGCCCGAGGGCCCCGTCTGAGCGGGGCGCTGTCGAAGGACAGCGGGCGTGGTCTGCCGTGGAGTCGGCGATCGTCGGGTCAGCGCGCGGAAAGATGAGCGCGGAGGCGACGGATCAGATCAAAGGACTTCCAGACACGGCGGACAGGACTCCACGACGATACCCGGGCGTGTCGGCGTTTCGCAACCCCGGGCGTGTCGCGGTGGCGGACCCGCTCTGTCAGGGCTTGGCAGCCCGCTCGAGCCACTTCGTGAGGAAGACGTGCACGTCGCGGAGCTCTTCCTCCGAGATGCTGTGCGTGAGTCCGGTGTAGACGCGCCCAGACAGCTCGGAGTGCCCGGGCAGCCACTCGGCGGTGTGCGCGACCAGCGCCTCGGGGATCACCTGGTCGTTCGTGCCTCGGCCCCAGAAGACGTGCGGTCGCGACTCGGTCAGCGCTGCGTCGCCCGGCAGCTCACCGGCGGCGGCATAGCCGCTGAGCGCCACCACGGTGTCGATGCTCTGCGGGGCGAGACGCATGGCCTGCAGGGCGACGGCTGCCCCCTGCGAGAAGCCGAGCAGAGCCACCGCGGGAGCATCGGCCCGAGCATCGTCGAGCCAGCGCAGGAACGCCTCTGCCGCGAGAGTCACCGACGCGGCGCTGCGGCCGTCGAGTCCCTCGATGGCATACCAGGAGCGCCCCGGCATCGGCCACGGGGGTGCGAGCGGGGCGGCGACGGATGCCACGGCGATGCCCTCGGGCAGATACGGCACCAAGCCGAACAGGTCGTGCTCGTCTGCGCCGTATCCGTGCAACAGCACCAGCAGTGGCATCCCCGCGCGGTCGTCGGTCGACCAGCGCGTGAGGAGCCCGTCGATCATCAGTTCTTCGCTCACCCGTCCATCCTGCCAGCGCCCTCCGACACGCGCAGGTGCTGATCGTCGGATCGTATGCCGGTCATGGCCGCAAGTCGGTGTTCGGTCGAGGATGCGGCTGGTAGAAAGGAGACATGGCCGTCCGCACACCTGATCCCGAACCCGAGCCCGATGACGGCATGGAGGGCTTCGGCGCCGCACAGCCGTCGCGCGATTCCAACCCGGGGTGGTTGAGCGAATACGAGCTCGCAGAGGCGAGACGCCATCTGCCGATGCTCTACGTAGAGGCGATCCCGGTGCGCACCGACGGTTCAGGACAGGTGACCGAGATCGGCATCCTGCTGAGGTCGACGCCCATGGGCGAGATGACGCGCACCATCGTGTCGGGCCGAGTCCGGTTCGGCGAGACGATCCGCGATGCGCTGTTCCGCCACGTCGAGAACGACCTGGGTCCGATGGCGTTCCCGCTGCTCCCGCCCCAGCCGCTGCCCTTCACCGTCGCCGAGTACTTCCCGATGCCGGGTGTCAGCGCCTACCACGATGACCGTCAGCACGCCGTCTCGCTCGCGTTCGTGGTGCCGGTCACCGGCACGTGCGAGCCGCGACAGGACGCGCTCGAGGTCACCTGGTTCTCGCCGGAGGCCGCGGCGTCGGACACCGTCGCCGCCGAGATGGAGGGTGGGCGCGGCACGCTCATCCGTCTGGCGCTCGCGAACCTCGGTCTGCTTCGCTGAGCGAGATCAGCTGAGCGCGCTCAGCTGACAGCGCTCCGCTGCCAGCTGAGCGGCGCGATCCTCAGCGCGTGGTGAGGCGCGCGAGCTCTGCGACGAACTCGTCGACGTCGGATTCCTCGGTGTCGAAGCCGCACATCCAGCGGACCTCGTTGCGCGCGGCATCCCAGTCGTAGAAGCGGAACTTCTCGCGCAGCTGGTCGGCGATTCCGTCGGGAAGCGTCGCGAAGACGCCGTTCGACTGGGTCGGCTGCGTGAACGAGACGCCGGTGATCTCGCCGGCGGTGATGCCGGCCTCGATCTCACCGCGCAGCCGCTGGGCCATGGCGTTCGCGTGCTGGGCGTTGCGCAGCCACAGGTCGCCCTCGAGCAGAGCGATGAGCTGCGCCGAGACGAACCGCATCTTCGACGAGAGCTGCATGTTGAACTTGCGGGAGTACTGCAGACCCGTCGACGCCTCGGGGTTCAGCACAACGATGGCCTCGCCGAGCATGGCTCCGTTCTTCGTGCCGCCGAAGCTGAGCACGTCGACACCGGCGTCGCGGGTGAAGGCGCGCAGCGGAACGTCGAGGGCCGCTGCCGCGTTCGAGATGCGAGCGCCGTCGAGGTGCAGCATCATGCCGCGTTCGTGCGCGTGGTCCGCGAGCGTGCGGATCTCATCGACGGAGTACAGCGTGCCGAGCTCGGTCGACTGCGTGATCGAGACCACGAGCGGCTGTGCGCGGTGCTCGTCTCCCCAGCCCCAGGCCTCGCGGTCGACGAGCTCGGGGGTGAGCTTGCCGTCGTCCGTCGGCACGGCGAGGATCTTGAACCCGCCGATCTTCTCGGGGGCACCGCCCTCGTCGACGTTGATGTGGGCGGTGGATGCCGAGATCACGGCGCCCCAGCGGGGCAGCATCGACTGCAGACCGGTGACGTTCGCCCCGGTGCCGTTGAACACCGGGTACGCCTGCACGCCCTCGCCGAAGTGGGAGCGGAACACCTCCTGCAGACGCGCGGTGTAGGCGTCCTCGCCGTAGGCGACCTGGTGGCCGCCGTTCGCCGCCGCGATGGCCGCGAGGACCTCGGGGTGGACTCCGGAATAGTTGTCGCTGGCGAAGCCCCGAACGGCGGGGTCATGCTGAATACTCACCGCACAAGCCTACGGGCCGGCGCCGATGTCGGAAGCCGCGCTGCGGAACCCGCTCTACCGAATGTCCGAGGCCCCGCCTACCCTCTAAAGCATGGAGCGCACCGCAGCGAAGACCGCCTTCGCCAACGTCCTCGTCAACACGCTCATCGCGAACGTGACGACGAGCTTCCTGTGGTTCGCGCTGACGTTCTGGGTGTACATCGAGACGCAATCGGTGCTGGCGACCGGCATCATCGGCGGTGCCTACATGTTGTTCGTCGCCTTCTTCGCGATGATCTTCGGCACGATCGTCGATCGCAACCGCAAGCACACGGTCATGCTGCTCTCGAGCGTCATCTCGGCGGTCGCGTTCCTGATCGCGGGGGTGCTCTACGTCTGGCAGCCCGAGTCTGCGCTGCTCGACCTCGGCGGCCCCTGGTTCTGGCTGTTCTCGGCGATCATCCTGTTCGGCGGGGTCATCGAGCAGCTGCGCAACATCGCGCTCTCGACGACGGTCACGCTGCTGGTGCCCGAAGATCGGCGGGCCAACGCCAACGGCCTGGTCGGCACGGTGCAGGGGCTGGCCTTCCTCGTGACGAGCGTGTTCTCAGGACTCTCGATCGGCTTCCTCGGCATGGGGTGGACGCTGGCGATCGCGATCGGCGCGATGGCGCTGACCTTCGTGCACCTGCTCTTCATCCGCATCCCCGAGGGCGCATCTCAGCCCGACCCCGATGCCAAGAGCGCTCTCGACTTCCGCGGCAGCGTGGCGGCCATCAGGCTGGCGCCCGGACTGTTCGCGCTGATCATCTTCTCGACCTTCAACAACCTCATCGGCGGCGTGTACATGGCGCTGATGGACCCCTACGGTCTCACCCTCTTCGACGCCCAGATGTGGGGGTTCGCTCTGGCGTTCGCGTCGACCGGATTCCTGATCGGCGGCGGGCTCGTGGCCAAGTTCGGCCTCGGCGTGAAGCCGATGCGCACGCTGTTGCTGGTCGTGATCGCGATGGGCATCCTCGGCTCGGTCTTCATGCTGCGCGAGTGGTGGCCGCTCTACGTGATCGGCATGTGGATCTACATGGCTCTCGTGCCTCCTGTCGAGGCGGCAGAGCAGACGATCATCCAGAAGGTGGTCCGCTACGACCGGCAGGGGCGCGTGTTCGGCGTCGCCGCCGCGATGGAGGCCGCAGCCGCTCCCATCACGGCGTTCCTGATCGCGCCGATCGCCGAGTTCCTGATCATCCCGTACATGAAGACCTCCGAGGGGCAGCAGCAGTGGGAGTGGCTGCTCGGCACGGGGGATGCTCGGGGCATCGCGCTGATCTGCCTGTTCGCGGGCATCATCATGGTGGTCGCTGCCACACTCGCGTTCTTCACGAAGTCGTATCGCAAGCTCACCGAGCTCTATGCGAACGCACCTGAGCAAGATCCGAACGGCGAGGATGCCGACGTCGATGCCAGCGACGCTGCAGGGGCAGACGCGGTCGCGAATCGCAGCGTCGACGACCGCATCGCAGATTCCCCGCCGCCGCTGCGGGGGCTGCCGCCCGAAGTGCCCGAGGCGCGTCGCTAGCCGCGGTCGACCGGATCAGTCGAGCGTGATGATCTGGTCGTTGAGATCGGCGGGGTCGCCGTCCCACAGCGCCAGGACACGCGGTACGAGAGACTCCGGATCCAGCGCCTTCGCCCGGAACACGACGGATGCCGCACGCAGCTGCTCCCCGGCATCCCGCGCCGCTTTGGCGAAGCCCTGCGCCACCGCGCGCGTCCACGCCTCGCTCGCGGCCTTGATGGCCGCGTAGTTCGCGCCACCCGCCAGAGGGCGTCCCACCGCGGTCGACGAGACGATCGCGAACCGTCCGGCATTCGACGTGCGCAAGGCGCTGTCGAACGCACGGCTGGTCGCGCGCACCGCTTCGAGCGCGGGCAGAAGGGCGCGGAAGTCATCATCGGACTGCCCGGCGAGCCCGCCGCCCCCACGCCAGCCGCCGACCAGCGGGATCACGGCGTCGACCGCGTCGAGCCGCGACGCCAGCTCAGCCATCGCCTCCACCGAGGTCGCATCAGCCACCTCGACCCGCGCTCCGATCGCCCCCAGCGACTCCAGGCGCTCGGCGGAGCGACCGGTGGTGATCACCCGTGCCCCGGCGTCGACGAGCGCCCGGGCGAGCGCGAGCCCTGAAGGACTGGTGGCTCCGGCGAGAAGGATGGTTCGATCGGTGACGCTCATGTGCTCAACTCTCGTATAGAGACAGTTCTGCGGCCACCCCGGGCGGGAATGGCCGCAGACGCTGCGTCCGATCGCCCCCGCGACCGGACCCCAGAAATGCGCGGGTCAGTCGTCGGTGCCCCGGATGCCGACGGTCGACTCGATGACCGGCTTCATCTTCTTGTCGAGGGCTTCGAAGAACATGGACAGGGGGAACTCGTCGTCCAGCACCGCATCCGTGAAGCCCTTGGGGGCTCCGGCGAGGATCTCGTCCGGCAGACCGCGGGCCCACCGAGAGGCAGGGTTCGGAGTGAGGACGGAGCGGACGAGGTCGTAGGCGGCCAGCCAGTGCGCCGTCTTCGGGCGATCGATCGAGCGCCAGTAGAGCTCGTCGATCGCGTCGCCGAGGGCGACGACCGCATCGGGCACCGCGGCCCAGTCGAACGCGAGGGCGGTGTCGGTCCAGTGCAGCACGCCGCGCTGGTGCAGCCAGGCGAACAGCAGCTGTCCACCGAGACCGTCGTAGTTGCGCACACGCGATCCCGTGATCGCGAAGCGGAAGATCCGGTCGAAGATCACGGCGTACTGCACGAGATCCGCGTGGTCGAGCATCTCCTGCTCGGAGTCGGAAAGGCTGTCACCGGCCTCGGTACGCGCACGCAGGGACCGCTCGATCTTCACCGACTCGCGGAACGCGGTGAGGTCGCACCGCAGCTCTTCGAGCGAGTACAGGAAGAACGGCATCCGCTGCTTGATCATGAACGGGTCGAACGGCAGGTCACCGCGCATGTGGGTGCGGTCGTGGATGATGTCCCACATCACGAACGCGCGCTCGGTCAGCGCCTGGTCGTCGAGCATCGCTGCGGCACGCTCGGGAAGCTCGAGCTTGGTGATCTCGGCAGCCGCGCGGGTGACCCGGCGGTATCGGGCCGCTTCGCGGTCCTGGAAGATCGCGCCCCACGTGAACGAGGGGATCTCGCGCATCGCGACGGTCTCGGGGAACAGCACGGCCGAGTTGGTGTCGTACCCGGGCGTGAAGTCGACGAGCCTCAGCGAGACGAACAGCTTGTTGCCGTATTCGCCGGCCTCGAGGGCCGCGATGAACTCGGGCCAGATCGTCTCGACGATGAGCGCCTCGACGAGTCGGTCGTTCGAGCCGTTCTGCGTGTACATGGGGAAGATGACCAGGTGACGGATGCCGTCGACCCGGTGCTGTTGAGGCTGGAAGGCCATGAGCGAATCCAGGAAGTCCGGCACGCCGAATCCTTCGGAGACCCAGCGGTCAAAGTCGACGATCGACGCGGCGAGGTACTCGGCGTCGTGCGGGAAGGCAGGGGCGAGAGCGCGAATGCCTGCGGTGACCGCGCCGACGAGATCGCGGGCGGCGGCGTGGTGCGCGGCATCCGGGATCGAGCCGTCCTTGATCTGCATCTCGCGGATCGCGATCGCGGCATCCTTGAGCTGTGCCCACGCTGCCGAAGACTCGGCGATCGATGCGTCCTCGACGACCTCGGGTTCGCCGACGATGGCCTGTACAGCGGAGCTGTTGGCGGAAATGATGGACATCGGGACCTCCGATCGGAGACTTTCACGGAAAGATTCCGGCATATACGGAATCCTGACGATAATATTACATCTATGGATGACTCCGTCGACCGCGCGATCCTGGCCGAGATCTCACGAGACGGACGCGCGACGCTGTCTCAGCTCTCCGACGCCGTCGGCCTCTCGGTCTCGGCTGTGCAGTCGCGACTGCGCCGTCTCGAGACCCGAGGCGTGATCACCGGATACCGGGCGATCCTCGACCCCGAGCTGGTCGGAACCCCGCTCTCGGCGTTCATCGAGATCACCCCGCTCGACCCCGCGCAGCCCGACAACGCCCCCGAGCTGCTCGAGCACCTCGACGCGATCGAGGCATGTCACTCGATCGCGGGTGACGCGAGCTACATGCTGTTCGTGCGTGTCGCGTCGCCGCGCGCACTGGAAGAGCTCGTGCGTGACATCCGGCTCGCGGCGAACGTCAGCACCCGCACCACGGTCGTGCTGCAGACCTACTACGAGCACCGGCCGATCATCTCGGTCGCCCCCGAAGGCGAGTAGACAACGCGCGCTCCGATCACAGCACCGCGGTGATCACAGCACCGCGCCGACCATCGCTTCGCCGAGGGGCGTGCGCAGATGCAGCATCCTGGCGCCGTCGCGTTCGCTTGAGAGCAGGCCAGCGTCCCGCAGCACGGTGAGGTGATGGGATGCCGTCGATACGGCGATTCCCGCGTCCTGTGCCACCTGCGACGTGGTGCGGGCGACGCCTGCCTCGAGCAGGATCTTCGCGCGAGCCGGGCCGAGGAGCGCACCGAGTGATCCTGCGATCTCGCTCGCCTCGCGGGACCAGCCGGCGGTCACGCCCCGCGCAGGATAGAACAGTGTCGGCTGTGCCGGCGGTTCGGTGAGCACCATGCATCCCCACGACGACATCACCGACGGCACGAGCACCAGTCCGCTGCCGTGGCAGTCGACGAGCTCGCTGTGCCGACGAAGCGAGACTCGCACGGCTCCGTCGCCCCAGCTCACCGTCGGATGCAGCCCACCGGCCATCCCCCTGATCCCCGAGGTGGCGATCACCCGCGACCGGACGGCGATGTCGGCACGCAGCAGACGTTCGAGCTGCGGCCAGACGGGAGCGAGTGCGGCATCCCACACCTCCGACCACGCGTCGGCGATCATCTCGCGAGCACGAGCCGGCTGCTCCTGCATCTCGCGAAGCGCCCGCTGGCGCGCCCCCGTCGAGCGCAGCACCATCTTGCCGAAGTCGATCCGCATCGGGTCCAGCGGCGTGATGCGCAGGGCCGCGAGCTCTGCCTCGGGTGTCATGTCCCACCCCGGCGCAGCCGTGAGGAAGTCGGGCATGTAGCCGTCGTCGCCGATCACTGCGCCGAGCAGCTGGAAGCTCTCTCGCGGAAGCCGATCGCGCACGGCGCGCAGCCATCCCCATTGCAGCGGATGCTGTGCCGGACGCAACAGCACCCGCACGGCATGGGCGAGCTCATGCCCGGGGGAGATCCCGAAGCGCACCGACTGGATGTCGCCGGGACTCAGGTGGAACTCGACCCGATGGTCGGGGTGCTCGACGCCTTCGACCGGCGCACCGGGTCGATGCGAGCTTGCATTTCGATCCACATCGAAACTCTAGGACGAGCGTCCTGGCCTGTCGAGACTGAGCTCATGAACACCACGTCATCCGCTCTCGCAGCCGTCGCCGCCGCGGACATCCGCATCGGCACCGGTCGCAGCCGCAGGTTCGTCGGAGCCGAGCACGGTGCGGGGATCTCATACTTCTACGTCGAGAACCGGCCCGGCGAAGGGCCGGGTCTCCACTGGCATCCCTATCCCGAGACCTGGGTGGTGCTCGAGGGCATGGCGCGGATCACGGTCGGCGACGAGACGATCGTCGCCTCGGCAGGCGACACCGCGACAGGCCCGGCCTTCGTGCCACACTGCTTCACGAACGTCGGCGAGGGGATGCTGCGCATCATCGGCATCCACGCGTCGGCGACGATCATCCAGACCTTCCTCTCCGACGACTGAACCACGACACACAGGAGCATCCATGTCCTTCCAGGCATACCTCGACAAGGTCGAGACCCAGACCGGCCTCACCCCTCGGCAGTTCATCGAACTCGCCAAGGAGCAGGGGTTCGACGAGACCACGAAATCGACCGTCGTGCTCAACTGGCTCAAGCAGGACTACAGCCTCGGCCACGGTCACGCCCAGGCGATGGTGCACGTGATCCTCAAGGGTCCGAAGATCAGCGACAAGCACGTCGGCAAGGCCGGTGCGCATGGCGACGCGTCGGACACGCTCTGGCTCGACGGCAAAGACAGCAACCCGAACGCCTGACCCGCACCCGACCTGACGAGCAAGGAGCACCCATGGCCGTTCGCGTCGATCTCAACGTCTCCCTCGATGGATTCGCGACCACCACCGACCAGACGCCCGAGAACCCGTTCGGCGACGACTGGCCGCGTCTGGTCGCCGCGTACGCGGCGACGCAGACCTTCCGCCGCCGCGTGCTCGGTGATCACTCGGGCGCAGGCACCACCGGCGTCGACGAGAAGTATGCGCACGCGTACTTCGAGAACATCGGCGCCGAGATCATGGGAGCCGGCATGTTCGGCCTGCACCTGCACCCGGACGACCCGGACTGGCGAGGGTGGTGGGGCGATGAGCCGCCGTTCGAAGCCCCGGTCTTCGTGCTCACGCACACGCCGCGACCGTCGATCGAGTTCGCCAATGGCACGGTCTTCCACTTCCTCGAGACGACGCCAGAAGATGCCCTCGCGCGAGCGACGGCCGAGGCGGGCGACCAGGACGTCCGGATCGGCGGCGGTGTCGATGTGGTGCGTCAGTTCTTGCGTGCCGGGCTGGTCGACCGCCTGCACCTCATGGTCAACCCGCTCGTCATCGGCAGCGGTGAGCGCATCTGGGACGGCCTGCGCGGCATCGAGAACGACTACGAACTGCACACCGAGCCGGCCGAGAGCGGCGTCATCCACCTGACGTTCCGCCGCGACTGACGGGTGCGGCTCGCGGGCGTCCATCGGCGCCCGCAGTAGGATTCCCTGCGTGGCAGCATCCTCGAAGCGCAAGAAGAACCAGACCCGTGTGAGCGGCAATCCCGCGAAGCGGGCGAGCGGCAACCCGGCGAGCCAGGCCGTCATCGACGCCGGGCCCGTGACGCTCGGCGACTGGATCGGCGCCGCTCGTCTGCGCACCCTTCCGCTCGCCGTCGCCCCGGTCGTCATCGGCACCGGCGCCGCACGCAGCACCGGTCCGGAGTTCCACTGGGTGATCGCGCTGGCGTGCCTCGCGGTCGCCGTGCTGCTGCAGATCGGCGTCAACTTCGCGAACGACTACAGCGACGGCATCCGCGGCACCGACGCCGTGCGCGTGGGGCCGGCACGACTGACGGCATCCGGGCGGGTGAAGCCGCGAACCGTGCTCGTCACGGCGCTCGTGTTCTTCGCGCTCGCCGCGGCGGTCGGCGTCGCCATCGTGATCCGCACCGAGCAGTGGTGGATGCTGGCGGTCGGTGCGGCCTGCATCATCGCCGCCTGGTTCTACACCGGCGGCAAGCGCCCTTACGGCTACTTCGGTCTGGGCGAGGTGTTCGTCTTCATCTTCTTCGGACTCGTCGCCACCCTCGGCACCACCTGGGTGCAGGTCTTCGAGCTGCCGCAGCAGGCCTGGCTCGGAGCCATCGCTGCCGGCCTCTTCGCCTGTGCGGTGCTGCTCGCCAACAACCTGCGCGACATCGACCAGGATCGCGTCGTCGGCAAGCGCACCCTGACGGTGCTGATCGGCAAGCGACCGACCCAGGTGCTCTTCACCCTGTTCGTGATCGCGCCCTTCGGCATCCTGGCGGTCATCGCGCTGCTGTACCCGATCGCGTGGATCGGCCTGCTCGCGCTGCTCGCCGGACTCCCGGCCGTTCTCATCGTCTGGACGTACCGTCAGGCGAAGGAGCTCGTCGTCGCGCTGGCGCTGACCTCGCTCACCGCACTGCTCTACGCCGGTGCGTTATTCTGGGCGCTCGCCGGCTGAGCCCCGCGTCCTGACGCGCGCCGACTGCTTTCGGCCCTCCCTCGCGAGCACAGTTTCGGATCTCGACGACAGCGCGCCGACGTCACCAGCGGATGCAGCGGCGCGCCCTCTCCGCGCTCCGAAGCTGTGCCCGGAGAGGCCTCGGGAAGGACGGTCGGGGAGGGGCAGTGCGGCGAGTAGAAAACCAGAAGGTCCGGGTCAGTCCTCGCGGCGCGTGGTGGTGCCGGCCTCGCCGGAGATCGCGTCGTCTTCGGCATCCGCATCGGCCTGCGCGGCAGAGCTGCGGCCGCCGCGGCGCTCGACGATCCGCGCTGAGGCGTCGGTGAGGGGCCTCCGCAGGAACAGCATCGAGATGCTCATGCCGATGAGGGCGGCGAAGATCGCGGCGAGCCACCAGTACTCGCGGAAGATCGGGAAGAAGAACCACATGATCGCGAGCGGCACGAGGAAAGCCAGCAGGCGCAGCACGGTGTAGACGAGGAAAGGTGCACGGTTCTTCACCCGAACAGTCTACGTTCGCGAGCTGGGGCGTCTGCTGTCAGTCGGCTTTGTCGAGCGCCTGGAACGGGATGCCGCGCACGACGCGCTTCCAGGGGTGCTCGCCGAGCGACCACAGCAGCTTCGCATCGAGGTCGAGGGCGAGATCCTCACAGCCGACGGGAAGCGGCACCCGATCGCGGGTCAGGGCATCGCGGCTGCCGGTCCACAGTGCGCCGGGGCGCATGCCGTCGGACTGTGACACGAAGTGCCGGTCGCCCCAGCGTGCCGCTCCCTGCATCTGCGTGATGCCGGGGGTGAAGCGGCTCGCTTCGCGGAAGTCATCGTCATCGGAGTCGGGCACCGTGAACTCCGCGATCCGCCCCGTGTCGTCTTTCGTGTATTCGCCGATGAGCACTCGCCGCAGGGGCGTGCCGTCGTCGTCGAACACGCGACCGAGATACGAGCAGCGCAGCTCGATCGGATGCACGCGAGTGCGCACCGCGACGAGCGCGGTGGCGCGAAGTCCTCGTCCGCCCGCACCGGCGACGCGTCGTGCCTCGGCGCCCCGCACCCGGCGGATGTCGGCGAGGTCGAACTCCCAGATGCCGCGACCCGTCGCCGCGACGAACAGTCGATCGTCGAACCACGCGAGGCCGCCGGCATGGATCGGGGCGGGCTGCAGCTCGCCGCCATCTTCGACCGCGAGCAGCACGTCGAGATGACGAGAGCGCTCGAGGTCGACGAATGCGATCCGAGACGCCAGATGGTGACCGTCGAGCCGCTGACGGAACCAGCTCACGGCGAGTGTCCGGCGCCCCTGCCACAGACCGAGATCGATGCCCTGCGGATACCAGCGGCGAGTCCAGGTGCGGGCGCTCAGCCACCGCAGGTCGACCGTGGTGCGGCGCTTCTGGCGCACCGGGCGCCAGGTGGTTCCGAACGGCCAGAGCATGCACCCATCGTCGCCGATCGCCGGGCGAGGTGCGAATCGGCCGCGGGCATCGGTGCGTCGACGCAGATCGCGTCACCGCGCGTTCACCCGCTGGCCCCCGATCGGCAAGGAACGCCTGAGAGCATTCCGAGACCGTCGACCCGGGGGAGTTCTGTGCGCACACCGCTCGTGACCGTCATCCTGCCAGCCAAGGACGCAGGCGCCTACATCGGCACGACGCTCGAGACGCTGACACGGCAGTTCGACGACCCCGCCTCGCTCAAGCTCGTGGCTATCGACGACGGCTCGCGCGACGACACCGGCACCCTGATGAGGCGATATGCCGAGCGGTTCCCGCACGCCGAGGTCATCGTCAACCCCCGGCCGAAGGGGCTCGCGAGCGCGCGCAACCAGGGGCTCGAGCATGTCGAGGGCGATGCGTTCTGCTTTCTCGACGGAGACGACTGGATGCAGCCGCAGCGGCTCTCGGTGCTGGCCCGGCGTCTGGACGAGCTCCAGTGCGACTTCCTCCGCACCGACCACGTCACGGTGAAGGCCGGCGTGCGCACCCTCGTGCCGGCACCGTACCCGTGGCGGGAGACGGTCGGCTCACCCCGTGAGGCGATCCTGCCCGACAACGAGCCGACGATGGTCGACTACCCGTTCGCCTGGGCCGGGATCATGCACCGTCGCCTGATCGACCAGGGACTCGCGGGTTTCACACCCGGCCTCTTCACCGCCGAAGATCGTCCGTGGATCTGGCGCCTGCACCTGCAGGCCCGATCGTTCGCGGTGGTCGACGCCCCGGCATTGCTCTACCGCCGCGGGGTGTCGACATCGCTCACGCAGGTGCGCGACCGTCGACAGCTCGACTTCGTGCGCGCGATGGGCGAGGTGCTCGACATCGTCGAGGCGGATGCCGAGTCCGACCGCTTCCTGCCGAAGGCGGTGTGGAGCGTGATGGCGCTCTCTTCCCGCCATCTCGTGCGATCGAGGAGGATGACCCCGTCGCTGCGCGTCGAGATGCGCGCGGGCCTGCGCGGATTGCTCGCCCGCCTGCCTGAGGGCGAGGCATCGGCTGTGCTGTCGCGTCTCGACGGACCCCGGCGCCGCGTGCTGGCACCGCTGCTGCGCACCGTCGGGGTCGCGGCATGACGCAGCTCTTCGCGGTGCACAGCGCCTATGGGCTGGCCACCGCGGCCGGTGCACTCGACGGCGGGCTGCTCGGCGACCACGGTGAGCGCATCCTCGTTCCGTTCGTGTCATCGCGAGTGCCCGAGACATCGGTGAGCATCGCCTCCGACCCCGCGCTGGCGAGCCTGCGCGACAGGTTCGACCGCATCGAAGATCTCGACGCGCTGCTCGGCCCCCTGCATCCGAGCTCGTGGAAGCCCCATGCTGCTGACCTGCCGCTGCTGCGCCGACTGCTGACCCGGGCGTGGGGCATCGACACGGGCGACATCGAACTGCTCGTGCAGAGCCCGCAGGTCGCCCCGGCACGCACCCTGATGCTGCTCTTCCCGCACGCGCGACTCACGATCATCGGAGACGGGCTCATGACGTACTCGCCGATGCGGGTGCGGATGCCGCACACGGTGACTGCGCGGATCGGTCGCGTCGTGCACGTCGACGTGGTGCCAGGACTGACGCCGTTGGTGGGGTCGCCCACCGCGACTCCCGTGCCTGTCTCGCCCGACCTGTTCCGCGCGGTGCTCGCCGAGACCGCCGCGGCGGTCGACGACACGGCAGAACTCGAGAGCGCTCTCGGCGGTGAGTCGACCGTGCTCGTGCTCGGCCAGTACCTGTCGGCTCTCGGCCTGGTCAGCGAGGGCGAGGAGATCGCGCTGCAGAAGGAGATGATCGACCGCGCGGCGAGCCGACGACCGCAGCACATCGTCTTCAAACCGCACCCCGCCGCCCCGCCCCGTCTGAGCGACGCTCTGCGTGACCGGGCGCGGGTGCACGGCATCGACTTCCGCGAGTACCGCGGTGCGCTCGCCGCAGAGGTGCTGGCCGAACGGATCGACGCGACAGCCGTCATCGCCGGGTTCTCGACCGCCCTGCCGACCGTGCAGGCGCTGTTCGGCCGGGAGATCGATGCGGTCGGGGCAGGCACCGTGCTCGCGCGGCTGACTCCCTATGAGAACAGCAATCGGGTGCCGGCGACGATCGTCGATGCGCTCACCCGTGCAGACTCCCCGTACCGTGAACCCGACAGCATGCAGCTGCTGATCGACGCGGTCGGCTATGCGATGCAGCCCGTCGTCGCCGGGCACCTGCGCGGTCGGGCCGAGCAGCTGCTCGCCGGCATCCGGCCCTCTGACCGGGATCGGTACTTCGCCCCCGAGAGGCTCAGCGAGCTGCGGCTGCCAGGGGCGCCGCGCGAGACGGCCATGCGTCGTGCGCTGCGCCCGGTGGGCGGCATCGGCCGAGTCGAACAGATGAAGCTCACGGTGCTCGCAGCGCGGCGCAGACTCGCTCGCGCCTGGCGAGTGCTCAGAGGGCGATGAGCGGGATGACGGCGAAGAGGGACGACGACGGCGATGGGATCAGCGACATGACCGCGGAACAGCAGAGGGCGGAAGCCGGCAGGGTCGTCGCGATCATCCCGGCACGAGGCGGATCCAAGGGCGTGCCGCGCAAGAACCTGCGACGTGTCGGCGGGGTGCCGCTCATCGAACGCGCCGTGCGCACCGCATCCGAGACCGATGGCATCGACCTCGTGGTCGTCTCGACCGATGACGACGAGATCGCCGCGGTGAGCGAGGCGGCCGGGGCGAGAGTCGTGCGGCGACCGGCCGAGATCTCCGGTGACACGGCCTCGTCGGAGTCGGCGATCCTGCATGCGCTCGACGTGCTCGAGGCCGGGGGAGAGTCGGCCGACGTGGTGGCGTTCCTGCAGGCGACATCGCCGTTCATCGCGCAGGACGCACTGTCGGGTGCCGTGCGCGAGGTGCGCGAGCGCAGGGCGGACAGCGTGTTCGCGGCCCACGAGACCTACGGATTCCTGTGGTCGCGCGGCGACACAGGGAACGCGAGCGGCGCAGGGCGTTCGGATGGCATGGGGCGTACGGATGGCGCAGGGCAGACGGATGCCGACGCAGCCGTCGCACTCAACCACGACGCCGCGCATCGCCCTCGGCGTCAGGACCGCGAGCCGCACTTCCTCGAGACGGGGGCGTTCTACGTGTTCCGTGCCGATGGCTTCCGTGCGGCGAAGCATCGCTTCTTCGGACGCATCCGCATCGCTGAAGTGCCCGAGTGGACGGCGATCGAGATCGATGACGAACAGCAGCTGCGCATCGCCCGCGCGCTCGCAGCTCTTCACGAGAGCCCGGAGCGGGTGCCGGTGCGAGCCATCGTCACCGACTTCGACGGCGTGCACACCGACGACACCGCGACCGTCGACGCCGATGGTGTCGAGCGCGTGCGGGTGAGCCGTGAGGACGGCATGGGGGTGTCGCTGCTCCGGCGTGCCGGCATCCCGATGCTCATCCTCTCGACCGAGGTCAACGCCGTCGTGCGGGCTCGGGCAGAGAAGCTCCGCGTGCCCGTTCTGCACGGCATCGACGACAAGGAGTCGGCACTGCGCGGGTGGGCGGAGGAGGTCGGCATCCCCCTCGCCGACATCGCGTACCTGGGCAACGACGTCAACGACCTCCCGGCGCTGCGCATCGTCGGCTGGCCCGTCGCTGTGGCCGACGCGCATCCTCTCGTGCTCGAGGCGGCCCGTGTCGTGCTCAGCCGCACCGGCGGCCACGGTGCCGTCCGTGAGCTGATCGAACGGGTGTTGCCCGCCTGACCGGTGCCGGTAACCCTCCTGTGGTGTGGCGTTCACTATCGGCGCGTACTCAAGAGAGAAGGCCATTTCGACGACCGGAGGAACCATGACTGTCAGCATCGGCTCACGCGTGATCGGCGGCGGCCACCCCGCCTATGTCATCGCGGAGATCGGCCTCAACCACAACGGCGACGTCGACATCGCCAAGCGTCTGATCGACGTCGCGGCGAAGGCGGGAGCCGACGCCGTGAAGTTCCAGAAGCGCACCCCCGAGATCTCCACCCCCGAGCACATGCGCGATGTTCCGCGCGAGACGCCGTGGGGCACGATGAGCTACCTCGACTACCGCCGCCGCGTCGAGTTCGGCCGCGACGAGTACATCGCCATCGGCGACCACGCCACGATGCTCGGACTCGACTGGTTCGCATCTCCGTGGGATGTGCCCAGTGTCGAGTTCCTCGAAGACCTCAACGTCGTGGCGCACAAGGTCGCGTCGGCCAGCCTCACCGACACCGAGCTGCTCGTCGCGCTGCGCGAGACCGGCAAGCCGATCATCCTCTCGACCGGCATGTCGACGATCGAGCAGATCGACCGCGCGCTCACCACGCTCGGCACCGACCGCGTCGTGCTCATGCACGCCACGTCGACCTACCCCCTCGAGCCCGAAGAGGCCAACCTCCGTGCGATCGCCACGCTGCGTGACCGCTACCCCGGAGTGCCGGTCGGCTACTCGGGTCACGAGCGCGGTCTGCAGATCTCTCTCGCTGCGGTCGCGATCGGCGCGGTCGCGGTCGAACGCCACATCACGCTCGACCGCACGATGTGGGGCTCCGACCATGCGGCATCCCTCGAACCCACCGGCCTCGAGCACCTCGTGCGCGACATCCGCGTGATCGAGATGGCTCTGGGCGACGGCGTCAAGCGCGTGTTCGACAGCGAGCGCGCGCCCATGGCCAAGCTGCGTCGCATCTCGGCATGACCGGATCGGGCGCACTGCGGGTCGTCGCGATCGCCGACGCCGACTCCTTCGTGAAGTGGTCGGCGTCGCTGCTCGGCAGTGTGCCCGGCATCCGTGCGCATCTGCTGCTGGTGCAGACGCCGCTGACCGCGAGTGTCGATCAGCAGTGCACGGCGCTGGCCGGCACTGGAATGCGGTCAGGCGACGTCACCCGCATCGGTTTCGCGCAGGCTGCCGCCTGGCTCGACGGGCAGCGGCCCGACGTCGTCCTGCTCGCGGGGCGGGGACCGTTCGTGCGCCTGATGGGACGCCTGGTCGACACGCTCTCGCACCGCCCTGTGGTGGTCGCGGGGCTGCCGGGAATGGCGATCCCCGCCCAGCGCGGCGCCCTGGAATACCGCCGCCACGCCGACCTGCTCGTCGTGCACTCCCATCGGGAGGAGCGTGCGTTCGCCGAGCTGGGCCGCCGGATCGGCGTGCAGGTGCCGACGGCGCTGGCCACCCTGCCCTTCGCCCGATCTCGATCACGGATGCTCGCCGCCGACCGCGCCCGCGTGCTCGCGGCCGACGCAGGGCACCCGGCAGGCACCCTCATCGCCGACCGTCCGCCGGCTCCGAGCGCCGTGCGCATGCCGGCGACCGACATCGTGTTCGCGGCGCAGGCGCTCGTGCCGGTCGGTCGGGACGAACGTGCCGAGATCGCCGCGACTCTCATCAGAGCGGCCGAGGCCGACCCGAGTCGCCGAGTCGTCGTCAAGCTGCGCTCGCGTCCGGGGGAGTCCGAGACCCACCTCGAGCGCGACCCGTATCTCGAGCTGCTGCCTGCCCGGCGTCCTGACAACCTCGTGGTCTCGTACTCCTCGATGGCCGCGGCGCTCTCGACGGCGGCCGGACTCGTCACGGTCAGCTCGACCGCAGCCGTCGAGGCCGTGGCACTCGGTGTGCCCGTGATCGCTCTCGATTCGTTCGGAGTCAGCAAGAGCCTGCTGAACACCGTCTTCGTCGGAAGCGGTCTGCTCGGTGGGCGCAACGAGGTCGTGGCCGGTCGATTCCGGCATCCGCACCCCGCCTGGCTGCGAGACAACTACTTCCACCCTGCGGCCGACTCGACCTGGTGGAACCACGTCGAGCAGCTCGTCGCCCTGCGCAGGGCCGGTGCTCTGCCGGCGAAGCACGTGCCTGCAGCCCGAGGCGGAGCGATGCACGAGGCATGGCACCGCGCGAGTGTGCTCGGCTCGAAGGATCGCACGCTCGGCGGCACCGCAGCTCTCGCCGTGGGGGTGCCCGCGACGACCCTGCTCGCCGCGCTGCGCCGCGGGCGCTCGTCGGGCGACGGTGCCACCTGGGCCGATGCGACGACGGACTTCACGCTGGAGCCGAACCCGTTCCACGACTCGATCCGGCGCTGAGGCGCTGAGTCGCCGGTCGGCGCTCGGGCTCAGCGGTCGAGCAGCGCGCCGACCTGCGTCCTGACGTCCTGAGCGATCTCGTCGATGCTCGACTCCGCGTTGACGCTCGCCGCCATCGTGACGAACATCACCGCAGACACGATCCGGGCGAGTACGACCGACCGGTTCTCGTCGAAGCGAGGATCGCGGCGAAGGATGTCGGCGAGTGCGCTCTCGGTGTCGCCGACGATGCGCAGAGCCTCGGCATGGTGGGCGTCCGTCGCGCTGCCGAACACCATCTCACGAAGGTACGTGCGGCCGTTCTCGATCTGGGCGCGGTTGCACTCGATGATCGGGCGGAGGAGAGCCATCGCCGCCTCGAGAGTGTCCGACGTCGCTTCGGCTGCGGCGCGTCCGGTCTCGAGCGCCACGGCGTAGTGCGCGTTCTGCACCAGCAGCAGCAGTTCGCCTTTCGTCTTGGCGTACAGGAAGAGCGTGCCCGTGCCGACATCTGCCTTCTCGGCGATCTGCTGTGTCGTGACGTCGTCGATGCCGTGCTCGGCGAACAGCTCGGTCGCGGCGGCGGTGATCCGCTCGAGCTTCTGCTGCTTGTTGCGCTCGCGGCGGCCGAGGGGCGGTGCGGGTGTCGACATCTCGTCCTCTCGGGAATATAAACTGATTGCGCTCAGTTATGACTGAAGTCGCTTACGTGCGAACTCAGCAGACACCACATTGTCCCAAACTTCAAGGAGCAATCCATGCCTTCACTCGATGGCGCAGTCGTCCTCATCACCGGAGCGAACGGGGGCATCGGCACCCGCTTCGTCGAGGAGGCGCTCAGGCGCGGAGCGGCCAAGGTGTACGCCACTGCGCGGACCCCGCGCGAGTGGGCCGACGAGCGAGTGGTGCCCCTGCGACTCGACGTCACGGATGCCGAGTCGATCCGCGCCGTCGTCGAGGCGGCACCCGATGTGACGGTGCTCATCAACAACGCCGGCGCATCCGTGCCGACCGCGGGCATCCTCACCCATTCCGACGACGAGATCCGCCACAATGTCGAGACGAACTTCCTCGGCCCGCTCTTTCTGACGCGGGCCTACGCCCCGCTGCTCAGCGGTCGTCCCGGAGCGACGGTCATCGACATCCACTCGGCCCTCGCCTGGTTCGCGGTCGGCGGCATCTACAGCGCCACGAAGGCAGCCCTGTGGTCGGCCACCAACTCGCTCCGTCTCGAGCTGGCGCCCGCGGGCGTCCATGTCGTCGGTGTGCACGTCGGATACGTCGACACGGCGATGGCGGAGCACGTCTCCGACCCCAAGACCGACCCCGCCGAGCTGGTGCGGGCGATCCTGGATGCCACTGAGCGGGGCGAGTACGAGGTGCTCGCCGACGAGATCTCGGTGCAGCTCAAGGCCGGTCTGAGCGCTCCATTGGAAGCGGTCTACCCGCAGCTTCAGCCCGCAGTCGACTGATCCCGATCGAACCAGAACGGACAGGGGAACGACGATGCGCGCATTCGTGCTCACCAAGTACAAGCAGCCGCTGGAGCTGACCGAGGTCGAGGAGCCGGAGGTCGGAGAGCGAGACGTCCTGATCCGGGTCGAGGCTGTCGGGCTCAACCAGCTCGACGAGAAGATCCGGGCAGGGGAGTTCGCGCAGATCCTGCCCTACGCGCTGCCGGTCGTGCTCGGCAACGACGTGGCGGGCACGGTGATCCGGGTCGGCCGCCTGGTCGAGTCCTTCAGGGCGGGCGACCGGGTGTTCGCCCGCCCCGACCAGAGTCGGATGGGGGCGTTCGCCGAGCGCATCGCGGTGGCGGAAGCGGATCTCGCCCTCGTTCCCGTGAGCGTCTCGATGGCGGAGGCGGCTTCGCTGCCCCTGGTCGCGCTCACGGCCTGGCAGGCCCTGGTCGAGAGCGGCCACGTCGGGCCGGGGCAGAAGGTGCTGATCCATGCGGGAGCAGGAGGAGTCGGCTCGATCGCCATCCAGCTCGCGAAGCACCTCGGCGCGCTCGTGGCGACCACCGCGAGCGCGGCGAACGCCGACTTCGTCCGTGAGCTGGGCGCCGACGTCGTGATCGACTATCGCGCGGAGGACTTCGAGGCGATCCTCTCGGAGTACGACCTCGTGCTCGACAGTCTGGGCGGCGAGAACCTCGCGAAGTCGCTGCGGGTGCTGCGGCCCGGTGGCCTCGTGATCGGCATCTCAGGTCCACCCGACCCGACGTTCGCGAAGCGGATGGGGCTCGGCGTGCTGGTCTCTGCGGCGATCCGCATGCTCAGCCGCCGGATCCGGCGCCAGGCGTGGCGGCTCGGTGTCGCCTACGAGTTCCTGTTCATGCGCGCCGACGGCGACCAGCTGGGTCGCATCGCGACCCTCGTCGACGAGGGGGTTCTCAGGCCCGTCGTCGCGAAGACCTATCCGTTCGAGCAGATCCCCGCTGCGCTCGCCGATCTCGCGGCGGGCGGAGGCCGCGGCAAGATCGTCGCCACCCTCGAGTCCTGATCGCGCGACGTCCGCACCGCCCGCCCGGACATCGGGCCGACGGTGCGGACGTGTCGCGTCAGCTGCTGCGACGGATCGCCCGCACTCCCACCACGAGTCCGACGACCGCGACGGCGAGAGCCGAAACCCAACCCCACAGCACGGTCGGATCGCCGAGGTCGCCCGCGAACAGCGCGCGTTCGGCCTGCACCACCCAGTTGACCGGGTTCACTGCGGCGACCGCGCGCATCCACTCGGGGGCGTCGTCGAGCGGAAGCAGCATGCCCGAGAGGATCAGCAGCGGGAAGATCAGCGACTGCTGCACTCCCCAGAACAGCCACTCGCGGTCCTTCGTGGCCAGCGCCAGCGAGTACGACAGCGAGCCGAGTCCGACGCCGAAGACCGCGAGCAGGGCGAGCCCGATGAGCAGGCCAGGCACGTTGATCGCGAACCCGAACGGCCACGCGATCAGCACGATGATCAGCGCCTGCACCACGATCGGCGCGATCTCCTTGAGTGCACGACCCACGAGCAGCGACGAGCGGGCGAGCGGTGCGACCAGAGTGCGCTCGTGCGAGCCGGTCATCATCTCGTACTGCAGGTTCGACCCCGTGGCGCCGGTGCCGAACAGCACGATCATCACGAGCACGCCGGGCACGAACCAGGCGAGGGTCTCGCCGGCCGGCTGACCGGAGCCGCCGATCAGCAGCGGAGCGAACAGACCGAGGAACACGAGCGGCTGCAGCAGGCTGAAGATCAGCGTGAACGGGTCGCGCAGCACCGGCTTGAGTTCGCGGGTCAGCACGTTCTTGGTGTCGCGCACGAGGTTCGCACGCACGAGGGTGTCGGTCGTGGCGGTCATGAGAGGACTCCTGTCTTGTCGGTCTCGGTGGTGCTGACGGCTTCCGAATCGGATGCATCGGCGCTGCCTTCGCCCGCTTCGCGCAGTGTGCGCCCGGTGAGGGCGAGGAAGACATCGTCGAGCGTGGGCGGAACCCCGGTCGCCCGACGGACGAGGATGCCGGCGGCATCCAGCTCGCGCACGATCACCGGCAGCAGTCGGTCGCCGTCCGGCACGGCCAGCGACAGCGAGTCGCCGTCGAGCGAGACCTCGGCCGCGCTGAGGCGAGCGACGACGGAGCGTGCGTTCGCGGCATCCGCATCGTTCGCGAAGCCGAAGGTGAGCACGTCGCCGGCGAGGGTCGCCTTGAGTGCTGCCGCGTCGTCGTCGGCGATGATGCGGCCCTTGTCCATGACCATCACTCGCTCGGCATATCTGTCGGCCTCTTCGAGATAGTGCGTGGTGAGGAAGACGGTCGTGCCGTGCTGCGTGCGCAGGTCGAGGATGTGCTCCCACAGGTTGGCCCTGCTCTGCGGGTCGAGGCCGGTCGACGGCTCGTCCAAGAAGATCAGCGGCGGCGCGTGCATGAGGCCGAGCGCGATGTCGAGCCGACGCTTCTGCCCTCCGCTGAGCTGCTGCACCGTGCGAGTCGCGAACGAGGAGAGATCGAGGGACTCGATCAGGTCGTCGGCGCGACGGATGCTGTCGCGCCGGCTCATGCCGTAGAACGCGCCCTGGCTGAGCAACTCATCGCGCACCCGCTGCGAGAAGCTGCCGCTCGTGAGCTGACCGACGTATCCGATGCGGGCGCGCACCCCGGCGGCATCCGTGCGGATGTCGTGGCCGACCACGCGTGCCGTGCCCGAGGTCGGCGGGATGAGCGTCGTCAGCATCCGCAGGCTCGTGGACTTGCCCGCGCCGTTCGGACCGAGGAACGCGACGAGCTCGCCGCGCACCGCAGTGAAGGAGAGGTCGGTGACCGCTTCGACCGACGTCTTCTTGACGGTGAAGACCTTGGTGAGGCCTTCGGTTTCGATGATGGATTCGTTCGACATGCCTGCAGGTTAGAACCCAACCAGGACAGATCCTGTCCGCAATATCTGTCAATCTTGGAGCATGTCCGACACCACCTCTCGCGCTCTCGCTCTGCTCAATCTGCTGCAGACGCATCGGCACTGGCCGGGCGCCGAGCTCGCCGGACGCCTCGGCGTCACCGAGCGCACTGTACGTCGAGACGTCGATCGGCTGCGGGAGCTGGGATATCGGGTCGAGTCGACGCCGGGTGCTGCCGGGGGATACCGTCTCGAGGCCGGAAGCGCCGTGCCCCCGCTGCTGCTCACCGATGACGAGGCGGTGACCATGGCGATCGGGCTGCGCGTCGCGGCGACGCAGCAGCTGGTGGGCGGTGCCGAGGTGACCCTGACGGCGCTCGCGAAGCTCGAGCAGGTGCTGCCGTCTGCTCTGCGTCAGCGGGTCAACGCGCTCGCCGCCGCCGTGCAGCCACCGCGCATCGGCGATGCGCCGGTGGTCTCGCCCGTCGTTCTGGGCGAGATCGCGCTCGCGACCCGCGATCACGAGCGTCTGCGGATGCGTTACATCGACGGGGCCGGGGCCGAGAGCATCCGCCGCGTCGAGCCGCACGCGCTGGCACCGTCAGGGCGCAAGTGGTTCCTGCTGTGCTGGGACCTCGATCGTGATGACTGGCGCACTTTTCGCGTCGACCGCATCGTCTCGGTCGAGCACACCAGGGTGCTGTTCACGCGACGCGAGATCACCACCGAAGAGGTCGACGAGCGGGTGCTCATCGCCGCCTCGTGGTCGCCGCAGAAGATCGAGGCGGATGCCGTGATGCAGCTGCCGTTCCCCGAGATGCAGACCATGTTCGGGCCGTGGTCGGAGGGTGCGACGGCTGAGGACGACGATCGCACCCGGTGGCCGTTCGGCGGCTCGGACTGGCGCGAGGCGATGTACGCGCTGCTCTGGATCCCCGAGGGCGTCGAGTACACGACGTCGTTCCCCGAGCCGCATCGCGCGGAACTCAGGGAGTCGGTGGAACGGCTGCTGCGGGCACTCGATGCGCCCGCTCCTTCACACCCCTGAGGTTGTACGCGCGATGATGGAGGGCGGGTTCGGGTCGTTCCACCGCTGGAAGGTCTGCACCCACCAGAACGTCGCGAACAGGATCAGGGCGATGGCCTCGCCGATGAGCACGACGGGGGTCTCACCGAAGGCCTGGCGGAAGAGCACCGCCACCACCAGCAGCACGAGATCTGCGATCAGCAGCCCCGAGATCCAGCGGTAGATCGATCGCTGGCGGGGCGTGGGCGGGGTCTCGCCGGGGTCGAGCGGTCCGCCCGCGTAGAGGATCGGAACCGCCGCGAACACGCCGAAGAAGAGCAGGGTCACCGCGAAGTGGATGCTGTTCACGGGCCAGAAGTTGAACGGGAAGTACTCGTTGAGCGCCGGCGCGAAGGCGAGGGCCGTGACCACCGCAGCCGTGACGAGCGCGATCGCCGACACCAGCGCGGCTGCCCGGTTCGGCGTGCGCGTGCGGCGGCGGATCACCGCCATGGTGATCACCACGGCCACCACCACTACGGCGTAGACGGCGATCCCGGCCTTGGCGCTGCCGACGTATCCGGCGGGGATGCAGTCGGTGGCGACCGGGCACGGGATGTGACCGACCGCGCGAGTGTCGGCGAGCCCGGTCGGAACGATCGCGATGAGCGGCGCGAAGACGGCGCACACGTCGAGCAGAGTCGTCGCGCGGCTGCGCCCCGAGAGGGCGAGAAGCACCACGGATACCGTGATCAGTGCTCCGACGAAGACGTCGCGGGCCGGGGTGTAGACCGCGTAGCTGATCGAGGGGAGCGGATGCCAGCCGAAGATCACCGGCTCCCACATCACGATGACGCTCTGCAGCACGACGCTGACGAGCAGCGCGAACACGATCAGCACCAGCGACAGACGGAGGTAGCGATGGGTCTTCTGCGGGGTCGTCGCTGGACTGTCTGCGGCTGCCATATTCGCGACGCTACACCGCTCGTCGGACGCCGGCGTGTGACGCGGCGTGACGACTCCTGTCATGCGCGGACTCACTCGGTCAATCCCCGCAACGATCCTGGCCTTCCTGATCGCGGCCGGGTAACGTCATTCCCATCGCGGCGATCCGGGCGGTCCCGGGCCTCAGTTCATACCTGAAGGCGTGGCGGGTTCGACTCCCGCCGTCGCGTCCACTCTTTCGGGCTCTGCGCTCCTGGTCTTCTTCTTTGCTTCACGCGCAGACAACGGACGCGTGCCTTCGGCCGCCCGCGATCAGCCCCCTGCCCGGCGACCGCGACGCAGACGCTCGAGGGTCTCGCCCGCTGCGACACCGACGAGAACCATCGCCGTCGTGATCGACAGCGTGAGTGCGTTGACGGTGAGGCCCGCGAGCCCGACACCGGCGAGCAGAGCAAGAGCCACGAGACCGATCAGCTGAGCTCGCGCCCAGCGCCCTTCGAGCACGCGGCGGAACAGCACCGTGCCGGCGAGGAAGAGAATCGGTGCGCCGACGACCACGACCGTTACGGCGGGGCCGTGCTGGTCCGGAAGCGCGAGCATCTCCTTGTCGCCCACGCTCATCAGAACGATGCCGGCGATAATCAGAAGATGCACCCAGGTGTACACGGTGCGAGCGACCCGGGCCGGCTCGTCCGACACCTCGATCGCCTCCGCGCCGATGCGTTCGCCGTGATCGAAGTAGATCCACCAGGTCGCCCCTGCGGCGACGAACGCTGTCACCAAGGCAGCGATGGATGCGACGGACGATTCCTTGTCGACGAACGCGAAGCCGGTGACCAACAGTCCTTCACCGAGCGCGATGAGCACGAAGAGGGACGTGCGCTCGGCGATGTGCGGACCGGACAGATCCCAGGACCTCAGCTGCACCCTCCCCCGTCCGGGGACCGGGAAGCCGAGCACGGTGCCCAGCAGTTCGAGTGCCAGCGCTGCGGCCCACAACGGCAGCTGCCACCCGAGGGGCATCAGTGCGCCGGCGATCCACAACGCGCCACCGGCGACCGTCCAGCACAGGATGAGCGAGAAATCGCGGGCCACCCGCCCGTCGTGACGGGCTGTCGCCCACACGATGAAGACCGTGCGCCCGATCTGGAGGACGACGTAGGCGATCGCGAACGCCCACGCGCGCTCGCCGAACGCCTCAGCGATCGAGACGCTCATCACGAGCGCTACGAAGGCCAGTGCGATCACCGCCCCGCGCACGGGCAGCTTCACGGGGTCGAGCCAATTGGTCACCCAGGTGGTCGACACCCAGGCCCACCACAGAGCGCACACCATGATGACGCCCTCGAAGGCGCCCAGGGGCGTCTGATTCTCGTAGAGGTAGGCAGACAGCTGAGTCAGCGCGAGGACGAACACGAGGTCGAAGAACAGCTCGACATAGGTCACTCGATCCGCGCGCGGAGAGTCCGTGGGGCGCAGCACGTCGCGGGCCATCCCGAATGCCATGCGACCATCCTGGCATCGCCGGCTGAGACGGCACCATTACGGAAACGTAGGACTACCCCGCCTGGGCCAGCCAGAAGCTGCGATAGAGCCCCTCTGTCGCGAGCAGTTCGTCGTGCGTGCCGCGTTGGGCGGCTCGGCCGTCTGCGAACACGATGATCTGCTCGGCGGTCGACACCGGTTCGAGTCGATGCGCGATCAGCACGGTCGTGCGATCCCGGCGCAGCACGCGGATCGCCTCCTCGACGGCATCGCGATGGAGCAGTCCGACATCGGCCGTCGCCTCGTCGAGGATCACCACGGCAGGATCCGCGAGCAGCGCCCGCGCGATGGCCAGCTGCTGAATGCGTCCCTCATCGAGAGAGACACCCGCGCCGGTGGATGTCAGCGAATCCACCGCCCACTTCGCTCCGACCGCCACCAGCACGGCGACCATCTCGTCGTGGTCGGCATCGGGCGCGACGAGGCGCAGGTTGTCGGCGATCGTGCCGCGGAACTGGTGCAGCTCCTGCGACAGGTAGTACGGGGTGGTCGTCTCGGGCTCGATGCGCACGGTGCCCGTTGTCGCAGGGTGGTGTCCGGCGATGACCCGGGCGAGCGTGCTCTTGCCCGAACCCGATGATCCGACGAGCGCGGCCGTCGTGCCGGGTTCGATGCGCAGTGTGATCTCGCTGATGCCGCGCCCCGTCGTCGGGTATCGATAGCCGACGTCGCGCAGGTCGACTCCGACGGATGTCGCGCGACGCTTCCGGTCGGGAGAGCCCGTCGCCTCCGCAGCAGCCGTGGGCTTCGCCGGCGCCAGATCGATGATGCCGACGAGCCGCGCGAGTCCGATAGCCGCCCGCTGGATGTCGTCGAGGCCGAAGATGAGCTGGCCGACCGGATCGAACAGCCGATGGAACAGCAGGGCGGCCGTCGTGACCATGCCCACGGTGATCGCGCCGTTCGCCTGCAGCACGAACCCGGCAGCGAGGATCGCGCCGAGGCCGACCAGCTCTCCGCCGTTGATCCACCGGAACAGACGGTTGCGCACGCGCACGCCCTCGATCTGCATCCGGATCGAGTCCTCCGCCCGCGTGCTGACACGCGTCAGAGCGTGGTCCTGCTCGTTGAGGGCGGTGAGGGTCTCGATACCCTCCACTGCTTCGAGCACGGCCTGGCTGCGCGCGGCCTCGCGCACCCGGACCTCGCGGAACACCACCCGTGAGCGCCGCAGGAATGCCCTGGTGCCGAGCAGGTAGAACGGCACGCTCGCGATCCCCGCGAGTGCGAGCCATGGGTCGAGGGCGGTCAGGGCGACCAGGGAGACTCCGATGGCGAAGCCCGCCGACAGCAGCATCGGCACGACGTCGCCGCCGGCTTCGGCCACCGCGTCGACGTCACCCGTGACCCGGGAGAGCAGATCGGCGGTCTCTCCGTCGTCGACCGTGCTCACCGGCAGGCGCATCGCCGACGCGAACACGTCTTCGCGCAGATCGGCCAGCACATCCTGCACCAGCCCGGTCAGCACGCGCGCGGCCCACAGCATCACCAGCGCGGCGGCGATCGCCCCGGCTCCCGCGCCGACCACCCAGCCGACGATCACCGCGATGCCCGCGTCGGTCGAGACGGCGTCGACTATCCGCCCGAGGCACGCGGGCAGCACCACCCCCAGAGCGGATGCCACGAGGAAGAGCACCGCAGTGCCCGCCGATCGCCGTCGGTGGCGTCGCAGCAGCATTCTGATGACGACCAGCACCCTGGCGCCGGTCGCGATCGGCAGCAGCGGGGTCGGAGTGTCAGTCATGGTGGGCTTCCGATCCTTCATCCGAGAGGTCGACGACCCGGTCGCACGCGGCGAGCAGCGTCGGCGAGGTGCTGATCACGATGGCTGTCCGCTCGAGTCCTGACAGAGCACGAGCGATGTGCGCCTCGGTGATCGCGTCGACGGCCGAGGTCGGCTCATCGAGCACCACGACGGCGGCGTCGGTGTGCAGTGCCCGCGCGATCCCGATGCGCTGACGCTGCCCGCCCGAGAGCCGTCTGCCCGACTCGCCGACCTGCGCCTGCCACCCGCCGACCTCGGCGATCGTGTCGTGCAGCGCAGCCGCCTCGATGATCTCGCGCTGCGGATCGTCTGTGTCGCCGTGTCCGCGCACGGCCTCGCGCAGCGTGCCGGTCACGATCGTGTGGCGGTGCGGCAGTGCGACGACGCGTCGGCGATAGTCCGCGGCATCCAGGTCTCTCAGGTCGTGCAGGGCGCCGTCGACGGCGACCGAGACCCTGCCTCGCTCGGCTGGGGTCCGCAGGCCGAGCAGGCGCGAGAGGGCGCGAGCGGTGTCGCTGTCGGAAGGGCGGATGCCGAGCAGCTCGCCCGTGCGCACCTCGATGCGCTCGGAGCTTTCGGGAGCGGGGCGGAAGGCGAGTGCGACCCCGTTCGCGTCCCGGTTCACGACCCCGCGCTCGCCGTCGAGCGGTGGCGTCACCGACGGCGCGTCGAGCAGGTCGTCGGCGTTGATCATCTCGGCGAGGCGCTTCGCCGAGGCGAGCTTGTGGATCCAGTTCGAGGGGAACGACCCTGCGTGGGCGAGGGATCCGCTGAGGAACTGCGCGAGGCCGAGAACGGTCACCAGCTCGCCGATGCTGATCTGGCCCTCGGCGGCGAACCAGGCAGACAGGCCCGCGAGCGCAGTGGTGGCCACCGCGGCGAGCAGCGAGCTCACCGCCTCGTATGAGGCGAGCGATCGTCCGGCGGCCGTCGCGGCGATGCGACTCGCGTCGCTGGCCTCGACGTAGCGCCGCACCGCCTCTTCGCGCGCGCCGATGCCGACGAGCACCCGGAAGCCCGCCATGAAGTCGGCGGCGACGGCGCCGGCCTCGGTCGCCGCGTGCTGCTCGACGGAGCCTCGGCGCTCGAGAGGGCGCGAGACGACCCGCATCACCCCCATCATCGCGATGGTCGACGCGAAGACGACGAGCGTCGCGATCGGCGAGATCACCAGCATGGCGAGCGCCGCCCCGGTGATCGCCGCGATCGTCGCGCACTGCTGGGCGACCGACCACGCGACCCCGGCGACGCGGTAGGTGTCGGACGTGACGAAGGTCAGCGCTTCTCCGGCGGTGACGGCTCGTCGAGAGAGGCGGGGGCGGAGCATCCGCGACAGGGTGAGGTGCCGCAGCGCCTGCTCGCCGTATCCGTAGACGCCGACCATGAGGCGGGAGGCCGCCTGGTAGCTCGCGGTCAGCACGAGGAACGTGCCGGCCAGCACGCCGAGCCAGAGCGCGAGCGCCGACGGATCGGACGGCAGCACGGCGCGGTCGATCGTCGCGCCGATGATCACCGGGATCGTGGCCTCGGCGAGCGAGTGCACGACGAGCAGCGTCGTCGCCGCGGTCAGGGTGAGCCCGCGGCCCTGCGAGGTGAGCGCGATCGCGAAGAGCTGCCGGGGCGTAACGGTCATGACGTGCGCCGACCGAGTGGCAGCACCAGCGGTGTGCCGGCGACGGGATCGGTGATCACACGGCAGGGCAGGTCGTACACGGCCTCGACGAGTTCGGCGGTGATGATCTCGCGCGGATCGCCCTGGGCCACGATCTCGCCGTCGCGCATCGCGACGAGATGCGTCGCATAGCGTGCGGCGTGATTCAGGTCGTGCAGCACGGCGACGAGGGTCGTGCCGTTCCGGTGCAGGTCTGCGAACAACTCGAGCAGATCGATCTGGTGGGCGATGTCGAGGAAGGTCGTCGGCTCGTCGAGCAGCAGGTGCCTGGTCTGCTGTGCCAGGGCCATCGCCACCCAGACGCGCTGGCGCTGACCGCCCGAGAGCTCGTCGACCAGTCGGCGTGAGAGATCGGTGATGCCGGTGGCGGCCATCGCCTCCGACACCGCCTGCTCGTCGGCCGTGCTCCAGGTGCGCAGAGCGCTCTGATGCGGGAATCGTCCGCGCCCCACGAGGTCGACGACGGTGATGCCGTCGGGCGCGATCGACGACTGGGGCAGGAGCCCGAGCCGGCGCGCAGCCTCCTTCGGCTTGAACGTGCGCAACTCGGCGCCGTCGAGGAGCACGGTGCCGGTGGTCGGGCGCAGCAGCCGTGCGAATCCGCGCAGGAGGGTCGACTTTCCGCACGCGTTCGGCCCGATGATTATCGTGAAGGAGTCATCCGGAACCTGCAGAGACAGCCCCGAGACGACGGGGGTGTCTCCATAGCCCAGGGTGAGATCGCGGGCGAGCAGCGAGGTGGTCATCAGGGTTCCTTTCAGGCGCGGCGCGCGTACTGGGCGGCGAGCAGCCAGGCGAGGTAGATACCGCCCACCGACACCGTCACCACGCCCACCGGCACGGCGACGAGCTGGGCGACGGCATCCGACACCACCACGAGCGCGGCGCCGGTGAGCATCACCGGAGCGGTGCCCATCGGGGTGTTCGAGCGGGTGAGTCGTTGCGAGATCTGCGGAGCGGCGAGGGCGATGAACGAGATCGGCCCCGCGGCTGCGGTGACGAGGGCGACCAGGGCGACTCCGAAGACCATCGCCCCGAGCCGGGTGCGCCCAGGGCTCACGCCCAGAGCGGTCGCCGCGTCATCGCCCATCTCGAGCACCGGCAGTGTGCGGTTCAGGGGCAGGCACGCGAGGGCGACGACGGCGAAGACGATCGCGGCGGGGACGAGCTGGTCGAAGCCGAGAGAGGCGAGCGAGCCCGCTCCCCACGTCGCTGCCATCATGGCCTTCTCGACGCTGACCGAGATCAGGATCCACGAGGTGAGCGAGCCGAGTCCCGCCGAGACGCCGATCCCCACGATGATCAGTCGGAACGACGACAGCGTGTTCTTGTTCGCGAGTACGTAGACGAGCAGGGCGGTGAACAGGCCGCCGATGAGCGCCCCGACCGCCTTGAACATGTATGTGTTCAGCTCGAGCACGACCATCATCAGGGTCACGCCGAACTGCGCGCCGACGCCGAAGCCGATGATGTCGGGGGAGCCGAGTGGATTGCGGGTGAGGGATTGGAAGATGCCGCCGGCGAGGGCGAGCGCCGCTCCGCACAGCACCGCGAACAGCACGCGGGGCAGCCGCCACTCGAACACGACCTGGCGGATGTCGGGATCTGATGACGGGTCGACGATCGCACGGATGACCGAGCCGAAGTCGACCTCATAGGCGCCGATCGTCATCGATGCGAGACCGGCGGCGATGATCGCCACGATGAGCACCACGCACACGACGAGCGAGCGCACGGGGATGATCGCGGCGATCCGCGTGGTGTCGATGCGCAGCAGGCGGCGTCCGTGGTCGACGGGCGCGAACACGGGAGAGCGCTCGGTGCGCTGATCGATGCTCACAGCCCGCTCACCCGCCTGCGCCGCACCAGGACGATGAGGATCGGTGCTCCGAGGAGAGCCGTGACGATGCCGACGCGCAGCTCTCCGCTGGGCAGCACGATGCGCCCGAGGATGTCGGCCACGAGCAGGAAGGCGGGGCCGACGATCATCGAGTAGGTCAGCACCCACCGCTGATCCGGACCGGTGAACCAGCGCACCACGTGCGGGATCATCAGCCCGACGAAGGCGATCGGGCCGGCGGCTGCGACGCTCGTGCCGGCGAGGATGGTGACGGCGATGATGACGAGCACACGGGTCACGCGCACCCGAGCCCCCAGCGACTGGGCCAGATCGTCGCCCAGGGCCAGAGCGTTCAGAGAGCGCGCGCACAACAGCGCGATGATGAGGCCGGTCGCGATCAGGGGCGCGGCCCAGGCGAGCTGGTCGAGGGTGCGTCCGCCGATGGACCCGACGCCCCAGAAGCGCATGACCTGCAGAGTGCCGAGGTCGCGCAGCACGATCGCCGTCGTGAAGCCCGTGAACGCTGCGCCGAGTGCCACCCCCGCGAGGGTCAGCTTCATCGGCGTCGCCCCCGACCGCCCGAACGAGCCGAGCGTGTAGACGAGCACGGTGAGCACGAACGCGCCGAGCAGGGCGAAGGGCACGTAGGCGCCTGGTGCGGTGAGCCCCAGCACACCCACGGCGAAGGTGACGGCGAACGAGGCGCCCGCATTCACGCCGAGGATGCCGGGGTCGGCCAGCGGGTTGCGGGTGAAAGCCTGGATCAGGCCGCCGCAGACCGCAAGGGCGGCGCCGACGACGATGCCGAGCAGCGTGCGCGGCACCCGCAGCTCCATGACCATCAGGTGCAGGGGGTTCTCGTCGTCGTACGCGAAGAGCGCCTGGAGCACGGTCGCGGGGTCGATCGCCCGATTGCCGACCGCGAGTGAAGCGATGGCGGCGGCGGCCAGCACGATCACCGCGATGACCAGTCCACCCGCCAGCGCCCCGGTGCGGCGCGGGGAGTCGTCTGCACGACTCCCCGCGCCCGTGTGCGAGACGTCCGTGCCGTCTTTCGTCGCCAGGGACATCTCTCGGGTCACTCGCCTGCGATGGTCGGCTCGCCCTGCAGCGCGGCTGCGAGGTCGTCGACGTACTTCGGCAGGATGTACTTCAGCGAGAGCACGGTCGGCGCGCTGATCGCGGACGCCTCTGCATCGTCGGCGTAGATCACGTACGACCCGGCCTCGATCGGCTCCCAGCGGGAGACGACCTTGTTCTCGACCGTGTACTCGCCCTCGGCGACGCTGCCGCCCCAGGCCGCGAAGAGGTCGGCCTGCACATCGTAGAGCTTCTCGAGGCTGACTCCGGTGTACCAGTTGTCGCCCTCGGCGCTCGCCAGGAAGCTGTCCATCGCCGAAGTCGAGGTGAACCCGAGAGCCTCAGTGATGCGCACGCGCGGGTCGTACTCGAGGTAGACGCCGAGGTCTGTTCCGCCCTCGTTCAGGGTCAGGCCCCAGACGAACGTCTTGTCATCGAACTCGGGGTGCTCGTCGGCGAGGGATGTGATCATGTCCTCGGTCTCGGAGATCAGCTCCTCGGCCTTCTCGTCCTCCGACATGGCCTTGCCGATCGTGCGAGTCATGTCCTCCCACGTGCTCGGATCCCACGCCCGCTCGATGTAGGGCACAGTCGGGGCGATCTCGGTCAGACGCTCGTATTCGACGTCGGTGACTCCCGAGTAGAGGCTCAGGATGAGGTCGGGCTTCAGCTCCTTGATCGCCTCGTAGTTGGGGCCATCGTCAGTGAAGGGGATGATCTCGGGAGTGTCTCCGTACTCCTCGGTGACGAAGTCCTCGAACCAGGGCTGGTATCCGCTCTCGTCCGCACCCCAGACCTCTTCCATGCCCACCGGGTTCGTGCCGAGTGCGGCGACGATGTCGGGCGTCATCCACCCCAGGGTGACGATGCGCTGCGGCTTCTCGGGGATGACGGTCTCGCCGTGGGCGTGCTCGATGACCACGCCTTCTGCCGACGCGGCGGCGGTCTGGCCGGTGTCGGCTGAGGCCGTGCACCCCGCGAGGGTGAGGGCTGCGACGATGGCGGCTGCGGCGAGCGCGGCACCTCGACGGGTCTTCGGGCGCGCAGAAGCGTGCGTCATGATTCTCCTTCAGAGAAAGGGGGAGGGGTATGCCGCGTCCACGCGGCGAGAAGTTAGGTAAGCATGCCCTAACACTTCGATGCTAGAACGCGGATCATGCAGTGAGTGTCGACAGGCCGACGACTTGTATCGCAGATCCGACAGTTCCGGATTCAGCGCCGAGTCGTCATCGCCAGTACAGCTGGTGCGCGGGGTCGGCCTGCACGCGCGCGACGTGCTGCCGCGGAGTCAGGCCGAACCGCTCTTTGAACGCGGCCGAGAACGCGCTCGTGGTGGCATAGCCGCAGCGGTGCGCGACTGCCCCGATGGGGGTGTTGTCGACGATCAGGCGGGCGGCGAGGGTCATCCGCACGCCCGTGCGCCACCTGCCGAAGGTCATGCCGACGTCGTTCTGGAAGATGCGCAGCACCGTGCGCTCATGCAGACCGTGGGCGAGGAGCAGATCACGCGCGCTGCGCTGGTCGCCCGGGTCTGCGAGCACCGCCTGCACGAGCGACCGCACGCGCTCATCGGCCGGCATCGGCACCTCGCCCCAGCCGTCGGCGGCTCCGGTGGACGGATGCTGGAGCATCTCGATGAGCACCGATTGGATGCGCACGCGCAGGTCGGTGGGCATGTCGTTGATGCCGAGGTGCAGCAGCATCTCCTGCACGGCTCGCGGCACCAGCACCTGGGTGACCTCGTCGATCGGCGCGATGAGCGAGGCGTCGGAGATGTACGTGTAGCACCCGGTCGAGTCGCGCTCGTGCCGGGCAGTGTGGGGCGTGTGCGCGGGAATCCAGATCCCCTGCCCCGGTGCGAGGCGCCACATCGCATCCCGCAGCTGCACCCAGACGGTGCCTCGATAGCACCACGCGAGCATCGCATCCGGGTGTCGGTGCGGAGGTGAGAGCGGGCGCGTTCCGGTGTCCTCGCCGGTGACCACGCCCGTTCCCATCACGTAGGGCGCGCGGATCGTCGACGGATTCTCCGGACTCGCGTCCCAGTCATCCGGTCGATAGGAGTTCACGCTGTGCTCCGGGCCACGGGTCTATCGGCCGTTGCTGTCGACGATCCGTGCCTCGACCGGAGCCCACCCGTTCTCGAGAACCGAGAAGCCTGCGTCGAGGATCCCGAGCTGGTCGTCGTGCTCGTTCACGAGCAGCTGCATCTGCAGGATGAAGCGCGAGTACACCCGGATCTCCGCCGTCGGCTCATCGAGCCCGAGCTCGTCGGCGATCGCGGCGGCGAGCGCGTCTTCGTGCCGCAGCCACATCTTCGCGGCGTAGTCGCGCAGGGCGGGCGTCTCGTTGAGGAAGCGGATGAAGATCCGCGAGACGTCGTCGCCGTGCTCGTCGATGTTGGCGCCGACCTCGGCGGTGTAGAAGTCGTGGATCGCGCGGTTGATCGTGATCCCGTCCCGGCGGTCGCGCACGGCTGCCACGAGTCGGTCGCGCTGCTCGTCGTCCTCATCGAACACGAGCGCCTCCTTCTGCGGAAAGTGCGCGAACACGGTGGTGGGCGAGACGTCTGCGGCATCGGCCACCTCGCGGATGCTGACGTTGTCGAACCCTCGCTCGAGGAACATCATCGTCGCGACGTCGGAGATCGACTTGCGGGTCGCTGCCTTCTTGCGTTCGCGGCGGCCGAGTGGCTCGGTGTTCGTCATGCCACCACGGTATCGCGGATCGGATCCAGAACCGGCTTGACAACAAAACTGGTATTGATACAGTTTCGGAGTGACTTCACTTACAACATCGCCCGCGCGCAGCGACAAGCGCGCCTGGATCATGCTCATCGTCCTGACGATGCTCACCGTCATCGGGATGACCGTCGTGCTCCCCGTCCTGCCCTTCGTCGTGCTGCAGTACGTGTCGCACGAAGGCGATCTCGCGATCTGGGTCGGCGTGCTCGAAGCGATCAACGGCCTGTGCGCCTTCCTGGTCGCCCCCTTCCTCGGTCGCCTCTCCGATCGCTTCGGTCGACGCCCGGTGATCATCGCCGCCGCGTTCGGTGCGGCATTCGCCATGGCGCTCTTCGGCATCGGCGGTGCGATCTGGGTCTTGGTCCTCGCTCGTGTGATCCAGGGGGTGACCGCAGGAGATCTGCCGGCGCTCTTCGCCTACCTCGCCGACATCACCCCGCCCGAGAAGCGCGCGCAGCGGTTCGGCCTGCTCGGCGCTCTCTCGGGTGTCGGCATGATGATCGGCCCCGCAATCGGCGGACTTCTCGCGGCCGTGAGCCTGCAGTTGCCGGTCTTCCTCACCGCGGCCGTCGCTCTCACGATCGCCATCCTCAGCATCTTCCTGCTGCCCGAGAGCCTCGCGCCCGAGAACCGGATCGAACGCATCTCGATCCGCGAGATCCAGCCGTTCGGCGTCTTCAAGGAGGCCTTCGGCCGCAAAGAGCTGCGGGGTCTGATGATCGGATTCGGCCTGCTCGCGCTGCCGTTCGGCTTCTTCGTCAACAACTTCAGCGTGCTGGCGCTCGACTCCATCAGCTGGGGGCCGACCCAGATCGGTCTCCTCACCGCGGGCGTCGGCATCATCGACATCCTCATCCAGGGCGTGCTGCTCGGCATCCTGCTTCCTCGCATCGGCGAGCGCGGCGTGATCATCAGCGGCGTCGTGGCGCAGACGATCGGACTCGTCGGCCTCGCAGTCGTCGCCTCGGTCTTCGCGCAGCCCTGGGTGTTCATCGTCGGCGCGCTCATGCTCGCCGCAGGGCAGGGAGCCGCGACGGCCGCGTTGGACGGCGCGATGTCGAACGCGGTCGGCGACGACGAGCAGGGGTGGCTCGGTGGAGCGACCCAGTCGCTCAATGCCGCGATGAACACGGCCGCACCGCTGATCGCCGGCGCGCTCTACGTCACCGTCAGCCATGCGGCGCCGTACTGGCTGGGAGCCGCGCTGATGGTCGTCGCCGCGATCGTGGTCTCTCGCGCGCACATCGCCAACACGGCGAAGAAGGATGCCGGGCAGCGGTCAGCGGGCACCGCGAGCGGCGTCCCGATCGAGGCCGCCGACGCGCTGAGCTGATACCAGGACCCGCACCGGGGGATGATGGATGCATGCCCACCCCTCATCGCCCCGGTCTGCGGATCTCGGCGGGTCTCACGATCCCCGAATCCGAGCTGTCGTGGCGCTTCTCGCGCTCGTCGGGGCCGGGCGGCCAGGGTGTGAACACCGCGGATTCCCGCGTCGAGCTGGTCTGGGATGCTGCGGGCAGCGCCGTGCTCTCGCCGCACCAGCGCGAGCGTCTGCTCGACAGGCTGAGCGGCCGGCTGGTGAACGGGGTGCTGACGATCGCCGCCTCCGAGCACCGCGCGCAGCTGCGCAACCGCGACGCGGCGCGGGATCGGCTGGCGGCGCTGGTCGGCGAGGCGTTGCGTCCGCCCGCACCTCCGCGGCGCGCCACCAAGCCGAGCCGCGGATCGAAAGAGCGTCGGCTGACCGCGAAGAAGCAGCGCACCGACGTCAAGAAGCTGCGCAAGCCGCCCCGCGACGGCTGAGCGGGCCTGTCAGTCCTTGCTGCCGCGCACCAGTTCGAGACCGGCGCCGGCGAACTGCCGCAGCGTGGCATCCGGCAGGAATGCTCGGGTGAGGGCCGTGCCGATGGCCGCGAGGTCGCTCTCGTCGCGGAACAGCAGGTACATCGTCTCGTAGCGCGGGTGGAACTTCTGCTTGAAGCGGTGCAGCGACGCGAAGCCGTAGACGGGCTCGAGCGCTTCGGCGAGGCGATCGCTGAGCACGGCGATGATGCCGGCATCCGGCGGATAGTCGTGCGCGAGCGGAGCGCCCGAGAGCGACATGATCTCGGCGCCCTCCTCCGAGAACTGCCTCGCAGACGACCCGATCAGGTACTCCATGACGGGCGCGAAGCCGCCGTCGCGCCGCCGCATCAGGTCGAGAGTCCACCCGCGAACGGTTCCGCCCTCGCCGTAGACCGGCAGCCACGACAGGAATCCGTCGACGTCGCCGTTCGGGGCGAGCGCCAGAGCGAGTCGCACCTCGGGGTCCTCGGCCTCGTCGAGCGTGCCGAGCGTGAACCGCATCTCAGGAAGGTCCTTGTCTCCGACCCAGGCTTCCGAGATCGCCCGCAGCTGCTGTCTCACGCCCCACGACTCGTCGGCCAGGCGGGTCAGGCGGAAGGTCATGTCCTCCCGCCCCGCTCGATTGAGCGAGCTGCGCACCGAGTTCCATCGTTTGCCGGTGAACTCCAGGCCCGGCAGGTCGACGATCGTGTCGTCCGCGACCACGAGGGTTCGCCAGCCGGAGGGCACGGCATCCCGTGTCGCGTCATCGGCGCTGAAGAAGCAGGGCACGAGGCCCGCGAGCTCGGCGGTGCGGATGAACTCCGCGACGGCGTCTGCACGCGACGCCGACGGTCCGATCGGGTCGGCCAGCGCGAGCGCGACCCCGGCTCTCCGCTGATACGCCACGATCCCTGCGGTGCTTCGGGCATAGCTGTTGCCCTCCCATGTCGTCATCCACGACAGCGTCCCGCCCCCGTGCGTGCGCAGCTCGGTCTTGACATCATCGACCGTCGGGGCGGGCTGGATGCCGAGCGGCGACTTGCGCTTCGCCCGGAACGCCCGACGCACCGCGATCAGGTAGACGAGGAGGATCAGCCAGAGGAAGCCGTTGGCGAGGTCGAGCTCGGTCTCTCCGTCCCATCGGAAATCGACCTGGGCCTGCGAGAACACCGTGATCAGGATGAGCACGAGCGCCGCCGTGAGGATGTTGAAGAGTCCGAGCAGGATCACGAGCACCCACGACCAGCGGCGGCCTCGCAGCAGCCCGTTCACGAGCACGACGATCACCACGAGATCGAACGCGAGGCCGATGAAGCCGCCCGAGGCGGGCTCGGTCGGACCGAACGGGCCGTCCGTCGCGATCAGCGTCGTGATGATCTCGACCGCTCCCAGCACCAGCAGCGAGATCACGGCGATCAGGCGCTGTTCGCGCACCGTGGTCCGCTGCACCCGCAGGCTGCGGTCGACGACCAGGATCAGCAGCACGGCGAGCAGATGCTCGAGATCGGCGACCGCACCCCAGAACAGCATCGCGATGAACACGAATCCGAGCAGCACGAGCCAGCCGCGCACCCGCCACGGCGGCCGGAAGAGTCCGATAGCCGCGGCGATGCAGGCCATGGTGCCACCGGAGGCGCCGACATCGAGCGCCTGGGCCTGCTCCTGAGCCCAGGCCCACGGCAGCTGAGAGGCGAAGAAGAGCACGAGTGCGGTGGCCAGGATCGCGAAGAGCTGCCCGACCCAGTAGTAGGCGAGCGCGACCCTGGTTCCACGGCGGTACTCGAGGTACCCCATTCCCCAGAATCCCGAGATCGTGAAGACGTACACCCAGGGTGCGTTGACGAAGAAGGTGCCGGTGAACGGTGTCCACCACATGCCCTGTGCGAGGTTGGGCAGGCCGTACGCGACGGTGTCGAACAGATCCGTCTTCTCGAACGGCCTCCACAGCCCCTGCCACACCACGCCGACGGCGAGGATCACCGCGACCATCGTGAGAGTGGCCGGCATGCGTCGCAGCACGGCGAGAACAGGATGCGATGTGGGGGTTCGCGCCTCGGTCATGCGCTCAGCGTAGCGAGGGCGACGCATCTTCCGGAGTGAGACGCCGCGGGACGTAGCGGCTCCATGCCCATCGGAACCCGACGCCGCCGAACGTCATGAACCCTGCGGCGAGAAGCATGCCTGCGATGACCCCGAGCGACGCGGCCCACGCGAACGCGCCTCCTCCGGCGATGATCGCCGAAGCGACCAGCAGACCTGCGACACACGCGTTCACGACGATCAACAGCATCACCGAGCTGCCCAGAAGGATGCTGACGCTCCGAGGGCGAAGGAACGAATAGGTCCTCTTCATGCCGAGCTGGTCGTCGTAGGGCGACGCGAGGAAGACGTCGGCGACGACAGGATCGAGGTCGACGTAGGCGCCGCGGACGCGGTTCATCGCCACGACGTACATCATGTCCTCCTCTGAGACGTTCATCACCCGCACCTGGGTCATGAAACCGATGAGTGCGAGGAATGCGAGGATCGCGAGCGAGGCTCCGCCGAACCACCCGCGGAAGCCGGATGCCTGCCCGAGAAGTCCGATCGTCACGAGTCCAGCTGAGACCAGCGTCAGGAAGATCGTGATCCGCGAGAGCACCTCGCTCTGGGCGGTGCTGCGCGCAGCGAGGAGCCCCCAGTGCTCGGTCGCGAGCAGCTGTGCCCGGCGGCCCAGCACCGCATCTGATTCCCTCGGCGGCGGCGCGGTCTCGTCATAGGATGCCGGCGTCGGCGAGTGTTCCGGCGCAGGCGGCTCGGGGGAGGAGCCCTGGCTCATATCGTTATTGTGCACCCGCGTCAGGGGGCGCCGGTATGGGTTCTTACGCCGTTCTCAGATCGTCACTGTCGCTCCGCACCGATAACGCGTTGGATGGACTCATGTCTGCGAATCGGATGCCGCGCCCCTCGCCGAACCGGCCGTGCACCGCTGGCGCGCTCGCCGCCGCATCCGTCATCGCAGTTCTCCTGCTGGCGTCATGCTCCTCCGAACCGAACCCTGTGTCGGTGCCGGCACCCGAGTCCTTCGTCGACGACCTCGATGCACCCTGGTCGATCGCCTTCCATGGCGATGTCGCTCTGGTCAGTGAGCGCGACAGCGCCCGCGTGCTCGAGGTCGGCGAGACCGGCGAGGTGCATGAGGTCGCTGTCATCGACGGCGTGGAACCCGGTGGTGAGGGCGGACTGCTCGGGCTCGCCGTGAGTGACGGCGAGCTCTTCACGTACTTCACTGCGCAGGCCGCGAACCGTGTCGAGCGGCGCGAGATCCGAGGCGAAGCCGGCGCGCTGTCGCTCGGGCCCGCGACCGTGGTGATCGACGGCATCCCCGCAGCCGGCAACCACAACGGCGGGCGCATCGCCTTCGGGCCCGACGGAATGCTGTACGTCACGACGGGCGATGCGGGAGATCGCGAGAGCGCCCAGGATCCGGACGCGCTGTCCGGCAAGATCCTGCGGCTCACGCCCGAGGGAGAGGTTCCCGCCGACAACCCCTTCGCCGAGTCGCCGGTCTACAGTCTGGGGCACCGCAATCCGCAGGGCATCGCGTGGGACGCGGATGGCGGGATGTACGCGAGCGAGTTCGGGCAGGACACCTGGGATGAACTCAACGTCATCGAGCCCGGCGGCAACTACGGCTGGCCCGAGGTCGAGGGCATCGCCGACGACGGCGACTACATCGACCCCGTGCAGCAGTGGCGGCCGGATGCCGCGAGCCCGAGCGGCATAGCCGTGACAGGGTCCGACATCGTGATCGCGAACCTCCGAGGGGAGCGCCTGCGCATCGTGCCCCTCGACGATCTGACCTCGAACGCCGAGCAGTTCGTCGGTGACTTCGGTCGGCTGCGTGACGTGGTCGTGGGGGCAGACGGCATGCTCTGGGTGCTCACGAACAACACCGACGGCCGCGGCAGCCCAGCCGAGGGCGACGACCGCATCCTCCGGCTCGACCTCGACTGACCCACCGGCGCTGCATCCGGCTCGACTCAGGCGAAGGCGTCGACGCCCGTCGCGGTGACCGAGAGCGCCCACAGTCGCTCGGCGGCCTCGGGATCGATCGCCCATTCCTTCACCCCGCCGGTGGTCATGTCGCTGTGGTCGGGAGCAACGATGCCCTTGATCGAGCAGTCCTCGCAGTACGCACCGCTGCGCTCGACCAACTCCGTGGCGGTCGCCGCCCAGAGTCCGGTGGACGCGCCTTCAGCCGGTGTCTTGAAGCGCGGGTTCGGGGTGCCGTCTTCATCGATCCAGCCGCGGGAGAGCAGCTTCTCGCGGGGCACGTGCCGCTGCAGCTCGGTCATGATCCCTCCGGGGTGCACCGAGAAGGCGAGGATGCCGCGCTCGGCGCCACGTCGTGCGAGGCCCACCGCGAACAGCGCGTTTGCCGTCTTCGACTGCCCGTATGCGACCCACGGGTCATAGGGCGTCGTCGCGAAGTCGATGTCGTCGAACAGCACGGGGGAGCGGAAATGCCCTCCGGATGAGTAGGAGATGACGCGGGCGTGGTCCGACAGCAGGTCTGCGACCCCGCCGACCAGAGCGAAGTGACCCAGATGGTTGGTGCCGAACTGCGACTCGAAGCCCTGCGCTGTGTGACCGAACGGGGTGGCCATGATGCCGGCGACATTCAGCATGAGGTCGATGGGCTGACCGTCGCGGCGCACCGACTCCGTGAAGGCCGCCACGGAGTCGAGGTCGCCGAGATCGGCGCCCCGCACGTCCACCTCTGCGATCCCGTCGAGCGCCTTCTGCGCCGCATCCACACGGCGCGCAGGAACGATCACGCGCACACCGGCATCCGCCAGCGCACGCACCGTCTCGAGTCCGAGTCCGGAGTAGCCGCCGGTGACGATCGCGGTCTGGCCGGCGAGGTCCGTGCCGGCGATCACCTCGGCCGCGGTCGAGCGGTAGCCGAACTCCGACGAGAGCGGCTGCTGGCGGGCGATCATGTCGAGAGGAGCTGTCATGATTCGACCGTACGATCTAGAGTGCACTCGAAGTCAAGGAGGAGTCCTCGTGGATGATGTGATCGACACGACGCGCACGTTCAGCATCGGCGAGCTCGCGCGCTTGGCGGGCGTGAGCGTGCATACCCTGCGCTGGTACGAGGCCGAGGGGCTGTTCCCGCGCGATGTGCCCCGCACGTCCGGCGGGCGACGGGTGTACGCGCACGATTCGCTCGCCTGGCTCGCCCTGTTGGGGCGGCTCCGCGAGTCCGGGGCGCCGATCGCGCTCCTGCGCGACTACGCCGCCCTCGTGCGCGCAGGCAGCGGCAATGAGGCCGAGCGACTCGCCCTGTTGCGCGGGCACGAGCGCTCGCTCGATGCGCAGATCGAATCGCTGATCGCCTGTCGACAGGTGATCCATGACAAGGCCAGGGGCTATCAGGAGGCGCTCGTCGCACGCGGCCTTCTCTGACTCAGCCGTTCACAGCCTCCTCGATCGCGGCCTCGAGGTCGTCCCACGCCTCCAGCACCACGGCTTCGCCGTCGATGAAGAAGCTGGGCGTGCTGCGCACTCCGAGCTGCTCGCCGTCGCTCTTGTCGGCCTGCACTCGTTCGAGCGTCGCCGGGTCGGCGATCGCGGCGTCGTAGGCGGCCATGTCGAGTCCGAGGTCCTCGGCGAGCGCCCGGAACACCTCCGGGGTCTCCTCCGACTGTTCGCCCCACTGGGCCTGGGTCTCGAACAGCCGGTGGTACATGTCCTCGAATCGGTCCTGCTCTGCCGCGGCCTCGGCGGCGAGGGCGGCCTGCGTCGAGTTGATGTGCCCGGGCAGCGGGAAGTAGCGGACCACGTAGGTGATCTCGCCGTCGTACTGCTCGCGCAGGTCTTCGACGATCGGATAGAACGCGCCGCACGCCTCGCACTCGAAGTCGAGGAATTCGACGACTGTGACGGCATCGGCACCTCCGTCGTCGAGCACGTGCGAGTCGGTGCGGACGGTCTGCAGCTTCTCGCCCTCGGGGGGAGCAGGTTCGGCTGCGCGCTGCGACATGGCGTAGACGATGCCGACGATGGCGAGGACGATCGCTACGGCGATGGCGATCAGGGTCGCCTTGACAGGGGTCTTCATGGGGTTCTCCAACGGTTCGGATCAGGCAGGGTGATGGGCCGCGACGAGAGCGCGGCCGGATCGCCGACGAGCGGCGTGCCTGATTCAGGTGCGGGAGAGCGAGAGCTGGGCGAGGGTGAGCGCGGGCACGTGCCGGCGAGGGCCGGCACGACTGGGCGCCGATGCGCGCACCGGGACTGCGTGGCGGATCAGGGTGCTGCCCCTCGCGGACCGCACCGACAGCAGCACGAGCAGGAAGCAGCAGAGTGCAGCGACGAGGACGATCCCGGCGTCCGGCGGAGCGGTCTCGGCCGCACTCGTGTCGTCGTGGTGCGCGCCGATCGACGCCACGCTCGCACCCGGCGCGAGGCACAGCGTCGTGTGCGCATCGGCCTTGCCATGCGATGTCGACCATGCGCCGATCACGAGCAGCAGGGCGAGGCCGAGTGCGAGAGCGACCCGGAGGATCAGCACCCGCTCGACGCCCTGGTGTCGCAGTCGCATCGACGGGGCATGCATGATGCCCGCAGTCTAACAATCCGGCATCGGTGCCCCCCGATCGCGGTCGCCGACAGGTGCCGGCAGAGCCGTCGCCCCCGGACCCGCCTACACTGAAGGAGTGGCGAGACTGTTGATCGTAGGCGGCTTCCTGGCCGCCATCTTCTGGGTGTACAGCATCGTCGACTGCGCAGTGCAGCCGCCGACGCGGCACCGTGGCGTGCCCAAGGCCGCCTGGATCGCCATCGTCGTCTTCATCCCGGTCATCGGCGGGATCCTCTGGTTCCTGATCGGCCGTCGTCGCATGAACGACAAAGGCTCGATCCGCCTCGTCGCTCCGGACGACGACCCCCAGTTCCTCCGCAGCATCAGCAAGACCGAGCAGGATGACCGCATCCGCCGCCTCGAAGAGGAGCTCGCGAAGCTCGAGGACGAGACCGACGAGGGCACCGCACCGGACGGCACGGCGCCGGATACGCGTCCGTGACGGAATCGCCGGCGACGGATGCCGCGGCATCCCTGATCGCCGACCTCATCGGTCACGGTGTGCGCGATCTCGTGCTCTCACCAGGCTCGCGATCTCAGTCGCTCGCGCTCGCCGCAGTGCACGCCGCGAACCAGGGTCACCTGCGCCTTCATGTGCGCATCGACGAGCGCGTCGCAGGGTTCACGGCACTGGGCCTCTCTCGTGAGACCGGCGTTCCCGCGGCGGTGCTCTGCACCTCGGGAACCGCTGTCGCGAACCTTCTCCCCGCGGCGATGGAGGCCTTCCACTCGGGAGTGCCGCTGCTGCTGCTGACGGCCGACCGTCCGCCCGAGCTGCGGGGGATCGGCGCCAACCAGGCGACGATCCAGCCCGGCATGTTCGCCGCCTGGGTGCGCGAGCAGATCGACGCACCTGTTCCTGGTGACGGCGACTGGTCAGGGCTGGCACGGCGAGCGATCGCAGCCGCGATGGGAGCGGATGCCGCACACGGCCTCCCTGGGGTCTCAGGCCCCGTGCACCTGAATCTGCCGTCGCGCGAGCCGCTGTCGGGCGACATCCCGGCTGTCGACATCGCTCCGGGCGAGGCTCCGAGACCGGTCGCCGCAGAGGCGTTCGTGCTCGAGCGCGGGCCGCGCACGGTCGTGATCGCGGGCGCCGATGCCGGGCCGGATGCCGAAGAGATCGCGCACGCCGGATCCTGGCCGCTGATCGCCGAGATCGTCAGCGGTGCCCGCTTCGGACGTCAGGTGGTGCACGGCTATCGCGCGCTGCTGAGCGACGACGGGTTGGGTGGTCGCATCGAACGCGCCGTCGTGCTCGGGCATCCGACTCTCAGCCGAGAGGTGGCCCGTCTGCTGTCGCGTGCCGACGTCGAGGTGATCGCCGTCCGCCGCGGTGGTGAGGCTCTCGACCTCAACGGGCGCACGACGCCTGCAGCATCCGTCGCGGTCGCCGCCGGCCCCGCCGATCGCGAGTGGCTCGGAGCCTGGCTCACGGCATCCGCCGCCCACGCCGTCGACCTCAGCGAGCGCGCTCCCGACCAGGACGGTCTCACCTCCTCCGATCCGTCCGCGCGACGCGATGCCGTGAAGGCCGAGCTGGCAGCCGTTCGCCGCCCGCTCGATCGCGAACTCCTCGCCGACGCCGTCTGGCGGGCGACCTGGCCGCACGACCGGCTCGTCTTCGGCTCTTCGCGTCTCGTCAGGGTGGCCGATGCGGTGCTCGGCGGCAAGAAGGTCCCGGTGCACGCCAACCGAGGACTCGCCGGGATCGACGGCACGATCGCGACCGCCACCGGCATCGCGCTTGCGAGTCAGGCCGGGGGAGCCCCGGGGGTCACCCGCGTGCTGCTCGGCGACCTCGCCTTCTTGCATGACGTCGGAGCACTGCTGCTGCCGCCGGACGAGCACGAACCGCGCATCCAGGTCATCGTGGGCAACGACGGCGGCGGCACGATCTTCGACGGCTTGGAGGTCGCGGGCACGGCGGCTCGCGCCGACCTAGACAGAGCGTTCTATACTCCGCACTCGGTGCGCCTCGAGCAGTTGGCCCTCGCCTACGGGTGGGAGTATCAGCGGGTCACGACCCGCACCGCGCTCGATCAGGCTCTCACCGCTCCGGCCGGTGGTCGTCAGCTGATCGAGGTGCCGCTCGCGCGCTGATCCGGTTCTGCGCGGCGTGCGTGGGCAGTGGCAGGATGAACGCATGACAGCGCACGAGTGGGCCAAGACCCTCCAGGTCGGCGACGGATTCCGTCTCTCCGACGTCGATCCGCAGAGCACTCCCGGGTACAGCGGCGCGAAGGCCGACGGCAAACGCGATCTCGCGGCCGGTCTCGAGGAGCTCAACCAGCTGCAGGAGCGGTTGTTCGCCGAAAGTCGAGTCGGAGTCGCCAAGGACTCGGTGCTGCTGATCCTGCAGGCCATGGACTCGGCAGGCAAGGGAGGCATCGTGCGGCACGTCGTCGGCGGCGTCGACCCGCAGGGCGTCGCGCTCACGGCCTTCAAGGCGCCGACCGATGAGGAGCTCGCGCACGACTTCCTCTGGCGCGTGGCCAAGCGGCTGCCGGAGCCGGGATTCATCGGCGTCTTCGACCGCTCGCACTACGAGGACGTGCTGATCGGTCGGGTGCGGTCGCTGGCACCGGCCGACGAGATCGAACGCCGGTATGACGCGATCAACGAGTTCGAGGCCGAGGTCGCGGCATCCGGCACCCGCATCATCAAGGTCATGCTGCACATCTCTCCCGACGAGCAGAAGGAGAGGCTGATGGAGCGGCTCGAGCGGGCCGACAAGCACTGGAAGTACAACCCGGGCGATGTCGACGAGCGACTGCTCTGGGACGACTACATGAAGGCCTATCAGACGGTGTTCGAGCGCACCTCGACCGCGGCGGCGCCGTGGCATGTGATTCCCGCGAACCACAAGTGGTTCGCCCGCCTCGCCGTGCAGGAGTTGCTGCTCGACGCGCTGCAGCAGATCGATCCGCAGTGGCCGGCGGCCGACTTCGACGTCGAGGCCGAGAAGAAGCGCCTCGCCGCGAGCTGAGCGGGCGGAGGCTCAGGCGAGAGCGTCGACCAGCGGGCGGAACTTGACCCGGGTCTCGAGCAGCTCAGACTCGGGGTCCGAGCCCGCGACGATCCCCGCGCCCGCATAGGCGGTGACGGCGATGTCGGTCTCGGCCGGGGTGAACTGCGCGCAGCGCAGCGCGATGGCCCACTCGCCGTTGCCGGCCCCGTCGACCCATCCGACCGGACCGGCATAGCGTCCGCGGTCGAACGGCTCGAGTTCGCGGATCGCCGCGATCGCGGCGGACGTCGGTGTTCCCGCCACAGCGGCCGTCGGATGCAGAGCGCCGACCAGGTCGAGCGACGAGCCGCCGTCGGCCAGCTCGCCCTCGACGTCCGTCGCCAGGTGGAAGAGGTTCGGCAGCTTGAGCAGAAAAGGCTGCTCGCTCGCGGCCAGCGCGCGCGTGTGCGGGCGCAGCGAGGCGAGCACACTCTGCACCGCATACTCGTGCTCGTCGAGATCCTTGGTGCTCGAGGCCAGATGAGCGGATGCCGAGGTGTCGGCGTCCGCATCGGCTCCTCGCCCGATGGTTCCGGCCAGCACACGGGCGGTGACGGTGCGCTGCTGCACGGTGACGAGGGTCTCGGGGCTCGCGCCGATCAGGCCGTCGACCGCGAAGGCCCAGGTGTCGGGGTATCCGGTCGACAGCGCGCGCACGAGCCGGCGCAGGTCGGATCCCGCCGGGATGCTGCCGGTGAGGTCGCGAGCGAGCACGACCTTGCTGAGCCCGCCGTCGGCGATGCGGGCGAGCGCCTGACGCACGGAGTCCTGGTAGCCCTGCGGGCTCTGCGCCCCCGGCCCGACGGTGCCCGCCCAGTGGGGGCCGTAGGTGATCGTCGACGCGTCGGGCTGTGTTTCGAGAGCGGGGGTCGTCGACGAGCGGATGCGGGTGAGCCATGTGCGCCCGTGGTGTCGGCCGATCACGAGTGCCGGCACGACCAGGACGCTGTCAGCGGCGGAGTCCTCGTCGAAGGTCAGCGCACCGAAGGCGACGAGCCCCGAGCCGGGGAGCCGGAGGTCGTCGTCGATCTCGGCATCCTGCGCCAGGTCTCGCCAGGCGGCGGCGATTGCGGCCGAGCGCATGGACGCAGCGCCCGCGGGGATGCGGATCGTCTCGACCACGCCGTGTCCCACGGCGACGATGCCGTCACCGCGGCGCAGCCATGCGAGGGGCCGCGCCGGGTCGGCGTAGGCCAGGAGATCCTCGACCGGATCGATTTCTCGGGTCTCCACGACCAGCCTGCTGCTCACCCCTCCAGCCTAGTTGTCGCTCGACGACCGGGATGTGAGAGACCCCGCCTACGCTGAGTGCATGAGCGACGCCCGCCCCGAACCCGGCACCGAGATGATCTTCCAGTGGCGCAAATGGGACGGCTCTGCGCATTGGCGTCACGAGTGCGTGTATCTCGGTGCCGACGAGTGGGGCGACTGGCTCGGTCAGCCGGTCGGCTGGCCCAGTGCTCGACCTGGCGCGGCCTACATCGCACAGACTCCCAACGTCACCCTGGTGCCGCGACAGCCCGACTTCGCCCTGACGGTGAATCGCGATCATCCGAATGGCATGCGGGTCTACATCGACATCGGATGGGATGTGTGCTGGTCCGATGACCCGCTGCTGGCGGTCGGCATCGACATGGACCTCGACGTCGTGCGGGTCGATGGGCCGCGGGGCATCTGGGTCGACGACCGCGACGAGTGGGCAGAGCACAGCGTGCGCTACGGATACCCCGCCGAGATCGTCACCAGACTCGAAGCCCTCGCACTCGACCTCGAGCAGCGCGTGCGCGATCAGACCGCTCCGTTCGACGATGCGACCCCGGATCTCTGGCTCGATCGCCTCGACGCGCTGCACCTCGCGCCTAGACTGGGCCTGTGACCTCGAACGAAGCAAACCGCGCCGATCTCGGCAAGGACCCCGCCCGCGTCAGCGGCATGTTCGACCAGGTCGCCGCGGGCTACGACCGCACGAACACGGCGATGACGGTCGGCAACGACGCCCTCTGGCGCGCAGCGACGACCAGGGCTGTCGCCCCGAAGCCGGGGGAGAAGATCCTCGACCTCGGCGCAGGCACCGCGTCGTCATCGGCATCCCTCGCCCGCAGCGGAGCGCAGGTCGTCGCCGCCGACTTCTCGCCCGGCATGCTCGCCGAGGGCAAGCGTCGTCACGGCAGCATCCGCAATCTCTCGTTCGTGCAGGCCGATGCCACCGATCTGCCCTTCGAAGACGGCGAGTTCGACGCCGTCACCATGTCGTACGCCCTTCGCAACGTCAACGATCCCAAGAAGGCGCTGCGTGAACTGCTGCGGGTGACCAAGCCGGGCGGTCGCCTCGTGATCAACGAGTTCTCGACCCCGCCTGGCACCCTGTTCCGTGCCGGATACCGCTTCTACAACTCGCAGGTGCTGCCCCGGGTGGCCCGTGTCGCCGGCACCAACGGCGACGCCTACGACTACCTGAACGAGTCGATCCGCGACTGGCCCGACCAGAAGAAGCTCGCCGCGTGGATCCGCGAGGCCGGGTGGACCGAGGTCGAGTACCGCAACCTCTCGTTCGGGATCGTCGCACTGCACCGGGCGTTCAAGGCCGCGTGAGCACGACGCGCGAACCGCCACGGCTGACGACGGTAGGCTGAGACCGTGACTTCGAGCCGCGTAGCCCCTGGTTCGCGACTGGCGAGCCGTCTCGGTTTCAGCGACCGTGTCTTCATCGGCACTGCAGGTCGGCGCATCGCGCAGGCGATCGAAGACGGTCTCGAGCTCGTCGAGACCGGCCTCGCCGAAGACGTGCGCGTCGCCGATCCTCTCGCCGATGCCGCGAGCCGCTATCTCTACGAGGCCGGTGGCAAGCGCATCCGCCCCGTCCTCACGCTGCTCGCCGCTCAGCTCGGCGACGGCAATACCGAGAAGGTGATCGACGTCGCCAAGGCGCTCGAGATCACCCACCTCGGCTCGCTGTACCACGACGACGTCATGGACGGCGCAGACCGCCGTCGCGGTGTTCCCGCCGCGCAGACGGTGTGGGGCAACAACATCGCCATCCTCACCGGCGACATCCTGTTCTCGCGTGCGAGCCAGCTGATGTCGCGTCTGGGGGAGCGGGCGATCCGGCTGCAGGCCGACACGTTCGAGCGGCTGGTCCTGGGGCAGATGCACGAGACGATCGGCGCCCAGCCGGACGACGACCCCATCGAGTTCTACCTCCAGGTGCTCGCCGACAAGACCGGTTCCCTGATCGCCGCGGCGACCCAGGGCGGTGTGATCTTCTCGAACGCCCCCTCGGAATACGAAGAGCCGCTGCGCGTGTACGGCGAGAAGATCGGCGTCGCCTTCCAGCTGCTCGACGACGTGATCGACCTGTCGGCCAAGCCCGAGGACACGGGCAAGGTGCCTGGCACCGACCTGCGCGCCGGCGTTCCGACGATGCCGTACCTGCTGCTCAAGGCCGAGACCGACGACGCGTCGATCGACCTCGCCGCCCGCATCGACGACGGCGTGACGCGCATCGCCGACGGCGCGGACCCCGGAATCCTCGACGAGCCGCTCACCGAGCTCCGCGACCACGTCGGCACCCAGAAGACTCTCGCGCTCGCGCACACCTGGACCCAGGATGCGATCGACGCGCTCGCCCCGCTTCCGCGCGGCACCGTGCGCGAAGCGCTCACCCGTTTCGCTGAGACCCTCGTCGAACGCTCCAGCTGACCGCGTCGCGGCCCTCGGCCGCGTGCGTCGGGCGTGACGGCATACGAAAGGACCCCTTATGACCAAGCTCAGACTGGCCATCGTCGGAGCGGGCCCCGCCGGCATCTACGCCGCCGACATCCTGCTGAAGGCCGAGCGCAAGTTCGACGTCTCCATCGATCTCTTCGAGCAGCTTCCGGCCCCTTACGGCCTGGTCCGCTACGGCGTCGCCCCCGACCACCCCCGCATCAAGGGCATCATCAACGCGCTCCGCGATGTGCTCGACCGCGGCGACATCCGTCTGTTCGGCAACGTCCGCTTCGGCGAGGACATCACGCTCGACGATCTGAAGAACCACTACAACGCGGTGATCTTCGCCACCGGCGCGATCCGCGACACCACGCTCGACGTCCCCGGCATCGACGCGGTCGCCTCCTACGGAGCGGCCGACTACGTGAGCTGGTTCGACGGACACCCCGATGTGCCGCGCGAGTGGCCGCTGGATGCCGCATCGGTCGGCGTGCTCGGCAACGGCAACGTCGCTCTCGACGTCGCCCGCATGCTGGCGAAGCACGCCGAAGACCTGCTGGTCACCGAGGTCCCCGAGAACGTCTACGAGGGACTGAAGGCGAGTGCTGTCACCGACGTGCACGTATTCGGTCGCCGTGGCCCGGCGCAGGTCAAGTTCACCCCGCTCGAGCTGCGCGAGCTCGGCGAGCTGCGCGACGTCGACATGGTCGTGTACGACGAGGACTTCGACTACGACGAGGCGTCGAAGGACGCGGTTGCGAGCAACAAGCAGGTCATGGTCATCGACCGCATCCTGCAGTCGTGGCGCAAGCGCGACTCGGTGAACAACGCGGGGGGCACGGCATCCCGTCGTCTGCACCTGCACTTCTGGGCCCGCCCGGTCGAGGTCCGCAAGGACGAGGCCGGTCGCGTGGCGGCCCTCGTCTACGAGCGCACGAAGCCCGACGGACAGGGCGGCGCAGTGGGCACGGGTGAGATGCGCGAGGTGCCGCTGCAGGCGCTCTACCGCGCGATCGGATACTTCGGCTCGCCGCTTCCCGGTGTGCCCTTCGACAAGAAGCACGGCGTCATTCCCAACCGCGAGGGCCAGGTGCTCGCGAAGGACTCGAACCAGCAGATGACCGGCATCTACGCGACCGGCTGGATCAAGCGCGGCCCGGTGGGCCTCATCGGCCACACGAAGTCGGATGCCATGGAGACCGTGCGGCACATCATCAACGACCAGGGCTCGTGGTGGCACCCGGAAGACCCGTCAGAAGAGGCGATCCCCGCGCTGCTGCAGGAACGTGGGGTCAAGTGGACCGACCTCGAGGGTTGGCATCGACTCGACGAGCACGAGGTCGGCCTCGGCGCGCCGCAGGAGCGTGCCCGCGTCAAGGTCGTGCCGCGTGACGAGATGGTGCGCGTCTCTCGCGGAGAGTGACCGACACCGGATCGTTGTCGACACCTCGCGTGTCGGATCCCTCGGGTCTCTAGGCTGAACCCATGCGACTGCGTCACTTCGTCGTGCTCGGCACTGCTGCCCTGCTGCTCGTCTCAGGGTGCACGGCCGAGCCGACATCCGAGCAGACACCGAGGCCGACGGCATCCCCGTCGGCGTCGGCGAGCCCGACTCCCACTGCGGAGCCCATCGTCGAGCCGGAAGCGGCCTTCGACGTGAGCTGCGACGATGTCGCGGCCGAGATGGCCGCACTTCTGGGCGAGCTTTCGACACCGATGGAGCCGGTGCTCTCGGTGCTGTCGGCAGCGGGCTGGCTTCCCGGGCCGGCGCAGCACATGTTCCAGCGGGCCGGTGGAATCGCCTGCTCGGCTGGCGACATCGAGCGCAATTGGGAGGTCACGATCGTGCCCGACGCACAGGCTGTGATCGCCGGTGCGACCGAGCGCGAGGGCTTCTGGGGTGAGCAGGTGGGCTGCGGCGACGGACGCTGCGGGGCCGAGCTGCCCGACGGAGATGTGCTGCTGTCGGCCACCGTTGTCGACCCCGAACTCGGCGAGGGCGACACCGCCCGGATCGAGGAGGCCCTGCGGCGGATCGCCTCGACGGCGGCGTCGAGCGTGCGCGAGGTCGAGTATGTCGACAGCGACATCGTCGGTGCTCCGTGCGAGCGTTTCGTCACGCCCGAGGAGGTGGCCGCGTCGGCAGGTGAAGAGGTGATCCTCTTCGATAACTTCGGCGGGTGGGGCATCCCGGCGGAGGTGTATCAGTACGTCAACGGCTCGCGGATCTGCTACTACACATCCGCCGAGGGCGATATGGAGACCGTGCGGAGCTATCTGATGCTCACGACGCTTCCCGCGGGAGCATGGGCGTTCGAGAAGCTCGACGGCGACCCTGTCGAGGTGGAGGGCGCCGATGCCGCCAAAGCCAGCACGGGCGAGCACGGCGAGAACATCCTCGACGTGCGCGTCGGCCTCGACTGGATCCGGCTGATGACGTACGACAACGGATCGGGCGCGGCCGATCCGGCTCCGCTGGCAGAGGTCGTCGTGCGCAACCTCACGGTCGGACACACCGCTCCCGAGTAGCCTGCCCGCCGTCGGCTAGCCTGGCGGCATGCCTGAGTGGATACCGGACGTTCTCGGTGACGAGTTCGCGCAGCTCACGCTCGAACTCGGTGAGGACGACGAGGGGCCGCTGGTCGCCACGCTCGTGAGAGCCCTGCCGCGGGAGCAGCCCTGGTGGGATCGTGTGAGCGGGCACCGTCTTCCGCTCGATGACGTCGACGTGCTCTACGTGCACGGCTGGTCTGACTACTTCTTCCAGAAGCGACTCGCTCGCTTCTGGACCGCGCGAGGAGCGCGCTTCTTCGCCCTCGATCTGCGCAAGTACGGACGCAGCCTGCGCGACGGTCAGACCCCCGGCTACATCACCGACCTCGCCGCGTACGACGACGACATCGCCGCCGCGCTGCATGCGATGGGGCGCGACCCCGAGGGCACTGCATCCACGCGCCGTCTGGTGCTTCTCGGACACTCGACCGGCGGGCTCACGCTGAGCCTGTGGGCGTCGCGGCACCCCGAGACGGTCGACGCGGTGATCCTGAACAGTCCGTGGCTCGAGTTCCAGGTCGCATCGGCCCGCCCCCTGATCGCTCCTGTCGCAGAGCTGCAGGCGCGGTGGGCTCCGAGGGAGGTCGCCCCGCAGGTCGATCTCGGGTTCTACACCCGCGCGCAGCAGGAGGTCGCCGACCCCGACGACCCGGTCGACGTGAATCCGATATGGCGCCCGGCGCAGACCATGGCCGTGCACGCAGGATGGTTCCACGCGATCCTCTCCGGACACGCCAAGGTGTCGGCGGGGCTGACGATCGACGCGCCCGTGTGCGTGCTGCTGGCGGCGCGCTCGGCGACGCCCGCTCGATGGTCGGAGGACCTGACCCGAGCAGACTCGGTTCTGGTCGTCGACGACATCGCGCGGGCGGCGCTCAAGCTCGGTCCGTCTGTCACTGTCGAGCGCATCGACGGCGCCCTGCACGATGTCTTCCTCTCGCGTCACGAGGCGAGAGAGGAAGCGTATCGCCGCCTCGGCCGGTGGGTCAGAGGGTGGACGGCCGCGCGCTGACAGCGATCAGACGCAGCGATCAGACGTAGTGCATCAGTCGCGCTTGGCGCTCGGCGTCGTCGGCATCGCCGCGCAGCACCGCGTCGTGGAAGTCCCGATAGACCTGGAGCATGCGCTCCCGGTCGTTCTCGGGCACGCTCCAGCCGCGGAGGTTGCGGAACAGGGCCATGCTCGCGTCGTTGATCAGCACCTGATGCTGCGCGTTTCGACTGCGCGTACTGAGAAACGAGAACACCGCCCACCGTGTGTTGGAGATGTGCACGTCGTCATCGAGCGCCGTGTACATCTCTTCGACGAGTTCCGCGAGGCTTTCGCGTTCCGCCTGGCTCATGCGCGCGACGCCCATTCGCGCCGCCATCCCCGCCTGATACCCCGCGAACTCGAGCGTCTGCTCGACGGTCTCGGGTGTGACCGCCGTGACCTCGGTGTATCTGCTCGGGTACATCGTCACGAGCCCGAGACGCTCGAGGCGCTGTAACGCCTCTCGCACGGGTGTCCGTGACACGTGCAGTTCTTCAGCGACATCGACATCGCGGATCCGGTAACCCGGCTCCAGCACACCGTCGACGATCTGCGCGCCGATGTGCTGAAAAACCTCCTCCGCTAAGAGCTGCTTGCTTTCTCTGACACTCGTCATCGAGATGTTGTTGTTCATGGACTGCCCCCAGTTGCTTTCCAGATCCGGGCTCCCCATGATGTGCCCGGACGGCCACTACATCACGAAGTGGATCGTGATGCCAATAATCCACAGACGAGTTTTCAGACGAGCCTGTCGGCGCTCGCCCTCGGCGCGTCGTCGCAGGATTCAGTACGGGTGATTTTCTGTGGCCGACGGGTGTTGGGACACCCGCCGGCCACAGACGATGGCGTGCACGGAGCTGTACTGCGCCCAGTCCCCACAAGGCGGGAACCGCGATCCGCGAAGCGCGGAACCGAGGTTCGGCAGCGCGTCATGCATCGCCGCATCGTCCGTCGCATTCGGGACGCGACTGCATCCAGTCTCGGGTACTGCCGCCCATATATCGGAATGGGATCGGAGGGCAGGGAGAAGGGGGGGCGGATGATCGGCGCCTGTCCCCCTGAGATCTGAGAGGTCAGCGGCAGCGTGCTGCCGAACTCGTCGCACTCCGATCGATCTCGACCGTGCACGATGTGCGGTCGTACAGCGGAGGGACTCTCGCTCGGATCACGCGATCCCGATGAGGAAGAGCCCCTCGACCGGAGCGTCGCCGACGCCGGCCCCCAGACCGTGGCCGGTGCACGCTCTCGTGCGTCATGCTACGCCCGATGTTCGCGAGCCGATACCCCATGTCGGATTCCTTGCGAAAGCGCACGCAGGACCACTAGATACAGCGATGCATTGAGCGTACGGTTTGCCCTGGCCATACAAATACGGCCAGGAGCCGGTGGAGTCCCCAGCGAAGCCGGTTAGGTGTCCCGATGGGTGTCCCCCAGAGCCGGTCGGGGCACCGTTTCCACCCCGCCGCGAGAAACCCCAGGTCAGCGGCTAGCTCTACCGGTAGTTGATGAACTGCAGATCGAGATCGAGGTCCGATCCCTTGAGCAGTGAGATCACGGACTGCAGGTCGTCGCGGCTCTTGGACTGCACGCGCAGCTCGTCGCCCTGGATCTGACTCTTCACGCCCTTGGGGCCCTCATCGCGGATGATCTTGTTGATCTTCTTCGCGTTCTCCGACGAGATGCCGTCCTTGAGTGTCGAGACGATGCGGAACTCCTTGCCGCTCGCGAAGGGTTCGCCCGACTCGAGGCTCTTGAGCGAGATGCCTCGCTTGATGAGCTTGGACTGGAAGACGTCGAGAACGGCCTTCGCGCGCTCCTCGGTGCCGGCGATGATCAGGATCTGCTCGCCGCTCCAGGCGATCGACGAGCCGGTGCCCTTGAAGTCGTAGCGCTGCTCGATCTCCTTGCGCGCCTGGTTCAGGGCGTTCTCGGCCTCCTGGTGATCCACTTTCGAGACGATGTCAAAGGAACTGTCAGCCATAAGCAAAGTGTATCGACACCGTCGTTTTCACGCTCGCTTGGAAGCGCTTCCATCGCACGTCACGCGGCTTTTCGCGGTTACAGCTTGATATCGAAGGCTCATTGCATTGCGATTCTCAGCGATCTCGTTGCATACTGTAAGCGCTTGCAGTCCTGCAGGCCACCAGCACTTCAGAGAGGCACACACCAATGAAGGTGAACAAGAGGGGCATCGTCGCCGCCGGCGTCATCGCCATCGTTTCGACTCTTACACTTGCCGGTTGCTCGACCGCGACCGATGGCGGTGACTCGGCCGAGGGCGAGAGCAGCGGAACGCTGACCGTCTGGGTCGACGCCGAGCGTGTCGACGCGCTGCAGAGCGCCGCCGACTCGTACGAGGAGAAGACCGGGGTCAAGGTCGAACTCGTGGGCAAGTCCGTCGACGACATGAAGGATGACTTCATCCAGCAGGTGCCGACCGGCAAGGGCCCCGACGTCGTCATGGGCGCGCACGACTGGCTCGGCGAGCTGTCGACCAACGGCGTCGTCGCTCCGCTCGAGCTCGGCGACTCTTCCGCCGACTACCTGCCCGTCGCCCTCCAGGCCGCGACCTACGACGGCACCGTCTACATGCTTCCCTACGCCGTCGAGAACATCGCCGTGCTGCGCAACGCCGACATGGTCCCCGCCGCCGCGACGAGCTTCGACGACATGGTCTCGAAGGGCACCTTCGTGGTCGAGCAGGGCACCGAGGGCAACCCGTACCACCTGTACCCGTTCCAGACGGCGTTCGGTGCCCCGGTCTTCGGCACCGACGACTCGGGCAGCTACGACTCCGCCGACCTCCAGCTCGGCAGCGAGGGCGGCACCGCATTCGCCGACTGGCTCGCCGCTCAGGGTGCAGCGGGCACGCTGAACACCGACATCGACGGTGAGATCGCCAAGCAGCAGTTCCTCGACGGCACCGCGGCCTTCTGGCTGACCGGCCCGTGGAACGTCGGCGCGGCAACCGACGCGGGCATCAACGTCGCGATCGACCCGGTCCCGAGCCCCACGGGCGAGACCGCTTCGCCGTTCGCCGGCGTCAAGGGCTTCTTCGTGAGCTCCGAGTCGAAGAACAAGGTCGCTGCGAACGACTTCCTCGTGAACTACATCGGCACCGAAGAGGTGCAGCTCGAGCTGTTCAAGGCCGGCAACGTCCTGCCCGCGCTCACGGCCGCCGCTGACTCCGCCGCATCCGACCCGATCATCGCCGGCTTCCAGGCCGTCGGTGAGGACGCGGTGCCGATGCCGGCCATCCCGGCCATGGGCTCGGTCTGGGAGTTCTGGGGCGTCGCAGAGGCTGCCATCATCAACGGCTCGGACCCGGCGACGACGTGGCAGAAGCTCGTCGACGACGTGACCGCAGCAATCAAGTAAGACACCCAGCACCATCCCTGCCGGGGCGGACATCGTCCGCCCCGGCAGCTCGACGACGGGGACGAGATGACAGAACTCGCTGAGCCCACGGCTCCACTGAACAAGCGCCAGCGCCAGGCGGCGAAGATCGCCGAGGCCGCGTCCGGGCCCATCGGCTGGATGCTGCTGAAGATCCTGCTGCTGGCGATCGTCGACGCCATCGCGCTGTACGCGGCGTTCGTCCTCTTCGGCCAGCAGGAATGGCTGGTGCTCGGCCTGGTCGTGGCCGTCACCGTCCTCGTCAACTACATCTACTTCTCGCGCAAGCGAATCCCCGCGAAGTACCTGACCCCCGGCATCATCTTCCTGATCATCTTCCAGGTGTTCACGCTGCTGTACACGGGGTACATCGGCTTCACGAACTACGGCACCGGGCACAACGGCACGAAGGACCAGGCGATCTCGTCTCTCCTCGCTTCCGCCCAGGAGCGCGTCGAGGACTCCGCGACCTATCCCGTCACGGTCGTCGAGCAGTTCGGCACCTACGGCCTGCTCGTGACCGACCCCGAGTCGGGTGACGCGCTGCTCGGCACCGCCGAGCAGCCCCTGCAAGAGGTCGACGCCGAGTTCGAGGGCGATCAGGCCGTGGCCGTCGACGGCTGGACGACGCTGCCGCTGGCGAAGGTGTTCACCCTGTCGGAAGAGCTCGAGAAGCTCTCGGTGCCGTTCAGCGACGACCCCAACGACGGCAGCCTGCGCGCGCCCGACGGTCAGAAGGGCTACCTGTACGTCTCGACGCTCGAGTACGACGCAGAGGCCGACACCATCACCGACACGACGACCGGCGCCGTGTACTCCGACACGGGTCAGGGGTCGTTCATCGCCGAGGACGGCACTGAGCTGCTGCCCGGCTGGCAGACCACCGTCGGGTTCGACAACTTCGTGCGTGCGGTGACCGACGAGAACATCCGCGGTCCGCTCATCTCGGTGACGATCTGGACCTTCGTGTTCGCCCTGCTCTCCGTCGCGACCACGTTCTTCCTCGGACTGCTGCTCGCGCTGGTCTTCAACAACACGCGGATGCGGTTCCGCAACGGCTACCGGATCATCCTGATCCTCCCCTACGCGTTCCCGGCGTTCCTGTCGGCCCTCGTCTGGGCGGGCATGATGAACGAGAGCTTCGGATTCATCAATCAGGTGATCTTCGGGGGAGCTGACATCCCGTGGCTCACCGACCCGAATCTCGCGAAGGTGTCGGTGCTCCTGGTCAATCTCTGGCTGGGCTTCCCCTACATGTTCCTCGTCTGCATGGGTGCCCTGCAGGGCATCCCCGAAGACGTCAACGAGGCCGCAGTGATGGACGGTGCGAACCCGTGGCAGGTCTTCCGCCGCATCAAGCTGCCGCTCCTGCTCGTGACGGTCGCCCCGCTGCTGATCTCGTCCTTCGCGTTCAACTTCAACAACTTCAACCTGATCTACATGCTGACCAAGGGCGGTCCGCGGTTCGAGGACGTCAGCATCCCGGTCGGGCACACAGACATCCTGATCTCGATGGTCTACAAGGTGGCGTTCACGGGGCAGTCCCGCGACTACGGTCTCGCCTCCGCGTTCACCATCCTGATCTTCATCGTGGTCGCGACGATCTCGATCATCAGCTTCCGCAAGACCAAGGCCCTCGAGGAGCTGAACTGACATGAGCACCACGGACACCGGCACCGCCCGCCCCGTCGCGGTCGCGCAGAACCTCACGCCTCGCCGCCGCAGCTTCGGCGCGTGGTTCGCAGACACCGGATGGCGCCATGTGATCGCCATCATCGTGAGCGCCTTCGCGCTCTTCCCGCTGCTGTATGTCGTCTCGGCGTCGCTCAACCCGAAGGGCACGCTGACCGGCTCGAATCAGCTGTTCTCGGCGTTCGGGTTCGACAGCTACGTGCGCATCCTCAGCGATCCGCAGAATCCCTACGGGCTGTGGTTCCTCAACACGCTGGTCATCGCCGTGGTCACCGGCGCGGTGACCGTCTTCATCGGTGCGCTGGCCGCATATGCCTTCTCGCGCATGCGATTCGCCGGTCGTCGCATCGGCCTCGTGACGATCGTGGTCGTGCAGATGTTCCCGCAGCTGCTCGCCGTGGTGGCGATCTTCCTGCTGATGTCGACGCTGGGGGACTGGTTCCCCGCCATCGGCCTGAACACGCACACGGGCCTGATCCTCGTGTACCTCGGCGGCGCGCTGGGCGTGAACACCTATCTGATGTACGGCTTCTTCAACACCCTCCCTATGGAGCTCGACGAGGCCGCCCGCATCGACGGAGCCGGTCACGCCCGCATCTTCTTCACGATGATCCTGCCTCTGGTCGCGCCGATCCTCGCGGTGGTCGCGCTGCTGTCGTTCATCGGCACGGTCAACGAGTACGTGATCGCGAGCGTCATGCTCGTCGACGTCGACCAGCAGACCCTGGTCGTCGGGCTGACGAAGCTCGTCGCGAACCCGCGCTACGCCGACTGGTCGGCGTTCTCGGCCGGCGCCGTGATGGCCGCGATCCCGGTGATGATCCTGTTCCTGTTCCTGCAGCGGTACATCGTCGGCGGGCTGACGGCCGGCGCGACGAAGGGCTGATCGGCGGTCATGGTCGGGTCGTTCCCGGCGTTGCGATCACGGGCGCGGCACCGACGGTCGTAGCGTGATGGCATGACGCGTGTCGCGGGACGGAACGTGGTGATCAGCTGGATCGCCGCAGTGCTGTGCATCGGGGTGGTGGGCACCCTGATCTGGTTCTCGATGCCGATCGTGCCGGTCGTCGCCTCATTCGTCGGCGACATGCTCCGCTCCACTCTTCGGTAGCGGTGCCGTCACGCCCCGTCCGGAGAGAAAGTCGCGCGATCACGGGCTCGGCGACACGTCGGCACGCCTCCGTCGGGGCGCGGGCGGGCGGCGGTAACCTCGCAGAGCACACTTCCGATGAGAGGCGCACCCATGAGTGACCCCGAGGTTCCCCAGCCCGAGCGGCCGAAAGACGTCAACGACGTCGTCGACAGCGCGAACGCTGGCCTCGACGCCGCCGCCGCAGCGGGTGCTGGCGTGCATGGCACGCCCGCAGACCCCACGCACGAGACGTCGGCTCCGGCACCGACCCAGCCCGCCGTCGACCCCGATGTCGCCGCGTTCGAGGCGGCCGAGAACGACCACCCCGGCACCTTCGCGACGCCGGAGCTCAACGACCCGAAGTACCTCGATGACGCAGACGACACGACGAAGTCGTGGAACACGGATGCCGACACGACGAAGTCGTGGAACACGGATGCCGACGCGACCGCCGCATACACGCCGCCGGCCGCGCACGAGCAGTCGGCACTGGCCGGAGCCGCGTACGCGTCGGCCGACCACACCGAGACCCGGGTCGTCCCCTCCGAGCCCGCAGCCGCCGAGCCGGTCGTCGTTCCGATCCAGCAGCAGCCGATCTTCGTCCAGGCTCCCGAGCCGCCCCGCGAACGCGGCAATCGCGGCACCGCGGGCGCGATCGGTCTGCTCGCGACGATCGCCTTCGCGATCCTCTACCTGGGTGCGACGCTCGGCCTCCGTGCCGTCGCGGGTGACATCACCGGCGAGAACATCGGCGAGGCTGCCCTTGCTCCTCTGATGACCTGGGGCTACTGGGTTCCGGTCGTCGGCTTCTTCTTCGGCTTCTGGCTGCTCGGGGCCTTCATCAACCGCGGACGCTGGGGACTCTGGGTGATCTTCGGCATCATCGTCGGTCTGATCGCCTACGGCGGGCACATCCTCGGGGCTCTCTTCGAGGCGCCCTTCTGGTTGCTCACGGCTCGGGAGGGCAGCGAGCTCGTCGGAGCGCAGCTGTTCCACCCGCTCGCCATCGCCGCCTTCGTGTTCGCCCGCGAGCTGACCATCTGGTTCGGCGCGTGGGTCGCCCGCAGCGGGGCGCGTAAGACCGAGCTCAACGCCGAAGCGCAGCGCGAGTACGAGCGCACGCTCGAGGCCGGCCCGACGCTGGCGCGGTAATCACGAACATGTCATCGCCGAACCCCCGTGGACCCGAGTCCGCGGGGGTTTCGGCTGTCCTGGCGCTGGTGCTGGCCATCATCAGCTTCTTCGCTCTCGCGGTGTTCGGTCTCGGTGCGGTGAGCATCGCGACCGACAGTGACATCATCGCCGTCCGCGGTCTCGGTCCGCTGCCCGGTGCGTTCGGGATGCTGGCGGCAGTGGTGGCGTTCGGGCTGACGCTGTGGTCGTCGCTGCGGCGGAGGCCGCTGTCGTACGCTTCGGCACTGGCGGTCGCCCTGGCCACCGCGCTCACGCATCTGGCCGTCGTCTGGATCGGCGTCGCCGCCGCCAGCGGCGACCTCATCGTCGCGACGGTCGTCGCGGGGGATCTCGTCCGTGGGGGAGCGAGCGCGGTGCTCCTCGTCGCCGCGGCGATCGCCGCCTGGGGCGGCATCGCGCTGCGGCGCACGCGCGCTCAGCATCCGCAGTGGCCCTGGGAGCGCGAAGACGACGAGTGACGCCCCGCCGTGACGCGGAAATCTCTGCGTCGGCGGCGGCCGCGCCGTACGCTCTAAGTGTGGAGCGCTCGTTGGAGACGCAGGTCGACCAGGCCGTCGAGGCCTGGTTGCGCTGGGTGCCGCGCTGGGAGCCGGCAACCCATCGCGGTCGGGTCGCGCCCTGCCGACGCTGTCTGGGGTCCCCGATCCTGTCTGCGGCGGGTATCGGCTCGAACACGCCGCACGGTGTGCAGCACGGACTCTCGACGCGCATCAAGACGATCGTCGACCACGCGGTGGCCGAATACACCGCCAGGAACCTGCCGATGCTGCAGCGCGAACTCGATCAGCAGGCGGCGCGCAACCGGGCGCGCAGCTACCGTCCGGCTGACGGTCTGGATCCCGAGTTCGACGGGCTGCCGCTCGACCCCGAGCCGATTCCGGGCGCCCCGTTCCTCTTCACCATCGCCGGCATGGCCGACGAGGCCGTCGCGGATCTGCCGCCCCTGCCCCCTCTGAGCGACGAGGCGAAGGTCGCGCTGCGGCAGGAGGTGGCACTCGCCGACGAGTACGCGAACATGGTCGGCCGCGAGATCTGCGGCATCCTGCTGCGCCACCGCCTCTACATCCAGGCTGCCATCTCTCAGCACGTCGAGCCGCAGATCGAGGCGCTGCTGGCCGAACTCACCGACTCGCTCGACTCCCCGTTCGACGCGGATCAGTCGTAACCCTCGCGGGCGATCCCGCTCCGGCCGCACCTGCTCGTCGAGGACTCCGCCTGCGGATTCGCTGAGAGCTGCGAGTCCCGCTGGTGCTGGCCCACGCCCCGTGGGTATCGTTTTTCGATAGATACCCATTGGCGATCGATAGGGCAACCATGCATCCTCGTGTCACTCGCGTTCTCAAGGCGCTGATCATCGTTCTGCTCGCACTCCTGCTGGCGAGTCAGACACTGGTCATCCCCGAGGTGGCCAGGATCACGGCCGTCCGCAATCCGGACGTCGCCTGGCTCGAGGTTCCGGGCATCATCGGCGCCGTGCTCTTCCTGGCCCTGGTCCAGGTGACGCTCGTGTGCATCTGGTTCCTGCTCTCGCTCGTGCAGGACGATCGGATCTTCCGTGTCGAGGCGTTCCGATACGTCGACATCATCCTCGGCGCCCTCATCGCGGCCGGGGTGGTCATCCTCGCGGCGTACCTGGTCATCGTCGCAAGCCGTTCCGTGTCACTGTCTCTCTCGCTGCTCGCGGTGCTGGGCATCGTGGTCAGCGCGGCGCTCGCGCTGCTCGTCGTCGTGCTGCGGGGTCTGCTGCGCAAGGCCCTCGAACTCGAGCAGGACATGTCGGAGGTCGTCTGATGCCGATAGTCATCGACCTCGACGTGCAGCTCGCGATCAAGAAGATGAGCGTGCAGGACTTCGCCGATGCGATCGGCATCACTCCGGCCAACGTCGCCGTGCTCAAGAACGGTCGGGCCAAGGCGGTGCGTTTCACGACTCTCGAGGCGATCTGCCGCGTGCTCGAATGCCAGCCCGGCGACATACTGCGCTGGGTTCCCGATTCCGAGGAGCAGTGATGACCACCACGCAGGCCTCGGGGGCAGAGGCGCCGTCGATCACCTGGGGCGAAGCCGTCGCCCGACATCTGCTCGACGGAACGACCTGCCCGGTGTGCCAGTGGACGCTGGACGGCGGATGCTGTGCGCGATGCGGTTCCGACCTTCGTGGCCCGATCGGCATCGACATCTGGAAGGCATCGCTCGCGGCTGCCGTCGCGATCCGCGCTCGCGACGAGACTCTCCGTCGCGTCCCGACCGTTCATGCGGCCGTCGCCACCACCCAGGTGCCCGTCTCCGTGGTCGACACGCCGCCTTCCGGGGTGGCGGCGGGGCCGCCCCCGCCGCCGGCTGCAGCCGGAGCTTCGCGTCCAGGTGCATCGCCGCAGCCGCAGAGCAGCGCGACCGTGCAGTCGGTGCTGGCGACGGCCGGGGCCGGACTGTTCGCCGTCGCAGCGATCGTCTTCACGTACTTCAACCCCGACCTCGCCGATCGCGCTCTGCGCAGCGTGATCGTGGGGCTGATCACACTGCTGTTCCTCGGCGGAGCCTGGCTGCTGTCCCGACGCGGTCTGCGCTTCTCCGCCGAAGCGGTCGGCGGCCTCGGTCTCGTGTTCGCCGGCCTCGACGTGCACGCGGTCGCCCAGCTCGCGGCGCCGCAGATCGACCCGTGGGGCACCGCGGCGGTTGCCACCGCGGTCGCCGCGCTCGTGGTGCTCGGCGCGGGCAGTCGTTTCGGCATCCGGATCTGGCAGTGGGCTGCGGTGGTCGCGCTGTCTGTCGCCCCGGCGATGCTCGGTGCCGCTGGCGGCACAGCACTCTCCGGTGCCGTCGGCGCGATCGGTGTCGCGTTCGCGGGCGCGGCGATCGTCGAGTGGCTCAGGCTGCCCCGGGTCGAGCGCACAACTCTCGTCGCGGTGCAGCTGATCGCCGCCGTGAGCGCCCTTCTGCTGCTGTTGCGCATCGAAGGCGACGACATGACGACGAGGCTGTTGACGGCGAGCGGGCTGCTGCTCCTCATCGCCGTGCACGCCGTGATCGCCGCACGGCGGATGCTCCGACCGCTGTGGTCGTATGCCGCGGGAGCGACAGGCTCGGCCGCGCTGGTGCTCGCCGTCTACGGCGTCCCCGGCATCCGCGAGCTCGAAATGTCGTGGCAGTTCGCGATCGCCCCGGCCGCGGCATCCGTCGCCCTGGTGCTGGTGGGCGTGCTGGTTCCGCTGCCGTCTCGTGTGCCGCGCGCCTACACGGTGGCCGGTGCGTTGACCGTGCTCGCGGTGCCGTCGGCCCTCCTGCTGATGCTCGCCGGACTCACCGGCGGCATGACCGTGATCGCGTTCGTCCGAGAGATTCCCGCACTGGGCGGCGGAGGTGTCGCGGGGTGGGGAGGCCCGATCGGACTCGCCGCGGTCGGCGGCGGCCTGGCCGCCTTCGGCGCGCTCGCCCGCGAACGCGAAGGCGCGCGCTTGTTCGCTGTTCCCGCGTCACGACTCGCGCTCGCCTTCGCCGCCATCGCGGTGCTCGTGCTCGGGTGCGGCGGCCTCCTGGTGCTGCCGGCGTCGATCGCCGTGCTGATCGGGATGGTTCTGGCGATCGCCGCGATGATCCGGTGGATGCCGCAGCGGATGGGCAAGGGCGTGCGTCCGATCCTGCTCGTCGCCGCTCATCTCGCTCTCGTCTCGGCAGTGATGGTGGCCTGGCAGGAGGCGTCGATCGTCCCGGCAGCGGGACTGGCTACCCTTCTCGCCGTCGCTGCCCTCGCCGCGGTGCGTCCTGCGCGCTGGCGTTTCCTCTACGTCGGCGCAGGCTTCGCCTACGGTCTCGTCCTGGTCGCGACGGCCCTCGCAGAAGGCGGCGTCGACGGCATCGCACAGCTGTGCCTCACCGCATCCTCGGGTCTCGTGGTCGCCATCGCGGCCACCTATCTGACCGTGATCGGCGCCCGCTCATGGCAGGCGATCCTGGTCGTCTCGGCGGTGCCGTTCGGCATCGGGGTGCTGCAGGTCGTCATCGAGCGCAGCGGCTGGACGGCGCTGTCGACCGGTCTGATGTTCGTGCTGGCGATGACGCTGCTGCTCACCCGTCGGCCGGGGCTCACACTGCCGGTGCGCACGATGGCAGCCGGGATGCTGGTGCCGACGCTCGCCGTGGTCGTCGTCTGCCTCGGTGCGCAGCTCTTGGCATCGAGCGGGTCTCCGATCGTCCTGCCGATCGTGGCAGTAGTTGTCGCGCTCGCCCTCGCCTCCTCGTCGCTCGTGAGGGATGTACTCATCGGCAGGGGGCATTCCGCGCGCACGGTCAACGCCGCTCGGGTCGCGATCGAAGCCTCGGCGCTGCTCACCGGGGTGATCGCGACGGCGCTCGCACTCGGACGCGAGGCAGCGGGGCTCGGCACGGCCCTCCTCGTGCTGCTGGTCATCGGCGTCGGGGCCGTGGTCGCGGCGCTCGTCGCCGCCCGCCGCTATGCATGGGCGGTCGCCGGGGCCGCCTTCACGGGCGCCCTGTGGTGCACCTGGGGCATCGCGGGGGTCGACGTGCTCGAGGCCTACCTGCTGCCGCCGACCCTCGGGGCGGCACTCATCGGCCTGCTCCTCACGCTCCGCGGTCGCCGCTCGACGGCGTTGTTCTCCGCCGGACTCCTCATCGCCGTCGCCCCGCTCCTGGCGGGCGTCGCCGTCGCCGGGTCGGATGCCGATCAGCCCGCCGTCGCGTGGCGGGTCGGTGGACTCCTCGCCGCGTCGTGGGCCCTGGTGATCTCCGAGATGCTTCTGGGCAGGGTGCGAGCAGGGTCGCGCCTGCACCGCCTCGGTGCTCTGCGCATCCCGATCCTCGCGACCGCGGCACTCGCAGCGACCGCAGGGCCGCTTCAGGGCATCCGCATCGGGCTGGGCTGGGACCTGCCCTCGGTGCACGGTCTGGCGCTCTTCCTCTGCTGCTTCGGGGTGAGTGCCGCTGGTGCCGCCGCACTCATGCTCGCCGGCCGCGGAATCAGACGCGCGGCTTCCGACCGTTCGGTGCTGCGCACCACGAGATGGCTCGACGCACCCGCCGCGCTCGCCCTCGCGGTGGGCACCTGGTTCGCGATCGAGCGAGACTGGTTCTCGGTCTGGCCGATGTGGATGCTGATGCTCGGCTACCTCGTGGCGACCGTCGTCGTCGCGCACCGCGTGACTCGGCGTGAGACCACGGCCCCGCCGGTGTGGTTCCTCTTCGCGATCGCGTTCGCGACCGCCGTCGTGGCGTGGAGTCCGCGAGATCTGCGCGTCGAATGGTTCTCGCTGCCGCTGGGGGCGTTCCTCCTGCTCGCAGGCGCGATCGCCCTGCGGCGACAGCCGTCGCAGCCCGGCAGCGCGCGCCCTACGATCGACAGCTGGCCGGGCCGCTGGACCGGTTCGTGGGCGCTGCTCGCACCGGGAATCGTCACGATGATGATCGCGTCGATCGTCTCGACCTTCACCGACCCCCTGACCTGGCGGGCGATCCTCGTGATGATGCTCGCGCTGATCGCGATCCTCGTGGGGTCTCGCGAGCGGCTCGCCGCCCCGTTCCTGCTCGGTCTCGTCGTGCTGCCGATCGAGAACGTGTTCGTGTTCGCGGTGCAGATCGGACGGGGCGTGGAGTCGATGCCGTGGTGGATCACGCTCGCGGTGATGGGTGCGGTGCTGCTGATCATCGCGGTCACCGCAGAACGCCGAACGGGGGAGGGGAGCGGCGTGGCCGCGCGGGTGCGAGACCTGCGCTGAGCAGGGCTGAACCGGGGCCCCCATTTGACCGCCAGGTTACGCGGCATTACACTTGATCAGGTGTGTGCACGTCTCGACGTGCGCGCTGGGCGTCGGCACCATGCCGGTCCGCCCCCACGGCATACCCACCACACAAAAGGCTCGTCGATTCCGGCGTGCCGGTGGGTCATGAGGTGAAACCCATCACGCTGTCACCGTGCAGCACTATGAGGAGAGAACGTGCCAACCATTCAGCAGTTGGTTCGCAAGGGTCGCTCGCCGAAGGTCACCAAGACCAAGACGCCTGCCCTGAAGTCGAACCCGCAGCAGGCCGGGGTCTGCACCCGCGTCTACACCACCACCCCGAAGAAGCCGAACTCGGCGATGCGCAAGGTCGCTCGTGTGAAGCTCCGCAACGGCTCCGAGGTCACCGCCTACATCCCGGGTGAGGGTCACAACCTCCAGGAGCACTCGCTGGTGCTCGTCCGCGGCGGTCGTGTCAAGGACCTCCCCGGTGTTCGCTACAAGATCGTCCGTGGCGCCCTGGACACCCAGGCCGTCAAGAACCGTAAGCAGGCTCGCAGCCTCTACGGCGCAAAGAAGGGCTGAGTCCAATGCCTCGTAAGGGTCCCGCCCCGAAGCGTCCCGTCGTCAACGACCCGGTATACGGCGCTCCCATCGTCAGCCAGCTTGTCAACAAGATCCTGGTCGACGGCAAGAAGTCGCTCGCCGAGTCGATCGTCTACAACGCCCTCAAGGGCGTCGAGGCGAAGAACGGTCAGGATGCCGTCGCCACTCTGAAGAAGGCGCTCGACAACGTGCGCCCCACTCTCGAGGTCAAGAGCCGCCGCGTCGGTGGCTCGACCTACCAGGTTCCGATCGAAGTCAAGCCGCACCGCGCGAACACCCTCGCGCTGCGCTGGCTCGTCAGCTACGCCAAGGGTCGTCGTGAGAAGACGATGACCGAGCGTCTCCAGAACGAGATCCTCGACGCGTCGAACGGTCTCGGTGCCGCGGTCAAGCGCCGCGAGGACACGCACAAGATGGCCGAGTCGAACCGCGCGTTCGCTCACTACCGCTGGTAAACAGCTTCGCCTGCCCCCGGCCACACGCCGGGGGCAGGCACCCCCTCTTCGCAGTACGACTGCCAAAAAGATAAGGACACTCCTGTGGCACAAGACGTGCTCACCGACCTGAGCAAGGTTCGGAACATCGGCATCATGGCTCACATCGATGCCGGCAAGACCACCACCACCGAGCGCATCCTGTTCTACACGGGCGTCAACCACAAGCTCGGCGAGACCCACGACGGTGCCTCGACCACCGACTGGATGGAGCAGGAGAAGGAGCGCGGCATCACGATCACGTCTGCCGCCGTGACCTGCTACTGGAACAAGAACCAGATCAACATCATCGACACCCCCGGTCACGTGGACTTCACGGTCGAGGTGGAGCGCTCGCTCCGCGTCCTCGACGGTGCTGTCGCAGTGTTCGACGGCAAGGAGGGCGTCGAGCCCCAGTCCGAGACCGTGTGGCGTCAGGCCGACAAGTACAACGTCCCCCGCATCTGCTTCGTCAACAAGATGGACAAGCTCGGCGCGGACTTCTACTTCACCGTCGACACCATCATCAACCGCCTCGGCGCCAAGCCGCTGGTCATCCAGCTGCCCATCGGCGCAGAGAACGACTTCATCGGCGTCGTCGACCTCGTCGAGATGCGCGCACTCGTCTGGGCCGGTGACTCCAAGGGTGACGTCACCATGGGCGCCTCCTACGAGATCCAGGAGATCCCGGCCGACCTCAAGGACAAGGCAGACGAGTACCGTCAGCAGCTCCTCGAGACCGTCGCCGAGACCGACGACGCTCTGCTCGAGAAGTTCTTCGGTGGCGAAGAGCTGACCGTCGCCGAGATCAAGGGCGCGATCCGCAAGCTCACCGTGGCTTCCGAGATCTACCCGGTCCTCTGCGGTTCGGCGTTCAAGAACCGTGGCGTGCAGCCGATGCTCGATGCAGTCGTCGACTACCTCCCGAACCCGCTCGACGTGGGCTCGATCGAGGCGCACGACCCCAAGGACTACGACACGATCATCGAGCGTCACCCCGACGCGAAGGACCCGTTCGCGGCTCTCGCGTTCAAGGTCGCGGTGCACCCGTTCTTCGGTCGTCTGACCTACGTCCGCGTCTACTCGGGCCAGCTCGACTCCGGCGCAGCGGTCATCAACTCGACCAAGGGCAAGAAGGAGCGCATCGGGAAGATCTTCCAGATGCACGCCAACAAAGAGATCCCCGTCCCCTCGGTCACCGCGGGCAACATCTACGCCGTCATCGGTCTGAAGGACACCACCACCGGTGACACCCTCACCGACCCGGCAGCGCCCGTCGTGCTCGAGTCGATGACGTTCCCCGAGCCCGTCATCGAGGTCGCCATCGAGCCGAAGACCAAGGCCGACCAGGAGAAGCTGGGTGTCGCCATCCAGAAGCTCGCTGAAGAGGACCCGACCTTCCGCACGGAGCTCAACCCCGAGACCGGTCAGACGACCATCAAGGGCATGGGCGAGCTGCACCTCGACATCCTCGTCGACCGCATGAAGCGCGAGTTCAACGTCGAGGCCAACGTCGGCAAGCCGCAGGTGGCGTACCGCGAGACGATCCGCAAGGGCGTCGAGAAGTACGACTACACGCACAAGAAGCAGACCGGTGGATCGGGTCAGTTCGCGAAGATCCAGTTCAACATCGAGCCGCTCAGCCTCGATGACGAGAAGACGTACGAATTCGTCAACTCCGTCACCGGTGGTCGCATCCCGCGTGAGTACATCGGCTCGATCGATGCCGGCTTCCAGGACGCCATGAACGTCGGCGTGCTCGCCGGCTACCCGATCGTCGGCGTCAAGGCGACGATCGTCGATGGTGCGGCTCACGACGTCGACTCTTCGGAGATGGCGTTCAAGATCGCCGGTTCGATGGGTATGAAGGAAGCCCTTCGTCGGGCGAGCCCGGCGCTCCTCGAGCCGCTGATGGCTGTCGAGGTGCGTACTCCTGAGGAGTACATGGGCGACGTCATCGGTGACCTGAACTCGCGTCGCGGCCAGATCCAGTCGATGGAAGACGCCGCAGGCGTCAAGGTCGTCCGTGCACACGTCCCGCTGTCCGAGATGTTCGGCTACATCGGCGACCTGCGCTCGAAGACCTCGGGTCGCGCCGTCTACTCGATGGAGTTCAACAGCTACGCTGAGGTTCCCCGCGCTGTGGCCGACGAGATCGTCCAGAAGCACCAGGGCGGCGAGTAACACTTTCCTGGGAGCCGGGTTCCGGCTCGGCTCCCAGGTCACCTACAACTTCACATTCCCTCTCTACTAAACTGAGATTCACACCCGTAGAGAACCGGTCGCAAACCAGTGCCCGGCACCCTCTACATGACGTCCTGAGGAGGACCCAGTGGCTAAGGCCAAGTTCGAGCGGACCAAGCCGCACGTCAACATCGGAACCATCGGTCACGTTGACCACGGCAAGACCACGCTCTCCGCAGCGATCTCGAAGGTGCTTGCTGACAAGTTCCCGTCTGACACCAACGTGCAGCGCGACTTCGCTTCCATCGACTCGGCGCCGGAAGAGCGCCAGCGTGGAATCACCATCAACATCTCGCACATCGAGTACGAGACCCCGAAGCGCCACTACGCGCACGTTGACGCCCCCGGCCACGCCGACTACGTCAAGAACATGATCACCGGTGCTGCTCAGATGGACGGCGCGATCCTCGTGGTCGCCGCCACCGACGGCCCGATGGCTCAGACGCGTGAGCACGTGCTGCTCGCCAAGCAGGTCGGCGTGCCGTACCTGCTCGTCGCCCTGAACAAGGCCGACATGGTCGACGACGAGGAGATCCTGGAGCTCGTCGAGCTCGAGGTCTCCGAGCTGCTCGCTTCGCAGGGCTTCGCCGAGGACGCTCCTGTCGTTCGCGTCTCCGCTCTGAAGGCACTCGAGGGTGACGAGAAGTGGACCCAGTCCATCCTCGACCTCATGGAGGCCGTCGACGAGCACGTTCCGGACCCGGTGCGCGACAAGGACAAGCCGTTCCTGATGCCCGTCGAGGACGTCTTCACGATCACCGGTCGTGGAACCGTCGTCACCGGCCGCGCCGAGCGTGGCACGCTGGCCATCAACTCCGAGGTCGAGATCGTCGGACTCCGTCCGACCGTCAAGACCACGGTCACGGGTATCGAGATGTTCCACAAGCAGCTCGACGAGGCATGGGCCGGCGAGAACTGTGGTCTCCTGCTCCGTGGCACGAAGCGTGAGGACGTCGAGCGCGGTCAGGTCATCGTCAAGCCGGGTTCGGTCACGCCGCACACCGACTTCGCCGGTACCGCGTACATCCTTTCCAAGGATGAGGGTGGGCGTCACAACCCGTTCTACACGAACTACCGCCCGCAGTTCTACTTCCGCACCACCGACGTCACCGGCGTCATCACGCTGCCTGAGGGCACCGAGATGGTCATGCCCGGCGACACCACTGACGTGACGGTCGAGCTGATCCAGCCGATCGCCATGGAAGAGGGCCTCGGCTTCGCCATCCGTGAGGGTGGACGCACCGTCGGCGCCGGTACGGTCACGAAGATCATCAAGTAAGCATCTGCTTTCTCGCACAGGGGTCGGACCTTCGGGTCCGGCCCCTTTGTCGTACCCCCGTGCGGGCGTGCGGTTGTCAGTGACTTCGCGGCCTGACGTCACTCGCGATGGATAGCATGGCCCGAGCCTGCCCGCGGGTATCGCCGTCGCCCGACCTCGGGCATGAGAGAGGAACGCGACCATGACACAGATCCAGGTGGGACCCCCGCCGCCGCGAAGCCATGCGCGGCTGTGGATCTCGACGCTGCTGCTGATCGTGTACTCCGCGTTCGTGCTGCTGGTCACGATGTGGCCGCAGCCTGAGCAGCTCGAGTTCGACAGCATCGCAGGGCGCGTGCTCCGTGCGCTGCACAACCTCGGTGTGCCAGAGCAGTTCGACTACAACGAACTGGAGTTCGTGGCGAACATCGGCATGTTCGTGCCGCTCGGGTTCCTGCTCGGTCTCGCACTCGCCCGCAAGGCGTGGTGGGTCGCGATCTTCCTCCTGCCCGCCTTCTCCGGGGCGATCGAGTTCACGCAGGGCATCGCGCTGGACGAGCGCGTGTCGACCGTGCTCGACGTGCTCGCCAACACGATCGGCGGTTACACCGGTCTGCTGCTGGCGATGATCCTGAGGGCGATGATCCATGCCAGGGACCGCACCATGATCGAACGCGAGCTGTGGGAGCGTCGTGCTGCCGCGGCCGAACTGCAGAGGCAGAACGCGGCGCGTGCGGTCGCTCGTGCGTCGCAGCCGGTGCCGCGCGCGCAGTCGTGGGCCGAGGAGCCCGATCCGGTGACCCGCGTGCTGGACGCTGACTTCTGGGAGACCGGGGACGCGCCAACTGTGCGGCTGGACGACTCGTCTATCGGTCGGAACTGACGCTCATACTTCCGTTCGCGAAAGATAGAGGCCGATGCTCTCGTATGAAAACGTACGGAGCGCCGATCGCGATCCGAAATGGGTGTTGCTTACGCCATCAGTCGTTCCAACAGTGCGCTACTGGCGCGCACATCGACCTCGCCCTCCGAGCCCGCGAGATAGGGGATCTGGGCAGTGGGCTGCGTCTTCACTGAAGAAATTGCTTGCTGGGTAGCAACCAAGGAGGAACCTGTTCGGGCGTCTCCGACCTCAATCACGCGCGCGCCAGGCCGCGAAAAGACACTCAAATGTAGGGCCGAGCCCGACGGTCCTGCAAGAATCGAGGCGGATCTGGCCAGTCGGACCTGCTCTGTCGCCGACAGCGTCTCGGGGAAGACAACGCGAAACCCCGCCCTCTCGAACAGGGCATCGACCTCTTGGGCATTGCGGAACTCACGCCCGGTCACGACTCCGCGCGATGCTTGGTCCTGCTGAAACCGTGTGCGACTGAGGTACACGGGGTGGTCGTCTGACGGGGGAGCACCAATCGTCGCGCGTTCAGCAATGAGATCCCACACCGTCTTCGCGATCGGATCGATGGCGACCTGGTAGTGGTATGCCCGTGCCGGAACTGTCAGCTGTTCAACGGTCACCGGGCGATCATCGATCACCTCCACCCGCCCGCGCGTGCTCAACAGCCCCGCCAGCTCGAACTGCCAATCGTGGGTTCGAAGAGAGTTGAAGCGATGGGCGCAGATGCCGTCGAAGTCCGCGTCGGCACTGGCAAGGGGCCATAGTGTCGGCAAGGTTTCGACAAGAAAGTGACCAAAACCGTGCATCCAGCTCCCGCCGTAAAGCCAGTGTCCCGGGATGGCATGCGCTCGAGCTTCGTGCTTCTCTCGTGCCGAGAGTACGGGAGGGTTGACGGACAACACCATGTCGGCATTCATCCCCCCCTTGCGTTGGGACATCTGAATGAGCCGGCCGCGGTCATCGTAGACGGCGCCTCTGACGAAACTCCGTCGAGGATTCGGGGCATCCCAATACACCGAACCGCTCTCGGCCCGAGACAGAACAGCGGCCGTCACGACCTGCGACGTGACTTGATCGTCGGCCATGCGCGGGAAGGAATAGACCTTCCACATGTCGTCGATTGAGCCATCGGTGTGCATGAGATGCTCGCCTCTCGTGTTAGCCCTGGGTGCCGGTTCCCCTGTGTGAGGCCTTTGCTCGGCATGAGCTCCATGGTCTGGCGGCACTCAAAACGAGTACCCTACCAGCGTCGAAATATCCGATCTGAGCCCTCGATCAACTCGAGAACTGCCGTCCAATCATGTGCGAAGAAGAACTGGCGTCAAGTGAATTCATCCTCACCGCTCGCGACGGGATCTGATTAGACCCAATTTAGTCGTTGAAGCCCGTCTCTCGAGGTGAAAGGCCGTTTGCCCCGAGGAAATCCTGGTATACGGCCTGGTTTACGCGACGAGTGGCGTAGTAGTCGGCCGTATCAGCGTTCAGGATAGCTTCTTCGACAATTGGCAGTGTTATCTCCTGTTCCCGATCGAAGTTGAACGTAGGTATGTGAGCGTAGCGAGCGACCTCCGCGGTTCGAGAGTCGTGCGGAGCCAGCACCGCGGGGACCCCCGAGTTCAGAGCGAGGATAGCGCCGTGGAGCCGCGTTCCGAACTGTCCGGACTTGGTCGCGATCCATCGAGACCAAGAATCGAGCTCGACGAACGCCTGGCCGTGGCGCGCCACGTACGCGCGCGCGTCAGAATCGCTCTTCACTCCGTAAGTGTCAGCGAGCAGCCCGTCCGCCAACTTGTCTAGAGACGCGGCTCCTGCGGCGAGCAACAACGCCTCAAGCTCCTCCGGTTCGGACTGATACAGCATGTCGATGTCATGCTGAGCAGCGAGCCTGAACAACTGCTCGTTGAGTCCGTTGGCCGCGGCAAAGCTCCTTGTAGCCCCATATCGAGTTGATTGAAGTACCAGCCCGTCGCCGTCGCCATCTGACCACGCGACCTGTTTCATGTATGTCGATGGGCAGCCCGTCGTAACGACCTCGCGGAACCCCTGTTTACGTAGCCAATCAGACGTGAAGTCGCCGCGCGTGGAGATCGATGTCGAGCGCTCGGCGACCGCACGCACCAGCCTGAGGGCCGATTCATGGACGCGGACCTCAGCGGAGGGTTCGTTAGAAACCTGCAGCCCGACGCCGATCATGATCACGGGGACCGTGAGTCGCTCTATCCGCTCGACCAGGAACGTCCAATCGCTCGACTCGTTCAACCAGTTCGCTGCAGGGATGACCACCGCATCGAACTCGGAGTTGACGACCTCGGGGTCGAATCCGAACCCAATCGGCTCGACCTGACCTTGAAGCTGACGGAACATCGCCTCAGTGAACATGTAGTTGCCTGTGTTGCGGCCGATGGCGCCGTACAGATCCGGGAACGAGTCCCTCGCGCCAACCGGCAAGCGTCGAGGAATGCTGACCACGCCGATTCGCCGCGAAGTCATCTGGGTAGCAGCAGACTCCACGGCCTGCGTACCTACGGCCAGTGAGTCATCCACGCGAGGTGCGTCATCATGCGCGAGACCGAACTGCTGATAAAGCGTCTGTGCATATCGCGTCGCGATGCCGGTCTCAGCTTCTCCGAGCCGATGACGTCGAATGGTCGATTCCTGAACCGTGCGAATTTCAAGAAGCTGGGCTTCATCGAAGCTGGAGATGGTCACGCTGTGGGCGTGCCGGCGATGTGAGGATAGAGGCGTTGCGGTGAACGCGATGCTGCCTCGCTCAAGCACCCGAAGATACACGAGCCAGTCGCCCGCGTTTCGAAGCGAGATGATGTCTTGATGTGATTCCTGCAGCACGTCGAGGAGCGCCGCCTTGCGGAACGTCACCGCGCTCACGTTGGGAATCGTGTTCTTCACGTACATGCCGGCGCGGATTTCATCCAGTCCGTCCGCAACATACGACATCCGCCATCGCTGATCATCGAGATCCGCGACGTAGGGGAGATAGTCAGGCATGGTGACCCGTCCACGATCGTCTATGGCGCGTGACTGCGCATAGCTGATGACGACGCTTGGATCAGTGAAGGCAGGAATCGTGCTGCTGAGGAATTCGGGGTCAGCGAGATCATCAGCCTCCGCGATCCAGACGAAGTCGCCCTGCGCTGCTTCAACGCCCTTTCGCCACTGTTTGAAGACAGATCCCGAGTTTGAATCGTTCGGCAGGTAGCGGACTCGCATCGGATGCGCCTTCGCATACTGCCGGATGAGCTCATCGCTGAAGTCCGTCGACGAGTCATCCAACACGATCACCTCGAAGATGGGGTGCGTCTGGTTGTCGATCGACTTCAGGCGTTCAGGGAGAATCCGTGCGTAGTTGTAGTTGGGCACGACGACTGACACCCGCGGGTATTTCAAGCCTGCGTAATCGAGCAAGTCGAAGAGGTAGCTATTGAAGTTGAACTCGCTGTTGCGAATCTCGCGACCGAATTCTCCGATCGCGGCGGCTCGCTCTGGATCGCCGAGGATTGCCGCCACCTCGTCAGCCATGGCGGAGGTGTCGAACGCCGGGACCAAGACGCCTGCGCCCCGTCTGAGGAGCTCTTCGTTACCGCAGCTCCCCTCGAACGCAAAAATCGGAACCGCGCTGCCCATGGCCTCAATGACAGTGCTCGGGTAAGGATCCTCCCGCGAAGGCACAAGCATGACTGCCGCAGCGGCATAGTAGTCACGTATCTGGCGGGCGTCGACGAGCCCGGGGAAGTGGACCCGATCGGCGACATCTGCCTGCTCTATGGCTTGAAGAGCCTCGCCGTACGCACCGTCTTGCCCCAAATGCCCGACCCAGATCGCATGTGCTGTGGGGTCGACCGCAAGAACGTTGGCAACGACCTCACCAAAGAGATCGATGCCCTTGCGATGGTCGCCGTACCCTACTGCGAGGATCACGGGAGCGTCAGATGCGATGCCGAGCGCCTCGCGGACAGTGGCTCCATTGGCCCGATCGTCCAGGGCCAGGTACTCGCCCTGGTGTCGGATCACGGAGTTGTCAGGGTGGTCCGAACCTACAAAACCCTGGAAGCGATCTCTGACGAGTTCGGACGGGAACACCGCGACATCAGCGAGCTCTGAAACGTACTGGGCCGATCTGTGGAGCGCCATTTCCCCCAAGACGCCTGGCAGCTCGTGGACGAGTGAGACGACAGAGAAGCCTTCCGCCTTGAGCAGCGGGATGAGTGGCGCGGCGACCGTGGTGTTGACGATCGCAGCACGGGTTCCGCCGCCTGCGATGCTCCGGAGCAGCTTGCGGGTAGTGCGGATATCCCCCGGGGCGACCCCCACAATGTCGACTTGCCCGACCTGACGGAACTCGTTCTCGAGCCGGCCGCCTTCCAGAGCGATGAATCGGACATCGAAACCCGAGTCGCGGTAACCCGCACCCATCGCAAGAGCGAGCCGCTGAGCGCCATGCGGGTGCAGATCGTGCGAGACGATCAGGACGGATGGTCGCTGGGGCGCCTTCTTCACCGCCGGCGTCGCCTGGACCCGCGCGCTGCAGGCAGCGGCGCTGGCCGTGAGAGACGCATCTAGCACGCTGTCGAGGAACGGCACATAGCGCGATCCCGTCATCAGAACGTCTTCATCGTCGAATGCGAGGGCGGCGATAGGGGCCAACGCGCTGAGTCGGGCCGCGAACGCCCCTCCAGTCGCGTACGAGAGAGAGCCGATCTCACCCGGCTCGAGGCCCAGTCTGGTCGCCACCTGACTGGCGTAGGACTCGAGCGAGCCGACTATTTTCTCGCCACCCATTCGAACCAATCCGAGCCGTGAGTCGTGTGCGAAACGCGTGACCAACGGCCTCAGCTCGGTGAGGGGAGGAGCTTCATCGTCGATCCGGTAGACCAGATCGAACCCGGCCGCCGTCATCTCAGGCAGCGCCTGAAGTAGGCCGAGCATCCCGACTCCGTGTGGTGCCCTCACGAGGTGTGTGAAGCCGTCAAGCGGTGTGGGAACGACGGCGGCGTCTTCGTCTGATCCATCGATCAGGACCCAGAGCGAGCCGGACTTCTCGAGTTCCAAGATCCACGCAGGGAGGTCCGCTGGCAATGAAGTGCTCGTGAGGTCCATGACGAACGCGACTTCGGACTCGGCTGTGACAGTCGTGGCCGGAGCGGTTGAGGCAAGAGCAACGCGCACAGATTCCAGCCATGCGTAACCATATGCTTCGTCCGGTTCCAGGTGAGCGCCCTCGCCCCACTCGTTCCATGCATTGACGAAGAGCAGCCCATCGTCATCGGCTTCACGCGTCCGCAACGTCTCACGGATCGCGTTGGCGGTCCAGCGTGTGAACTGTCCAGGTGTACTCCCAGCGAGGATGCCCGCATTCGACCCGCGTCGGGGCGTGTTGTCCCACGACGGATTGACCCCACGAAACACCCGGTGCTCTGAGGGGGGATAGGCGTGGCTGCGCGAGACAAGCTGCGGCCAATCGTACATTCGCCCCGCAAAGCCGCCGTACTTGGGCCGATTCTGGGTGATGTCGGGAGTGGCCATGTTGTTCGGCGCGAACTCCACCGCGGCATCGAATCCGATCGTCTCCGGATCGAGCCGATCGAAGGAAGTCGTGTAAGCGAGATAGATTTCACCGACGCCGTTGTCGCGGCACCATGAGCGCCACCGCTTCGCAGTCGCCGCGATATCCGGCAAAAGGCTTGGCCGATAGACGACGAGAACCGGCTTCCCGTCGATACGGGTATAGCGCGGGTCCCGAAGGTACTCCGCAGCGTGTTCGATGAACGCGAGATCATCTTCCGGGGAGTGGTTCTGGGCGATCAGAACATCGTCTTCCCGCCCGTTCCATCGGCGTGACCAGTTCTCGTTGGCCCAGCACAGCATGAACGGCAAGTCGAGGGACGGGTCTTCCAGCCACTGACGGAGGGGGGTTTCAAGCAAGGTGACGCCGTCGAACCAGTAGAAGTAGAAACAGAAGGCGTCGATTCCGTATCGCTTAGCCAAATCGATCTGCTTGCGTTGCACCTCGCGATCACGTAGATCGTAATAACCAAGCTCACCAGGTACGTGCGGCTGGTAATGGCCGGGGAACTGAGGTTGCGCCGGTATCACCCCAGTCCATTCGGTGAAGCCAGTGCCCCACCAGGCGTCGTTTTCGGGGATCGGATGGAACTGAGGGAGATAAAAAGCGACTACGCGCGCATCCGGGCGCGCGTCCGGGGTAGCGTGCGGGGCCTTGGGGACATGCACGGGGCGATGCGTCGGCTGAGTGTGCTCTGGATCGAGCGTGAAGGGACGATGCTCGGCCTTCCCGGTTCCGCTGTAGTGAAGCAGTGGGTTACGTCCGGCTGCGATGACGTCCGGGTTCCGAGTCGCATACCCGGCCGTACTGAAGTGCGGGCTCGGATCGCGAAGCAAATCGGCTCCGACCTCGAGGTAATGCTCGGCGGGTGTCAATCCCGACGCTGCCACATCGTCGTAGCGCTCGGAGTACCATCCAGCGTCGAACGCATCGAGCCGTTCCAGAGCATGATGCGCCTGGGAGACCACCCGGCCGAACGCCGCTGTGCCATGGTGCGAGGCGCTGACTTTCCGCCCCTCGGCGAGCCCGAACTTCAGATAATGAACGAGCGGGTTCATGCCTCGCGCGCGCACGTCGGGTGCGGCCTCAAGGTATGCGCGGGTGCTGAACTCAGCGCACGGGTCGTTGAGAGCCCACGCCCCGATCTCGAGGAAGTGTGAAAGGGGATCGATATCGGGTGTCCGCTGATCGAGGTAATGCGCGGCATACCAACTCGAATCGAAAAGCGGTGAATTCTCAATCAGTTTGTAATCAGCGCGTTCGGTCACCGGTTGCGCGAGCGCGCTCGGATCGACAGCTCGCCCTTCCCGATGGCCGTAACGGAGATAGTGCACAAGAGGGTTCACGCCAGCTTCTCGAACCGAGCGATGACGCGAGAGGTACATCTGGGTGCTGAACTTAGGGCCTGGGTCGTAGCCGAGTTCCGACCCCACGCGCAGGTAGTGCTCGTGTGGGTCGATCGCACTGAGCTGGACAGCAGGGTAGTTGTCCAGGTACCAGGACGCATCGAACAGATCCGACGACGCGAGAATGTCCCAGCCTTCGGGCTTCCGCTCGTTCCCTACGGGCGTGGGCTGATCGTCGATCGCCGCACCGGAGCGCAGAAAGTGGAGGAGAGGGTTTATGCCGTCTTTGGCGAGTTCCGGATGCCTTTCGAGATATCCCTGCGTGCTGAATCTGGGGCCAGGATCGCGACCCTGCCTCGCGCCGAACTCGAGATAGTGTTTTGCCGGATCAAGCCCGCTCAGCCTCACGTCGGGGTATTGCTCGCGATACCACTTCGGGTCGAACAGGGAAGAGGCACGAAGGGCGGAGGCCGCGGAACGGTCAGCCACGGGCAGCGCTCTTCATCGTCATTTCGCTGAGCATGAGCGTCATCGCCGCCAGCTGCTGGGCAAGCGCCCGTTCACGATCTTCGGCCCTCTCGGCGTTGCGCTGTTCATCGACTGCGCGCGTGGTGAGCTCTGCCACCTGCTGGACGAGCGACTTGTTCTCACGTTGGAGACGGTCAACGCTGGCGAGCTCGGTGCCGAGAAAATCAACCCGATCCGCAAGTTCGCCGCGTGCGCTTTCGGAAGTCGTCAACTCTTCGCGTGTCTTCATGTACCGCCGCGTGAGTTCGGCGATCTCCGACGTGAGCCGTTCGACCTCGGAGATCAACTCGTTCTCACGTGCAGCGCTCGCCCTGACCTGAGAGATGAAAATCTCTGCCTCGAGTTCCTGGGGTGATGACGCATCGATCGATGCGGTATTCCTAGTGAGCTTGCTCATGGGGATTCTCATTCTTCGGGGGAAAAGTCATGGACCCGACCGGTGCGTTGCTGTCTCACGATCGCGTATCAGCCTATCTTGGTGACGGAATCCGCAGCCTCAACGGCTTCGGGTCGGTCGAACGGTCTCCGGCAGCGGCCTCATTGAGTTCTCGTCGACACTGCCGCTTCGAGAAGCGTGCGAGCGCGGGAGTCGAACGAGTGATCCGCGCGGATCCTCGAAGAGATCTCGGACATCTGCTCGCTTGACGGCATCCAGCTTCGATCGGTGACGAGCTCGCGCATTCGCTCCACCGAGTCAGCGATGACCACGGCACCTTCGAAGATCTCCAGACCGTCGATCGCGTCGCTGATCAGCGGTGTTCCGCAGGCCAGAGCATCGAACGTGCGGTTGTTGATGAAGCCCCACTCTGCCATGTCGGAGAAGTGATCGTTGAGAACGATGTTCGCCGACCTGTAGGCGTGCGGCAGGCGATCGGTGTCGAGATACCCGTCGCGCACATAGCGCGCGGGCGCGAACTTGTGCCAGCCGGGGCCCCAGAGGCCCACCGGGGCTTCTGCCTGTACGGCAAATCCGACGATGGCACGTCCGAATTCGTGCCCGTGACTTCCGCCGACGAAGATCAGGTCATCTGGCTCGCTCACTGGCTCGAGGTCCGGCCGGAAGCGTTCGGGCGATGTTGCCTGCAGAAGCGGCTCGATGGTTCGACCGGAGCGTGCCGACATCCAAGCGGCCCACTTCTCCGAGGCGGCGTACACCAGGTCGTATCCGCGGACCTCGTCGACAGTCACCAACTCAGGTCGGCTGATCACCCACAGGATGTTGACGGCCCCGGGCTGCGGAGGAATCGCATGGCGTCCTCGCAGTGTCAGCACGACGTCATCGAGGTAGGAGGTCGACCGCGTCCAGGCTTCATGCCGATCCGTGACCACCTGCTGCCCCTGAGACCGAAGTGCGCGTGCGAGATCGGACGCGAACGGGATGTCGCCCCAGTGATCGCCGCCCCGCGTGCATGGAACGCCGGTCTTAATTGCCCAGCGCAGTTGCACGGGCGATGTCGCGGACGCGGACTCCAGACGACGTGGCTCTCTCAGCAGCACGGGATTGGCGGACGGCTGCCCAGGGCTGAAAGTGGGCGCGAAGCGGGCGACAGTCATACCCAGAGAGCCGTAGCGGTCTCGGTCGTCGGGCGTGCTCTGTCCGCGCCACCGATCGAGATAGGTGCGGCGATTCTGCACCTGTCGGCGTTCCCGATAGGCGCTGGTCCCCGGTGCATGAATCACGATCGCCTGCGGTTCGCAATCGAACCGAGCCGTGGGCTTCTCTTGCTTCGCCCGACGGCAGAAGTCCACGTCTTCGAGCCCGTTCGCATACAGCGGGTCGAAGCCTGAGAGCTCGGCGAAGATCGCGGCGTCGAAAAGGCTGGCGCTGGCGCTGATGGCGGTCAGGTCATCGACCCGTGCGACAGCGGCGTCGTCGATGGTGAGGTTCGCCAGCAGCCCGCTCGGCAGGGGCAGCTCATCGTAGAAGGCATAGCCGGCGTGCTGCACGGTGTAGTCCCGGTTCACCAGGAGAGCTTGGACGCCGGCTGCCCCGACCTCCCTCCGCCTCTTTGACAGCGCCTCGAGCCAACCGTCTCGGGCATCCGCATCAGGGTCGAGGAACGCGACCTGGGCACCCGTGGTGAGGGAGAATCCGTAGTTGGCCGCGAGGGCGAAGTTGTTGTTCGCCGGGAGGCGAACGTATCGGACTCGCGGTTCGCTCATATAACGAAGGGTCAGATGACGACCGACCGCGGCACGTGAACCGTTGTCGATGATGACGACCTCGAGATCGTCATCGAAGGAGTGCAGGAGACGATCGATGGACCGAGCCGCGTGCCCTGCCGATCCGGCGACGACAGTCACGAGACTCGTGCGATCGACGACACGATTTTCGACGGACCGGCGCGCGGCCTCCCAGTCGATGAGGTTGCGCTCAGTGACGACCCACTGCCAATGCTGTGACTCATTCTGAGTGATACGCCCGTCGGCACTTTTGTTGTCGTACTCGCATCCGACGAACGGGAGGTATTCGAGCCGTCCGAGCTTCGCCAGCCGAAGGACGAGGTCGTAGTCCACCCAGCGGCGCAGCGTGACGTCGAAGATGCCGGTCGTCTGCAGGGCCTGTGCTCGGACGACCAGCACGTTCAGGTCGACGGAGTTTCCGAGCTGAAGGTCGGAGAGCTGCGCATCGCCGCCTCGATACGCGACCTCGTCGTCGCCGTGCAATCGCAGTCCTGCATGGGACGCGACGACGTCGGGAGCCGCGTCGAGGGCAGCCAACGACAGTTCGAGGAATCTGCGGGTCCAGCTGTTGTCACTGTCGAGGAACGCGATGAACTCGCCGCGTGCCTGCTCCAGTCCGGTGTTGCGGCTGGCCCCGACGCCCGCGTGGGGCCCTGCGAGAAGGCGCACCCGAGGATCGGTGCGCACATACTCTGCGACGACGTCACGTGTGGTGTCGGTCGACCCATCATCGACGACGATCAACTCGAACTGATCATGAGTCTGCGCGAGGACGGATTCGATCGCCACGGCAACGAGGTCGGCTCGATTCAGAACGGGCATGATCACGGAGACGAGCGCGCGCGAGGGAGCGCCCGCCGAAGTGACGCTCGTGATCCACTGCTGCGTCTCTTTGTGGTCCCATCCCTTGCGTCGAGGAGGTAGCGCGGCAGCCATCTGGTCGCGGTGGGTCTCCGCGAACGCGAGGGCCGCCTTGCGCGCCTCGCCGAAAGTCGGGACGGCGCCTGCGAAGCCCTCGGGCACCGGGAGCAGCTGGTCCGGACGGAGACGGGAGATCAGGTCGAGGGGGTCTTCGTCTGTGAGGCGCGGATCGAACAACGGCCCCCAGGCGTGTGTGCGCGCGTTGGGGCTGCGCAGATAGCTGAGCAGCGTCGCCACGCCGTCTCGAGAGCGGGTGGCATTGCGGATGGTCGAGGGAAAGAACTCGATCTCTATCAGCGGGTGTGGAGACAACCCCGATCCGATGCCGTGAGCGAGATAGTGCTGCATCGCCTGTCGGGGTGTCTGCCCCTTCAGCTGGACGAGCTCCGAGTAGTAGGAATGGTCGAATATCCCGCTCCTGAGCAACGCGCTCGTGCCGTACACGCGGCGTGCCTCGATGTATTGAGCCCGCGCCGTCTTCTTCAATCCTGCTACCGACACTCGCGATTCCCCCTGCTATGGCGTTCTATCTGATGCTATTCGATGTCGTCCGTGCTCACGTCGAGGTGATCGCACGCCGCACACGCTCGGCGGCCGGTCTCAGCCATGGCGCGCGCGCGAGCACAGCCCGCGCCGCCGGGGTCGTCTTTCGCGCTATGCGTCTGACGAGCGCGAACCGTTTGCTCGATTCGGCGCCTTCGCTCTCTCTGCGGACCTTCGCGCTCCGAGAAGGAGCGCGCGTTGCCGCATGCTGCTCGGCGAGCATGATGGACAGGTCCACGATCTGCCGGACGTCGGCGAGAGTCGGTTCGGGTGACAGGTCGGAGGGCAGCGTGCCAGAGACCAGCTCGCGGTACCACGCGCGGAAGTCGTGGGAGAGTTCACGTTCCGACGCGATCAGAGACGCAGCCGACATACGTGCGTAGGAGGATGGATCGGCCGCGATCTCGGCGATACGTCGAGCAAGTGCCCCGGCATCCCCCCAGTTCACTGTCGCGATGCCATCGTTGTCAGCTGTCAGAGCCAACCATGGCAGGTCGTACATCGCTACGGGAAGACCTCGCGACTGCGCCTCGGGGATCGTGAGCGGATAGCCCTCGATGATGCTGGTGTTGACGAAGAGGTCGGACGAGTCGATCGCTGCCGTGAGCGCGTCGCCCCGAAGCGGGCCGATCGCCTTGACGCGCTGAGCGAGTCCGCGCTCCTTTGCCATTGCGTTCAGCTGCGCAGCCGTCATGTCGCGCCAGTCGGGGCCGATGATCCGCAGGCGGAAGTCGATGCCCAGACGATCGAGGTGCTCAGCCACGTCGAGCAACTCGCTCACACGTTTGGTTCGCTCTTGCAGACGCCCCCACCAGACGAGTTCGACTCGCCGCCCCGCAGGAGATCGCCTCGGGGAGGCCACGATGCCTGCATCGAGCAGGTTCGATGACGGCGGATTGGGCAGATAGGACACCCGCGGCATCCCCCGCAACTTCCAGAATGCGACGTCGAGCGGCGAGAGAACGACGAGATGCGAGAGAAGGGAGAAGTAGCGCGGAGCGGATGCGAGACGATCGAGACCGAGCAGCAGCGACCGACCGGCGAAATTGTGCGACCAGCCGATGGTGGCCACACCTTCTGCGCGCGCTGCGAGGGCGAAGGCCTGCCATGACGTCGAGTACTGCCACTGATGATCGATGATCAGATCGACTTCGTGCTGCGCGCAGACCTCGATCCACTGCGCGAGCGCGCTGCCGAGGGTGTCTGTCGACACCTCGGCGAACTGCACGCCGGCCGGAAGGCTCCCGAGGTCGCTGCCCGGCTCGCGCGCGACGACCGTCACCTGGAACCCGGACTCCCGCAGCACACGAGCCTGAGATATCACGACGCCCGAGATACCGCCGGTGCGCAGATGGTTCGTCGCGAGCACGATGCTGTGCACCGGTCGACGTGCAAGGCCGATCGCTTGCCCGTGCGCCGCGAGCGTGTCTATCGCTTGAGGCCAGTGCAATGCAGTGGACTGCACGATGTCGGTGGCGGACGCTCGGGTATAGAGGTCGGCGAACATCGCATCCTGCAGATCGGCGCGGGTGTGCTCCGCCAGATAGTGGGTGGTGTACCCGATGATGGCGCGTCGGACGGACGCGTAGCTCGTGAGCACGAGATCGGAGTCAGCGCTCGTGCTGGCGATCTGTCGAACCGCCGGGTCGATCGAATCGATCGACCGGATGGCGCCGGCATAGAAAGAAGCGGTGCTGAGGTCGCGCACCTTCTGACCGCTTCCACCACGCCCGAAGTGATAGCGATACAGGCGGTCGGGGATCGACTCGAGGCTCGTGGCGAGCGCTCCGGCGAGAAACGAGATCGGCAGGTCGTTGACCCTCGGCAGCACCAGGTCTGCGGGCATGAGGGCATACGCGTCGGTGAGGAGCCGCGTTCGGAACAGGTACCGCCACAGCTGCCCCTGGGCGGGACGATCGATCGGGAACATCTTGCGCAGCACATCGCTCCCCGCGAGCGACGGGTGCTTCGGTTGCAGGCGCGACTCGAACCGTCCTCCCGTGCGCCCGTCGAGTTGCACGACCTCGATGCCGAATTGCACGAGATCCGCGCCGGTCGCCGTCGCTTTCTCGAGCGCCGCTTCTGCGGCCGTCTCGGTGAGCTCGTCGTCGCCGTCGAGGAACAGGAGGTGGTCTGCTCGTGCAGCGAGGATGCCGATGCGCCGAGCCTGGTAGGCCGATGCATTCTGCTCTTGTCGGATGAGTCGGACGCGCGGATCCCGCGCGCTGTAGGTCTCGACGATCGCGGCGGTGTCATCGGTCGAGGCATCGTCGACCACGATGATCTCGATCGACGCGAGGGTCTGTCGAAGGCAGCTGTCGAGCGCGCTGGCGATCACGTTCGCGTCGTTGAAGACAGGGACGACGATAGAGACGAGTGGGGTGGCGTGCATGTGATCTCTCGCTATCGGCGCAGCAGCACGCGCTTGAATCTGTTCGCCGCCGGTCGCAGCCATGGGGCTGCATCGATGACGCGACGGCCGATGGGGGCCAGCTTGCGCTCGATGCGAACGCCGAGGCCAGGCTGCCGCGATCGAGGGTCGAGAGCTGCGGGGACGGTGGTCGTCGACCCTGCGCGTGCGGGCCGCGGGGGCGGGGTGCTCCGCTCGGCGAAGAAGACGAGCAGCTCGAGCACCTTGCGTCCGTCCTCGAGCGTCGGCTCGGGGGAGTGCTCCGACGGGATATCCCCGTGCAGCAGCTCCTGGTAGAGCTGAGCGAAATCGTGCGAGGTCGCATCGGCAGCAGCTGCGATCGAGGCGCGCGACATCGTCTCGTAGCGCATCGGATCGGCGGCGAGCTCGGCGATCGCCCCGGCCAGAGTCTCAGGATCCTGCTGGGGAGTCGTGATGACCCCGTCATTGGCCTGGATGAGGGACAGCCACGGCAGGTCGTACATCACGACGGGAAGCCCGCGCGACTGCGCCTCGGGCAGGGTCAGCGGGTATCCCTCGATGATGCTCGTGTTGATGAAGACATCAGACGAGTCGATCACTTCGAGCAGATCGGAGCCGTGCCGCGGGCCCGTGGCGTCGACACGCTCGGCAACGCCCCGGGTCGCGGCGAGAGCCCGCAGGCTATCCGCACTCATGTCGGTCCAATCTGGACCGACGATCCGCAAGCGGAAGTCGACCCCGAGCCGCTGCAGTGCGGCGGCGACCTCCACGAGCTGCGAGACCTTCTTGGTGTGCTCCTCGAGCCGACCCCACCAGACTAGTTCGATGCGCCGCCCCTGCGGTGCCTGCCTCACGTCGCGCACGTCACTCGCGCCGAGGAGCAACGGCGATGGCGGATTCGGGAGGTAGCTGACATGCCGGATGCCACGCAGCTTCCAGAACGCCACGTCCAGCGGCGAGAGCACCACCAGGTGAGCGAGTGCGCCCAGGTGGGTCTGCAGCAGGGTCTGCAGGTCGTTTCCGTTGTATGTGGGTCGGCCGGCGAAGTTGTGGATCCAGCCGATGGTCGCCGCACCCGCCGTACGAGCCGCAAGCGCGAACGATGGCCAATCGCGGGAATACAGGATGCGGTGATCGATGACGACATCGACGTCATGACGGCGGCAGAGCTGTGCCCACTGCACCACGCGCTGACGACGGCTCGTGCCGGTCAGCTGCACGAGTGTCGCGCCCTCGGGCACGAGTGACTCTGCGCTCCCCGGACGATGTGTCACGATCGTCACGTGGTGACCCGCCGCGATCAAGAACCGCGCCTGCGTGAGCAGCACTCCCGAGACGCCGCCCGTGGTGAGCACATTGGTTGTGAGCAGCACGCTGCGCACCGGAGCTCCGCCGAGTTCCCGACGCTCGCCATGAGCGACGAGCGCCGCGATCGCGTCGGGAGCGAATGTCACGGCGGCCGAGATGAGGTCGAGGCCGTCTACGCGGGCCCGTAGGCCGTCGCGTCCCTGAGCACGCATCTCCGGCGGGAGAGCGGCGAAGACGTCGAGTGCCTCGCTGATCGTGGTGAGGTAGCCCGAGGTGTAGCCGTCTAGCAGCGGCTCGGGGTCGGAGCTGCGGCGCGCATGCCCGCGGACGATTCCGTCGATGGCGCGGAAGGCCGTGACACGGTCCAGCGCTCGGCAGAGACGCTCCAGGTCGGCCGGGGCGTCGCGCTGCGACGGCCGGCAGAAGTACTCCACGGTGCTGACGGCCGCGTACGAGGTGGCGGATGCGTAGGCGAGCAGCACGACCGCCCGGTCATCGATGAGGTGATCGTGGGCGACGCTCGAGTCCGCGTAGGCCTGCCGCAGCAGGTGCGTCTGAAACAGGTGGCGTGTGACGCGCAGCTCGGCCGCCGTCTCTCGCGGGGCGAGCGCGCGAACGATGTCGGCTCCGTGGAGGGGGCCGGCCTCAGGGGCGTATTTGCGGCCTTTGCGGTCAGCCGCAGTCTCCTGGACGGCGAATCCGACGAGCTGTGCCTGCGACTCCGAGGCCCGACGATGAAGTCGCGTCGCAGCGCCACGAGGCACCGTGTCTCCGGCTTCGAGCAGCAGCACGAACGGCGCGTTCGCAGCCTCGACGCCCGACCGTCGCAACTTCGCCGGAGTCACATCTGCGGGCTGAGTGACGGTGACCACGCGTGGGTCGCCCGAGAATTCGGCTGCGACAGCGTCGACCTGACCGCGAAGAACGCACACGACCTCGATCTGGGTGAGCGACTGCGCGAGGCACGACCGAAGGCTGCGATCGACCGCGTCTGCGTCGTCATCCGCAGTGATGATGAACGAGATGAGGGGAGTCGAAGGCATCGTCATATGGGTAGGTTCGTGTCAGCGTGCTGCCGCGGCGGCGCGATACACGTCGTGGTACTGCTCGCTCACCACGTTGGGTGCGCGTGAATCGAGATTCGGCCGGCCGGTCGGCGGGTCCTGTCTCAACGCGGCGAGTGCCGTCTCGAGTGCCTGGGCTGTCACAGGGCCGGTGTGGCGCCGCACCCAGGAGGAGCCGACTTCGTCGGCCAGCGACCGCGTCTGCGCCGTGTCCTCGACGAGCACGGGCCGATCCAGCGAGAGAGCGAGCATGAGGATGCTCATCGACTCGTATGTCTCGGGCGCAGTGACGAGCACGACCTCTGCCTGGCTGACCTCTGAGACGCATGCCGCGTCGGAGAGCAGCTCGTTGCGCAGCGCCATCGCGTCGGTGTGATCCGCGAGGGTTCGCGCATACGACTCCTCGAGTTCGACCGGCACCTTGCCCGCGATGCGCAGCGTCCAATCGGGCAGTTCGGCGACGCCGAACACATTCAAGACCGCTTGGTACGACGGATGCAGTGTGCTGACCGCAGTGATCAGCACGCGCCCCGCCACGGACTGCTCCTGAGGGAAGCCGAGGAACCGATCGCGAAGGTGACTGTGGCCGACCACGTGAGTCTGTCGCCCGTCTGCCGCTGCAGCGGGGTAGAGGGAGATCACCGTGGTCGCGGCCTCGTCGACGATGGCAGCAGCCCGGGAGGTGCCACGACTCGCTTCCTCGCCTTGGACGGTGCGCACGAGCGCGATTCGGCGGCGTCGGAGCAGTCTCACGAAGCGCTTCGCACGCCGTGTACGCTCACGGTCATGACCGGGATGGTCGCCGAAGACTGTTGATATGTCGGTCAGATGGATCACATCCACGCCGTGCACCCGAAACGGGTCTGTGCGGAACTCCAGTGCGACGCCTCCAGGGGCCCGGCCCTCGGAGTCGTCGCCGACGAGCTGATCGACGTAGTCGATGCGATATCGCGGGGGGCGTGAGGTGACGAGGACCGTCGGAACGGAAGCCTCGATCGCGCCCTGTTCAGCCGCTGCCCCGGTCCTGGGGAGGGGCACGGAGAACACACAGCCACCATATAGTGGGGTGCAGTGATTGTGAAACCGACTCAGCATGTCTTCGCCCATCTCAGCGGGCAGGACGACAACCTCGGCGACTCTGCTCTGCGGCTCGCATATCTCGCCTCGCTGCGCGGCCCGGGGCGGCATGTGCATCTTCACCTCGGGGAAGCGACGAGCGACTTCATGGCGGGGTTCGCACCCGCGCCCGACATGACCATCTACAGCGCTAGAACGGATTGGTCCGCCGCCGAGGCCATGACGGCTCGCCCGGTGCTTGCGTTCAACGCGGGTGAGATCAACCCGCGGACGGGCTACTTTCCTGTTCCGGCACGTGCTGCCGAGTGCGAGCGCGCGCTCGGCGCGGGAGGGACGCTGATCTTCGCGGGCATCGGCATCAAGAACGTCGACAAGCTGCAGGGTGTCGCCTTCGACCCGGTCATGCGTGAGGCCTCGGTGATGTCGTGGCGGGACCAAGGGTCTCGCGACGCTGCCGGCTTCGGCGATGTCGCGCCGGATTGGGCGTACTCAGAGGGCGCGCCTGTCGACGACTGGTCGCCGCCAGCGGAGCGGCCGCTCACCGCGGTGACGATGCGCTTCGACCGCGCCTGGCCGGGGGAGGAGTGGCTCGCGGACGTGCGTGCGTTCGCGGCTGCGACGCAGACCCGGATCGTCACCGTCGCGCAGGTGGCGCGTGACGCTCCGCGAGCGGTTCACCTCGCGCGCGCTCTCGGCGGCGAGTACGTGATGCCCTCGAGCATGCGGCACGACGTGCTCGACGACTACGTGCGCGCCGTGTACCGGCAGTCGCTCGCCGTCGTCAGCGACCGGGCACATGGCCTCATCATCGGCGCGACCGAGGGCGCGTATCCGATCGGCTCGGGAAGCGACCCGAACAAGATCTCGCGTCTGCTGGCAGCCGTCGGACTCGGCGACCTCGTCGGGCGATACGATCAGTTCGGCGACTTCGCCTCGCGGTTCGAGACGCAGTTGCCCACGCTTGCACCGGCGGTGAACGTCGCCCGCGCCGAGATCGCGGACCTCACCGCGCGAATCCACGCTGCGATGGATGCCGTGGCTTGACGCCGGACTCGAGATCTCAGCGCGCGCCGAGCCATCCCTTCGCGCGATGTGCGAGCGGCTGCAGCCCTGGGACGCGGCGCAGTGTCGCACGGCCGAGCGGCGCTGCGGACTGCCACAGGCGCGTGCCCCACGTCGCAGAGTCGGTGGATGCGACGGCGCGACCCTCTGCGCGCTGGGCGAAGAACACCAGCAGACCGAGCAGTTGCCGGGCATCGTCGAGCGTCGGGGGCGGTGAGAACCTCGGCGGCAGCGCGCCGGTGACCACGTCGCGATAGAGCTGAGCGAAGTCGTCCTCGCGGGCCCGTGACGCAGCGTCCAACGAGGCCAGCGATAGCTGCGCATAGTGCTCGGGATCCGCGAGCGTCTCGGCGAGTCGGGAGGCGAGCCCCCGCGCGTCGCCCTGCGGAACAGCGACGACTCCGTGGTTCTCCTGCACGAGCGTGAGCCAGGGCAGCTCGTACATGAAGACCGGCAGCCCCCGAGCCTGCGCCTCGGCGATCGTGAGCTGGTATCCCTCGATGATGCTCGTCGAGATGAAGGCATCCGCCGAGTCGATCGCGGCGACCAGGGCAGCCCCTCGCAGAGGCCCGACGGCGGTGACAGCGTCGCCGACGCCCCGCCGCCGTGCGAGCGCGTTGAGCTTCTTGGCGGTGACGTCATCCCAGTCGGGGCCGATGATCGTGAGGTCGAACGGCACCCCCAGAGCACGCAGCTGCACACCCACCTCGACGAGCTCACGCACCTGTTTGGTGCGCTGCTCGAGTCGACCCCACCACACCAGTTCGAGCCGCCCCGACGGCGAGGGCTTCGCACTGGGGCGAGCCGCCGACTCGAGCATCAGAGGCGAGGGGGGATTGGGCAGGTAGGCCACGTGCTCGATGCCGCGCAGCCGGAAGTAGGCGACGTCGAGCGGCGACAGCGTGACGAGCTGGGCGAGCGTCGGGCTGCACCGCTCGATGATTGTCAGACGGTCGTTGCCGTCGTAGACGGGCCGGGCGACGAAGTTGTGCAGCCAGCCGATCGTCGCCGCACCTTCGGCTCGTGCCATGAGCGCGAACTCCGGCCAGGTGTCGGTGTAGAGCACCTGATGGTCGATGACCACGTCGATCTCGTGCGCGCGGCAGATCTCGGCCCACTGCGCGAGCTGGGCCGGTAGCGCGCGTGAGGCCAGCTCGATGAACGGGATGCCGTCGGGCAGCGCGGTCGCGTCGCTCCCGCCGTTGCGCGCGACGACGGTGACACGGTAACCCGCCTCGTGCAGGTAACGCGCCTGCGAAGTGAGCACTGCGGAGACGCCCCCGGTGCGCAGCGTCGACGTGACGAGCAGGATGCTGCGCGCCGGACGCTCGGGCAGGCCCTGCCACGTCGAGCGGAACTTCAGCGCCTTGAGCGTCGCCGGGTAGAACCGCGCAGCCGCATGCACGATGTCGTGCCCGCCGGCGACGGTGTGCAGATGCGCGAGAGCGCTGTCGAGCACGGCATCATCGCTGTGCTCGACGAGCTGAAAGCACACGTACCCGATGATCGACAGGCGCACCGACGCGTAGGTGTCGCGGACCAGGCCAGGGTCGGCATGAGACGCGGCGAGTGCCTCGACGGCGGGGCCGATCGCATCGACCGAGGTGATCGCCCCTGTATAGAACTGTGCGCGTTCGACGGTGTCGACACGGTGCCCGCTGCCGCCGCGCCCGAAGTGGTAGCGGTAGAGCTTGTCGGGAACGGCGGCATAGCTCGTCGCGATCGCCGCCGCGAGGAAGAGCAGCGGAAGATCGTTGACGCGGGCCAGCGAGAGGTCGTCGGCGACCAGTGAGTAGGCCTCGCGCAGCACGCTCGTGCGGAAGAGGAATCGCCAGAGCTGGCCCTGTGCCGGCTTGCCGACGGGAAAGAGCCCGGTCAGCACCTCATGGCCGGCCAGCGGGTGCTGCGGCGGCTGCAGTCGCACCTCGTAGGGACTGCCGGTGCGACCGTCGCGCTCGACCACTGTGACGCCGAAGCCGACGATGTCGGCATTCGTCGTCTCGGCAGCAGTGATCGCGGTCGCCGCGGCATCGGGCGTCAGCTCGTCGTCGCCGTCGAGGAACATCACGCGATCGGCGCTCGCCGCGAGTACCCCGGTGCGTCGAGCCTGGAATGCAGACAGGTTGCGCTCATGGCGCACGACCCGCACGCGCGGGTCGCGCTGCCGGAATCGCTCGAGCACCGCGGCGGTACCGTCGGTCGACGCGTCGTCGACGCAGACGATCTCGATGTCGACAAGACTCTGCGCGAGGGCGCTCTCGAGAGCCGTCGCGACAGTCGCGTCGTCACCCGAGACCGGCATGACGATGGTGAGCAGAGGGCGCAGTGTCATCGCGGACGAGTCTATCCGCGGGCCGGGATAGCCTGAGGGCATGAAGATCGCCATCGCAGGGACCGGATACGTCGGCCTGTCCAACGCCGTCATCCTCGCCCAGCACCACGAGGTGTTCGCCGTCGACATCGACCCCGCGAAGGTCGAGATGCTCAGCCGCCGAGTCTCGCCCATCGCCGATGTCGAGCTCGAGGACTACCTCGCCACGCACGAGCTCGACCTCACTGCGACGGTCGACGCCGACGCGGCCTACCGTGATGCCCACTTCGTCGTCGTCGCGACGCCGACGAATTACGACGAGGTCACCAACTACTTCGATACCTCGTCGGTCGAGAACGTCATCGACACCGTGCTCGCGGTCAACCAGGACGCGGCGATCGTGATCAAGTCGACTGTGCCGGTGGGGTTCACCGCGCGGATGAAGGCAGCGCATCCGCAGGCGACGATCGTCTTCTCGCCGGAGTTCCTGCGAGAGGGGCGCGCGCTGTACGACAACCTGCATCCGTCGCGCATCGTCGTCGGTGACCAGGGACCCGTCGGAGAGCGTTTCGCCGCCCTTCTGCTCGAGGGCGCGATCGCCACCGACGTGCCGGTGCTGCTCACCGAGTCGACCGAGGCCGAGGCGATCAAGCTCTTCGCCAACACCTACCTGGCGCTGCGCGTGGCGTACTTCAACGAGCTCGACACCTACGCGGTGGTGCACGGGCTCGACACGAAGCAGATCATCGAGGGCGTGGGACTCGACCCGCGCATCGGTTCGCACTACAACAACCCCTCCTTCGGCTACGGCGGATACTGCCTGCCGAAAGACACCAAGCAGCTGCTCGCGAACTACTCCGAAGTGCCGCAGAACCTCATCGCGGCCATCGTCGACGCCAACAGCACCCGCAAGGACTTCGTCGCCACCGACATCCTCGCGCGAGAGCCCCGGACCGTCGGCGTCTACCGCCTCGTCATGAAGTCGGGGTCGGACAACTTCCGCGCGTCGTCGATCCAGGGCATCATGAAGCGCATCAAGGCGAAGGGCGTCGAGGTGGTCGTCTACGAGCCGTCGCTCGACGAAGACGAGTTCTTCCACTCGGAGGTCGTGCGCGATCTCGACGAGTTCAAAGCCCGGGCCGATGTCATCATCGCCAATCGCTCAACGGACGTGCTCGACGACGTGGCCCACAAGATCTACACGCGCGACATCTACGGCCGCGACTGAGCCGCCTCCGGGCGACGGATTCGCGGCGTGGGGTAGCATGTTCCGATATGCCGCCCGGGTGCAGACTCACCGCGCACCAGGGTAGAGAGAGGTAGAGGATTCCGAATGGGAGCGATGGCTGTGCCCGCGACCGCCGGTCTGACTGAGGTGGGCACACGCCCTCGATTGCGTGACTATCTCGCAGAGACGTGGCGACTTCGCGCCTTCGCAGTGCGACTGGCCGGCAGTCGTCTGATCTCGGGTCTGCTGCCGAATCGCCTCGGGGTGCTCTGGATCGTTCTGAAGCCGCTCTCGCTCGCGATCACGTATGGCGTGATCTTCCACTTCATCCTCTCGGGTGCTGCGCGGCCGGAGAACTTCGTGCAGTTCCTCATCGTCGGCGTCTTCGTGTTCGAGTTCTTCACCGGCTGCTTCGGCAGCGGCTCGAAGTCGATCACGAGCAACAGCAAACTCGTGCAGAGCTTCGGCTTCCCGCGCATCCTGCTCCCGATCTCTGTGATCGTTGAGCAGGCGATGCGGATGATTCCGGTCGTTCTCCTGCTCGGCATCCTCCTGCTCATTCTGGGGGAGCCGATCTCCTGGTCCTGGTTGCTCATCATCCCGATCTTCGCGGTGATGGGCGTGTTCAACCTCGGGGTGGCGCTCGTCGTCGCTCGGATCTCCGTGCGTACGAGAGATGTCCAGCAGTTGATCCCGATCGTCACTCGTGTGCTCTTCTACGCCAGCGGAATCTTCTTCGACGTCGATGGTGCGCTGGCGGGCTTCCCGGCGTTGATGACATTCGTGCACCTCATCCCCACGTACGAGTTCATTGCCATCGCCCGCGACGTAATGCTCGAGGGCTACACAGCCCCGCTGCTCGCGTGGATCGCTGCTCCGATCTGGGCTATCGTGATGATCGTCGGTGGCGTGATCTACTTCTGGCAGGCTGAACCGAAGTATGGCCTCAGTGACTGATCTTCTTCTCCCGGGCCAGCAGCCCGCCATCGCCGATCAGGCGCCCCGCGCGATGATCGTGGCCGACGATGTGCACATCAACTATCGGGTCTACGCATCGGGCAAGCGGATGACCACCCGCGAATCGCTGTTGAGTCTGCGCTCGCTCAAAGGCGGACGAGACCTTCAGACCGTCCCTGCGCTGCGAGGAGTGAGCTTCACGGCCACAGAGGGTGAGTCGATCGGCGTCGTCGGGCACAACGGTTCGGGCAAGTCGACGCTCTTCCGGGCGATGACCGGGCTCATCCCGCCCTCGGAGGGCCGCATCTTCGCCCGAGAGCGTCCCGTGCTCCTCGGCGTGAACGCCGCACTCGTGCCCGAGCTCTCGGGCGAGAACAACATCCGTCTCGGACTGCTGGCGATGGGCTTCACCCCGGAAGAAGCCGCCGAGCACGTCGACGAGATCGCTGACTTCGCGGAGCTCAACGACTTCATCTATCACCCCATGCGCACGTACTCCTCCGGCATGGCGGCGCGGTTGCGATTCGCGATCGCGTCGGCCAAGGCGCACTCGATCCTGCTCATCGATGAGGCGCTCGCCGTGGGAGACCGGCGATTCCGCACCAAGAGCGAGAAGCGCATCAACGAGCTGCGCGCCAGTGCCGGTCTCGTGATGATCGTCAGCCACTCCACCGGCTCGCTGAAGGAGACCTGCGAGCGTGTGCTGTGGGTGCACAAGGGCGAGCTCATCGCCGATGGCCCCACCGACGACGTCATCGACGAGTACATCGCCTGGACGAAGAACCCTGGTTCCAGTGCCGTCGGAGCGGCCTCTGCCCCCAAGCCCTCGACGAAGAACGCGCCCATCGCTGTCGGCTTCGACGCCAGCGGCGTCGAGCAGCAGAACGCCCGTGCGGCGGGCGGTGCATCCGTCGCTGAAGCGCTCTCCTCCGGAGCCAAGGAGCCGCGCGCGCTCGCCCGGCGCGACCGGCATCGTCGGGCCGAGAGGCGCACGAGAAAGCGCAGCGTTCTGCTGATGGTGCTCTCGGGCGTCGCCGTGCTGCTCGCAGTGGCCGCCGGGGCGATCATCGGAACGCTCAGCAGCGTCGCCGCCCCCGTCGGAGCCGAGCCCTCGGCGCGGCCGACGCCCGAGCCTTCCACCCCTGCCGCGGATCCCGTGATCAAGAGCTTCACCGCGAATACGGCGACCGTCGAATGCGCCTCGGAAGAAGCCGAAGGCCAGGTGCTGCTGAGCTGGCAGATCGACGATGCGAAGAGCGTCGCGATCGCGGCGGCAGAGACACAGGTCGATGCGCTCGAACTGCCACTCGCCGCAGCTCTGCCGGCGAATCTCACCGATCGAGCCGTCCCGTTCTCCTGCGCGACTGAGACCGTCGTCTACACGGTGACCGCCGAGAACGAGGATGGGGTGCGCGTCAGCGCTCCCGTCACGGTCACCCGCGTGCTGCCGGTCGAGATCGAAGAGCCCGACTACGAGGAGCCTCGGCCCGACCCGGAGCCGGAGCCGCAACCGTCACAGCCGGCCGAACCGGCACCTAGCGCCCCGACCCTGCCGGCGCCTGTCGAGACCGAAACGCCGGCGCCGCCCACCGACCCCGGCACCGACCCCGGCACCGACCCTGGAACGGGCACGGACCCCGGCACCGGCACCGACCCCGGAACCGGCGCAACCATCCCCTGAACCTCCGGCGCGTCGGAACTCACGCGGCATCCGAACGGCTCTCCGCGGGGAAGCGACTAGATTTACCTCATGCGCCGCCCGGATTCACGATCGTCCAGAGCGCCCCGCGCCACCCGAACCTTCGTGTCGCTGACGGGCCCCGCGGGCAACATCGGTGACGCGCTGATCCGCCGCGAGACCCTTGCGTGGGCGATGGGCACGAGCGATGACCTGGTCGCCTACACCGGAGATGCCCCCGACGTGTGGCTGAGGCAACTGGGAGTGCCTCCCGAGGCCATCGTGCTGCGCACCAAGAAGTCAGTGCCGCGTTGGCTCCGGCTTCTCGTTCTCGCTCCTCGTCGCCCTGTGCTGGTGTTCGAAGCGGGTGAGATCCCGCTCGACCGCGGCAACGGTCTCAGAGAGCTCGTCTTCCTGGTCGAGACTCTCATCGTCCGTCTCAAAGGCGGGATCGTGGTCCGGCCGCCGCGGGGGATCCGTGCGCCCTCGTGGCCGGCTCTCGCCGTCCATCGCCTCGCAGCTCGCCTGTCGCAGGTGACGCTGTGGCGTGACGAATCGACGCTGGCGACTGCGCGATGCGGCCGGCTCGCACCCGACATCGGCTTCTCGGCCGGGACCCGCGCCGGGCACGCCTGGGGTGAGCGCGGCGAGCTGCTGGTGAGCCTGCGCGGCGCGCGCCCGCTGCCGGATGCGGAGTGGCTCAGTGCGGTGCGTGAGACCGCCGAGCGCGCCGGCCTCTCGATCCGCACCGTCGTGCAGGTGCGCGAAGACGAGAGCCGAGCGCGCGAGCTCGCGCGGCTGCTCGGCGGCGAGTGCGAGCCCTGGGGCGACACCGATCCTCTCGTGCAGGAGGAGCGCCTCCGGCAACGCTACGACGCGGCGCAGGTGGTCATCAGCGACCGCATGCACGTGCTCGTGCTCGCCTCTCTGAGCGGGTCGATTCCCATCGAACTCGTTCCTCGTCCCACGATGAAGATCACGAAGGCCTTCGCGGCCATCGGACTGCACGGCGTCTCCGTCGACTCGTCGGCGAGTGATCAGACGCGCATGCGCGCGGCGCTTCTCCCGACGAGGGAACGCGCGGCGGAGGTCTCCGAACGTGTGCGCATCGCTGCCGCGACGCTCGAAGACATCGAGCACGACATCCGCGACGCAGTGCGCAGGGCTCGAGCATGACCGACGCCGCGGCGGGAGCCGGCACCCGGCCCGCGCGGATCCTGTTCCTTTCCCACAGCCATCCTTTCGGTGCCTTCCGGGTCGGCAGCCACCACTACGCCCGCGTGCTCTCCGAGCGCGGAGCGGACGTCGTGCACCTGAGCACTCCGATCTCCCTCATCCACCGGCTGACCGGACGAGTCGATCGACAGCATCTGGCGGGCGTGCCCCGCCGCGCTCGGCGAGACGACGACGGGGTGCTGCAGGTGGTCCCGCGCACGATCCTGCCCGCGCCGGTCGGAGCGCCCAGCGTGGCTCGGATGCTGCAGCGCGAAGGCATCGCCGCAGGATTCGACGCCGTGCTCATCGATCAGCCGCTGCTGTGGGACGGTTCGGTGCGATCGCTCTCGAATCGCGTCATCTACCGACCCACCGATCTGTACCCCGGCGGTCTGAAACACGCCCTGCAGCGACGCATTCTCGCCGAGGTCGACGGCGTGATCGCCACCTCCGACGAAGTCCTGCGAGGACTCGGAGCGCTGAGCGTCCCCTCGCTCGTGCTGGGCAACGGGGCCGAGGTCGCGCGCTTCGCTCCGCAGACCGCCGAGGATCGCTCCCGTATGGCGCGGTGCGTCTACGTCGGGGCGCTCGATGACCGATTCGACTGGGAGCGCGTCGAGGCCTGGGCGCGCGCTCGGCCAGACATCGGCTTCGTCATCGCCGGTCCCGACGCCCGGCCGCCGCGACCCGTGCCGGCGAACGTCGAGATCATCGGGCCCGTTCCCTACGCCGAGGTTCCGGCGTTGCTGCACACGGCGCGCGTCGGCCTTCTGCCGCTCTCCGACAGTCCGCTCAATGCCGGCCGCAGTCCGATGAAGCTCTACGAGTACCTCGCGGCCGGCCTCGCTGTCGTGGCGCGCGAGACGCCCGGCATCCGCACATCGTCCGATCTCGGCATCGAGGTGTACACCGACGGCAGCGACGCGGATGCCGCACTGGAACGTGCGCTGGGGCACCCGTCGCCGAACCATGCCGGCGTGCACGCGGCATCCTCGGCGTCGTGGGAGCGCAAGACCGATTCACTCGAGGATTTCGTCTGGTCGGTCAAAGACCGCCGAGCCTAGTCAGTCGAGCAGTCGGGTGATCGTCTCGGAGATGATCCCCGCGGTGCGATTCCAGTCGTAGCCTTCGGGCGGCGAGACCCGTCGCCGGGCGGCGACGGCCCCGGTCAGCGCGTGCGCCCACTCCTGCGCGTCGCCCGGGGAGGTCACCGCGTGACCGCGGTCTCCGACGATCTCCGCGACCGATTCGCACCCGGCCCAGTACACGACGGGAGTGCCGCAGCGGATCGACTCCAGGGCGGGAAGCCCGAACCCTTCGAGCGTCGAGGGCATCACGGTCGCGGAGGCGCCCCGGTAGAGATCCGCGAGACTCTCGTCGTCGACACCGCTCACCCAGCGCACTCTGGTGGCGACGCCCCGGTGCGTCGCCCTGGCCTCGAGATCGGTGATCTCGCGCTGGGGGACGACAGCCACCAGGCGCACATCGGGCGCCGAGGCCAGGGCGTCGAGGACGACGTCGAGATTCTTATGCGCACGGCCGTTGCCGACGAACAGCACGTAGGGATCGGACTGGTGCAGCTCGCCCGTTCGCGGGCGGAAGGAGTCCGAGCAGCCGTTGCCGGCGTTGACGATCTCGACGTCGTCGTCGTGCACCCACGAACGAAGCGCTCGAGCCGATGTCTCGGAGACCGTGAGCACGACGCCGGCTCTGCGGACGACGTCTCTGACCGGACCGGAGTAGTAGGCCGCGAACTTCCACCGGCCGAGCCCCGGACTGCTCAGCTGGATGAGATCGTGCAGCGTGAGCAGCTGCCGTCGAGCGCGCAGGAGCGCACCGTAGCCCGGCGAGTAGACGAGCGCGTCCGGCGCGGCCGCCGCCCCGACCGAACGGAACGCGTCGACTGCAGAGAACGGGGTGCCTCCGAGGTGCAGGGGCTCCCAGGGCAGGGTCAGCCGGGGGAGGACCTCTGCGGCGTAGCGCCCGATGCCGTGCGCGCCGCGATACCGGTCGTCGACGAGAACGGTCACGCGCTCCTCGCCTCCCGTGGGCGTGCGCCGTCGACCGACTCCGCCACCCACTCCCTGATGCGATCGGCGAACACCGCTTCGGAGAAGTTCTTCGCCTGCGCCCGGCACGCCTCGGGTGAGACGCCGGCTGCCACCTCGACCGCACGGCGCAGCTCATCGCGCGACCAGTGCTCGACGAACGCGCCGGTGCTGCCGTCGACGATGGTCTCGGCCGTGCCGCCCACGGGGGCGGCGATCACAGGTCGTCCTGCAGCCATGGCCTCCACCGGCACGATGCCGAAGTCCTCCACCGCAGGGAAGACGAGCGCGATGCAGCGCTGCAGCAGCGCGCGGTAGAGCTCTGCTCCCGGCGACCGCACGAAGAACACTCGGCCGGGCGCGCGCTCCTCGGCCAACGCGCGCAGACGATCCTCATCCGGCCCTGCGCCCGCGAGCACGACGGGCATGTCGGCGGCGATGCCGGCCTCGATCACGAGATCGAGCCGCTTGTAGGGGATGAACCGCGAGAAGCCGAGGAGGAAGGCCTCGGGCAAGCGTGCGAGTGCGTCCTCGTCGCGTTCGTCGGGTTCCGGTGCGCGGAGGAAGCCGGTCACATCGACGGGAGGGTGGATCACGGTGCTTTCGCGATGCCACGCCTGGGCGATGCGCTTCTGCACGAACACACTGTTCGCCGCGATCGCGACCGGCTCCTGAGCGCGCCGGCGATCGAGCCCCTTCAGCATCCCCGCCGCGGCCCGCGCGGTGAACGTGTCGCCGCGCACATCGAGCTCGGGGTTCCAGATGTAGCGCGCGGGGGTGTGGGCGTACACGAGCTTCGGGGCGCTGCGCCCCGTGCCCGCGAATCTCGCATGATGCGCGAAGAGATGCGAGCTCGTGAGGATCCAGTCCGCATCCACGCTCGGGAGAGTCCGCCAGGCGAGAGGCATCAGTCCGACTGCTGCGGCTTTGTGTCCGCGCAGGGGTGTGCGAGCCAGCCACGTCTCGCCGTCGACGACGAAGCGGCCTTCGCTGTCGTTCCACAGGCAATAGCGGGCAGCATCCGGGAACACCTCGCTCAGGGCCTCGAAGACGTTCTCGGAGCCGCCTCTGGGAGCGAGCCATTCGTGCACCAGCACACCGCTCACAGCGCCGACCTCGCACCACAGGGCACGCGGGCGCGCAGTCCGGGCGAAGCCTCTGCAAGCATGCGTCGAGTCTAGGGAAGTTATCGGCGCACGAGCCCCGGCCTGCTGTCAGCTTCGTCCCGAGTGCGACCCGATACATTGGAAGCGAACATTCGGGGGGAAAGGAAATGATGGCTCTGCGCGCGACGAAGAAGACGATCATCATCGCGAGCACGGTCACCGTGCTCCTTGTCGGCGGGGGTGCCGCGGCTGCGATGGTGATCTCGGGGCAGCAGTCGCAGCCTCGCGCGGAGGCATCGGCTGAGGCCACTCCCGAGCCGGTCGTGACCGAGCCGCCGGTCGAGCTTCCCGTCACGAACGTCGCGCGGGCATCGATCGATGGATGGACCCTCGCAGACCGGGGAGTGGTCGGCACGGTTCTTCCTGAAGTCGGTGACGCCGCGCAGGGTGCTGTGTCCCTGCGGGTCGATGCCCCGGCTGACGACGCAGACATCGTCGCTGCGACTGCTCCTGTCGCCCTGGCGCCAGACACGGACTACACGCTCAGCGTCTCCGTGCGGGTGCTCGCAGAGGAGAAGACCGAGACCGGCGTCCGCCTGACCGCGGCTGGCCAGACCTTCACGCTTCCCGAGCTGGACGCGGAATGGGAGACGATCGAGTTCCCGTTCACATCGGCGGCCGATCAGGCTGCCGCATCGACGATCGATGTCGTGCTGTCCGGTGCCGTGCGAGCATTCGGGATCGATGACGTCTCGATCACCGCGAGCGGCGGCGACAACCTCGTTCCGAACGGCTCGTTCGAAGCCGTGCAGGCGCCGGCGGGCATCGTCAACGACTCTCTGATCATGACCGATGAATCAGCTGTGCTCGCTGTCTCGCTCGCCGAGGGCGCCGTGCAGTGGAGCGCGACGTCGACCGCCGGCGGCGAGCCGATCACGGGGCAGTTCGACTCCGCGGGGCCGCTCTCGGCCCTGCCGTTGACCGGCGTATCGCAGGGGCATTACACGGTCGATGTCCGCGATTCTGCAGGCCGACAGATCCAGACGAACGTCGCGGTGATCGACGCAGACGGATTCGCGGTGACGCAGGACGGCCGCTTCGGGGTGGGTGCCCACGTGGAGAAAGAGGCCTTCATCGGCACGGGATCTCTGGCGGCTGCGATCGGCTTCGCCGAGGTGCGCAACGACATCTCGTGGGAGCGCAATGAGAAGGTCGCCGGCGAGTACGCCTGGAACGAGGATTACGTGCGCGAGTTCTCGCGCATGCATGCCAACGACGTGAAGCTGCTGGGCCTCGTCGTGTACGGCAACAGGCTCTACGGCAACAGGAAGACGCCAGACAACGAGGCGTCGATCCAGGCATACGGTGCCTATGCGAAGGCCGTCGCCGACAGGTTCGACCTCGTCGGTCTCGAGGTGCTCAACGAGTTCAATCACCGTGAGAACGACACCGCCTGCGGAGAGGAGCCGGCGTGCTACGTGCCGATCGCGCAGTCGGTGCGTGACCACGTCAGCACCGCATATCCTGACCTGCCCATCGTCACGGGGTCCACAGCTCTCTACGACCGCGATTGGTTCGTCGGATTCTGGCAGGCCGGCGGCATGGCCGTGACCGATGTGGCGAGCTATCACCCGTACGAGTCCGCGATCGAGCTCAATGCCGACCTGATCGCCGGCACTGTGCAGCAGTCCTACGCCGACATGCAGGAGTTCGCGGGGGAGAAGCGGCCGGTGTGGGTCACCGAGATGGGATTCCCCACCTACGGCGGCGGCGTCGACCTGCTCGAGCAGGGGCCGATGATGGTGCGCAACCAGACGCTGGCTTTCGCAAACGGGGTCGAGAAGTACTTCTGGTACGACCTCGTCAACGACGCGTCCGACCCCGCTGATGTCGAGGCGAACTTCGGACTCTATGAGAACGCGCCCCGAGCGGACGTCGTGGCGCTGGCCCCGAAGCCGGGAGGCTTCGCTCAGGCGCTCATGATCACTCAGCTGCGCGACAAGGCCTTCGCGTCTGACGAGTCCGATGACACGAGCACGGTCGAGGTCTTCGGATCAGGAGACGACGAGACCCGCATCGCATGGGCGAAGCAGGGCGAGGTGCAGCGCAGCTTCGCATCGGACGTCCCGCTGACGGTCACCGATATGACCGGGCGCACGCAGTCGATCGAGCCCGAAGACGGTGCGGTCACGCTGACTCTCGGCGCTTCTCCCGTCTTCATCACGGCCGAGGCGGAATGAGTCCCACCGCAGGGGGTTCAGCAGCCGCCGTTACAATTCACCAGATCATTCCCGTACGAAAGGTACGTCGTCCATGAGCGCAGGTCGTCAGGATGCCGAGAGCGTCGACGAGCAGAAGTCCGGCCGTCAAGGTCGGCGGCGCCGTGTCTGGGTGATCGTCGCTCTCGTCGTCATCGCGTTCCTCCTCGCCGTGTGCTGGGTCGGACTGCGAGCGATCACCGTGAAAGACGGGCTGATCAAGAGCCAGGAGCTCATCGCTCAGATCCAGAACGGGGGGAACGTCGACGAGGTGCTTCCCGAGCTGTCGGAGAGCGCCGCCAGCGCGGGTGCTGCGGCATCCGATCCGGTGTGGTGGGTGTTGGAGTGGACTCCCGTAGCCGGCGACAACCTCAAGGGGGTCCGCCTCGCGGCGCAGTCGCTCGATGCGCTCGTCAACGGTGTCGCTCTGCCCGTGATGGGCGACGAGGATTCCACCGGGTCGATCACCGAGCGGCTTCTCGATGCCACCGATGACCAGGCGCAGCACATCACCGAACTCGCCGACGGTCTGGAATCCGTCTCGCAGTCTCCCTTCCTCGTCTCCGTCGTGCGCGAGGGCGTCGAAGACGTCGATGAGGTGATGTCGGCGGCCGCCCCGATGATCGGCGTCCTGCCGTCGCTGCTCGGAGGCGAAGGCGAGCGCAACTATCTGCTCGTCTTCCAGAACAACGCCGAGACGCTCGCCCTCGGAGGCAGCGCTGCCGCACAGACTCTCGTGCGGGTCGATGGCGGTGCGATCTCGATCGGGGCGCAGGGCGACAGCGGCAACTACCAGAACGGCGTCGCCGTCGACGTCGACGTGCCGCCGAGCGCCATCGAGCTCTACACGAGCTACCTGGTCGACCACATCAACACGAGCATGAGCCGCCCGGACTTCCCCACTGCGGCGAAGATTATGCGCGAGTGGTGGCAGCGTGACATCGCCGACGATGAGATCGCCGGCGTGATCTCGATCGACCCGATCGCGCTGTCGCGCATTCTCGTCGCGACCGGCCCCATCGAGCTGGCCTCCGGCGAAGTCCTCTCCGAGGAGAACGCCGTCTCGCTGCTGCTCAGCGAGGTCTACGGACGCTGGGACTCCTATAAGGAGCCCGAACTCGTCGACGGATTCTTCGCCGACACGGCGGCGGCCGTATTCGACAAGATCGCCACCGGCGACTTCGATCTGAAGGACATGCTGTGGGCCATCACGGAGAGCGCATCCGAGGGAAGCGTGCTCGCGTGGAGTGATGACGAGAAGGTCACCGACGCGATCGAAGGCGCCAGGATCAGCGGCGTGCTTCCGACCGTCAACTCCGACACGACGACCGTCGGCATCTACTTCAACAACACCAACGGGTCGAAGATCGACTACTTCACGGAGACCGCGACGACGGCCACCGCAGTGTGCGAAGCAGACACCAGAACGTTCACTGCCACAGCCTCACTCACGCTGCCCCTGACACAGCGGCAGGCCGAGGCTCTGCCCCGTTACGTGCAGAGCATGGAGTACGGAACCCGCTTCCGTGACTCGATCTACATCTACGGCCCTCCCGGGACGACGCTTGCCGACGCGACCTTCAACGGCGACGAGGTGACGATCACTCACCGCGACATCGACGATCTGGGTCGGCCTGTCGTCTCGTTCGAGGCATGGTTCGATCCCGGCGATTCGGTCGACGTGACAGCGACGTTCGTCGGATCAGACGGCGACTACGGACCCCTCGCGGTGCAGACGAATCCGATGGTCCGGGGAGAGAAGCCCGTCGTCACAGACGGCTGCGCCGGTTGATCCCGATCCCCGAATTCGGAGAGACGACCAGACCGATATACTTGCTCGCGTTCTGACGTCATCGCATTCAAGGGGGGTGAGAGTCGTCGTCGTTCAGCTCGAGCACGGTAGTTCCAGCGCGTCGAGCGCGCCCAGAGACACCGCTCCGGTTCGCACGAAGAAGAAGGCGCGGCGCACAGCGTGGACTCGCCTCTACGCCAGTCGCCTCTTCTACAACGATGTCATCGTCGTCCTGGTCACACTGATCGTCTCTGCGATCATCGTTCTTCCCGGTCTGCTGACCGGAGTCTCCTGGCCCGGCGGACCCCGAGTCTCCTATCTGCTGGTGCTCACGCTGATCGGGATCCTCTGGTTGATCGCTCTCGACGTGACGGATTCTCGAGACCGCCACACCGTCGGGCACGGTGCAGACGAGTACCGCCGCATCGTCAACGCATCCGTCGCGGTGTTCGCGGTCACCGTCGCGATCGCGTTCTTCCTCGGGATGGAGTTGTCGCGTGCGCTCGTGGCGGTCGTGTTCCCGCTCGGGCTGATGCTCCTCCTGCTGTCGCGGTGGATGTGCCGGCAGTGGCTGCGAGGGCGGCAGAAGGCCGGGCGGTATCTGCACAGGGCGGTCGTGATCGGCGAGCCGTCCAAGGTCGCCCTCGTCGCGCGCGAGATCCGGCGTGCCAAGAGCAGCGGATATGAGATCGTCGGGGTGATCACCGAGAGAACCTCCGCTGAGGACATCTCCGGCTTCGAGGTGCTCGGTGACATCGCGAACGTCGAGACGGTCTTGGATGAAGTCCGCTTCGACGCGCTGATCATCGTCGGCTCCGATGACCTCGACCCGCTCACGATGCGCCGCCTGGGCTACTCGGTGTCCGATCGCGACATCCAGCTCATTATGGCTCCGGTGCTGACAGACATCGCCGGGCCGCGCATGCACGCGACGCCGGTCGCCGGTCTGCCTCTCGTGCATGTCGACTTCCCCCGCATGGAAGGCTCCAAGCGCTTCCTCAAGCGCGCACTCGACGTCGTCGGATCCTCGTTGCTGCTCGTCCTGCTCTCGCCGGTCTTCCTCGTCGCAGCCATCGCGATCCGCGTCGACGGGCCCGGGGGCGTGTTCTACCGTCAGGAGCGGATCGGCCGCGGCGGGCAGACCTTCGGCATGCTGAAGTTCCGATCGATGGCCGCCAATGCCGATGACCAGCTGGCGACTCTTCTCGATCTTCAGGGCGACGCAGGAAAGCCGTTGTTCAAGATCAACGACGATCCGCGCATCACCAGAGTCGGACGCTTCTTCCGCAGGCACTCCATCGACGAGCTGCCCCAGCTGGTCAACGTGTTCCTCGGGCACATGAGCCTCGTGGGCCCGCGACCCCAGCGTGCCTCGGAGGTCGCGCTGTATGACGACTTCGCGCATCGTCGTCTGCTCGTCAAGCCCGGCATGAGCGGGCTCTGGCAGGTGAGTGGGCGCTCGTCGCTGTCGTGGGAGGAGACCATCCGCCTCGACCTGTACTACGTCGAGAACTGGTCGCTCATGCAGGACCTCATCATCCTGTTCCGAACGATCCGCGCGGTGGTCGCCCCCGGTTCCAGCGCTCACTGATATATGAGCTGATGGATGCTGCGCTCGCCTCTTCCCTTGACCAGGCCCGCAGTGGAGAATGAACGTGCGTCGGGGATCCGCCGCGTCAGCACGCATACAAGGGGGCCCGCACATGGGTATCGATGAGACTGTCAACAAGGGCAAAGATCTGTACGAGCAGAACAAAGACAAGATCGCCGAGGCCGTGAAGAGCGAGCAGGCCGAGGACATCAGCGACAAGGTCCTCGACGGCGTCGCAGATTTCGCGAAGAAGATCGCGCCCGGGGCCGCCGACAAGATCGACGAGATCCGTGACAGCGCCGACAAGGCCGTCGGCAACGAGTAGAACTCTCGACTGACACCGAGAGCGGCGGCTCCTCCATCGGGGGAGTCGCCGCTCTTCTGCATCCGGCACCAAGTATTCCGTCCGGCGGTATCGCGTTTCGCGTCCGGATTCGCATAGAATGGTCGATGATCGCCTGGGGAACTTGCGATCAGGGATGTCGAAGGGGTTCGACATCCTGAACTCACGCGGTTAGCCGCGTCAAACTGGGGATAACGATTTTGGGGATCATCGTGCGATGCGCGCACTCTGTGCGCTCAGACGTCATCCCGCCCGCGCGGCGGTCGCTTCGCCGCGCCCTCGGTCGAGGATCCCGGCGTCCCTTCACGCCTGGCTCCTCGCGTTCGGTGTGCCCCCTCGCACTGAACGCCCTCCCCAAGCGGGGCGAGGCATGGGGATGCCTCGCCCCGCTCTCACCCTCTCGCTGACGATCGATCGGGGCATCGCCGCAGCGTCGATCCGACCGCGGACGGACGTGTTCAGGGGATGCACAGCGAATGCGACACGCCCGGGTTTGCGCAAGTGAAATCGGCCGTGGCAGAATAGACAGGTTCGACATTCCGGCGCGCTCAGCGTGGCCGGATCACCATCACGACAGTGCATAGGCGGCGCAGACGCGCAGGGACCTAGGCCGCGGGTGGCAGAACGATCCCGACATCTTCATCACGAGGGCTTCGCCGTGCGCGGCGGAGGTCGGACACCCGCTCGCTGCGAAGCATGCGGGATGACAGCAGAACAGTGGTGCAGCAGATCGACTCGCGAGAGCCGTCTGGGTGCCGAGGCGCGAACAGCGCCGACGTGCGTCCAATGCCCCTGGGTCACCCGGCCCAGGTCGGTAAGACGCTTAAAGAGAGAGAGCAGACAATGGCGGGACAGAAGATCCGCATTCGCCTGAAGTCGTATGACCATGAGGTCATCGACACGTCCGCACGCAAGATCGTCGACACGGTGACCCGCGCGGGCGCAACGGTCGTCGGCCCCGTGCCCCTGCCGACCGAGAAGAACGTCGTGTGCGTCATCCGGTCGCCCCACAAGTACAAGGACAGCCGCGAGCACTTCGAGATGCGCACCCACAAGCGTCTGATCGACATCATCGACCCGACGCCCAAGGCTGTCGACTCGCTGATGCGTCTCGACCTGCCTGCCGATGTCAACATCGAGATCAAGCTCTGAGGTCGGACATGGTTGATATCAACTCCAAGATTTCCAAGGGCATGCTGGGCACCAAGCTCGGTATGACCCAGGTCTGGAACGAGAGCGGCAAGCTCGTTCCCGTCACCGTCATCGAGCTCGCCTCGAACGTGGTCACGCAGATCCGTACCCCCGAGAAGGACGGCTACAACGCCGTTCAGATCGCCTACGGCCAGATCGACCCGCGCAAGGTGAACAAGCCGCTGACCGCTCACTTCGAGGCTGCCGGCGTCACGCCGCGTCGTCACGTCACCGAGATCCGCACCGCGGATGCCGGCGACTACACGCCTGGCCAGGAGCTCACGGTCGACGGCACCTTCGAAGCAGGCCAGCTCGTCGACGTCGTCGGCACGAGCAAGGGCAAGGGCTTCGCCGGTGTCATGAAGCGTCACAACTTCAAGGGCGTCTCGGCTTCGCACGGTTCGCACCGCAACCACCGCAAGCCCGGCTCCATCGGCGCATCGTCGACCCCGAGCCGCGTCTTCAAGGGCATGCGCATGGCCGGCCGTATGGGTGGCGAGCGCGTGACCGTCCTCAACCTCACGGTGCACGCCATCGACATCGAGAAGGGTCTGCTGCTCGTCAAGGGCGCCGTCCCCGGTGCTCGTGGCCGTATCGTCTACGTCCGCAACGCAGTGAAGGGTGCCTGATCATGGCTGACTCCACTCTCGCGCTTGACGTCCTCAACGCAGACGGCAAGAAGGCTGGCTCGATCGAGCTTCCCGCCGCGCTGTTCGACGCCAAGACGAACATTCCGCTCATCCACCAGGTCGTCGTCGCGCAGCTCGCGGCGGCTCGCCAGGGAACCCACTCGACCAAGCGTCGCGGTGAGGTCTCGGGTGCCGGCCGCAAGCCCTTCAAGCAGAAGGGCACGGGTAACGCCCGTCAGGGCTCGATCCGCGCGCCGCACATGACCGGCGGTGGAATCGTGCACGGCCCCAAGCCGCGCGACTACTCGCAGCGCACCCCCAAGAAGATGATCGCGGCCGCCCTCCTGGGCGCGCTGAGCGACCGCTTCCGCGGTGACCGCATCCACGCCATCGAGTCGTTCGGAATCAACGGCACGCCTTCGACCAAGACCGCGGTGAACTTCCTCACCAACGTCGTCTCGTCGAAGAACGTGCTCGTCGTCATCGAGCGCAACGACGACGTGACGCTGAAGAGCATCCGCAACCTGTCGAACCTGCACGTGCTGACGTTCGACCAGCTCAACGCCTACGACGTGCTCGTCTCCGACGACATCGTCTTCACCCAGGCCGCGCTCGAGGGCTTCATCGCCTCCAAGTCCGGCGCCAACCAGGAGGTCTCCGCATGAGCGAGCAGGCAGCTGTTCTCCAGACGGCCCTGAACAAGGACCCGCGCGACATCATCCTGAAGCCGGTCGTGTCCGAGAAGAGCTACAGTCTCATCGACGAAGGCAAGTACACCTTCCTCGTGGACCCGCGCGCTTCGAAGACCGAGATCAAGCTCGCCATCGAGAAGATCTTCGGCGTCAAGGTCGCTGGGGTCAACACCCTCAACCGCGTCGGCAAGGCTCGTCGCACCCGCTTCGGCGCAGGCAAGCGCAAGGACACCAAGCGTGCCATCGTGACCCTGAAGTCGGGCACCATCGACATCTTCACGGCAATCGGCTGATCCGGGGGATAAGGACAATAATGGCTATTCGCAAGTACAAGCCCACGACCCCGGGCCGTCGCGGCTCGTCGGTGGCTGACTTCGCCGAGATCACCCGATCGACGCCGGAGAAGTCGCTGCTGCGCCCGCTCTCGAAGACCGGTGGTCGCAACAACCAGGGCCGCATCACGACCCGTCACATCGGTGGTGGCCACAAGCGCCAGTACCGCGTCATCGACTTCCGTCGCAATGACAAGGACGGCGTCGACGCCCGTGTCGCTCACATCGAGTACGACCCCAACCGCACGGCTCGCATCGCGCTGTTGCACTACTTCGACGGCGAGAAGCGCTACATCCTCGCGCCGGCGAAGCTGAAGCAGGGCGACGTCATCGAGTCGGGTGCTGGTGCCGACATCAAGCCGGGTAACAACCTCCCGCTGAAGAACATCCCGACGGGTACCGTCATCCACGCAATCGAGCTCCGTCCTGGTGGCGGCGCGAAGATGGCACGTTCGGCCGGTGCATCCGTCCGTCTCGTCGCCAAGGATGGCAACTTCGCCCAGCTGCGTCTGCCCTCGGGCGAGATCCGCAACGTCGACTCGCGCTGCCGCGCGACCATCGGCGAGGTCGGCAACGCCGAGCAGTCGAACATCAACTGGGGTAAGGCTGGCCGCATGCGCTGGAAGGGCGTCCGCCCGACCGTCCGTGGTGTCGCCATGAACCCGGTCGACCACCCGCACGGTGGTGGTGAGGGCAAGACGTCCGGTGGACGTCACCCCGTCTCCCCGTGGGGCCAGGCTGAGGGTCGTACCCGTCACGCCAACAAGGAAAGCGACAAGTACATCGTGCGTCGTCGTAACGCCGGCAAGAAGCGTAAGTAGGAGTAAGAGAAGATGCCTCGCAGTCTTAAGAAGGGCCCCTTCGTCGACGATCACCTGCTTCGCAAGGTGGTCGTGCAGAACGAAGCCGGCACCAAGAACGTCATCAAGACCTGGTCTCGCCGGTCCATGATCATCCCGGCCATGCTGGGTCACACGATCGCGGTCCACGACGGTCGCAAGCACATTCCTGTGTTTGTCTCCGAGACCATGGTCGGCCACAAACTGGGCGAGTTTGCGCCCACCCGCACCTTCCGCGGCCACGAGAAGGACGACAAGAAGGGCCGCCGCCGCTGACGCGGTGGCGATAGAGGAGAGAGAAATGGTGGAGTCCATCGCACGCGTGCGACACATCCGCGTGACCCCTCAGAAGGCTCGTCGTGTCGTCGCGCTCATCAAGGGCAAGCAGGCCCAGGAGGCTCTGGCGATCCTGAAGTTCGCACAGCAGAGCGCCAGTGAGCCGATCTACAAGCTTGTCGCGTCGGCCATGGCCAACGCGCAGGTCAAGGCGGATCGTGACGGCGAGTACCTCGACGAGCAGGACCTGTACGTGGCTAACGCCTACGTAGACGAGGGCACGACGCTCAAGCGTTTCCGCCCCCGTGCACAGGGTCGCGCTTTCCAGATCAAGAAGCGCACGAGCCACATCACGGTCGTGCTCTCGACGCCTGAGGCGGCTCCGGCCGCTGCAAGCGACAGCAACAAGAAGGCGAGCAAGTAATGGGACAGAAAGTAAACCCGTACGGCTTCCGCCTCGGCATCACCACGGACCACGTGTCGCGTTGGTTCTCGGACTCGACGAAGCCCGGTCAGCGTTACGCCGACTACGTCGCCGAGGACATCAAGATCCGCAACCTGCTGAAGACGCAGCTCGACCGCGCCGGTGTCTCGAACATCGAGATCGAGCGCACCCGTGACCGCGTCCGCGTCGACATCCACACCGCCCGTCCGGGCATCGTGATCGGTCGTCGTGGCGCCGAGGCCGAGCGCATCCGCGGCGACCTCGAGAAGCTCTCGGGCAAGCAGATCCAGCTGAACATCCTCGAGGTCAAGAACCCCGAGGCTGACGCTCAGCTCGTCGCACAGGGCATCGCCGAGCAGCTCTCTGCTCGCGTGGCGTTCCGTCGTGCGATGCGCAAGGGTCTCCAGGGCGCGCAGCGCGCTGGCGCCAAGGGCATCCGCATCCAGGTCTCCGGCCGCCTCGGCGGCGCCGAGATGAGCCGCTCGGAGTTCTACCGCGAGGGTCGTGTGCCGCTGCACACGCTTCGTGCGAACATCGACTACGGCTTCTACGAGGCGAAGACCACCTTCGGCCGCATCGGCGTGAAGGTCTGGATCTACAAGGGTGACCTGACCAACAAGGAGCTTGCTCGCGAGCAGGCCAACGCACCGAAGTCCCGTCGTGACGACCGTGGTGGCGACCGCCGCCGCGCGCCGCGCAACGAGGCCCCTGTCGCAGAAGGAGCGTCTGCCTGATGCTTATTCCCCGCAAGGTCAAGTTCCGTAAGCAGCACCACCCCGGTCGCAGCGGCCAGGCGACTGGTGGCACGAAGGTCTCCTTCGGCGACTACGGGATCCAGGCGCTCACGCCTGCCTACGTGACGAACCGTCAGATCGAGTCCGCTCGTATCGCGGTCACGCGTCACATCAAGCGTGGCGGCAAGGTGTGGATCAACATCTACCCCGACCGTCCCCTCACGAAGAAGCCTGCCGAGACCCGCATGGGTTCCGGTAAGGGTTCCCCCGAGTGGTGGGTCGCCAACGTCAAGCCGGGTCGCGTCCTCTTCGAGGTCTCAGGCGTGAGCGAAGAACTCGCTCGCGAGGCACTGACCCGTGCCATTCACAAGCTGCCTCTCAAGGCACGCATCATCAAGCGCGAGGAGGGCGACGCGTAATGGCGATCGGCACCAAGGAGCTCGCTCCGGCAGAGCTCGACACGTTCGAAGACCAGCGCCTCGTTGAGGAGCTGCGTAAGGCCAAGGAGGAGCTGTTCAACCTCCGTTTCCAGTCGGCCACCGGCCAGCTGGAGAGCCACGGCCGCATCCGCGCCGTCAAGCGCGACATCGCGCGTCTCTACACCGTGATCCGCGAACGTGAGCTGGGCATCCGTGCGACGCCCGCTCCCGTCGAGGCTCCGGCCAAGAAGGCGACCAAGTCGAAGGCGAAGAAGGCGGACTCCGCCGACGACGCCGTGAAGGAAGAGGCTGAGTGATGGCCACCAAGAAGGAAGCTGCCGTCGAGGCTGAGCACGCAGCACACGATGTTCGCGATGCGGATGCCCGGGGGTACCGCAAGTCGCGTCGTGGCTACGTCATCAGCGACAAGATGGACAAGACCATCGTGGTCGAGGTCGAGGACCGCGTGAAGCACCCGCTTTACGGCAAGGTCATCCGCCGCACCTCGAAGGTCAAGGCGCACGATGAGGCGAACTCCGCCGGCATCGGCGACCTCGTCCTGATCAACGAGACCCGCCCGCTCAGCGCCACCAAGCGCTGGCGTCTGGTTGAGATTCTGGAGAAGGCCAAGTGATCCAGCAGGAATCCCGCCTCAAGGTCGCCGACAACACCGGCGCGAAGGAACTGCTCACCATCCGTGTGCTCGGCGGCTCGCGCCGTCGTTACGCCGGTCTCGGTGACACGATCATCGCGACCGTCAAGGACGCGATCCCGGGCGGAAACGTCAAGAAGGGCGATGTGGTCAAGGCCGTCATCGTCCGTACGGTCAAGTCCACGCGTCGTCCCGACGGCTCGTACATCAAGTTCGACGAGAACGCCGCCGTGATCCTGAAGAACGACGGGGAGCCCCGCGGCACCCGTATCTTCGGACCGGTCGGTCGCGAGCTTCGTGACAAGAAGTTCATGAAGATCGTCTCGCTGGCGCCGGAGGTTATTTAAGTCATGGCGAAGATCAAGAAGGGTGACCTGGTTCAGGTCATCACCGGAGCGACGCAGGAGCGTGGCGGAGATCGCGGCAAGCAGGGCAAGGTCCTCGAGATCCTGGCCGAGAAGAACCGCATCATCGTCGAAGGCGTGAACTACGTCACCAAGCACACGCGCGTCGGTCAGACGCAGCGTGGCACCAAGACGGGTGGCCTCGAGACTGTCGAGGCTCCCATCCACATCTCGAACGTCGCACTCGTCGACCCCTCGACCAAGAAGCCGACCAAGGTCGGCCACCGGGTCGAGGAGCAGACCAAGGACGGCGTCAAGCGCACCGTCCGTGTGCGGTACGCGAAGAAGTCAGGTAAGGACCTCTGATGGCAACCACCGACGCTGCGGTGGCTGGCAAGATCCAGCCCCGCCTGAAGGCGAAGTACAAGGCCGAGATCCAGCAGAAGCTGCAGGATGAGTTCGGCTACACCAACGTGATGCAGATCCCCGGTCTGGTCAAGGTCGTCGTGAACACCGGTGTCGGTGAAGCGGCCCGCGACAGCAAGGTGATCGACGGCGCGATCGACGATCTCACCAAGATCACCGGTCAGAAGCCGCTCGTCACGAAGGCTCGCAAGTCGATCGCGCAGTTCAAGCTGCGCGAGGGCCAGGCCATCGGCGCACACGTCACCCTCCGTGGTGACCGTGCGTGGGAGTTCCTGGACCGTCTCGTCTCGCTCGCTCTGCCCCGCATCCGCGACTTCCGCGGTCTGTCGGGCAAGCAGTTCGACGGGAACGGCAACTACACCTTCGGTCTCCAGGAGCAGAGCGTGTTCCACGAGATCGATCAGGACAAGATCGACCGCGTTCGCGGTTTCGACATCACTGTCGTCACCACCGCGAAGACGGACGATGAAGGTCGCGCGCTTCTGCGTCACCTCGGCTTCCCCTTCCGTACGGAAGACGCCAAGGCGTAAGCGGTTTCGGGGGGGGGGGGGGGGG